>JBAXQK010000001.1:0-164837 GCA_037131775.1 Candidatus Uhrbacteria bacterium
ACCAAAAAGGCCAAAGGGACGAACCCTTTGGCCTTTGTAAATCGATCTCTACACTCCCATTCCGCCGAAGAACTTGCGCGGGGCCATCTTGGGGCGGCGTCCGCCCGGGCCGCCTGCTGGGCGACCGCCCGTGCGGCCTGCCGACGGCTTGGCGCCCTTGTCGCGGCGGTACTCGCCGTCGTAGTTCGGCTTGGTGCCCGGGATTGACGTGGATCCAGAGCGCTGGGTCTGCTGCGGGGCGCGTTCGCCCGGGGTGGAGGTGCTGCGCGTCGCGGTCGCTCCGCCGCCGAAGCCTCCCTTGCTCTGCGTAGCGGGGAAGCGGGACGGGCGGCCGAACGGCTTGGGCTGCTCGCGGCGTCCTCCGCGCTGCTTGTGGCGGTCGCCGCCGAAGTTGTTGCGCTCCTCCTGTTCGAGCTCCTCGCTCGTGACATGTCCGCGCGCGGGCGGGAGTACCGGGGTCTTGGTGATGTTCAGCTGGGTGCGCACGAGCTTCTCGATGTCGCGCACGTCGCGGCCCTGCTCCGGCGTGGCGAACGAGATCGCCTTGCCCGAGCGTCCGGCGCGTCCGGTGCGGCCGATGCGGTGGACGTAGTCCTCGGCCTGGTCCGGAAGGTCGAAATTGAGCACCAGCTCGATGCCGATCACGTCGATGCCGCGCGCCGCGATGTCCGTGGCAACCATAATGCGGTACTTGCCGCTCTTGAACCCCTCGAGCGCCTCCTTGCGCTGGTTAAGCGATCGGTTGGAGTGGATCTCCGTAGCTGTAAAGCCCATCTTCTTCAACGATTTGCAAATCTTGGTCGCGCCATGCTTTGTGCGGGAAAACACGAGCACCGTGCCGTGGTATTCCTGGAGCAGCTTGTCGAGAAGGCGCAGCTTGTCGTTCTTGTGAACCACGAACAGCTCCTGTTCCACCTGGTCGGCGGCGGTTCCGGCGCGGGCAATTTCCACGCGGACCGGCATGGCCATGTAGTTGGCGGCCATCTTCGAGATCTCCGGGGCCATGGTGGCCGAGAAGAGCATCGTCTGGCGCTCCTTCGGAACGTGCTTCAAAATGCGGTTGATCTGCGGGGCGAATCCCATGTCGAGCATGCGGTCGGCCTCGTCGAGCACGAGCACGGAAACCGTGTCGAGCTTCACCGTGTGCTGCTCCAAGTGGTCGTTCAGACGACCCGGGGTCGCGACGATCACGTGCGGGTTGGCCTTGATCTTCTGGATCTGCATGTTCATCGACGCGCCTCCGATGAGAACGGCGGTGCGAAGTCCGGCCTGCTTTCCAAGCTTGGCGAGCGTCTCCTCGACCTGCAGCGCGAGTTCGCGCGTCGGAAGAAGCACAAGGCCCTTTCCCTTGGTCGCGGCGAGGCGCATGAGCATCGGGATGGAGAAGGCGAGCGTCTTGCCCGTTCCCGTCTGCGCGATGCCGATCACATCCTGTCCTTGCACGGCCACCGGGATGGCCTTCTGCTGGATGGGCGTCGGGGTCGTGTACTTAAGCTTGGCCAAAACTTCGAGAAGACTCGGCGCAATGCCAAGGCCGTAGAACCCATCGTTGGATGGGCTTTGCGTATTCGTCATAATAAATAGGTGACCCGACTCCGTCGTTGTCACCTTAATCGTTGACGTACGCGGCCCGAGTCTTGTCGTCCCGCCATGAGGGTAGGGACGAATCAGGCGGAATAATACCTTTTTTCGGCGTTACTGTCAAGCAAATGGCGTGATATACTGCGAATATATGAGACTTCCGACTCGAAAATCCGAGACGCTCGCCCAGACGAAGAAAGTTCATGATGATTTTCTTACTCCCGCGAAAATCCAGCGGATGCGGGAGGAGATCGTCGATTTGGAGCAGCGGCAGCGCCCGGTGGCGGCCGAGGAACTGCGGCGGTGCGCGGCGATGGGAGACCTTTCGGAGAACGCGGCGTACAGCTACGCCAAGTTCGAGCTGCGGAGGATCAACAATCGGATCACCTCGCTCGAGCAGCGCCTCGCCACCGCGATCCCCATCGACCAGTCCGAATCGGTCGACGGTCGCGTCCGCATCGGGTCCCGCGTCACCGTCGAATCGTCGAACGCCCGGACGTCCGTCCTTGAGGTCGTCGGATCGCAGGAGGCGAATCCTCTGCGCGGCCGCGTCTCGTACCTGTCGCCCATCGGCAAGTCGCTCATCGGCCACGAGGCGGGGGATCGCGTCGCATACGAAAGTCCCGCGGGACGGATCGAGTACGTGATCGTCTCCGTCGAGTAGCCTAGTCCCTCAGCCCGATTCCGCGACGGACGCACCACAGAAGCCCTCCTGCCATGACGACGGTCAGGACGGTCAGGATGATCGCGCTCTCCGCGACCGGGGTGCTGGCGATTCCGGAGAAACCGTAGCGGAATCCGTCGACGCAGTAGACGAGCGGGTTCAGGCGCGCGACGTTCTGCCAGAACGGCGGGAGGGACGAGATGTCGTAGAATACGCCGCCGAGATAGGTGAGGGGAGTGAGCACGAAGGTCGGGATGATGCTCACGTCGTCGAACTTGCGGGCGAACAAACCGTTGAGGAATCCGAACAACGAGAAGATGACGGCCGTCAGGAGGCCGAATACGACTATTGCCCAGGGATGCGCGAAGCTCGAAGGGACGAAGAAGGTCGAGACGACGAATACGATGATGCCGACGAGGACCGACCGGACGACGCCGCCCGAGCAGAACCCCGCGAGAAGGACGCCCGGCGACACGGGCGCCACGAGCATTTCCTCGATGTTGCGCATGAACTTGGACCCGAAGAACGAGCTCGCCACGTTCGAGAATGCGTTCGTGACGACGGACATCAGCACAAGTCCCGGGACAAGGAACGCCGCGTACGTGGTCCCGCCCACCTCGCCGATGCGCTGGCCAAGGAATGCGCCGAAGATAACGAAGTAGAGCGACTGCGTAATGATCGGCGGGAGCAGCGTCTGCGTCCAGATTCGAAAGATGCGCCCGACCTCTTTTCGCGCGATCGTCGAAAACGCGATCCAGGATGTTTGGATTTTCATACTAGGAGTTCACTTCCAGGAACAGTTCCTCAAGCCGGTTTGCCTTCGGCCGTATGTCTCGCACGATCGTCCCGTCCGCGGCGAGCTTCTGAACGTAGTCCGTCACGGATTGCCCGTCCACAAGCGAAACATCAACGATTTCCTCGGTTCCGGACGGACGGACGACTGTTACCACGAACGACTGTTCCTTCGCGTCACGCAGCAGAACCTTTACCGCGCCCGACTTGATGATTTCGCCCTTCTTCATGATGACGACGTTCTCGCACAGGTTCTCGGCTTCCTCGAGATAGTGCGTGGTCATGATCACGGTAGTCCCGGCGGCGTGTATCTTGCGAATAAACTCCCACATCCCGTGTCGCAGCTCCACGTCCACTCCGGCGGACGGCTCGTCGAGCAGCAGCAGGCGGGGCTCGTGGACCAGGGCTCGCGCGATCATCAGGCGGCGCTTCATCCCTCCCGAAAGCGTGCGGCTGACCGACGATCGCTTCTCCCAAAGTCCCAGTTCCTTCAGGAGGAACTCCGTCCGCGCGCGAGCCTTCTCCCGAGGAACGCCGTAATATCCGGCCTGGTTCAGGACGATCTCCTCGACCTTCTCAAAGATGCTGAAGTTGAACTCCTGTGGCACGATGCCGATCATCGATCGGACGGTCTCCGGGTCCGAATCAATACTGTGCTCAAACACGGAAATCGTGCCGGACGACTTGTTTACGAGCCCGGTCAGGATCGCGATAAGCGTCGTTTTGCCGGCGCCGTTCGCGCCGAGCAGCGCCGTGATCGATCCGGCCTCGACGGTGAGGTCGACCCCCTTGAGCGCCTTTGTCCCAGTCTTGTAGGTTTTCGTGAGTCCGATAATATTGAGGGCTTCCATAGGTTCGCCTACGCCTTGGCCGCGAGATACGCCGGTCGCGACGTAAGCGTTTCAAGCCACTTTGTGATTGCGGGATAGACTCCAAGGTCAAACCCGCTGTACGACGCGTATCCGATCGCCGTGGCCGCGTTGATATCCGCGACGGTAAACCGGTCGCCGGCGAGATATGCTGACGCGCCAAGACGCGCCTCGAGGATCTGGAGGTGCTTGTCGAGCTTTGCGCGAACCGCGGCGTCGTTCTCGGGGGTCAGCGGGATGCCAGTCCACTTCGGCATGGCAAGCGAGAGCAGTTCCGGCTGGGCGTTCAAAATCGTCCAGAGCGACCACTGCCAAACCTTCGCCCGTTCCTGCGCGTTCGCCCCGGCGAGATCGGAGTTGGCGTACTCGATCAGATAGTCGTTGATGGCGAGCGACTCGGCGAGAATGAACCCGTCGTGGTCGAGCGTCGGAACCTGGCCGGTCGGGTTGATCGCGAGATATTCCGGAGCCTTGTGCTCCTTCGCATGCATATCCAGGGCGATCATCTCGAAGGGAAGGCCAAGCTCGTGCATGATCCAGTGACAGCGGAGCGGGGAGCCGGCGTTGCGACCGTAGAGTTTGAAGGACATAGTGGAATAGAACGTTTGATATTAAACTCGAAATTCGAAGGATCGTTAAGTTTTTTCTACTCGGAGAACGCGCTTGAGATTAAAGACGCGCTCGCCCTTCGTCTCGTGGCAAAAGGCACGGAGCGCGAGGAACGTCTGGCCGTTATACTCTTCCTCCTCGATCGCGTACGGCGTAATGAGGCGGACGGACTTGGCGTCGGATGATTTCAGGTAGGTAATGCGGACGGACGCCTCGGCCATGATGGCGTCCTCAAGCATCGTCTGCCGGTCATCCTTGCCCTGCGTCGATTCCGCGATGCCGTACTGCAGGGCGGTGAGAAACTCGGAGACGCGCCAGTCGATGAGCAGGTGTCGTTTCGTGATGGGCTGGGCCAGGCGGATCCCGTCCATTGTCCGGCACCGGCTGAGCGCCACGTACGTCTGTCCCGCCGCGAACGCGCCTCGCCCGAGGTCGATGACGCACTTGTCGAACGTCTTGCCCTGGCTCTTGTGGATCGTCGTGGCCCACGCAAGCTTGATGGGAAGCTGCGTGTACGAGCCGATCTTCTCCTGGTTCAGGTGGCCGCTCTCGCGCTCGTAGACGCTACGATAGCTGCTCCAGGTGTGAACGTCCACCTCGACCTCGTCCCCATCGTCGATGAGGACGTTTACCGTGTCCCTTTGGCCCGACGTGATCGTGCCGAGCGTCCCGTTGACCCAGCGGCCCTGGGAGTCGTTGTTCAGAAACATCACGCGCGCCCTGACCTTGAGCTCGAGGTTCGGGTCGACGGGGAAGTCCTTCTCGGCAAAAATGCCGTTCTTGTTTCCGGAATACGATCGGGTTTTCCCGCCGAGTTCCGCCATCCGCATCGCGTTGATCTCGTCCGCGGCCGCATTGGTCGACGTGAGATAGATCGGCGGGTCCTTCTCGTCAGGTATGGCCGGGACGGTTCGCTTGTTGAGAAGCGCGAGGTGCGCGTCCGTCGCGGTCCGATTCCGAACGCCGTTCAGGATATCGACGAAATCCTTGTCCGTCTGCCGGAAGATCCGGTCGAGCTCGACGAACTTGATCTCGCCGACCGCTCGCATGAGGTCGATCGCCTCGGACGAGAAAAAGTACGGGCTCGGATACTTGTTGGCGAACTCCTCCGCCTCGTCCTTGCGGACGACGGGAGGGAGCTGGTACAGGTCGCCGATCGCCACGATGCGCTTGCCGCCGAACGGGGTTGTGCTCTTCATCGCGGACTTGAGGAACGCGTCCATGCAGTCCATCAGGTCGGCGCGGACCATGGAGATCTCGTCGATCACGATCACGTCGACCTTCCGATACAGCTCCGCGTCCGCGTTCTTTCCCTTTGCCGCGGCCTCGCGCACCGTGATTCCCGGGGCGAACCGGAAAAACGAGTGGATCGTCTCCCCGTTCACGTTGAGCGCGGCCACGCCGGTCGGGGCAAGATAGACGCAGTCGAGCTTCGTGTTCTCGCGGAACAGCTTCAGAAGCGTCGATTTTCCCGTTCCGGCCCGACCGGTAACGAACAAAAACGCGTCTTTGCCCTCCATCAGGGCAAGCGCGTTCTCAAACTCCTCGGTTCGCTCGATCGCAACCTTCCTTCTGCTCATACGCGACCGAATTCTAATGAAAGCGAACCTCGTCGGACGGTTTCTCATTTTCAACCGTTAAATCCAGCAACTGCCTTGTCTCGGACTCGGTCAGGTTTCGCCATTTTCCTTCCTCCAGCTCGCCGAGCAAAATGTTCATCACGCGGATGCGGTTCAGCTTCACCACGCGGTAGCCGAGTGCCTCGCACATGCGGCGAATCTGGCGGTTGCGGCCTTCCTTGAGCGTAATGTGGAACGAGCGCGTTCGTCCCGGGACGCGAACGACCGTCGCCGGCTGCGTCAGGGATCCGAGGATCGTGATGCCACTGCGCATCTGGCTGAGCGCGCCGTCGTCGATGTCGCGGTCGACCGTGACGACGTACTCCTTCTCGTGCTCGTAGCGGGGATGCGTGACGTGCTCGGAGAGACGGCCGTCGTTCGTAAGAAGAAGCAAGCCCGACGACGCGACGTCGAGGCGGCCGATGGGAAACACGCGGTCCTTGATCCCAAGCAGGGAAATGACGTTGTCGCGCGCCTTTGGGTCGACGCTCGTGATGATGCCGACCGGCTTGTTCAGCGCGAGGTAGAGCGGCTTGGGCTTCTCGGTCGCGACGGACTGGCCCTTGAGATGGACCTCGTCCGTGTCCTCCACCTTCTGGCCGACGGCCGCGACGGCCCCGTTGACGATGACCTCGCCCGCCTCGATGAGCTCGTCGGCCTTGCGGCGAGAGCAGATTCCGCGATCGGCGAGGTATTTGTTGAGTCGAGTTGGCATAATTTACGTTTCCCCTCCTCATAGGGAGTCACCGCTTCAGCGGGATCCCGCCTGATGGCGGTGAGAGGGGTCAGGGGCGGTCATCGTGACGTAGTTAGAACGTCACGTCAATCGTCGCGCTGCCGGACTTGGATGAGCTCGACGAGTAGTCGCTGCTGCTGTCGATGGTGGAGCCGATGCGGTAGTTGGCGTAGAAGACGTCGCTGACGACCGTGATCTGCGAGGCCCAGGAGCTTCCGAACAGCGCGATGGCGATGGCCTCGGTCGAGATCGGTCGGAGGATGCCGCCGTAGGATACCGCGTACACGGTGTTCGTGGAAAACTTGATCAGGCTCGTTCCCGGGCGGAAGGTGACGTTGCGTCCGAGCGTGATGTTGGCCATGGCCGAGCTGGAGAGCGTCACGAGATCGCCGAAGTCCGTGAACCACGACTTGAACGCGGCCTCGTTCGGGAAGGCGTGCCGGAGGCCGTCGTAGCCGTAGTAGTACACGGCGGTGCACGGGTCGTTCACGTAGACGTTTCCCTCGCACCCGATCTTGATGATGTTTCCGGGGGTCACGGAGCTCGAGGTCGAGGAAACCGTGACGGTCGTCGTCGTGCCGCTCGTCTTGTTGCCGTCCGCGTCCTCGCAGCGCGCGTAAAGCTCGTGCGTCCCGGTCGCCGTAAACTTTTCGGTCGCGTACGCGAGGTCGGTCTTGAGCGTCATCGACTTCGACCTCGATCCGTCCACGTAGAGGTCGCAGGAGCTCACCGACTTGTTGTCGGAGACGCGGGAGGAGAAGGTGACCGTGTAGTCCTTGAGCGCGGTGGACGGGGTGACGGAGGAAACGTCCGGCGCGTTGCTCGAGGAGGAGTCCGCGTCGATCGTGAAGGTAAGCGTCGCGACGGAGCTTGGGTTGCCGCCGAGGTCGACCGCGTAGAGCGAGGCCGTGTGCGAGCCGTTCGAGAGGACGGTCGAGTAGGTCTTCGACGTCCCGTCGCTTACCTTCGCGTAACTTCCCGAGTCCATCTTGAACTCATAGTAATCGACGCCGGATTCGCTATCGGTGGAGGCGGTCCAGGAGAAGTCCGGGGTCGTGTCCGTGACCGCGCCGTTGTCGCCATCCACGTCGAAGTTGGTCGGCTTGGTCGGGGCGGTCGAGTCGTAGCGATAGATGTCGCCGCTCTCGCCGACGCCGTAGCGCGCCGACGAGGAGGCGTAGGAAAGGTCGATCAGGACGGGCGAGCCGGACACGCTCATCGTGCTCCAGGAGCTTCCGGAATCGTCCGTCTCAAGCAGCTCGCCGTTGTCGCTCGACAGGATACCGACCGAGCTGCTCAGAAAAGAAATATCGTTGATGGTGTCGCCGCTGCTGAGCTCGGAGACCGTGACGTCCGTCCAAGTGGACCCGCCGTTCGTGGTTTTCAGGAACTTTCGATTGTTCCCGCTCGCGAAGCCATGGGTGGAATCCGTGAAGACGACCGTAACCAGGTCCTCGCCGGTCCCGGACGTTTCCTCCGTCCAGTCGGACCCGCCATCCGTGCTGGCGTGGATGACGCCGTTCTCCCCGGCGACCCAGAGCTTGGACGTTCCGGAGACCGCGACGGAGTTAAGGCTGTTGTTCGTGTCCGCCTCCGGACTCACGATCTCGTCCCAGCTCGCGCCGCCGTCGGTGGTCTTCAGGATGACGCCGTACTGGCCGGCCGCGTATCCGACGGTCGAGGAGGCCATGGCCACGGCGCGAAGGTCGTAGTCCGCATGGTTGCTCGTGAGATAGTCCGGGTCGATCGTCGACCAGCTGTCCCCGCCGTCCGTCGTACGGAGCACCGTTCCGCCTTCGCCGACGGCGACCGCCTTCGTGGAGCTGATGGCCGCCACGTCGTACAGGTCGTTCGACGTGCCGCTGTCTCCGTTCGTCCAGCTCGCCCCGCTGTCGTCGCTGTACCGAACGGTTCCGCTGGCTCCGACCGCGTATGCGGTGCTGCCGCTCACGGAGACTCCGTAGAGCGTGTGGCTCGACGAGGTATCGGCCTCTGCCCATCCGGCGGCGCGGGTCGCGGACGGAATCGCGAGGAGAAGAGCAAGGCATGTGGCGGCAATGGCTCGTTTGGACATAGAAGTGGTTAGAATTTGCCCTCATGATAGCATCTTTCGCCGAGGCTGTCGTCCACTTGGGTTGCACGAATGGCCGTCGCGTGGTAGCGTCTGGCTGCGCTATCGAATCTTTCGCCCATCCTTTCGCAGGCCCTCCAATTCCGGTGGCAGGCGAGAACGTGAGCAAATGCCCAGATAGACAGAGGCGAACGTGAAAACTGTCTTGATCCTGTCGGTTCTTTCCATGCTGTTTCTTGTCGGGTGCGATGACGGGCAACCGCCAACCGGCGATGCCGTTGCGGAATTGCTCTCGGATACGGCGGAGTTCCTTGCGGACACCGGCGCGCTCCCCGAGCATGAGCCCATGGCCGCCGCGTACGTCATGCGGACGTCGACCTACTACATCAGCAACCCGCACGTCGCCGCGAACAACTACACGGGCTGCGCCAGCGCCGTCCGCGTCCAGGCGACGGGGACGGGGATCACCTCGATCACGCTGACGAACACCACGTACACGTTCGACGTCCTCTCCTCGGCGTCGACGAACTCGCTCGTGGACACCTGGTTCACGCAGGATCCCACGCGGATCGCCTGGGACAAGGACAACTCCTCGAGCCTCGGGCCGGTCGTGTTCGACACGATCACCGTGCGCGTCGTCAACACGACCCTCACCCACCTCTACTACTGGTTCACGGACAGCAAGTCCTGCTACTAGTTGCCGACCCTCCAACGGGTCGTTTTTTCTTTTTGTCCGTTCATCGCTTGCCAATCGCGTCGATTTCGGGTATCATCCGCGAGAAAATGAATTGATCAGAACCTATGGAAAACAAGGCTGCCGTCATTCTTCGCTTCGAAAACGTCGTGTTCGGGTACGACAAGGAAAAGCCGATCCTCAACGAGGCGAGCTTTTCGGTTCGCGAGGACGCCAAGATGACGGTCATGGGCCAGAACGGGGCCGGGAAGAGCACTATTTTCAAGCTGATCACCGGCGCGCTCAAGCCGGACAAAGGCCAGATCCACATGCGCCAGGGAGCCACCGTTGGAATCGCGACGCAGGTGGTCCCTCCGGAGCGCAAAGAAGACACCGTGTCCGAGTTCTTCGCGCACGCCTTTCCCGAGAAGATGTACGACCTCGACCGTCGCATTGCCGACGCGCTTGAGATCGTAAACTTGCAGACAAAGTACGACAAGAAGATCAAGGACTTCTCCGGCGGCCAGCAGGCGCGCCTTCTCCTTGCCTATGCGATCATCCAGGAGCCGGACATCCTCGTGCTCGACGAGCCGACCAACAACCTCGACACGGCCGGAATCGAGCATCTGACCGGTTTTCTCATGTGCTATCAGAAGACGGTCCTCGTGATTTCCCACGACGCGGACTTTTTGAACTCGTTCACGGAGGGAGTTCTGCACCTCGACGTCTACTCCGGGAAGGTCGACCGCTATGAGGGCAACTACTTCAACGTGGTCGAGGAAATCGCCGCCCGTGTCGAGCGCGACCGTGCCAAGAACGCGCAGCTCCTCAAGGAAATCCAGGATCGCAAGGACAAGATCAACTTCTTCGCGCACAAGGGAGGAAAGATGCGCGCCCTTGCCGCCAAATTGCGCGACCAGGTGGCCGACGCCGAGGAGAACATGGTCGAGGTCAAGCGCGACGACCGCACTATCCGCGACTTCACCATCCCGGCCCAAGAGTTCATCGAGCCGGTGGTGATGATCTCGTCTGTGAAGGTCATCAAGGACCACGAGCCCCACCGCGCCGAGGTGGAGATCAAGCTCCGCAAGCGCCAGCGCCTGTTCATCTCCGGCCCGAACGGCATCGGCAAGAGCACGCTGTTGCGCTCGTTGGCCGAGGAGGCGGACGAAGGCGCCGTGATCGCGAAGGGCGTGAAGGTCGGCTATTACCGTCAGGATTTCTCCGGACTCGACTTTGACCAGACGGTTTACAAGTCGCTCGAGGCCGTCATGGACGTCCCGGACAACGAGGCCCTCCGCTCAGCCGCCGCCCAGTTCCTGCTCACCGGCGACCTGCTGCTCAACAAGGTCGGTTCGCTCTCGGAAGGACAGAAGGGCTTGCTCTGCTTCGCCCGATTCGTCCTCCAGAAGCCGGGCCTCCTCATCCTCGACGAGCCCACCAACCACATCAACTTCCGCCATCTTCCTGTCATCGCTGAGGCGCTCGAGCAGTACGCCGGAACGATGATCGTCGTCAGCCACGTACCCGATTTCGTGGCAAAGATCTCGTTCACCGATTGGCTCGACCTTGGGACGTTGTAACGTCGTTTCCTTTTTTTATAGGGAGGAGGGGTCAGGGATGGTCGTCGCGATCAGAGATTCGTCCCACGATAAAGATCCTCGATGCGCTCGGCGTCGCGGATCTTTTTGATTGTGCCGTCGAGCTCGAGGAGGTATTCCGCGTGCCTCGTTCGTCCGTTGTAGTTGTGTCCCATCGAGTAGGCGTGGCCGCCGGAGTTGTGGATCACGACCAAATCGCCGATCTCGCAGGCGGGGAGGAGGCGGTCCTTGGCGAACTGGTCGTTGTTTTCGCAGATGCCGCCGACGATCGAGACCGTCTCGAAGGTTGGCTTCTCGTAGCCGACTTTGATGACCGAAACGTGGTGGTACGCGCCGTAAATCGACGGCCTCGGCATGTCGTTCGCGGCCGCGTCGATTCCGACGAACTTCTTGTACCCATTTTTTATCACGCGAACCGTGCCGACGAGGAATCCCATGTCGGCCGCGATAAATCGTCCCGGCTCGGCGTAGAGGACGGGTTCCTTCAGATCGAGTTTGGCACATTGTTCGTCGAAGACACGACGGATTCCCGCGACGACGGCCTTGAGATCGAGCGTCGGCTCGTCGGGGCGATAGGGGACGCCGAAGCCCCCTCCTATGTTCATAAATTCGATCTCGATTCCGGTATCATGCTTGATCGCGGCGACGATCTCGAACAACTTTTCGACCGTCTGCGCAAAGAATCCCGCGTCGAGGCAGTTGCTCCCGGTCATCATGTGGATTCCAAAGCGACGGACACCCTTGGCCTTCGCCGCCCGGTACGCGTCGCTCGCCCATTCGAACGGGACGCCAAACTTCGCGTCCGGTCCGGCGAGGACGTTGCTCTCGCGGTCGCCGCTTCCCATCCCAGGATTTACGCGAAACGACAGCGTCTCGGGAACGCCGATCTCGTCCAGAAAGTCGACCATGCTCGCGTCGTCGAGGTTCAGGATGAATCCGCGCGACGCGGCGAAGGACAGTTCCTCGGCGGGGGTATAGTTTCCCGTATACATCCCGAGTCCTCCGATCTTCTCGACGATCCAGGCTTCGGCCGAACTCGATGCGTCAAATCCGAACCCTTCCGATCGGATGATTCGCAGGACGTCCGGGTTCGCGTTTGCCTTCACTGCGTAAAGCGGATGAAAGTCTGGGAACACGGCCTGAAACGTCTCACGGAACGTTCGGCAGTTCTCCCGCAGCCGCTCTTCGTCATACAGGAAAAACGGGGTTGGGAACTGGGCGGCCGCGCTTACGATGGCGCCCCTAGGGAAGATGGTCACGGATTCGTTCATAGGGAAGTCCTAAAACCCGCCGTAGCGGCGGGCTTTGGTTGGTCTTATTTCTTGTAACCCGGCTTCTTATAGCCCGGCGGGAGGTATCCCGGCTTGCCATACCCCGGCTTCGAGTAGCCTGGCGGAACGTATCCCGGAGCGGAGTATCCCGACTTGTATGCCGGCGTGCCAGCTGCCGTTCCAGTCGTCTCGGTGCTGCTCGTCGTGCTCATCACGATGAACCCGGCGGCGACGATCACCGCGGCCGTTACGAGCCCGTAGGCGACCTTCGTCTTCGTGGACATGGCGACATCAGTCTTGGTTTGCATACGAATCTGGTTCCACAAGTAAATTATCGAATTCGTACATAATGATAGCACCGTCGCCCACCGCATACCAGGCGCCACTTATCCCCCGCGCCCGTTCGTCAAGCCATTCGAACCCGGGCCAGTAGCGGTAGGTGAGAAAGTAGCCACGGTTGGTTTCCGTGAGCGCCGCGGCGGCACGCATCGTCTCGATCGTTGGCTCGCCGTACGTCATCTGTCCGTAGAGGTCGTAGAGCGCGGCTCCGGTTGGGAGGGGGTACCAGAGGGTCTGGCGTTCGCCGGCGGGAAGGTAGTGCGCGAAGCCGAACTCCCGTAGCGCGGCAGCGGACGTCATTTGATTGGCGAGGACGAAGTAGGGCTGGCCGTCCGCGAGCTCGTCGATGGCATGGACGGCCTCGACATCCGCGGCGCTCACGCTCGGTCCGGAAAGGTCGGACTTAGGATTCGTCTGCGGATAGCTAAAGTAGAGGGAGAGCGACGCCGCGATCGCGACGGGGACGAGGAGGGGCGGGGCGAGCAAAGGACGGCGCGCCGCGACGAATTGCCAGACCGCTTCGCTTCCAACGCCGAGCGTTGGCAGTAGGACAAGCGGAAGGATCTCGACGAGGCGAAGGGCGAACTCGGACTGCTCGTAGGAGATGATATCCTGGAAGACGAACGCGGTGCTCACGAGGAAGATTGAGCCTAGGAGACCGAGGAAAAGTATGGAGACCGTCGACAGATCGGTTTTTCCCGCCGTCGGGCGTGATCCCGCCCGACGGCGAGACGTGCAAACAGCCACGACAATCGTCGCGACGAGAAGGATCGCCGGGAGCCACTGGTGATAAAGATAAAGGCCGGTCCAGAACGTCGGGACGATTCCTGGAGGGTGGGGGAACGGATCGGCGAAGAGGCCCCAGAAGAAATCGAGGCGTGAGAACGGGTTGTTGATGACGGTAGAAGCATGAACACGATAGTTGTTCAATGCGAGAAGCGCAGGAACGGATACGGCAAGCAAGACGGTCGCCACGATGTTCCTCACCGAGTGACGAACATGTCCGTTCGCGATCGAGTACGCCGCGAAGATCGCGGTCGGGACGCCGAGAAGCGGGTGGCAGAGAACGGACCATGCGGCGACGATCGCGAGTCCGGCGGCAATGCGGCGGTCGCTGCAGAGCGGGGAGAGGCAGAGGACGAGGATAAATAGGACGACCGTCAGGTTGTACGGAACCGAGAAGGTGAGAGCTGCGAACGGGGTCACGAGGAACAGATAGATCCATCGTCGCGCCGCCTCGTCGGTCATCCCCCAGCCGTCGCGGAGTCCGGCGATTCCGAGGATTGGGATCAGCATCGAGGCGAGCAGCGGGACGAGCCATTTGTCGAGCGCGTCGACGGAAATTCCGAGCAGGCGATGGACGATCGCGACGATTGCGTATTGTCCCGCGTACAGCGGCGTCTTCGGATCGATGTGACCGGCGGCGGCGAGCGCGGTTTCGGCGGCTCGGTGCACGAACGGATCGAAGCCGAAGCCGATCTTGAAGATGGTCGTCGCGATCGAGAACGCGGTGAAGAAGTGAAAGAAGGTCGCGACGCGCGAACGGGACAGCATTCCCGAGAAGGTCGTCGCGGCGAAGATGACGAAGACCGCCGGGCTGACGACGAGCCATGGGCTCGAGAGCGCGAGGTCTGTACGGGCGTGGAGGCAGGCGATGAGGATGAGCAGGTCTCCCGCGATGGTCGCGAGAACAAAGAATAGGTCTGGTTTCCCAGGGACTTTAGTCCCGTTCGTCGTTCGACGCGACAAGCCCCACGTCACGACCGCCGCCGCGACAATCCCAGCGATCTCGACGAACGCGTTCAAATCGAACAGCAAATACCCGATCGTCCATACGATCCCGGCGGTTGAAAGCGCGCAGAGAAACCAAAGTGCCGATCGCTCGATTGGGTCTTGGAAGACTGGTTTCGGCATAGCGCGTAATTTGCTATGATCCTACCACTATGAATCAGATGAAACCACTGCTCGGCCAGATGCTCCAGAAAATCGCCCCGCGGATCGGCGCGACGGTCGTGATGGAACCGGAATGGGACATTGCCGGGCAGATCATTTTCGCGAACGGGCGCAAGCGATACTTCCGGTATTCGAGCCTAGACCTGAACGGGCTTGGTGCGTCCGACATTGCGAAGGACAAGGATTACGCAAACTTTTTCTTGGCGAGGATGGGATACCCGACCATCGAGGGCAAGGTATTTTTTTCGCCTGATTTCGGACGCGCGATCGGACGGCCGAAGCAGAACATTGACGCGGCATTTCGGTATGCGACGTCCCTCGGGATGCCGGTGGTGGTCAAGCCGAACAGCGGGAGCCAGGGGACCGGGGTCGCGTTCGTCCAGACGAAGAAGGAGTTCTACGTGGCTATGCGCCGCGTGTTCAAGACGGACCGCGTTGCGCTCGTTCAGCGACCCGTCGCCGGCAAAGATTATCGCGTCGTCGTGCTTGACGACAAAATTATCTCAGCCTATGAGCGCATTGCCTTGAGCGTCGTCGGCGATGGTCGGGCAAAGGTCGACCGGCTGTTGGCGCGCAAGCAGAAGGCATTCCGGACGTCGGGACGGGACACGTCCATTCGGACGGACGATCCGCGCATCACCATCAAGCTGCAACGACAGGGGCTTTCCCGCGATTCAGTTATTGAGACGGGCAGACGGGTGTTTCTGCTCGATAACGCCAACCTGTCCACGGGAGGCGACGCGGTGGACGTCACGAAGACGATTCATCCTGAGTTCAAGAAAATCGCTGTACGGATCACGAAGGACATGGGCCTTCGGCTGTGCGGCGTGGATTTGATGGTAAACGGCGACATTACGCAAAAACCCGCCGATTACCGGGTCATTGAGATCAACTCCGCGCCGGGCCTGGACCACTATGCCAAGGCCGGGGCGGAACAGGAGAAGATCGTGGAGGAGTTATATTTGGAGGTGCTGAAGAGCATGGCGGTGGCACGTTAGAGCGAGTTTATGTCCTTTTGGTACTGCTTGGCGCGGGTAATCACCTGGTCGCCGTAGAAGCGGTAGGCGACGTTGGTGGATCCACTGAAGTAATACATGGCCGCGGTCCAGTTGCCGTTTTCCGTGCCGTTCGCCCCGTCGTGGGTGAGCTTCAGCGCGGCGGCGAGAAACGCGTCGGTGATGTTCCAGGGGTCGGATGCCTTGCCCGTGATCGCGCTGATCTTGCCCGAGTATCCGATCCACGTGGATGGGATGAACTGTGCCGGGCCCATGGCGCCGCCCCAGCCGATCTGATTGCCCTTCGCATCGTGCATGGGGCAGGAGATGGGCGTTCCTTCCGTGCTGCGGCCGAGAGCGTTCATAATGCTCTTGAACGGCTCCTGGTCGCGCGTCGGCTTCATGACGACCTTCCAGCCTTTCGCGGGAGGATCCTGGGGTCGGTTGCATGTGCCCACGTTCGCGCCCAGGTTCGATTCTTGCGTCAAAACGGACAGGAGAAACGCCGGGTCGATTCCGGTGACGCCCGAAACCCACTTTGCCTTGGTCACGGCCTCGCCAAAGGTGATGTGCACCGATCCGGTATCGAGCAGCTGGTAGATGCGGGTGCGAATCTTCGCGGCCTCGGTCTTCTGCGTCTTGATGTCAGCCGCGTACGCCCATTCCTTGCCCTTCGATTGGGCGAGCAAACCCTTTTGGTCCTGCTCGTTTTCCACGAGCGCGGTTTCCTGGAGCGCGTGGATGGAAAGCAGGTTTCGTGCCTCGTCGGCGACGTCCTCCAGCGCCTGGTTCTGCGTTGCGAGATCCTCGTTGACCGTCTTTACCGTCGCGACGACCTCGTTGAGCTTGTCGGCGACCTCGACGTATTGCTGGACGACGTTCATCGCGTCGAACACGTTGTCGCTCTTCAGAAATGCGAACAAGGGCGACTGGCCGTCGGCCATGTTCATGGCGACGAGCAAGTTGGCAAGCTGTCCGCGGAGGCCGTCCCGATGCGCGCTATTCTCGTCGATCTTCTTCCTCGTCTCATTCCGTCGGTCTTCGGCGTCGCGAATCTGTAGGTCTGCCTCCTCCATCTGGAGCTGAATGATCGACCGGCTCTTCGCGATCTCCGCGATGGCGCTCGCGTACGTTCTCGTCTTGCCCTGCGCGGCAACGATCTGTTGCTGGTCGCTCGCAATCTCCGCCTCAATTTCCCTGAGCCGCGCCTGGAGGCTTGAAGCCGTGTCCTCCGCGCGCAGTTCTAACGGCAGACAAAAAGAAGCCAGCAGGCCCAGGGCAATGATCCGCGTGATTTTAGATGTCATGTGCGTCGATCGCATGACAGTATGGTAACATGTGCGAACTTCCGCATCCAGCGACAATTCTTTTATGAAACAACTCCTCAAAACGCATTTCGGCTACGATGCCTTCCGTCCGCTGCAGGAGGACATCATGAACACGGTCCTCGGTAAAAAGGATGCGCTTGTCCTCATGCCAACGGGGGGAGGGAAGTCGTTGTGTTTCCAGCTCCCGGCGCTCATGTTTCCCGGAATCACGCTCGTGATCTCCCCGCTCATCGCGCTCATGAAGGACCAGGTCGATTCGCTGACCGCCAACGGCATCTCCGCCGCGTTCATCAACAGCACGCTGACGGACGACGAGATGCAGTCCGTCGAGTTCCGCGCGCTGTCCGGCGAGCTGAAGATCCTGTACGTGGCCCCGGAGCGTCTTCCGTCGCCCGCGTTTCGGCGCCTGCTCGAGCAGCTTACCGTGAGTCTCATCGCCATCGACGAGGCGCACTGTATCTCGGAATGGGGCCACGACTTCCGGCCGGACTACCGCAACCTAAAGGATCTCCGGTCTGCATTTCCGTCCGTCCCGGTCATGGCGCTCACGGCGACCGCGACCCCGAGGGTCCGCGATGACATCGTGAGGCAGCTCTCGATGCAGGAGGCATCCGTGTTCCTCTCGAGTTTCAACCGCCCGAACCTCACGTATTCCGTTGTCCCGAAGTCCAACTCGTTCAGCCAGCTCGTCGACCGCCTTCGCCGTCTGAACGACCAGCCGGCGATCGTCTACTGCTTTTCGCGCAAGGACACCGAGTCACTCGCCGCCGATCTGACGCACGCCGGGCTCCGCGCCCTGCCGTATCACGCGGGCCTTGAGCGCGATCTGCGGCGCGAGACCCAGGAGCGGTTCATCCGCGACGAAGTGCCGATCATCGTGGCGACGATCGCGTTCGGGATGGGAATCGACAAGCCCGACGTCCGGCTCGTGGCGCACATGGACCTGCCAAAGACCATCGAGGGGTACTACCAGGAAACGGGCCGCGCCGGACGCGACGGGCTGCCGAGCGAATGCGTCCTGTTCTACACCTACGGCGACAAGCGCAAGCAGGAATTCTTCATCGCCCAGATCGCGGACGAGGACGAGCGCGAGCTTGCCCAGACCAAGCTGAACCAGGTGGTCTCGTATTGCGAGTCGGATACCTGTCGGCGACAGATGCTTCTGCGTTACTTCGGCGAACCCTGGGACGATTCCAAGTGCGACGCGTGCGACAACTGCATCCAGGCTCCCGTCGAATCCCGCGATGCCACCGAGATCTCCCAGAAGATCCTGTCCGCCGTATTGCGCACCGGCGAGGCGTTCGGCGCGGCGTACGTGATCGACGTACTCCGAGGGTCGCGGAAGGAGCGGATCGTCGAGAATCATCACGACGACCTCCCGGTCCACGGGATCGGACGCGACGTTTCGGTCGACTCGCTTCGGGAGTGTTTCCGACTGTTGCAAAAGAAAGGCTATTTGGAAAAGACCGAGGGCGACTATCCGACGCTGCGGGTTTCCCGCATGGGAAAGGCCGCGCTTTCCGCGAGGGAGTCGATCGAGCTCCCCGTCACGATTGCTACGACGACCGCCGCGCCGTCGAGATCCTCCCGTTCGTCGTCGGCTGCCGCCGGATCCGTTCCATACGACGCGGGTCTGTTCGAGATACTCCGCCGTGAGCGGAAGTCCATTGCCGACGAGCGTCACGTTCCGCCGTTCGTCATCTTCGGCGACAAGACGCTGCACGAGATGGCATATTATTTCCCACGCTCGACGGACAGCCTGTCGTCCGTGTTCGGCGTGGGCGCAAAGAAGCTAGAAGAGTTCGGAGACGCATTCCTCGCGTTGATTCGCGAGTATGCCGATGCGAATGATCGTGCGGAACGGAAGCATCCAAAGACCGGGGAGGAACGGACGACCGGATCGTCCTCGGACGGATCCGCGACGGTCGAGCGACGAGGAGGATCAACCGTTCTCAAGACGAAAGAACTCATCGAGAACAAGCTGACCCTGGCCCAGATCGCCGAATCCCGCGGGCTCAGCGAGGGAACGGTCGTGACGCACATCGCCGCGCTGCTCCAGGAGAACGACTCGCTCGACATCGAGCACCTTCGCCCGTCCGACGAACGCATGTGCGCCATCTCGGACGCGTTCGAAAAAACCGGCGGAGCCTTTCTCTCGCCGGTCAAAACGCTGCTTGGGGACGACTATTCCTACGATGAGATCAAGCTCGCGCGGCTGTTCTTGTAGAGGCCGCGACGCTGGCGACAAGGAAGAACAGGATACTCCAGAGAACGATCGTTCCTCCGCTCGCGAGATCGAGATAGAATGACGACACGAGGCCGAGGATCACGGACAGGACGGAGATCCCGATGGCGATCTCCCATGTCTTGCGGAACCCCGTGCGAAACTGCATCGCGCCGAGCACCGGGATGACCATGAGCGCGCCGATGAGGAGCACGCCGACCACGTTCATCGAGATCGCGATCGTGGCGGCGCCGAGGACGGCCAGGACGCGATTGAGCTTTTTGACCGAGATGCCGCTCGCCTCGGCCATGTCCTCGTCAAGGGAGACGACGAACAGGGCGCGCCACAGCATCATGGTAATGGCGAACGCAGCGGTTCCGAGGAGGACGATCGACAGCAGGTCGGCGCGCGTGACGGTGATGATATTTCCAAACAGGTAGTTGACCACGCTCACGTTCTTGCCGTGCGCGAGGCCGAGCAGGACGACCGCGACGGCGAGGCCGCCGAACAGGAACAGGGAGACGATGGTGTCCGCGGGGAGCACCTTCTTTTCGCGCATCCGCTCGATGCCGAGGACGGACGCGACGGAGAACACGAGCGCCGTCGGAATCGCGGCGGTTCCGGCAACGAGGCTCGCGGCGACGCCGGCGAGGGAAATATGGGCCAGCGTGTCGGCCATCGACGAGTAGCGGCGGACCACGAAGAACAGGCCGATCGTGGGCGCGACGATGGCGACGACGATGCCGACCATGAGGGCGCGGCGCATGAAGTCGAGAGAGAGAAGTTCGAGCATAGGCTTATGCGTGATCGTGATGCTGGTGGTGGGAAAGCAGGTCGGCGCGGTCTGGATGGAACAGGTCGCGCAGCTCCTCCTGGCCGATGTGGCACGCCTTGTCTCCGTGGCACACCAGCTGGTGCTTGAGGCAGATGGCCGAGCGCGCCTCCTTCGAGACCGCGTGGATGTCGTGCGACACGAAGATGATCGTGACCCCGCTCTCGTTGATGCGCCGGAGCATGGCGTAGAACGCGTCACGCGACGCCGGGTCGAGCCCGTCCGTCGGCTCGTCGAGGCACAGGATCCTCGGCTCGCCGGCCATGGCGCGGGCGAGGAGGACCTTCTGGCGCTCTCCGCCGGAAAGCTTGCTGAGCGGGCGCTTCCAAAGGGTCGAGAGTCCCATGTCCGTCATTGCCTGGCGAATGGCGTCCTCGTCGTGCTCCTTGAACCGTCCGAACAGCCCGAGGTGCGGGATGCGCCCGGATCGAACGACCTCCTCGACGGTGGCGGGGAACTGCGGGTCGAGATTTCCTCCGCGCTGTGCCACGTACCCGATCTGACGCCGAACGCACGCGTCCGTCGCCGGCCCGCCAAGTACCTCGATGGTTCCGTGCGTCGGCTGCAGCAATCCAAGCAATAGGCGAAGCAGGGTCGTCTTCCCGCCGCCGTTCGGCCCGATCACGCCGACGTAGTCGCCGGTCTTGATCTCGAACGAGAAGTTATGGATGATCTCCTCGCCGTTTCGGACGTAAGAGAGCTTGGACGCGCTGACGATCGGTTGTTGCGTAGCTTCTACGGGCATACCATTCCAGTCTTAAGGTTCTCCAAGTTGGATCGCATGACGCTGAGATAGTCCTCGCCTGCACTTGCTTCTTCCGCGGACAACCCCTCGAGCGGGTTGAACACGAGCGTCCTCGCTCCAATCTCGCTCGCGATCGTCTCGGAAAGCTTCGGGCTGACCAGAGTCTCAAAGAAGATCGCGCGGACGCCCTTCGCCTTCGCGATCGCCGCGATCTCGGACAACCGTCCGGCCGACGGCTCCTGCTCGGGAGAGATTCCGGAGATGGAGATCACGTCGAACCCGTAGTGCTTGGCGAGGTAGGCGAAGGCCGCGTGCGATGTTACGACGGTGTGCTGGTGACACGAGGCGAGTCCGGCCACGAAGTCGGCGTCAAGCGACGAGAGCTGCGCGAGATACGCGTCGGCATTCCTCGCGTACGTCGCCGCGTTCTTCGCGTTTATAGTAGACAGTGTATCACGGATGAACGCGACTTCTTTTTCCGCGAGAGCAGGATCGAGCCAGAAGTGCGGGTCCGTTGGGGCGTCTTCCCCAGGTGAGGATGCGAGAAGATCGACCGCGGATCCCATCTCGACGGCCGGGACGCCCTGTATCTTCAATTCGGGAGCAATCCGATCCGCCCATGCGTCCACGCCTCCGCCGTTGTAAAGCACCAGGTCCGCCCCATACATCTCTGCCACCTGCCGCGCCGTCGGCTCATAGTCGTGCGGCTCGGTTCCGGACGGCGTAATCGTCGAGACAGACACGAGGTCCCCGCCAACCTGCCGCGCGAACTCGGCGACGGGATAGAAGCTCGCGACGACCTTAATACGGCCGGAGTCCGATGTTGAAGAGGAAATCGTCGTTGACGGATGCCACGACGTCGCCCAGGCCAGGACAATTCCAAGAACCACGGCCGCCGAGAGGGAAAGCACAAACTTGTTCAATGTCCGCATACGGGAGAATATTCCATTTGCGACATTGTATCACCTGTGATACCGTCGCGTCAACGTGAACGTTATGAAAAAGCTTGCGAACGTGGAACTCTACAGCGTCCTTTATCGCGCCGGGATGAAGATCACCGGTTCCCGCGTTGAGATTCTCCGAATCCTCTGCGAGCTCGATGCCCCGGTCGGGGTTCCGGAGCTGTTCGATATCGCCGTGAACCGAAACATCACCTACGCCACCGCCTATCGCACACTCGACGCTTTTGCCACAGCCGGCATCGTCAGAAAAGTAGATCTTCGCCACGGCCATGTCGATTACGAGCTCGTCAAAGACAAGCACGATCATCACCACATCGTTTGTACCGGCTGTGGAAAGATCGAAGACTTCGACGGCTGCGAGGTCGAGGCGGTCATCAAGAAGGCCCTAAGGGGAAGCAAAGAGTTCCAAGAGGTGAGTGATCACGCGCTTGAGCTGTTTGGGAGGTGCAAGGGGTGCGTTTCGTCGTAATTTATCCACCCTTGCAGACTCCCCAATCGCCTGATATACTCCTCACGCCGTACCAAATTCCGGGGTAGCTCAGCGGCAGAGCAGTGGACTGTGGCACGCGTTTTAGGCAATACTCAATTAGTATGGCCGACAAGCGAACCTACGCCCAGCGAGCCGAAACGATCAAGCGCGCAGTCAGCAAGCGTAGAAAGCGGGTCCGGATGCAGGCCATCGAGTTTCTCGGCGGCAAGTGTCAGATCTGCGGATACGACCGGTGCGTCGACGCTCTCGACATCCATCACAAGGATCCAAAGAAAAAGTCTTTCGGCATCTCTGAGGACGGTGTCACTCGTTCCTGGGAACGGGTAAAGGCAGAGATCGAGCATTGCATACTGATTTGCGCGAACTGCCATCGCGAGGTTCATGCGGGCATTACGCAGCTTCCAACGGAAACGTTGGAATGAACACAGGGTGAATTGCTGGAAGCCGTCGTCAGTAATGACATGGTAATCAGCAGCCAAGCCTTTGATCCCAGGACATAAGTCCGCAGGATCATCGGAAGGTTCAGAGACTATCCTTTCGAGGAGTACTTCTCCGACGTAAGTCGGAGCGGGAAGCGCCCTGCATCCGCAAGGATGATGATATAGTCCACGCTTTTGGGAAACCAAGAGAGTACGTGTAATCCATTTGTCGCGGGTTCGATCCCCGCCCCCGGAGCCAACACAATCTCCCTTTATTTGAGGGGGATTTTGTTATACAGTGGGTGGGAACTGGAACTACGGAAATAACATGAGAATTACTAAACGATATGACTGATCAAACGAAAGATATTCGACACATGATGAGCAAGGTGCCAGAGGTTACGATTTTCTTCTGGGTCATCAAAGTTTTGTGCACAACGGTCGGCGAGACGGCATCTGATTTTTTGAACGTGAATCTGAATTTTGGCTTGACGGGAACTTCTATTTTAACAGGGGTATTATTGCTGATCGCGCTCGTCTTTCAGTTCAGGGCAAAGAAGTACGTCCCAGCGCTTTATTGGATCAATGTCGTGTTGATCAGCATCTTCGGAACACTCGTGACGGACAACCTAACTGACAGCATCGGTGTACCCCTCGAAGTGAGCACGATCGTTTTTAGCGTGCTTCTGGCAATCACTTTTGCCGTTTGGTACCGCAGGGAAAAAACGCTTTCCATTCACTCGATCTTTACGAAACGCAGGGAGTGTTTTTACTGGTTGACCATCCTCTTTACCTTTGCCCTCGGCACGGCGACCGGAGATTTGATGGCGGAAAGCCTTGGCCTTGGATACGCGGTCACAGGCGCGATTGTCTGTGCGGTGATCGCTGCCGCCGCCATCGCTTGGCGACTTGGACTCAACTCCATCTTGGCGTTTTGGATCATCTACATTTTGACACGACCGCTCGGCGCTTCCTTGGGTGATTATCTCTCACAACCTGCGAAATATGGTGGATTGGGATTGGGAGCGACGGTGACTAGCGTCATATTCCTGTTGGCAATTCTCGCCACCGTCATGTTCCTTTCATTCACCAAACGTGATTTGGTCGAGGACGCCTCGGTAAGGGAGGAAGAAGCGAAACAAGGCGGCGCATTGCGGCAGGTTGCGGCGGTGATAGGTTTGTTGGTCTTGGTGTCCGGGGCAGGGTATTACTGGCGTCACACGGCGCTTCAGAATGAGGAAAGCGTCGTTTCTGTCCCAACGACAGGGACAAACGGTTCGACGAGTCCAACGCCGCACGTTTCGCCATTGGGCGATCTGTCCGGCTTCCGAACGATTACGCAGGACACGCTCGATTTCGTGCTCGCAGGCAAATTCTCAGAGGCAAAGACTCGCGTTTCAGACCTGGAGCATGACTGGGATATTGCGCAGTCCAAACTGAAACCAATGAACAAGGCGAAGTGGACGGAAATGGATGATGCGATCGATCAAGTATTACGCCAAGTTCGCGCGGTGAATCCAAATGCCGATGCATGTAAATCGGCCCTGGAGAAACTGCTGGCTATTATTGATTCGAATCAATAAACCAAATGCGCCACCATGAGGACTGGCATCACCAAATGCCCTTCATACCCAGAAATCGCGGTTCTAACGTCGTCCACGACGCGGAGCCACAAGAATCGCTGGAATTTTCCAGTGATTTTTGTTATCGTTGAGCAAGAAATCTGGTTCGTAAATACACTATGAAACTCTACCTTGTTCGCCACGGCCAGACCACTGGCGATATCGAAGATCGCTACGGTGGCAGCTATGATGACCACATGACGGAAAAGGGACGCGAGCAGCTTGGGGTTACTGCGCAGAGGCTGGTCGGGAAGGGGATCGAGGTTGTCTTTTCAAGCCCGCTCGTTCGCGCCCGTGAGAGCGCCGAGATCATCAGTCAGGCCGTCGGCGCGCCCGTGCAAATTGTCGAAGGGTTGGAGGAGAGGGACTATGGGGTTCTCACCGGCCTTACGAAAAATGAAGCGCGGGAGAAATATCCCGATGTCGTCGAATCGCACAAGGATTATCTGTCCACCGACCCGGAGGGCGAAAGCTATGATGATTTTAACCGCCGCGTCGTCGATACGCTCAAGGACATTCTGACGAGGAACGACGCGATCGTCGTCATCGTTTCTCATGGCGGTCCTATCAAGATAATTCTGAGGCACCTTGGCCAGCCCGCACCCGACAAACTCGACGACGGGCACATTATTGAGCTGATCTCGTGACGCTTTCCACCCTTTGAGAAATGCCAAACAACGAATCCCGCCCTATGCTTACCGAGCTCTCAACCGATTGGATCGATGTCGCGGGATTATTCGCTCTCCTTGCCGGCTTTGTCATCGGACTGGGTGCGGTGACCGTGATCGATATACACGGCTTTTTGGGGCGGACATCATCGTACTGGACCGAGGCGACTACCAGAACGCACAAGGTCACCAAGCCGATGATCTGGGTTGGCATTTTTCTTGTCGTCGTCGGTGGTTGCATTTTCTACCGCGCGCAGACCTTTTCCGGCATCCCGCGGATGCACGCGTTGATTGCGTTCGCCCTCATTGCCAACGGATATTTCCTGTCCTGCAAGGTCAGTCCATTTTTGCTGGAACGTGAGAAGGCCGGTCGATCGGGAGAGCTGTTGCCGACCGTCTGGCAGAAGAAAATCACGATGAGCCTCATCGTCTCCGATCTCGGTTGGTGGGGCGGCCTGTTCCTGCTGGTCATCTACCTCCTGGGCCGATAAGCATATGAAGAAAAAGACGATCAGGGTGAACGATGCCTTCCAGAAGGGGTACGCGTACGAGCTCACCGAACCGCCCGGACGGAATTTTCATTCCGACTTCGAGCCGGAACTTACGCCGAAGGAAATGCTCGCGCTCGGTGTTTTTGGCGGCAAGTATATGACCGATTGCAAGCGCGAATTTCCAAAAAGTTGGTTTGCGCGCGCAAAACTTTCTCCCGAACGCCACGACGACACGCTGAATTTTTTCCGCAGGCATGCCAGCCAGCCTCTCAGCGTCTGGGTGGAAAAGGGATGGATCAACGCGGAGCACGATCCGCGCGGATGGTTTCAATGGTATTGCCGCTACTATAGGGGCAGGCGGCTGCCGGGCGAGGACGAACGGCAGATCAAGCGTTGGAAAGCGATCCGCCGTCACCTCGCTCAGGTCAGGAAATACTGCCAACCCGGAGATTTTTCGTGCCGATCCGCGCAGAGGCAGGCGCTTTTGCATTGGGCGTACGATAGCAGGAAGGTTTGACGCGTTCTTCTCGAGGCGAGCAATCCAAGAGTTCGCGAACGGGGTCGCATGAAGTGTGCTATCATTGGGATCTATGGGAATAATCACGTACCTAAGGTCGTTCCGCTTCGGTGAATACGCCATTTTCGATTTCACCGTTTCGTTCGTTGCCGTCTATCTGCTCGCGCCGTATCTTTCAAGACTCGGCAGGAAATTCAACCTCGATATTTCGAGACGGTCTTGGCTCTATCTGACATTGCCGATCAGCGTGGTCGTCCACCTGGTCTTCGTCACCTTCACGCCGATGACCCGAAACGTTCTCGATCTTCACGGACATTATCTCCTGAAGGTCATCATGGTTGGGTTGATTGTGTTGGGCGTAAAGGATATTAAACAGACCTAAGGAAACCCACCCTATGTTCCTAAAAATCTACTCGATCGCGGTTTCCGTGTTTTTTGCGATGGACATGCTGTGGCTTGGCGTCGTCTCAAAGGACTTTTATCGTGCGCGAATTGGCGCGCTGATGAAGCCGGATGTCAATTGGGTCGCGGCGGTCATCTTTTATCTCATCTTTGTCTTCGGCCTCGTCACGTTCGTGATCAAGCCCGCCTTGGAAAAGGGCGATTGGACGCGAGCCCTGCTTCTTGGCGCGCTGTTCGGCCTTGTGTCTTACGCGACCTACGACCTGACAAACCTGGCAGTCGCGAAGGACTGGCCGCTTTCGGTTACTCTCGTCGACCTGGCGTGGGGCGCCGTACTGGCGTCGTCGGTCTCGACTGTCACGTACCTTGTCGCAAAGAAAATCGGGCTGTAATACGCGCCAAGAACTATGCGCATCTGGGACGTTCACCCGAAATACCTTTGCCGGAAGCATCTGCTCGGAGAGCACCGTGAGCTTCACGGGCTTTGGAATATCCTGACCAAGCACGAGGGGAAGGGCGGATACTCTCGTCATCCCGAAACGCTGCGCTGGGTCGGAAAACAGAAGGCGCTCTATCTGCGACATGGGGCATTGGTGCGAGAATTTTCCCATCGCGGGTATCGGCATAAAACTCCTCTGGACGAAACATTGGCTAGCGGAGCGGACTCTCAGAGGGAATTCATTAACTCCGTGAAGGAACAGAGGGAAATCCTAAGGCAAAAACCATGCGAATGCTTTTTGAAAACTGGATAATCGCAAAATGATCCTATGCCGACCCCCGCCTATAACTGGTACTCCCAGCTCATCAGACCGTCGTGGGCTCCTCCGTCCTGGCTCTTCGGGCCGGTCTGGACGGTGCTTTATGCCGTAATCGCCGTTTCTTTTGGCACGGTATTTTATAAGGCGTTTTCCAAGCAGATCCCGTGGGTCGTGGCGCTCCCGTTCGCGCTGAACATTGCGTTCAACCTTGCGTTCACGCCACTCCAGTTCGGCCTGAAGAACAATCTCCTGGCCGCGGCGGACATCCTTCTCGTGCTCGGGACGCTGGTCTGGGCCCTCTTTGCGATCTATACGTTCGGGCTCAAACTCCACATCGAGACCGGCGCGCCCACGTACGCCTGGATCGTCTACGCGAACATTCCGTATCTCCTCTGGGTCTCGTTTGCGACGGCGTTGCAGCTGACGATCACGTATTTGAATCGGTAACGAGCCACGTGCGGGTTCTCGTGCCATTCGTAGGACGTTACGGCTGGCATCGCTTTCCTGATGGACGAGATGCTGGCCAAATTCCTGCCGCGTGCATCTTCGGATATCGCGAAGGAGTAATCGTGGTACACTGTCCGCATATGGACAAGCGCACGACAGCCCAAGTTTCCGTCGCCGTCCTTGCCGTCGTGGCAATCGCCGCAGGGGTCGCCGTGTATTGCCTTGTGCCCAACCGGACGGTTACGGCGACGGCGACGACCGTTCCCGCGGTCGTCGTGGAGCCTTCCGTCGACCAGCCTCCCGCGCCTCCGCTCCCGCCTCCACCGCCTCCGCTCGATACCGTGGCGTACGACGCGAAGCTCAAGCAGCTCGCCCACTTCGTCGAACCGACCGTCGAGATCGTCGATGAGGTTGCTATCGACCGCCCCCAACCCCTCCCCCCTATGAGGGGGGGAGACGAGGCGAATGGACCGGCTTGGCCCGTCCACGCCGCGTATCCGAACCCGGGTGCGATCCTGCCGTTCAATCGAATCGTCGCGTACTACGGGAACTTCTATTCGCGGGGGATGGGCGTGCTTGGGAAGTATGATCCCGACGAGATGCTTCGTCGTCTCGACGTCGACGTGAAATCGTGGGAGGCGGCGGATCCGACGACGCCGGTCGTTCCCGCGATCGATTACATCACCGTGACGGCGCAGCTGAGCCCGGGGGTCGATGGCAAGTATCGGTTCCGCATGCCGGATTCTCAGAAGGACAAGGCGGTCGAACTGGCCGTGAAGATTAACGGAATCGTCATACTGGAGGTTCAGGCTGGATTGTCGGACATGATGGTCGAGGTGAAGAAGCTCGAGCCGTACCTTAAGCTCCCGAATGTCCATCTCGCCATCGACCCGGAGTTCGCGATGGTCGCGTCCGGCAAGCGCCCGGGAACCGTGGTCGGAACGGTCGACGCGTCGACGGTCAACGCCGCCGCCGAGTATCTCGCGCAGCTCGTCCGGGACAACAACCTCACGCCGAAGGTCCTGATCGTCCACCGCTACACCCGCGCCATGGTCACGAACGCGACGAGCATCGTCCCGCTCCCGGAGGTCCAGATCGTCATGGACATGGACGGCTGGGGCCCGCAGGCGCAGAAGATCGACTCGTACCAGGCCTACATCCAGGCGGAGCCGGTCCAGTTCACCGGGTTCAAGCTGTTCTACGTGAACGACTTTCAGCGCGCCGGATCGCGGATGCTGACCCCGCAGGAGGTACTCGAGCTCACCCCGTCGCCTTCGTTCATTCAGTATCAATAGGAAACGCACGGAAAGATCGCTGGCGAGTGCCGGTGATCTTTGTTATGCTGGCGAAGAATTATCTCATGAACGTACCGTTATGAAACTCTCCTCGCGCATTGTCTCCTCTGTTTTCGTTCTCTCCACCGTCATTCTTCTTGGTGCGGGATGTTCGCGCTCGTTCGAATCGTCCGCGTCGGATTCACCCGATTACATGACGTCGCCCGATTATCCGGCCAAGACGATCTCCCGATCGGACGCGATCGACCAGTATTGGTACCAGATTGCGCGAAACGTGAACGGGAACGCGTCCGTTCAGGCATACTCGTCCGTGTCCGGAAGCACCTATACGCTCGACGCGGACATATCCGGTGCCTACGTCGACGCCCTGCACAACGGCGAGGGCGACACGCTGACGTTCACCGCGGAAATCCGCGAGGATGGCACCGCGTCCGGGACCGACCAGTACGGCAACACCTGGGAGTTCACCCTCGACATGAACGCGCCCATCGTCGAATCGGCCGTCCAGTCGTGGGCGGGCGAGAACGGGTACGTGATCGAGTAGAGGTGCGATTTTTCTAACGTTGCGCGGACAGCCGTTCGGATATGCGAACGGGGTACCCACGCACCCGGTTTCGGATGCCTTTGTCTCATCGGGCGCGAGCTCTCCTCTCGTCGCCTTATAGTCCGAAACAGAAACGGGACCCGATTGCTCGGGTCCCGCTTTTTTAGTTCATTGCCAGCAGGACCGGATCGGCCTGCGCGATCGCGAGCGGGGTTTCCCACAGGCGTTTTCCATTCCGGATGGCCTTTGCGGCATAGCCGTTTCCGGCGTTGCACGAGTTGTGGCACTGGACGGCGTACTTCACGAAGTCCGGGTATCCATGGGCTTCCAAATAATTCACCGTCCAGGTCGCGGAACAGACGATGTCTTCCGCGCAGGTCGTGGTGATTTTGTGCATCTTGTAGTGGATTTGGAAGTATCCGCGGGCAAGTCCGTGGTCGCCGACGGCGGTCGAAATGTTGTTGGACTCGATCCAGAGCATTCCGAGCAGCGTCTTGGCACAATCCTCGCCGTAGCCCTTCGCCTCGCAGACGGACAGCAGGGCTTCCTGGACGGTCGGAACCGGGGGCGTCACGGGGACGTCCGGTCCGAGACTGGGGTCCTCTGACAGGGAAGAGACGGAGTCGGCGATCGTCTGGACGATGGCCGCCGGGGCCTGGATCGGGGTCGTTTCGGTAACAACCGCCTGGCCCGGCATCATCGTGATGAGCATAAGGGCCGCAATGGCGTTCATCATAGGTGAATGGTCAGGTGGAGTTAGTTCTGCGGCGAACAATGGCCGCCAATCAAAACGACCGCATTACACGGTCGGAGAGGTAATCTACCAGATTTAAGGGATTCTGTCAAGAGGGAGAGATAGATATTTAGGCTAACTAAAGCAAAAAAGACGATTTCACAAACGTCCTAAAATCCGCTATACTACGCCTGCTTTCATTCCTCGACCTTCCCGCTATGAAGAAGACGCTTTTTTCGCTTGTCGGCGGGTATAAGCCCCAAATTTTCCTGCTCGTGGCCCTCACCGTCGTAGCAAACGGTCTCAGCCTTGTCGTCCCAAAGGTTATCGCGGATGGAATCGACGGGTACGTTGCCGGTCATTTTGAGATGGGGAGGGTTCTGTCTGAGTTTACGCACGTTGCCCTCGGGATCTTCGTTTTTACCTACCTCCAAAACGTCGTTCAGACGTATGCATCCGAGCGCGTCGCCCGCGACCTTCGCGTCAGTCTCGCCGCGAAGATCTCGGAACAGGACTACGTCAGCGTCCAGCAGGCCACTTCCGCCAAGCTTCTCACCAACCTCACTTCGGACGTGGATTCGGTGAAGACCTTCGTGGCCCAGGCCGTATCCTCGATCATCTCGAGCGCCTTCCTCATCGTTGGCGCAAGCGTGCTCCTGCTTCTGATCGACTGGCAGCTGGCGCTTGTCGTTCTTCTTGTCGTCCCGGTCGTCGGCGGCACGTACTTCGTCGTCTTCGGAAAGGTTCGCAAGCTGTTTAAGAAATCGCAGGAGTCGATCGACGGGCTGAACAAGGTGATCAACGAGAGCATTCTCGGCTCCTCGCTCATTCGGCTTCTCAACGCCCAGCAAGTGGAAACGTCCAAGTTCATGGCGGCCAACGCGGTCTCGAGGGACATCGGGATGAGCATTCTGCGCCTGTTCGCAAGCCTGATTCCGATCATTACCTTCGCGACGACCGGCGCGACGGTCGCCATCCTCGTGCTTGGCGGACACTTCGTCATCTCGGGCGGCATGACGCTTGGCGGCTTCATGGCCTTCAACAACTACCTGGCGATCCTCATCTTTCCGATCATGATTCTCGGCTTCATGAGCAACGTGATCGGCCAGGCCTCGGCCTCATACGCCCGCGTAACGGAGATGCTTGACAGGCCGGCGAGGAAATCGTCGGGCACGATCGCGGCGGAACCGGGCGGGGACGTCTCCCTCGATGGCGTCTCCGTTCGGTACGGTGAAAAGCTCGCCCTTAAGGACGTCTCATTCGTCGCGACGGCGGGCACGAGGACGGCGATCATCGGGCCGACCGCGGCGGGAAAGACTCAGCTGCTCTATCTCCTCACCGGTCTCATCGCGCCGGCCGACGGGACCGTTTCCTACGCGGGTCGTCCGCTCTCCGAGTACGATCCGACGAGCCTGCACCGCCAGGTCGCATTCGTGTTCCAGGACAGCATCCTCTTCAACCTGACTCTTCGGGAGAATATCGCCTTTGGAAAGACCGTCGATCCGGTGGATATGAAGCGCGCGATCGATACGGCGGAGCTGGACGAGTTCGTCGGGACGTTGCCGGAGGGGCTTGAAACGGTCGTCAGCGAGCGCGGAACGAGTCTTTCGGGCGGGCAGAAGCAGCGCGTGATGCTGGCGCGGGCGTTGGCGCTGAACCCGAGCGTCCTGCTTCTCGACGACTTTACGGCGCGCGTCGACGTGGACACCGAGCGACATATTCTCGCGAATGTCGGGAAGAACTATCCCGGCCTCACCCTGATCTCCGTCACGCAGAAGATCGCTTCCGCCGAGCATTTCGACCAGATCGTCCTCCTGATGGAAGGCGAGCTGCTCGCGCGCGGAGCCCATGCCGAGCTGATGGCGTCGTGCCCGGAGTACGTCCAGATCTTTGAATCACAGCGAAGCACCTCGTCCTATGAGCTACGTGCTGAATAATGCGTCGTCCGCGCAGAAGAGCGGCCTCGGCGCCCTCGGACGGCTTAGCCCGTTCCTGGCGCGCGAAAAGCGCGACCTCTCGATCGCGTTCGCAAGCATCCTGGTGAACTCCGTCGCGACGCTTGTCGCGCCGCTTATCATCGGATACGCCATCGACCACTTTATGCGAACGGGCGATTTTCGCGGCGTGCTTCTTTCCGCGCTCGCGTTGTTTTGCATCTCGCTCGTTGCTCTTTCCGCGAGCTACACGCAAACGATTCGCACGGGATCGGTCGGCCGTCGCGTGCTCTACAGCCTGCGTAACGAGCTGTTCCAGAAGCTGCAGGAGCTCCCGGTGGCCTTCTTCAACCAGAACAAGGTCGGCGACTTGATCTCGCGCATCAACAGCGACACCGACCTGCTGAGCCAGTTCTTTGCGCGCGTCCTCATGCAGTTCACCGGAAACTTCTTCATGATCGTCGGCGCCGGCATCTTCCTGCTGACGCTCAACGTCCGCCTGGGCGTCGCGGCGCTCGTTCCGGCGCTGATCGTCCTCGTCATCACGCGGCTCCTGTCGCCGTTGGTCAAGCGCAAGAACCTGGAGAGCCTTCAGACAGTGGGAGGAATGAGCGCCGAGATTCAGGAAAGCCTGGCAAACTTCAAGGTGATCGTGGCGTTCAACCGCATGGATTATTTCCGCGACTCGTTCAATGCCGCGAACGAGCGGAACTATCGCGCGTCCATCGGCGCCGGGCTCGCCAACAACGCGTTCACGCCAATCTACGCCCTGGCATCCAGCCTCGGGCAGCTCGTGGTGCTCGTCTACGGCATCTCGCTCATCGCCGGCGGAAGCGTCACGGTTGGCCTTCTCATCGGCTTTCTCCTGTACGTGAGCGCCTTCTACACTCCGCTCCGCCAGCTCGCCACCGTCTGGTCCACCCTCCAGCAGTCCCTCGCCGCCCTTGATCGCATCTCGGAAGTTCTCGCTCTCGAAACGGACCTTCGACTTCTCCCCATCCAGCAAGTTCCCCCTCCTCATAGGGAGGAGGGGATAGGGGTGGTCGACGAGGACGCTACGACGAGCGTCCCTGTCCTCGCATTCCACGCCGTCTCTTTCCGCTACCCCGACGGCAAGGACGTCCTCCAAAATGTGAACATCGTCCTCGCCCAAGGAAAAACATACGCCCTCGTCGGACCGACCGGCGGCGGCAAGACCACGACGGCGTCGCTGATGGCGCGCCTGTATGACCCAAGCGCGGGGACCGTCGAGCTGAGCGGACGCGACATCCGGTCGTTCGAGTCCGCGGATCGCACGAGAAAAATCGGGTTTATCCTGCAGGAGCCCTTCCTGTTCTCGGGGACGCTTCTCGATAATTTGTTTTATGGTCATCCGGACTTTGTCGATTCGTCGAAGGACGAACGCCGCGCCGCGCTCGTCGCGTCCGGTCTCGGCGACCTTCTTGCAAACTTCGACCAGGGCCTCGACACGCCGATCGAGACGAGCGGCGAGACGATCAGCCTCGGCCAGCGCCAGCTCGTGGCGTTCGTTCGCGCCGTGCTGCGAAAGCCGGAGATCCTCATTCTCGACGAGGCAACGGCAAATATCGACACGGTTACCGAGCAACTTCTCGAAAAGGCATTGGAAAAGCTCCCGCCGACCACGACCAAGGTCATCATCGCCCACCGGCTCAACACGATCGAGAACGCGGACGAGATCTTCTTTGTAAACGGCGGTGCCGTTCAGCCCGCCGGCTCGTTCGACCACGCGGTGGAGATGCTCATGCACGGCCGACGGACGAGCTAGGAGTTTGGGTGTATACTTCCGGCATAACCTTTAGCCACCGACGACGACTGCCGCCGGCAATCCGTATGTCTCAAACGATCGATAATCCGCCGTTTCTCCGCGACGCGCTTTCCGGGACCGGAGCTTGGACCTGGGTCTGGGCCGTCATTCGCGTTTATGTCGGCTACGAGTGGCTCACGGCCGGATGGCACAAGGTGACCAGTCCGGCGTGGACCTCGACGGGCGAGGCGCTGCGCGGGTTTTGGGAAAAGGCCGTCGCCGTCCCGGCTGCCCCCGCGAAGGCCGCGATCACGTACGAGTGGTACCGCGCGTTTATTCAGGCGCTCCTCGACGCGAACGCGCACGTCTGGTTCGCCAAGCTCGTCGCGTTCGGAGAGCTTGCGGTGGGCGTTGGCCTCATTGTCGGCGCCTTCGTCGGAATCGCCGCGTTCTTCGGGGCGCTTATGAATTTCAACTTCATGCTCGCCGGAAGCGCGTCGACGAATCCGGTCCTGTTCCTTGGCGCGATCCTGCTGATGCTTGCGTGGAAGAACGCCGGCCATTGGGGCGCGGACCGATGGCTGCTCCCGTGGATCGGGACGCCGTGGAATCGCAAAAACTCCTATTCGAACGGACCGTCGAGCGTCGTCAGCGTCCAGGCATGCACGGGCCGCCAGGCGTAAAGGAAATAAAAAAGCCAGTCGCGCGACTGGCTTTTTTCGTCGGTCGGTTACGGCTGTACCGAGATGTTCGCCGCGCCGCCTCCGTCGCAGGTGACCTGGAGGTCGCCAGTCTCGCTGGCGATGGCAAGCGCGTAATCGAGCGCTTTCAGCTTGTACGTGGCCGCCCCCATGGCAATCACGTGCGCCTTGTCGTCGCGGTTGTCGAGCATCATGACCGAGCCTTTTTTCGCGACCATGCTGCCCGGGGTCCCGTGGCATGCCACGAACTGGAATCGCACGTCGCCGTACTCGTTGACCGCGTCGCCGTAGTTCAGCGGGACGTCGACCGCGAGGGTCTTGGGCTTGGGCGTCGACGCTGCCTCCGTCGGCACGGGAGCGGCCGCCTTCGCGCGATCCTCAGGAGAAAGGACCTCGGACCGGATCGAAAACAGCGATCCGAATCCCTCATGCTTCTTGGAGGTGTTTACCCACGCGAACGCGGCGATGAGGACGACCGATATGATTGCGCCGACGGCGACGATGCGCTTCTGCCATGGGGTGAGGTTTTGCATGAGAGGGGAGACGTTTGTTAAATTTTGGGAATAAGTTCCTTTGACCTCATCGCCTGGCTGACGGCGCGGATGAGCTCGCGGACGACCGGGTTCTTGCGGTCCAGGCGGGAAAAGATTTTCTTGCCCGTGCGATTCTTGGTGAGCAGCTGGGCCTGGGCCAGCGCCTTGATGTGCTGGGAGGTGAGAGGGAGCGAAAGGTCGAGGATGGCGGCGATGGTGCTGACCGATTCCTCCGGCGAGTCCGTGAGGATGCGGAAGATGCGGAGTCGCGTGACGTCGCCGAGCGCCTTGAACGCGGCGGCGATGCGCGCGTCGGTCTCGCCGAGCATCCGCCGCTTCTCCTGGAGTTCCTTCGGGGTGAGCATAGATATTAATTAAATGGTCATTTAATTGTTTATACTAGACAGTGTAGCACGAATGGGGTATGCTGTAAAGCAGACACGCCCGCCGCTTATTCACGCATGGTACCAGTATGGGAAACGTTTTTAAGAAGGGCATGATTCTCGGAGGCATTCTTGCCGCGGTGGCAACGGTCGGCTTTGCCATGAGCAAGCCCGGGCAGGAGCTGTCGGAAGACTTGCAGAAAGACATCAAGACGCTCGCGAAGGACATCAAGAAACGCCTGCACAAGCTGCAGGACGTCACCAAGGAGGCGTATGACGAGACCGTCGTGGCCGTCGTGAAGGAATACGCGGCGCAGAAGCAGATGGCCAGCGACGCCCAGCAGCATCTGACCGCCGCGCTCGAGGCCATGTGGAACGAGACCGAGGCGCAATACAAGGCCGGGGAATAACCGCTCACTACTCACTACTCACCACAAACCAATATGTTGTACACCATCGCCGTCGTCCTGCTCATCCTCTGGCTCCTCGGCCTCGTCTCAGCCTACACGATCGGCGGGTTCATCCACGTCCTCCTGGTCGTGGCGATCATCCTGATCCTGATTCGCGTCATCCGGGGCGATAAGATCGTCATCTAGGCACGCGCAAGCCACAGTTCACGCATCAGTCTCTCAGGGCTGAACGGCCATGATGGCCGGAGTCGTTCGTCGCGGAATCGTGCCTCTGGCAGGATCGTCGACGGGCAGAGAAACGCCTATGAAGACTCGCGGCAATCTCCTCGGACCGGCCGCCATTCTTTCGATCGTCCTTGGCCTTGCCGGCCCGCTCGCCGCGCTTGCCGCTGGCCCATCGGTCATCTCGCTCGGGTCCGCGTCTCATTTCGCCCTCCTAGCGAAGGCCGGCATCTCAACGACCGGCACGACGTCCATCGTGGGCGACATCGGCGTCAGCCCGGCCGCGGCGACGTATCTGACCGGATTTTCTCTCGACCTTCCCGTCGGAAGTTCTTATTCCACGTCTCCGATCGTCGTTGGGAACGTCTACGCTCCTGGGTATGCGGACCCAACCCCGGCGAACCTGACTTCCGCGGTCGGCGCCATCGAGACGGCCTATAACGACGGCGCGGGCCGATCGAACCCGACGGCGACCGAGCTTGGCGCCGGAAACATCGGCGGGCTGACGATTGCCCCGGGACTGTATTCCTGGGGAACGGCCGTCCTGATTCCGTCGAACGTGACGCTGTCCGGAACCGCGAATGACGTGTGGATCTTCCAGGTCGCCCAGACGCTTACCATGAGCGAGGGGACGAAGGTCGTTCTTTCCGGCGGAGCGCTCTCGAGCCATGTGTTCTGGATCGTCGCGGGCCAGACGACCATTGGCACGGGCGCGGACATCCAGGGAACGGTGCTCGACAAGACCGGAATCGTCTTCGCGACGGGCGCGGGCGGACACGGAAGCTATTTCGCGCAGACGGCCATCACGCTTGACGCGAACACGATCATCCCGCCGTCCGCCGTCGCGATCGTCTCCGAGCCGGTCGTCACGGCGGCTCCGGTCGTCGTGACGCAGGCTCCGGCGTCCCACGCAACCTCGTCCGGGTCGACGGGTAGCGGATCTTCGTCGTCCGGGTCGTCCACGACCTCGACGACACCCGCCGCGGCTGCTCCGATCACGGTCGTCGCGCCGTCCCCGGTCGTGACGCACGACGTTCCGACCGCCCATGTTTACTCCGCGGTGCCGTCCGCCTCTTCCTCCGCGATGGCGGCCCTCGCCCACCTGTACGTTGTCGATCTCCGCTATGGATCGGATGGAGCGGACGTGACGGCCCTTCAGAAGTTTCTCGTGGCAAAGGCGCTTCTCGTCATGCCGAACGGGATCGCCTACGGAACGTTCGGCCCGCGCACGCGAGCCGCGCTCCGAAGTCTCCAGGCCGGCTGGAGGCTGCCGGTCACGGGAATTCTCGACGCGATGACTCGCGCGGCAATCAACCCGCGATAAGCACGAATGCCGATTTGCAAAAGGACCGCCACGTGCTTGGCGGTCCTTTTGCATAGGCATGGCGCGGTCGTGCTATACTTCGGGACATATGCAAAACGTCGTTCTCACGTCGAGCTTCTACGCGGTTGCCGACGATCTTTGCGAAACAGGTCTCATTCCGCCGTCCGGCGCGAACGTCGCGTTCATCCCGACCGCGGCGGACCCGTACCCCGAGCGCCCATGGATCGACGCCGACCGTGCCGCGCTGGTTCGGATGGGTTACTCCGTCGTGGACGTCGATCTGAAAGATCGAACGACGGACGGTTTGCGCGACCTCTTGTCGACGGCCGACGTCCTGTTCGTCGCCGGCGGTAACACGACGTACCTCGCCGAATGGTCGCGCCGGTCCGGGTTCGGCGACATTGTCTGCGACCTGCTCCGTGACGGCAAGCTTTACGTCGGCTCCAGTGCCGGATCGATCCTCGCGGGACCGACCGTCGAGCCGTTCGCCGAAGAGGATGCCGCCGAGATGCCGCCCGGGTTCGTCGCGGACCACCCCGTCTGTCTCGGCCTGGTCGACTACGTCGTGTTGCCGCATGACGCGACGTTTGCGGCGACGCATGACAAGATGGTCGCGAAGGACGGGGACCGATGGACGTTCGTGAGAATCACGGATAACGAGTATCGAGTCGAAACCGTATGAGCAAAGAAAACGTCGTCCTCCTGCACGGCCGGTTTCCCGAGCGCATCGACGGGGCGCTCATTGCGGACATACCGACGTGCGATCCGAACCACCCTGGAAACTGGATGGGTTGGACCAAGCAGGAGCTGATCAAACGTGGATACGATGCCGACTGCCCGGTAATCCGCGACGTGTGGAAATCCGCGTGGGAGGAGTGGAAGCGCCAGCTTGACGCGGTTCGCGTCGACGAGGGGACGACGCTGGTCGGATGGAGCCAGGGAGGATATGCCGTGCTCCGCTATCTCGGAGAGACGGGAAAGAAGGTCAAGCGCGTCATCCTCGTTGCGCCCGGAGCTCCAAAGATGGATCGAGACGAGCCGGAGAAGCTGTTTCCGAACGAGGAAGAGAATTACGAGTACCCGATCACGCCTGCCCTCACGGCGCAAATCCGCGACCGGGTAGAGATTATCGTGTCCAACGACTTCGACTTCATCCTGCGCGCCGTGGACTTTTACGAGAAGACGCTGAACGCGAATGTGATCCGTCTCGACGGTCTTGGCCACTTCTCATTCCTGATCCCGACGCTTCCCGAGCTCCTCGAACACGTTCTCGCCTAGCTGGCAAGGACCGCCGCGGCCGCCGCGGTCCCGGTCGCGATCGCCGTCTCGATCGACGGTGCGCCGAGGAAATCGCCGGCGAAGTAGTGGCCGTTCGTGCCCTGCGCATCACGGACGGATTTGACGAACGCCTCCTGGGATACGGGCATCGTCTTCGTCCAATGGACGGTGTCGACGATTTTCACGAGCGTTCGTCCGGGAAAGATCCGCGCGATTTCGGACCGTATGATCTCGTTCGTTTCGTCGTCGGAGAGGGCGCGATCCCTGCCCCGGATGATCACATTGACCATGACGCACTCCGCGAGCGACGGGCCGTAGAGGGACGCCAGATTGATGGCGGACAGCGTTTCCTGCGATGCCGACTCGTTCGGCGCATAGAACGCCGCGCCCCATTCCCTGGTGTTCGCGATGATCGGCGTCGTGTCGAGCTCGACCGCGGCCGTGACGAAGTGCGTGTACCAGCAGTCGGGAATCACGTCCGGCAGGATCTCGCGATACAGATCGTCCGAGACGGTTTGGGCGAACACGATCGCGTCGGACGCAAACGTCCCGGCGTCCGTCCGGATCGTTTGCCCGTCGACCGCGACCACCGGCGAAGAGACGTGGATCCGCCCCCCGAGCGCCACGATTTCCTTCGCGAGGGCATCGACGAGGACCGCGATCCCGTCGGGGAAGAACGACGTGGTCCGGATGTCGCCGTGGACCTTTACCTGGCGGACGATGGGGGCCATGAACGCCGCCTTGGTCTCCGTGACCGGCCCGTAGCAGTATCCCTGGTTCACCGTGTCAAAGAACGTCTCGTACGGCCCGGCGTGCCCGTCCGTCCCAAGGGTCGATCGCAAATAGGCGGACACCGTCATTCCGCCGAATCGGTCGAGGTCGGGCGCGGCAAGGTTCGGCTTGGGCAGCAGCTGGAAGAACGACTTGCCCCAAATCTTCAGGCCGTCGGCGACGGAGAACGGGACGTCCTCCTCCTTGGTGGCGATCCCGCTTCGGTCGAGAAAATAATAGATGTCGCTCAGCGGCGTCTTTGCAAGCCGATCCTCCAGGCCCATGTCACCGAGCAGGCGGTGGGTTTCCTCGTACCACGGGTAAATGAGGAATCCGCCGAAATCGACGGGCTGCCCTCGGACCGGGCGGCATTGCACGCGCCCGCCAAGGAGGGGCTCGGACTCGAATAGGTCGACCTCGACATTTTTCCCTAGCAAAAGACGATAGGCCGCGCTTAGCCCCGCAAGTCCTCCGCCGACCACGATGACGCGTTTGAGATGTTCCATGGATGGAAGTATACACGCATTCAGGGCTTGTTTGGAAACGGTTTTTGAGGTAGAGTCCGGCCATGACCATTCTTTCCAACGATTACGCGTCGAATCTTCCGATTCCCACGAAGATTGCGCATGGCGGACCGGCGAACTTTGCGAGCGCATTCTCGGAGTACGTTGAAAAAAAGGGCACGCCTGGGTGGGAATCATTCGCCAGGACAGCGGCGTTTCCCCCGTGACACGCATGCGCGCGGTCGGCTCGCGTGGAAACCGCTCGTACCACAAGGCGCATCTGCCGGGTTCGCGAATCGGGACGTTGCTCACGAAGGAATCCCGGGTGCGACTCGAGGACTATTTTGCGGAGGAGCTAGATGTGATTTCGGGATTCGTCCGGCGGATGAGGCCGGACGTCGTTTTTTTGAACGGCTTTGACATCCACGCATGGATGATTCTCCTTGCGGCTTCGCGCGAGGGAATTCCCGTGGTGGCTCAGCATGCCGGCATCGCGCGCATCGAGTTTATGCTGTACCGGCACCTGTATACTCGGGCCGGAATGGCCATGATGCTCGAGATGGAGCGCGATATCGTGAAGCACGCCACGACCGAGATATTTCTGAACGCGTACAGCCGGGATACGTTTGCCTCCGTCGTTGCCCCCGTTCCATCGCGCCAGGCCACGGTCATTCCGCTTCCGTTCCTCGGAGCGTTTGACGCGAAGCGTTCCGTTCGCGCGCGAACAACGCTGGCTCGGGAAGATCGACTGACCGTGGGCTGCGTCGCGCGGTGGGATCGAATCAAGAACCACAAGGCGTTGTACGCGGTGGCGAAGGAGGCGAAGCGTCTCGGCTTGCCGTGGACGTTTCGCGCGGTGACGCGCATTCCGGACACGGCGTTCGACCGGCGGTTCAAGGATTCTTACCGAAAGCTGATCGACGTGGTCGATCCCATGCGTCAGACGGAACTTCCGGCGTTCTATCGTTCGATAGACCTGATGGTCCTTCCGTCCGTCTTCGACGTTTCGCCCACCGTCGTCATGGAGGCGGCGCTGGAGGGGAAACTGACGCTGATCTCGCCGGGAGTCGGATGGAACTCCGAATACCGCGCCTGCGGCATGGAGGAATGGATCGTCGATTTTTCCGATCCAAGCTCCGTTGTTCGGCGGCTTCTCGAGCTGAGCAAGAAGCGACCTCCCGCGCGGTTCGCGAACATGGTTCGCACAAAGCATGCCCCGGCCGCCGTCTTCGAACGATTTCTCAAGACGCTTTTCTCCGAGATCGCTAAAACCCATCTCCTATGAGAATCGCACAACTCTGTTCGACGATACATCAGGTCAGTCCAAATTCCGCGCGCGGTATCTACGGCCTCGTGGGGAATTTGTGTGACGCGTTCACGGGCCGGGGCCACGACGTGACGCTGTTCGCGTCGGGAGACGCGCAGGTGAGGGGACGAGTCTGTTCGCGCGTCGCGACGAACGGCGGATCGCGCGGTCTCTTCGAGGCCGAAGTGCTGCGCGAGAACATGGAGACCGCCTCCCTCTGCTTCAGTCAGGCGGAACAGTTCGACGTGATCCAATCCCACTTCTCGCTCCTCGGATGTCATTTCTCCCCCATTGTAAAAACGCCGTCCTTCCATTCGATCCACAGCCCGATCACCGCCGAGCTTGCCCCGCATCTGCTGCGATACCGGAAGGAGAAATTCATCAGTTTCAGTCTCGCCCAGCGCACCCAGCTTCCGGAGCTCAACTGGGTCGCGAACATCTACCACGGAATCGACACGAACCTTTACGCGTTCCAGGAGCAGCCGGAAGATTACGTCCTGTACCTCGGAAGGATCACGCAGGACAAGGGGGTCCACCACGCCATCGCGGCGGCGAAGGAAGCGAAGGTTCCGCTCGTGATCGCCGGCGTGAGCTACCAGAACGAGGGGTACTGGGCCAAGTTCATCGAGCCGCAGATCGACGGAGTCCAGGTGCGGTTCATCGGGCATGCGAACGTCGAGCAAAAGATCAAGCTGATGCAGAACGCGCGCGCCCTGCTGTTTCCGTCGCTCGCGCAGGAGACGTTGGGCCTCGTGATGATCGTGCGATGTCGTGCGGCACGCCGGTGATCGGCTTCGACGCCGGGGCCGTCCAGGAGGTGATCCAGGACCAGGAGACGGGGTTCGTCGTGCGCACGGAGAAGCAGATGGCGGCCGCGATCAAGAAGATCAAGAACATCGATCGCCGCGCCGTCCGCCGCCGCGCCGAGACCTTTTTCAGCCTTGAACGCATGGCGGCCGGATACGAGCGGGTGTACCAGCGGTACGTAAAATAGCCGGGAGGACTGCCGGCCCTTGCTATTTCCTGTCTTTTCCGGTAGACTCCACCAATTCTAAGCATCGAACAAAATCTATGCCATACGTTTCAAAAATGGGAGGAAAGAAGAAATTCGGCGGCAACCCGGCCTGGAAGCGCCAGGGCAACGGCGGGGCGTCGAAGGGAGGATTTGCCGGCAAGCCGACGCATGGCGCCTTTGGAAGCGGCTTCGACAAGCCGGAGCTGTTCGAGGCCACCTGCGCCACGTGCGGCAAGCCCTGCAAGGTTCCGTTCAAGCCGAACGGCCGCAAGCCGGTCCTGTGCAGCGCCTGCTTCGAGAACGACGGCCCGTCCGAGTCGCGACGCCCGGAGGGTAAGTCCTTTGGCGGATCCAGCGAACGCGCGCCGTCCTCGGGTGACGCCCAGATGCTCAAGACCATCAACGCCAAGTTGGACGCGATCCTCGCGATGTTGAACGACTTGTAAAGCGAATCAAACGCCCAGCCTCTCACGAGAGGCTGGGCGTTTTGCGATAAGAAAAATCCCTGCCGAGCGGGCAGGGGGTCAGCGGAGTTCGCGGATGGAGAGGTCCCAGTGGTGATGGTAGAGGCTCACGCCGAGTTCCGCGGACCAGCCGATGGTGACGAGCCTCCCCGAGTCCGTCAGGGACCGGAGCTCGTTTCGCGTCTCGACCGGGATCGTGTCCGTGACGTACAGGCGGTCGACCGCGCATCCGTCGGCGAGGAATCGCTTGGCGGCGCCGTCGCACAGAACGGCATGCGTGACCACGGCGTGGACGCATTGCGCGCCGCACTCCTCCTTGATGACGCGCGTGGCCTTGATGTTCGTTCCCCCGGTGGCGATCTCGTCGTCCACGCAGAGAACCGTTGCTCCGCGCAGGGCGCTCGTCGCGCCGAACAGCTGTTTCAGCTCCGTCTCGGTGCTGGACGCCCGGCGCTTGATTCCGCAGACGACGGGAAGGTGGATGGAGAATTCCCTCTCGATCGCGTCGATTGCCTTGCCGGTGCGCTTGGCGGATCCGTCATCCGGAAAGGCCAGGCAGACGCGTTCTCCCGCCGCGATCGCCGCTCGGATCGCCGCCTTGAGGACGAGTCGGATCAGCGTGAGTTCCGTGATGAGTCCGGTCGGGCCGGCCATGACCATCTGCGGCGCGTGCATGTCGACCGCGATGATGCGGTCAAGGTGAGCCGTCGTCGTGTGGGCGGCGCCCATCATCTGGGAGATGACGTACTGCGGGAGCGAGAACTCATCCTCGCCCTCGTCCTTGTCCGACCGGCACAGGGGGAAATATCCCGTCGCGAGCGCGATTCGCTTCGCGCGCCGCCCCGCCGTGTATCGGAGCAGCAGGTTGAGCTGCCCGAGCATTTCCCAGTTTCCCGGGCCGCTCGCGATGATGACGCAGTCGTGGCCGCCCACGTGCTGCTTGCTGAACTTCAGGAACGGCTCGCCGCTCGCCCTGCTTCCGAAAACGGGCACCTTGATGTCTACCGGGGTATAGCGCCTTCCTCGTTTCCGGCTGTACTCCTCGACGGCCGCCGCCGCCTGGATGGCCTGGGCCTCGAAGCCGGGCATGGGGATGAACGTAAGGCCGCCGTTGTCGTTGTGGGGAATCCGCATGGTCTACTAACCTCCGCCGGAAGTTAAACAGGAAACGGCCTCCTCGTCAATGCATTCCGGCCACGAACCTGGTACACTGTCCCGCAGAACAATTGTCATATCCTATGATCGATCAAATTGTCGCCCTCGACCTGCGGGTTCTCCATGCCATCATTGCGACGCGTACGGAGAATTTGCTTCTATTTTTCAAGTTCGTGACGCTTCTCGCCTCGCCCGTCGTGGTCGTCCTTGGCATCGGCGCCGTCTGCTGCGGCCTTGCGATTCGCAAACAGCTGAAGGTGGCCGTCGTTCTGTGTTCCGGCCTGGTCGTGACGGAAGCCGCCATGTTCACGCTGAAGCACCTGATCCGCCGCGATCGTCCGGACGCTGCTCTCCACGCCGTCGTTGAGGACGGGTTCTCCATGCCGAGCGGACACGCGACCTCGGCGGCGTTTTTCTTCGGAGTGCTCGCGTACCTGCTCGTGCGGGGGCCGGTCCTTCGAAAATGGCAGAAGGTCGTCGCCGTTCTCGTCGCGTTGGCCGCGGTCATCGCCGTCGATTTCAGCCGCATGTATCTCGGCGTGCACTATCTGAGCGACGTGATCGCCGGAAACGTCGTCGGTTTCCTCGGTCTGTTCGCGACCATTGCGGTTATCGAGCGTCTTCGGAACGAAAAGAGGGTAACGTAAGCATATGCCGAAGATCAGCGCGATCGGGTTCGATTGGGGCGGGGTGGTCTCGCAGTATCCGGGAAAAAGCTTCAACGACGCCGCGGCGGAGTTTCTTGGCGTGGACAATGAGGCGTTCCGGCGGGCGTATTTTTTGCACAACCACATGGTCAACAAGGGACCGGACGCGAAGACGTATGAGACGGCCGTCGAGATGTGGCTGGAGATCCTGACGGAACTTGGCATCCCGGGGCGGACGGACGCGTTTGTCGAGTTCGTACGGGCCCGTCCGCAGGCGCAGATCAACGAGGAGGTCGTCGGACTGATCAAGCGCCTTCGCAGGCTCGGCTGGAAGGTCGGCCTGTTTAGCAACAACTCCGCGGAGAACGCGACGGATTTTCGATATCGCGGGTACGACACCTGGTTCGACGTCTCGCTTTTTTCGGGCGACGTGAACCGTATGAAGCCCGAGCCCGAGGCGTTTGAGATGCTTGCCGAGGCGCTCGGCGTGCCCGTCACGGAGCTTGTCTTCATAGACGATTCGGAGCGAAGCCTGTCGACGGCGGCTGAGGTTGGCTATGAGCCTATTCTGTTCACGACGGTAGAGTCCTTGACCGAACGGCTCGAGGAACTGGGGCTTTTGCGAAAACTCTGATAGACTGGGCACATGATACGTTTGGTTTCCATGCTGATTGCCTCCCTTGTCCTTGCCTTCGCCACGATCGGCGGATTGGCGGTGCTTGGAATGGAAGGGGACGGAATGCAGATGGACGCGGGGCATGGCAGCATGGACTGCCTGTCGCACTGCCTCGGCGTCGCGTCGTCGGCCTCGACGGGAATCGCGTCCGCGATCGTTTCGACGGTTGGGTTCGCCACCCTGTTCGTTTTGCTGCTCATCGTCTGGCAGTCGTCGGAGGCTGAGACGATTCCGTCGATCGTCCGCTGGCGCGAGGGAATCGGCAAACGATACAGGCAACGGGAACTCGCCGTCGTGAGAATCCAGGATTGAGAGGCGGCCGGGAGCGATCTTGCTTTTGGCTGCTTTTATTTATCCTCAATATTGCGAGCTCGCTCAGTGCGAAGCAATCCCAACGAGGGGATGCATCGGCCTCCGGGCCTCGCAATGACATATGATATGACCGAGAAAAAAACCTATAAGATCGCCGGAATGCACTGCGCATCCTGCGCGGGGATCATTCAGAAGACGTTTCAGAAGATGAACGGAGTCGCGTCCGCCGAGGTGAACTATGCGACCGAGACGGCGAAGGTCGCGTTCGACGCGGGGAAGACGAGCGCGGAGACGCTCTCCGCGGCGATCCTGCCGCTTGGGTATTCGCTCGTGCTCGACAAGGAGACGAGCGGGACGAAAGCCCCTGAGAACAAGGAGGCGAACCCACTGCCAGTTTTGCTTCCGATCGTCGCGGTCAGCCTGTACGTCATGGGCTGGGACGCGCTGATCGCGTTCGGGTATCTGCCGAAGATGACAGTGTTCTGGAGCGAGTTTTTCCATCATCTCCTCCCGCTGATTGCGACCTACGCGCTGTTTGTCGTCGGAAAGCCGTTCCTGCAGGGCGTGTACCGATTCCTTCGCTATGGAAAGGCCAACATGGATACGCTCATTGGCATCGGTACGCTGGCGGCATATCTTTACAGCGCCACGATCGGCGCGTTCGAGGAATCGCTTGCGCCGTATCTGAACGTGGAACAGTCGTACTTCGACGTGACGATCGTCGTCATCTCGTTCGTGACCATCGGCAAGTGGCTGGAGGCGCGGGCGAAGCGTAAGACGGGCGATGCCATTCAGGGACTGATGAAGCTGCAGGCCAAGATGGCGACGGTCGTGCGCGACGGCAAGGAAGTCGAGGTTCCGATCGGGGACGTGGCCGTGGGCGACATCGTCGTCATCAAGCCGGCCGGGAGGATTCCGGTCGACGGGACGGTCGTGGAGGGAGCGTCGTATCTCGACGAGTCGCTCGTGACCGGGGAGCCGATGCCGGTGAAGAAGGTCGCGGGCGATTCCGTCGTGTCGGGGACGATGAACGGCGACGGGGCGTTCACGTTCCGCGCGACGAAGGTTGGCGCGGACACGATGCTCGCGCGGATCGTCGCGATGGTCGAGGAAGCGCAGGGAAGCCGCGCGCCGATCCAGGCGATGGCCGACAGGATTTCAGAAGTATTCGTGCCGACCGTGCTCGTGATCGCCTTCGGATCGCTTGCGGCCTGGCTGACCGTCGGGACGTATTACTTGGGATTCGCGCAGGCCTTGTCGTTCGGCCTTTCGTCGTTCGTGGGCGTTCTCGTGATCGCGTGCCCGTGCGCGCTCGGGCTTGCGACGCCGACGGCGATTATCGTCGGGGTAGGCAAGGGCGCCAAGGAGGGGATTCTGGTGAAGGACGCCGCGGCGCTCGAGATGCTCGGGAAGGCAAACGTCGTCGCGATGGACAAGACCGGGACGCTGACGAAGGGAAAGCCGGAAGTCGTGTCCGTGAAGGCCGTGGCGCCGATGACGGATGACCGGGCGGTGGCGATTCTTGCCTCGCTTGAGGGTCGCTCGGAGCATCCGATCGCGCATGCCATCCTTTCTTACGTGACGGGCCGGAAGATCTCCGCGCCTTCCGTCGACGGTTTCGAGGCGATCAAGGGGATGGGGGTGAAGGGGAGGGTCGATGGGACGACCTATTGGGCCGGGAACGTTCGGCTGATCCGGTCGCTTGCCATCGCGTTCGATGTTTCGACGCTTGAACACGAAACATCGTCAGGGAACACTCCAGTGATTCTCGCGACGGCCAAGGGGGTCGTCGCGGTCGTCATGGTCGCGGATCCGGTAAAGCCGGAGGCCGTCCAGGCCGTTCGCCATCTCCACGATCTCGGCCTGAAGGTCGTGATGCTCACGGGCGACGCGAAAGGGACGGCGGAGTTCATCGGCGCGCAGGTTGGCGTCGACGAGGTGGTGGCGGAGGCACTGCCGGAAGGAAAGCTTGAAAAGATCAGGTCGCTCCAGGCGGAAGGAAGAATCGTCGCGATGGCGGGCGACGGGGTCAACGACGCACCGGCGCTCGCGCAGGCGAACGTCGGGATCGCGATGGCGACCGGAACCGACGTGGCGATCGATTCCGCGGGAATCACGCTGCTGCACGGCGACATCGGAAAGATCGCGAAGTCCGTCGCGTTGTCGAAGCTGACGATGCGCGGGATTCGACAAAACCTGTTCTGGGCGTTCTGCTACAACGTGGTTGGCATTCCGCTCGCGGCCGGCCTGCTCTATCCGGTCTTCGGCTGGACGCTCAGCCCGGTGTTTGCCGGCGCGGCCATGGCGTTCTCCAGCGTGTCCGTGGTGATGAACTCGCTCCGTCTGAAGACGGTGAAGCTCTAGTATGGAATCGCACAAATTCTACGTCTCGGGGATGCACTGCCAGGCGTGCGTGCTCATGACCGAAAGCGAGCTGAAGGACTGTCCGTGCGTGACGAGCGCGACCACAAGTTTGAAGGAGGAGACGGTGGTCGTCGTTGGCGAGTTCGAGGGAAGGGACGCGACTGCCATTGCGGAGGAACTGACGAAAGTTCTTACAAAACATGGGTATGCGCTTAGCGTCGAGCGCCCGGTGCCCGCTGCTAAGCGATGGGGTGAGTTCGCCTACGCCATCCCGCTCGCGTTTGCCCTCATTCTCGCGTTTGCCGGACTCCAACAGTTCGGACTCGTGAACCTAATCCCGGGAGGAACCGTGAGCTACGCGACTCCGCTCTTCGTCGGAATCGTCGCCTCGCTTTCGAGTTGCCTCGCGGTGGTGGGCGGGCTCGTGCTCACTCTGTCCGCGACGTTCGCGAAATCGGGAAGCACCGTGCGTCCGATCGCGACGTTTCATATCGCGAGGATCGTCTCGTTCTTCGTCTTGGGAGGAGCGATCGGCGCACTCGGTTCCGCGTTCCGGCTGGGGACGACCGCGACGCTCGTGGTCCAAATTGTCCTCGCGGCGGTCATGCTCGTCCTCGGCGTCAATCTCCTCGATCTGCTTGCAAGCGCAAAGAGGTTCCAGCCGTCGATGCCGAAGTTCGTCTCCGCCCGCGTCGTCCGTGCGTCCAAACTGACGAACGGTTTCGTCCCGGCCCTCGTTGGCGCGCTGACCTTCTTCCTTCCGTGTGGATTCACGCAGTCGATGCAGCTATACGCGCTTTCGACCGGATCGTTCCTGGCGGGCGCGCTCACCATGCTCGCGTTCTCGATCGGAACCTTTCCGGTCCTGGCGCTTGTAAGTTTCGGCTCGTTCAAGCTGGAAAAGAGCGCACGGAAGGGAATCTTCCTGCGAGCCGCGGGAATCCTCGTCATCGCGTTCGCCATCTTTAACCTGACGAACGCGCTTGTGGCAGCCGGATACATTCAGCCGATATTCAATATCTAGAATCGAATACAATATGTCGTCAAACCCATTTCTCTACATCGTCATCGGGATCGTATTGATCGGAGGGTTCGTTCTGCTCAGCGGAGGAGGGAAGTCAACGACGGTTGCCTCGACGTCCGGCGCGTCGGCCGGTTCGAACGTCGAGATCGTCGACGGAACGCAAATCGTGACGATCGAGGCGAAGGGTGGGTATACGCCGGGATCGAGCGTCGCAAAGGCCGGAATCCCTACGATCCTTCGGTTCGTGACGAGCGGCGCCTACGATTGCTCATCGAGCGTCGTCATCCCAAGCCGCAAGATCGCGCAGGACCTTCCCGCGACCGGAACGACTGACATCGACGTCGGCACGCTCGCGCCGGGAACGCTGAGCGGCACGTGCTCGATGGGGATGTACCGGTTCAGCGTGGAGGCGAAGTCGTGATCCCGACGGGACGAAAGTCCCTGGGAAGCGCACGGGACTAAAGTCCCTATGAAATCAAAGTCCTGGGAATTGATATTCCCAGGGACTTTAGTCCCGCTCGATCGTTTTATACGTGACACGTCGACATTCCGCGCTTCGCAAGATACTGCTGGTGGTAATCCTCAGCCGGATAGAACGTGACGGCAGGGACGATCTCGGTGACAATCGGCTTGTTCCATTTCCCACTAGCTTCCAGGGCCGCGCGCGACCGTTCCGCCGCGGCTTTTTGGTCCTCGTCGTGATAAAAGATCACGCTTCGATACTGCGTCCCGACGTCCGGGCCCTGGCGGTTCAGCGTCGTTGGATTGTGGTTGCTCCAAAAGACGTCGAGCAACGAATCGTAGCCGACGGCCGCAGGATCGTACTCGACCTGGACGACCTCCGCGTGGCCGGACTCGTTCGAGCAAACGTCCTCGTACGTCGGGCTCAGCGTGTCGCCGCCGGTATAGCCGACCATGGTCTTTGTCACTCCCGGGAGCTTGCGGAACGTCTCCTCCACGCCCCAGAAGCATCCCGCGCCGAACGTTGCCGTGCTCATATGGTATAATAGGTTCATGAAGAGCATATCAAAATCATCGAAGGTTGAAAATCGGTCGCTCCCGGAATTCCGGCACGCCTTTGCCGGACTTGCCGCTGTCCTTTCCGCGGATGTGATCAGCCTTGGCTTTCATGTCTACGAGCGGTTCCCGGACATCGACGTCCCGATGCACGTGGCCGGGGGATTCTTCGTCGGTCTCTTCGCGATCTGCGTCCGCAACGAGCTGCTTCGCCGCAGACTCATTGCGCGGGCTCCCTGGTGGTACGACCTGATCTTCGCGGTCGGCTTCGTCGCGGTCGTCGCGATCTTTTGGGAGCTGTACGAGTTTGTCCTCGACGCGACGTACGTGGCCAGCCATCATCTGATGAAGAGCCAGATCTCCGTCGCGGACACGGTCGACGACCTGATGAACGGAATAATCGGCGCCGCATTCGCGTTCTGGGTGCACGGAAGCGCAAAGAAATAGGCACCCCTTGACAGCTACATTGACAGTCTGCGGAAGGTATGCTATTATACCCGCAGCAATACAGCCGTCGTGAGGAAGTGAGGTCGGATTTCCCCCAAAGGCAAATGGTTGCGGTCTACTCACATTATATCAATCCTATGAACGGTAAGATTAAAACCCTTACAGAAAAAGGATTCGGTTTCATCACCCCGGACGGTGGCGACAAGGACGTGTTTTTCCACTCCTCGGCGCTCGTCGGCTGTGACTTCAACGAGCTCCAGGTCGGAGACGCTGTGTCTTTCGAGACGGAGCAGTCCGACAAGGGACCCCGCGCGGTCAACGTGCAGCGCGCCTAATAGGCGTACTCACTCGAAACGCTCTCGCCTCGGCGAGGGCGTTTTGCTTTTGTGCTATACTGTCGGCGTATGAATGACGATGCCTGGAAGGAAACGCTGACTCCCGAGCAGTACGCCGTCTTGCGGCAATGCGGCACGGAACCCCCGTTTGAGAACGCGTATTGGAACCATCACGAGGACGGGACATACCGATGCGCGGCGTGCGACGCGACCCTTTTTTCCTCCGAGACCAAATTTGACTCCGGCACCGGCTGGCCAAGCTTTTCGGACGTGTCGACAAGCGAGGCGATAGACCTCATCGAGGACCGATCGCATGGGATGTCTCGGACGGAGGTGAAGTGTCGGAAGTGCGGAGGACACCTTGGGCATTTGTTTAACGATGGGCCGACGCTGACCGGGAAACGATTCTGCATCAACTCGGCGGCGCTCAATTTTGCAAAGAAATCCGTATGACAAAGCTTCGTCGCGATTCTCTCGCCGTCCTCAAGGCCGGCCTGGCCGCCATCAAGACCCGCGAGGCCGTTCGTCGCCAGTGCGTCCTGAAGGGATCCGTGCTGACGGTCGCCGGCAACGCCTTTGATCTGAAGACGTTCAACCGCCTGTACGTCATCGGCTTCGGGAAGGCCTCCCTGCAGACGGCTGAGGAACTTGAGAAGATTCTTGGGGATCGAATCACGGACGGGATCGTCCTTGACGTTAAGAAGGCGAATCTGAGGCGCGTCAAGAGCATAAAGGGGACGCATCCGTTTCCAAGCGAGGGGAACCGAATTGCGACTGGAAAGATCATGGAAATCGTACGTCAGGCCGACAGCCGGGACCTGATCATCACGATCGTCTCCGGAGGCGGCTCGGCGCTCCTGTGCATGCCTCACAAATTTTCCTGCGACGACCTGACCATTCTGACGCGCGCGCTGATGAGCCAGGGGGCGACGATCGAGGAAACGAACACGGTCCGAAAGCACCTTTCCGAGATTCAAGGAGGGCAGTTCGCTCGTCTCGCCTATCCGGCGACGCTGCTCGGGCTGATCTTCTCCGACGTTCCCGGCAACGACATCCATGTGATTTCCTCCGGGCCGACCGTCATGGACACGACGACCGTGGCCGACGCGCGTCGGATCATGAAGCGCTACGATCTGCTGAAGGTGTGCAAGCTTCCAACCTGCGAGCTGCGCGAGACGCCGAAGGACCCCGTTTTCTTCCAGAAGGTTACGAACGTCTTCCTGATGAACAACACGTTCGCCATCGCCGCGATGGAGGTCGAGGCAAGGCGTCGCGGATACGGGACCCGGGTCTACTCGACGGGTCTGACCGGTGAGGCAAGGGAAGTCGGCCGTCTCCTCGCGGGTCTTCCGCGTTCCGGTGAGATGGTATTCGCGGCGGGCGAGACGACCGTGACGATCCTCGGCAACGGCAAGGGCGGACGCAACCAGGAGGTCGCGCTCGGCGCCCTCGGGACGGTCGACGACGACGCGCTCGTCATCTCCTGTGCCTCGGACGGAATCGACAATACGCCAGCCGCCGGCGCGATCGCGGACAAGGAGACGAAGTCGCATGTAAAATCCCTTCGCATGAACGTCGACGTCGCGCTCGCCAAGAATGCTTCCTACGCTTTCTTCAAAAAATCCGGCGACCACATCGTGACCGGGGTGACCGGCGCGAACGTCTCCGACCTATTCATTGCCGCGCGCAAATAATATGAGCTATCTTTCCATGCTGCTCGTCATCGCCGGTCTTGCCGTCTTCGAGACCGTCTCAAGCATCGACAATGCCATCATCAACGCGGAAGTGCTCCATGGGATGGGCAAGAAAGCCCGCCAATGGTTTCTTGTATGGGGTCTCTTCTTCGCCGTCTTCGTAGTACGCGGACTGCTCCCGTGGCTGATCGTCTATTTCGTGAACCCGTCGCTTGGACTCATGGGGTCCCTGACCGCCACGTTCTCGAACGACCCGCGCGTCCTTGAGGCCGTCGAGGCATCCGCTCCGATCCTTCTCGCGGGCGGCGGAGTCTTCCTTGTTTTCCTGTTCTTTCACTGGTTGTTCCTAGAGACAAAGAACTTCGGGATTGTCGGCGAGAAATTCTTCTACAATCAAGGGGTCTGGTTCTATGCCGTCGTGTCCGTCATTCTCGCGACCGTCGTTTGGTTCGCGCTAAAGATCAATCCGGTGATGGCATTCGGCGCGGTGATCGGATCGACGGCGTTCTTCATCACCCACGGCTTCAAGCAGAACGCGGAGCTCGCGGAAAAGCAGATGATGGGCGGAAACTCGGGAATGAGCGACATCGCGAAGATTATGTACCTTGAGATCATCGACATGACCTTTTCCATCGACGGAGTTCTGGGGGCGTTCGCGTTTACGCTTTCCGTTCCGCTCATCCTCATCGGGAACGGGTTTGGCGCCGTCATCGTGCGACAGCTGACAATCGGCAATATCGACCGCATCAAGAAGCTTGTCTACCTGAAGAATGGCGCGATGTACTCGATCCTTTTCCTTGGCGCGATCATGCTCGCCGATGCCTTCGGAATTCACGTGCCGCAGTGGCTCTCGCCGCTCATGACGTTCTCGGTCGTCGGATTCTTTTGGTGGAAGTCGGTGAATCATGCTAAAATGAACGCGACCCGTTAAAAAATGAGACTCGATCCTTATGGCCACGCAACAACCGTCCCTTTTTCCAACCTGGCAGGAGAATAAGCCGCTTGCGCTCGCACTGTTGCTTACGTTCGCCTTTCTCATCGCCTTTCTCATGGCAAAGACGACCCAGACGCTCGCGCAGACGCGTCGCATCTCAAAGCCTCTCCCCGTCGAGCACCAGATTACGATCGAGGGAGCCGGCAAGGTTACCGGCGTTCCCGACATCGCGTCGATCAGCATGGGAATCGAGTCAAAGGGCGACGCCGTCGCCGTCGCGCAGCAGGCCAATACCGACGGGGTGAACGCGCTGATCAATCGGATCGTCGCGCTTGGCATTGCGAAGGACGACCTGCAGACGGCGAATTACAGCGTCTACCAGAACACCACGTACGATCCGGACACGGGTATTTCCACGCCGGCCGGATGGACGGTCAGCCAGCAGCTCACCGTGAAGGTGCGCGACACGGCCAAAATTTCCACGGTGCTCGACACGGCGGGGAAGAACGGCGCTACGAACATTAGCGGCCCGAACTTCACGATCGATGACCCGAGCGCGCTCAAGGCCCAGGCGCGCGAAAAGGCGCTCGCCGATGCAACCGAGAAGGCCGCGGCGCTCTCGAAGACGCTCGGGCTGCGGCTCGAGGAGGTGATTGGTTACAGCGAATACGTCGACAACGGCCCGGTCCCGTACTTCGGCGGCGTAATGATGGACAAGTCGATGACAAACGCCGCGCCGGAGATCCTTGCGGGGACGAACGACGTGACGCTGAACGTGTCCGTGACGTACAGGCTCGCGGAGTAACGAAAGGGCTCATGGGGCGCATTTGGCGCAGAAGGTTCATCGGGTAAAAAAAACCCGTCCTGGGTGGACGGGAAGAGACTCACTACAGCGTCGCTTCGACGCTGTTTTGAATGGAGACGAGCTCGTTGTACAGGCCGTTCTTGCGACGAAGCTGCTCGTCGGTTCCAACCTCCTTTACGCGGCCTTCCTCCAGCACGACGATGATGTCCGCGGACTGGATCGTCGAAAGCCTGTGGGCGATGACAATGAACGTGCGGCCGGCCTTGTGCTTGGCCATGAACCCCTGGATCTTGGCCTCGGCGATGGAATCGACGCTCGAGGTCGCCTCGTCGAGGATGACGATGGGCGGGTCGAGAAGCCATGCCCGCGCAATCCCCAGCCGTTGGCGCTGTCCGCCCGAGAGTCGAAACCCGCGGTCGCCAACCTTCGTGTCGTATCCGTTCTCGAGCTCGCCGATGAACCCGTGCGCGTCGGCGATGTGCGCGGCAAGCTCGATCTCCTCGCGCGTGGCGTCCGGGCGTCCGTACGCGATGTTCTCGGCCACGGTCATGTCGTAGATCTGCACGTCCTGGAGCACATACCCGATCTGCCGGCGGAACTGGCGCTTGCCATATGCCCGCAGGTCGACTCCGTCCAGCAGGATCTGTCCTGCCGTCGGGTCGTCGCACCGCATGATCAGCTTTGCGAGCGTGCTTTTGCCGCTGCCGGACTTTCCGACGATCGCGACCATCCTGCCTGCGGGAAACGTGAGGGTAATTCCCGTGAGCGCAAGCTTCGACGCATGGTATTCCTTGCCTTCACGGCGGCTGCGGTAGGCATAGTCGACGCCGCGGAACTCGATTCCTCCGACGAGGCGGTTCGGAACCGCGACGGGTTCGGTCGGATCGGGAACCGTGTCAACCTCGGCAAGGATCACGTTGATCTCGCGCACCGCGTCGATTGCCTCCATGGCGGTCTCGAAGATGGCGCCGATCCGGTAGCAGCCGATGAACACCTTCTCCGCGAGCGTAATGACGAACACGAGCATTCCCACGGAAAGGGAGCCGTCGAGGACGGACGTCGCGCACACGTAGATGACGCCGACACGCCCGGCACTCACGAGCGTATTGCGCGTGAAGTCTGAAATGTCGTACGCGTGAAACTCGGGCTTCATGAGCCGGACAATCTCGTCGCGGATCATCTTCACGCGGGCCATCTCCCAGATCTCCTGCGCGAACGCTTGGGTTGTCATCACGTTCGTGATCGCCTGGCCGAGCACCTCGTCGGCGTCGGCGAACTTGCGGTGGCGCGCCATGCGGTAGGCGGCCCATTTCGTCTTGACGGCCGAGGTGATCGCGACGAACGTCACGAATACCGCCGCGAAGATGAGTGCCGACTCGGGGCTGTAGTAGGCGAGAAGCGCGCCGGTCGCGAGCGTCTGGATGAGCAGCGGAAAGATGTCAAACAGGAAGGTGCCCATGATCTGGCCGCACTTGTATACGCCGCGCACGATCTTGCCGATGAGCAGACCCGTATTTTCCGTCTGGTGGAACACGTACGGGAGCTCCAGCAGCTTTGTTCCCGCGATGAGCGGTAGGTCGTGCTCGATGGTGGTCCACGCGTCGCGGATCGTCACGGTCTTTCGCATGTTCACGATTCCGATGACCGTGAGGATACCGAGCATGAACAGGCAGAGCGGCCCGATTTCCGTGACGGCCTTCTGTCCGGATCCCATGATCAGGTTCACGACCCGCATCACCATGTACGGCTCGAAGAGCGCGAGGACCTGCACGACGCTTACCCAGACCGCCGCGCGCTTGATTTTCGACGCGAACGGACGTACCAGCTTCGCGTAATCCTTGACGAATGAAAGGAACAAGACTGCCTCCAGGAAACGGTGGAAACCCAACCGGGATGGTCGGGCCTGCGCTGACCTCGACCGCCGTTATCGGGCGGTCGAACGCAGAGAAAACCCGGCCATGAAATCACAACCATCGCAAACGCCAGCCATTGCGGCGGGAGTCCGCGGAATCTCGTAATTGTATGCGAGGTTGGACATAGGGGTTTTGTTAAGAGTTTTACCATACGGGAAAAAAGAGCCCGCGTCAAGGGATGAGGGGGATTGACAAGAGAAAATTGGCTATGTGTATTGGAAAATGAGACGCCGCCATTCCAGCGTTTGTAAGTGTTGACAATACACAAACTAAGGATTACGATGGGGATAAGTTAACGTCATTAATACAATAACTATGAAACGCCCTCTCGCAGTCCTGTCCGTCGCCTCCGCCGTCCTTCTGCTCGGATCCGCCACCGGCGCGCTCCCGATCGACCTCGTGGAGGCGCTCGGATTCGTCACCGGAGGTCTCACCGTTTGGCTGACCGTGAAGGAAAACGTCTGGTGCTGGCCGATCGGCATCGCTAACAATGTCTTTTTCGTCGTCTTGTTCTGGAACGCGCATCTGTTCGCGGACATGGGACTGCAGGTGGTGTACATTGTCCTGTCCGTTCTCGGCTGGTACTGGTGGGTTCGGGGCGGGACGCATCACGACGCGTTGCGGGTTTCGCGAACGCCGGCTCGCGAATGGCTGGCGTTGGTCCCGCTTGCGATCGTCGCGACGGCCCTCATGCAGCGGTATCTCGCGTCCGTCGGGGACGCGGCCCCGTTTCTCGACGCGTCTACGACCGTTGCCAGCCTTGTCGCTCAGTATCTCCTGACGCGAAAGTATCTGGAGAACTGGTACGTCTGGATGGCCGCGGACGTCGTGTACGTGGGCCTCTATGCTCTGAAGGGCCTTCCGCTCACGGCCGTCCTGTACGCCGTCTTCTTCTGCCTGTGCATTTCCGGCCTTCGCGCCTGGAAGCGCACGGCCATCTCACCCTAGCGTCCATGGGAGGACATCATGTTTGCAAACGGCCTCGTGATTGGAAAGTTCTATCCGCCGCACCGCGGCCATAAGTATCTCATCGACACCGCTATGAAAAACGCGTCCCAGGTCATCGTGCTCGTCTGCGACAACCCGGCCCAGGCCATTCCCGCGGCCCTGCGCGCGGAGTGGATTCGCAAGATTCATCCGGGCGCGGACGTTCGTGTCATTCCGGACACCGTCGCGGATGACGATTCCGAGGGGTGGGCGAACTACGTCCGCGCGACGATCGGGTTCGCGCCGGACGCGGTGTTCACCTCCGAGGATTACGGCGACCCGTTCGCGCATTTCCTTGGGTGCGCGCATGTCTGCGTGGACAAGAAGCGCACGGCCGTTCCGATCTCCGGAACCGCCGTGCGCCAGGACCCGCTGGCGAACCTGGACTACCTCGAGCCCTGCGTGCGCGACTACTTCCTTCCGCGCGTCTGCGTCCTCGGCGCCGAGTCGACGGGAACGACGACGTTGTCCCGCGCCCTCGCGGAGCACTATCGCACCGCGTGGGTACCGGAATACGGGCGGACGTACTGCGAGGGCAAGTTCTCGTCCTCGAAGTCCTCGGACTGGAACACGGGCGAGTTCGTTCACATCGCGCGCACTCAATGCGCGATGGAGGACGCCCTGGCCGCCACCGCGGACCGCCTGCTCGTGTGCGATACGAACGCGTTCGCGACCGGGCTCTGGCACGAGCGCTACCTGGAAACGCGTTCCTCCGAGGTGGAGGCCGTCCACTCGGGACGCCGCTATGCGCTGTATATTCTCACGGGCGACGAGATTCCGTTCGTCCAGGACGGGCTCCGCGACGGCGAGCACATTCGCCACGCGATGCAACGGCGCTTCGTCGAGCGGCTCGACGAGGAGGGATTTCCATACGTCGTCGTGACGGGGTCTCCGGAGGAGCGCCTCGCGACGGCGATCGCGGAGATCGAACGGAGAATCCTGTCCTGATACTGCGGGGCCGAACGTCGGCCCCGCGATTTTTATAAAAAAATCAGATCGAAGGCTCGATCTGACGAAAGGGTCCATGCCTCGCGATGTACGCGGCAACCTGCGGCTGGAGCTGGCGTTCGGCCTCCTCGACGTTGCCGTCGGCGTATGCCTCCCGTACCGAGGTGGAGGAGGCGTCGAGCGGACAGACGAGCACGGGGCCGTCATGACGGGGAGGAAGGTCTTCCGGACGGCACTCGTCCTGTCGGGTGACGACGCGAAACCGTGCCACGTTCCAAAGCCGCTTTCCGTCCTTCCACTTGCCTTGGATGTCCGAGCTCCCGCAGTCACCGTTCAGGACATAGCCGGATCCGACCACGATTATCGGGGAGATTCCGGAGGCGAGCAGCTGTTCGTGCAGTTCGGCCGGCGGCGTGAACGAGCGGTTCAGATCGGAGAAGTCAAACGCGATGCGAGCGTCATCGATCCCCTCGAAGGCCAGGCGCACGATCTCCTCGCGCTGCCAAGCGTGCATCGATCCAAACTCATCCGGCGCATACCATCCGCGTGGACGGATCAATACGTTGGCGTATTTGCGCCGCGAGCTCCCTCGCGATCCATGCGTGCGCGAGCGTTGGCGGGAAGAAGCTGCGGGAAAGTACGGCGAGTTCCATGGTGTCTCCGAGGTCTTTGGAAAGTTTTCTCCTAAACGGCACTCTTGTCAATGGCCGCGGTCAGCACGATGAGCTGTCCGCACGCGGCGGCGATGTCATCGCCCATCGTCTTGCGCTTCATTGCCGTGATCCCTGCCTGGCCAAGGATGGCGAGGAAGCGGGAGATCTGGTTCTCCTCGCTGCATTCGAACTCGCAGTCGGTAAGGTTGTAGGGGATCAGGTTGCAGCGGACGTTCCCGATCGAGCGGACGAACGAGGCCAGGGCGTGCGCCTGCTCGTTCGTGTCGTTCACGCCCTTGAGCATCACGTACTCGAAGGTGAGGTGATGGCGTCGGTTGCCGAGGACGTCAAGATATCGGCGCGCCCAGTCCGCAAGCTTCGGGAGGAAATCGTCGTACGAGGTCGGCACGATCTGCTTGCGCGTGGCTGCCACGGCGCTGTGCAGCGAGACGGCGAGGCGCACGTGCGGCCAGTCCTTGTCGGTAAGAATTTGCTCGAGACGCGGAAGGACTCCGACGGTCGAGACGGTGATGCGCGTCTTGCCGAGGTCGGTGTGGGCAAGGAGAACGTTCAGCGTCTCCTTCACGTTCTCGTAGTTTGCCAGCGGCTCGCCCATGCCCATGAAGACGACGTTGGAGATACGGGAAGGGTTGGAGGGAAGCGATGGCCGCTGGTTCGTCAGGTATGTCTGCCAGAAGCGATACTGGTCGACGATCTCGTCGGAAGTGAGCGAGCGTTTCAGGCCCATTTTTCCGGTCGCGCAAAAACCGCAGCGCATGGCGCATCCGACCTGCGAGGAGACGCAGATGGTCCAGTCGCCGCGCACGTTCTCCATCAGCACGGACTCGATCACCTGGCCGTCTGCAAGATTGAGCAGCGCCTTGTGCGTGTCCCGTTTCTTTCCGACCATGACGGTATTCGTCGAGACGGACATCCACGGGAGGTCGACGAGCTTGGCGCGCATCTCCTTGGACAGGGAGGTCACGCCGTCCCAGCCGGCGATCGAGGAAACGAAAAACGCCTGCTCAATCTGTTTCCAGCGAAAGGCAGGCGTATTCGGGAACAGGAGGTTGAACTGTTCCTTTCGGTTCATGCTAGACGGCCGCGGCAGCCTTGGCGGCGGCCTTGACGAAGCGGATCGCCTTGGCGCGGCGCTGGTCGGCGAGATTGACCTTGCGCTCGGCTTTCCACATGTTTCGAATTTTTTTGCGCATTCCCATATATAGGTAGAAAACTCGAAGCTCGCAGGACGAAGTTCGAAGAGTTACGGATTTGCCAGAATAATAGCGGAATGGTTGGGATTGGTCAAGTATGATAGAATAATACCGTATGATTCCGCTCGATCCTGCAACAATCCTCCTTGGAATCGCCATGATTCTGCTCACGGCGTCCGCCACGGTCGCCCTGCTTGTCCACAAGCACCCGCCCGCCGTTCGCGTGCTGATCGGGACGTTGGCCGTGTCGTTTCTGTCACTCGCCGGGGTCGTCCTGGTCGATCTGTTCGGGGCGGGGGCAACGCCCGTCGTCACGGATCAGACCCAACTCCTGTCGCTCGTGGCCGCGTCCCACCGGCGTCTGCTCGCGATCCTCCCGCTTATTCTGACGGGATCGTCCCTCGTCATCCTGAACGTTTACCAAGAGCGCATCGCCGAGAAGCACGCGAGCGACTATCGCAACGCCGTCGCGCTCTCGACCGCAGCCTCCCTGATCGCGACGATCGTCATCGCGATCGAATCAATGATCTAATCCTATGCTCTCCTGGTTCAAATCCCGCGTCCACGAGTCCTTGGCCGCCGCCGCCCTCTTTGCCGCCGGAGTCGCGCTCCAGGCCGCATGGATTACGAACCTTGTCTGGTTCAGAACGTCGCGAACGGACGCGCTCGGCTCGCTCTACCTGTTCGTCGCCACCGTCTACGCGATCATCTTCGTCCTAACCGCGGCCTGGTGTCGCGGCAAGGACTGCTCCGATTTTCGTGACCGCGCCTACCATTTCTTTTTCATCTCCATCCTGATCTTCGCGGCGATGACGCTGCCGATCGTCTATGGATTTACCGTCTAACCGCATTATGACCATTACCGTCCGAAAAGGAAACCTCATCGACGAAAAGGCAGATCTGCTTGTACTCAATTTGTTTGCCGGAGAAAAGCTCGGCGGCGCGGTGGAGGCGGTCAATGCGAAGCTCGACGGACTTGTCGACACGATCGCGAAGGAAGACCAGTTCAAGGCCGCGCTCGGGACGACGCTTTCGATTCGGACCGGCGGCGCGATCCCGGCGAAGCGCTTGTTGATCGTCGGACTCGGCGACAAGAAGAAGTTCTCGGAAGAGACCGTGCGCGTCGCGGCGGCCGCATCGCTGAACGTCGCGAAGTCGATCGGCGCGAAGACGGTCGTATCCGTCCTGCACGGCGCGGGAGGCGGGGAATACGCGGCACGGCTTTGCGGCAAGGCGATCGCAGAGGGCGTGTTGCTCGCGGACTATGAGTATGGCCGGTACAAGAAGGAATCCCCCAAGAAGTCGCCGACGAGCTTCTCGATCGTAACGACGGACGGGAAGAAGGCACGATTTGCGGCGGAGGGCGCGAAGCTTGGCGAGACGTATGCGCAGGCGACGATTTTGGCCCGCGATCTCGTAAACACGCCGCCGTCGCACATGGTTCCCGCCGATCTTGTCGAGGCCGCGAAGGCCATCGCGAAGGCGAGTCCGGGAATGAAGATCAGGGTGTTCAACCGCGCGCAGCTCGCAAAGATGGGCGCGGGCGGATTGCTCGGCATCGCGAAGGGAAGCGAGCACGAGCCATTCCTGGTCCACATGACCTATCGTCCGGCGAACGCGACGACCAAGACGAAGTCCATCGCCCTCGTTGGCAAAGCCGTCACGTTTGACTCGGGCGGCCTTTCGCTGAAGCCCGCCAACTCGATGGAGACGATGAAGTGCGACATGGCCGGGGCGGCCGCGGTGATCGGGGCGTTCTCCGTGATCGCGGAGCTGGCGCCGAACGCGGAGGTGCACGGAATCTTCGGCGCGGTCGAGAACATGCCGTCGGGAACGGCCGTCCGACCGGGAGACGTGCTCACGATCATGAACGGCAAGACGATGGAAATCAAGAATACCGACGCCGAGGGCCGCGTGACGCTCGCCGACACGCTGACGTACGCCGCTCGCCTCAAGCCGAACGCGATCATCGACCTTGCGACCCTTACCGGCGCCTGCGTCGTCGCGCTCGGCGAGGAGATTACCGGTCTCATGTCAAACGACGACGCGCTCGCGCTGAAGGTCGAGACCGCCGCAAAGTCTGCCGGCGAGCTGATGTGGCGCATGCCGCTGCCGGAGGAATACAAGGAGCTGATCAAGACCGACATCGCGGACTACAAGAACGATGCTCCGCGCTGGGGAGGAAGCCTGACCGCGGGCCTGCTGCTCCAGGAGTTCGTCAACGGGATCCCGTGGGTCCACCTCGACATCGCCGGACCGGCGTTCGCCGAGCATCCCGTCAACCCGTACACGAGGAAGGGCGCCACGGGCCACGCGGTCCGCACGCTGCTCGAATATCTTCGCGCGCTATGATCCCGGTCGAGACGAAGTATGGCAGGCTCGTCCTCGTCTGCACGAACGGGCGCGACGACGGACGCGAATGCTGCATGGCGAAGGGATCCGTCGAGTTGCACACCAAGCTTAAGGAGGCGATCAAAGCGGTCTCGGCGGACGTACGCGTGGTCAAGACGGGCTGTCTCAACGCTTGCTCGACGGGCGCGACGGTCGTGGTTATGCCGGAGAACGTCTGGTTCGGACAGGTGACGGAGGAGGATATTCCGGAGATTGTCGCGCACGCCACACGGGACTAAAGTCCCTTGGAAATCGAAGCCGGACTAAAGTCCGTTTGAACAAGTTCACAGGGACTTTAGTCCCGTTCGCGTATGACCGTCATCGTCTACTCAACCCCGACCTGCCCGTATTGCAAGCTCGTCAAGAAATTCCTGACGAAGCACGACGTCGCGTTCACGGACATCGACGTGTCCGCCGACGCGAAAGCCGCGCACGACATGATCAAGAAGACCGGTCAGCTCGGCGTTCCGGTCGTCGACATCGACGGGAAGACGATCGTCGGGTTCGACGAGGAGAAACTAAAAAAGGCGCTGGGCATCTAGTCCCGGCGCCTTTTTCGAATCGTCGTTACTCGAGTGTCGTCGAGACGTTGACGGTTCCGTTCGCGTTCCATCCCTTTGCGTAGATCAATCCGTCCGCGCGCTCCTGGACCTTTGCGAACTTGCCCGACGAGAGATCGAGCGTGTAAACCGCGCCATGCTCATTGTCCGGACCCTCTCCGACCGCGAAGGCGAGCTTTGAGCTGTCGGCGTTCAGAGTAAACTGTCCAATCATGCCCCATTCGTCCGGCAGTGTGAAATCATGCGCCGGGGCCACCTTCGCATCGGCGAGCGCCGATTTCGTATCCCAGACGTAGATGTGCGTCACCGTTCCGACGGTCCCGTCGAACTGGGCGAGCGAGATCAGCTTGGATCCGTCCGTGGACAGCAGCTGAAGGCCCAGACCCCCTCGCGGTTCGACGAAGGTCGAGACCGTTCCCGTGCAGTGATCGACGGCGACAAGCTTCTCGTGTCCGCCGCCGAGCGGGATGTATCCGCCAAGACCGGTCGGATCGAACGCGAGGTACGTGATTCCCGGAGTCTCAAGCCACGGGTATACCGCGGCCTCGCCTCCGTGGTCGAGCGTCGCCACGACCTTGCCGTTGAGGCTGATCGTCCATTTCGCGTTCGTGTCGTCCGTGTTGACGTAGGTCACGGTTCCGGCTTTGGTACATGCCGGGATGACGGCGGCGACGGGCGTCGGAGCGATGACGACCGGGGCCGGGGCGGCCTGCTGGACCGCAGGAGCGGGCTGTACGACGGTCTTTGCCGTCGGAGTAGAGCCGGTGCAACCAGCACCGGCAAGGGCGAGGGTTGCGCCGAGAACGAGGGTCGGGAGAATGATGCGATAATCCATAGGAAAAGGTTAATGATTGATTCGGGTGTTACAACGAGGCATCTCCCCAATGGTTACAAAATCAAAAAACCGGTTTTTACACCGGTCTTTGTATAAATCAGCCAATTTTACGCCTTTCCCAACGTCTTTTCGCCTACCGACCACTCAATCGGGCACAGCTCGCCGCTTTGCAGCGCCTTGAGCACGCGGAGCGTCTCCGTGACCGAGCGTCCAACCGAGCCGGACGAGACGAGGACGTATCGAATGATACCTTCCGGGTCGATGATGAACGTTCCTCGCTCGGCGAGGCCGTCGTCGGGGTTGTAGACGTCGTAGGCCGTCGCGATCTCGTGGGTGTTGTCGGCGAGGATCGGGTAGTCGACCTCCGGGAGGTCGCGCTCGAACCAGTTCTTGTGGCTCCACTCCGAGTCCGTCGAGCAGGCGAGGACCTGGGCATTCAGCGCCGAGAACTCCTCCTTGTGCGAGGCAAACCCGCGAAGTTCCGTCGGGCAGATGAAGGTGAAGTCCCGTGGATAAAAGAAGAATACGAGCCACTTGCCGGAAAAGTCCTTGAGACTGATCGACGGAAAGAACTCCGCGCCCTTGCAATAGGACGGAACGTCGGAAAAATTCGGGGCCGGTTGAGAGATGCGAATCATAGTTGTTAGGAAAGGTTAATCAGCTTTGCCTTGTCGTAGACGGCCGTCGCGGCGGCCCAGTTGAGGTTTTTCCAGAAGTCGGAGATGTATGCCTTGCGGTCGGCGCCGTAGTCGATGAAGTAGGCGTGCTCGTAGACGTCAAGGACGATGAGCGGAATGGCGCCCCAGACGCCGCCCTGGTTGTGGGCGTCGGCGCCATAGATCTTGAGACGAGCGAGATGCGTGTCCCAGGCGAGGACGACCCACCCGCGCATGGCCATGCCCGTTGCAGAGACCAGCGCGATGAGCGCGTCGACGGACCCATACTGTTCCGAGATCGCGTCCGCGAGCGAACCGCTTGGGGCGCCATCGCCGCCGAGGACGTTGAAGTAGTGCTCGTGGAGGTACACGCCGTTCGTGGCGAACGTCTCGCCGTCGCGAAGCGCGCGCAGCTCGGAGTACGACTGGTTCGCGGCGGCGAGCGCCTCCGGGCTCTTCGAGAGCTCGACGAGCTTGTCCGCGATTTCCTTCATCTTGTTCACGTACCCAACGTACAGCTTGTCGTGATGGATCGCGATGGTCTTGTCCGAGATGCCGATGAGCGGCGTCGCGAACGGAATGAGCTTGGGCTCGTATTGCATATTGGTTGTTAGTGTATGCTACTATACTACGCGACATCTATGCGACGATCAACTATCGGAATCGCGATTCTCCTAGGGCTGGTGGCATCCGTCATTTTGTACGGGTTCCATTGGTTTTATCGCGTGCCGCCGGAAGATACGACGGACGCGAATCGCGGGTTCGACGCGTCGGACCTTGTCTCGGGAGGAACTCCGGACGGCGGAATCCCATCAATAGATACCCCGATCTTCGAATCCGTTGCGGAGGCGGACCAATATCTGAAGGACGACGGAATGGGATTGGACGTCGAATTGGACGGAAGGCACCGGTTCTATCCCTTTCAGATCGTTGTCTGGCACGAGATCGTCAACGACACGTTCGGCGATAAGAACCTTGCGGTGACATTCTCGCCGCTGACGATGACCGGGATGGTCTTTGAGCGGCCGGACGTGACGACGGTCTTCCACGTCGCCGGCTCGCTTTGGAGCGACAACCTCATTCTCGTCGACGCGGCGACGAAGTCGCTCTGGAGCCAGATCCTTGGCCGGGCCGTCGTCGGAGAACGGTCAGGGACGGTCCTCGTGCCGTACCAGACGACCGTCGTATCGTGGACCGACTGGAAGGTTGAAAACCCGCGCGGGGAGGTTCTGTCGCGCGACACCGCCGCCAGTCGCGACTATACGCGCGATCCGTACGGCAATTACGCTGCATCGCCGTCGATCCTGTTCCCACTAACGACGGTCGACGCGCGGCTCCCCGCGAAGACAATGGTGTACGTCGTGACGGACGGGGATGCGCGAACGGCCTATCCCGCGGACGCCGTCGCCAAGGTCAAAGACGTCCAGGCGCTGATCGCGTCGTCCGACAGCGTCGTCCAGGGATTCTGGTTCGTCTTCGCCGCCGCGTATCCCGGAATCACGCTCTATCAACTCCCATAGCCTATGCCAACCCTCTACATCGTCGCCACGCCCATCGGGAACCTGTCAGACACGACGGAGCGCGCCAAGCAGACGCTTGCGTCCGTCGACGCGATCCTTTGCGAGGACACGCGCGTCACGTCGAAGCTTCTGTCCGTCTTTGGGATTCAACGAACGCTCGTGGCCTACCACCAGCATTCCGACGACCATGACGTGAAGAAGATTCTGGAGATGCTCAAGGAAGGGAAGTCGCTCGCGCTTGTGACTGACGCTGGGACGCCGGGCATCTCCGATCCGGGAGGTCGACTCGTCGAAGCCGTCGTCCGCGAGCTGGGCGAAACCGTGACGATCGTCCCGATCCCGGGAGCCTGCGCCGCCATCGCCGCGCTGTCCGTGTCGGGGTTTCCGACGGATTCGTTTACGTTCCTCGGATTCCCCCCGCACAAAAAAGGTCGTCAGACATTCTTTAGAGATTTGGTCGGAATGTCGACGACCGTCGTCTTCTACGAAAGCACGCACCGCATCGAAAAGTGCCTCGACGAGCTCAACGCCAACATGCCAACCCGCCGCATCGTCGTCTGTCGCGAGCTCACCAAGATGCACGAGACCATTTACCGCGGTACGGCCGCCGACGTGACAGAGCGTCTGAAAAAGACTAGTATTCGAGGCGAATTCGTCGTCGTCATCGCTCCTCGCTAACCTTCCGAGTATGTCAAACTATTACATCACCACCACGCTCCCATACGTAAATTCCGACCCGCACATCGGGTTCGCGCTTGAGATCGTCCAGGCGGACATGCTTGCGCGCTACCGGTGTCTTCTCGGCGATACCGTCGTCTTCAACACCGGGACGGACGAGCACGGGATGAAGATTTGGAACAACGCGAAGGAGCTGGGGATGGATCCGAAGGCCTACTGCGACGGATACGCGGCCAAGTTCGACGGGCTCAAGCAGGCCCTGAACCTGACGTATACGCATTTCATCCGCACGACCGACGCGCATCACATCGAGGCGGCGCAGGCGTTTTGGAAAAAGTGCGCGGACGCCGGAGACATCTACAAGAAGGCATACAGCGTGAAGTACTGCGTCGGATGCGAGCTGGAGAAGACAGACTCGGAACTCGTCGAAGGGAAATGCCCGGTCCATCCGAACATGGCGCTTGAGCTGATCGAGGAGGAGAACTACTTTTTCCGATGGTCCAACTACCAGCAGGCGCTTCTCGACCACTACGCGACGCACCCGGACTTTGTCGTTCCCGACCATCGTCTCACCGAGATTCGGAACTTCGTCGAGGGCGGTCTCCAGGACTTCAGCATCTCGCGCCTCGCGTCCAAGATGCCGTGGGGCGTCCCAGTTCCCGACGACGCGGATCAGGTGATGTATGTTTGGTTCGACGCGCTGGTGAATTATATCTCGACGCTCGGCTGGCCGAAGACCGACGGATTGTTCGCGGACTTCTGGCCCGGTGTCCAGGTGGCCGGAAAGGACAACCTGCGCCAGCAGTCGGCTATGTGGCAGGGAATGCTGCTGTCCGCGGGAATCCCTTTGTCGAAGCAGATCTTCATCCACGGTTTCATTACCGCGGAAGGACAGAAGATGTCCAAGTCGCTCGGCAACGTCGTGAACCCGTACGACCTTGTCGCGTCGCATGGCACGGACGCCACGCGCTACTATCTGCTCGGCGCGATCCCGTCGTACCAGGACGGCGACTACTCGGCGAAGGTATTCGGCGAAACGTACGCGTCGAAGCTTGCGAACGGAGTCGGCAACCTTGCGGCGCGCGTCACGATGATGGCGACGAAGTTCTGCGACGGGAAGGTTCCCGCGGTCGTCGAGGACAGATTCGAAACGGCAGCGTTCTGGACGGCGTATCACGACGCGATCGCGCGCTATCGGTTCGACGAGGCCGTCCGCGCGGTCGAGGACCTTGCCACCGCGTGCAACCAGGCCATCGACGTGGAGGCGCCGTGGAAGAAGGTCAAGGAGGGAATCGACGTGTCGCCGTTCCTCTATCAGCTGCTCGAGGCCGTTCGGATCATCGCGACGGCTCTTCTCCCGGTTACTCCGGGCGCGGCCACGAAGATCCTCGCCGACCTTTCCGTCGACGCGGCGACCGTCCGCCTTCCCGACGACGGCGCATGGGGCAAACTCGTTCCGGGTGCTACCATTGTGAAAGGCGAACCATTATTCCCGCGAAAAGAATAATATGTTTCTCGTCGATCTCATCCTTGTCGTCATTATCGGCCTGTTCGTCCTCTTCGGATTCCTGTTCGGGCTGGTCCATACGCTCGGGAGCCTGATCGGAACCATCCTCGGAACGGTCATCACGAGCCGGCTCATCGACCCGGCGTTCGCGAAGTTCGGATCGTTTCTCGGCGGTGGGGCGATTGCGAAGATCGTCCTGTTCATCTTTATTTTTCTCGTCATCTCCCGCCTGATCGGCCTGCTGTTCTGGGTCGTCGAAAAGGTCCTCGGCATCTTCGCCATGGTCCCGTTCGCCAAGACCTTCAATCGCCTCCTCGGCGCCGCGTTCGGCTTCGTCGAAGGGGTGATCGTCGTCGGCGTCGTCCTCTTCTTCGCCCTTCAATATCTTCCGAACGACGCCGTGCGTGCCGCCCTCGAGCAATCGAACGTGGCGACGTATCTTCTCGCCGTCACCGCGGCGATCCAGGTGATGTATCCCGAGGGGACGAAATTGCTCACAAAGTAGGCTAAAGGCTGAAAGGCGTTTGGCTTAAGGATTGTCCTTAACGAAAAGTCCTTAAGCCTTAGGCCTAACTGCCTAAAGCCTATCTATGATCGACACGCACTGTCACGTTCACTTCAACGCGTTCAAGGAGGACATGGACGAGGTTATCCGCCGCACGCTCGAAAAGGGCGTGCGTATGGTTTCGGTGGGAACGCAGGCGACGACGAGCGCAAACGGGCTGAAGGTCGCGGAGAAGTACGACGGGCTCTGGGCGACGGTCGGCTTGCATCCGAATCATCTGTGCGAGCAGGAGTTCTTCGACGAGCAGGAACTTGGCGGAGGCTCTCCGCCAGCGCCCGGCGTTGACGGTCCGGTCAAGATCAAGACGCGGTGCGAGACGTTCGACCACGCGACGTATCTCGAGCTTGCGCGACATCCGAAGTGCGTCGCCATTGGCGAGTGCGGGCTCGACTATTACCGCCTGCCTGAGAACGTCGACCGCGACGAGACGATCGCGAAGCAGAAGGTCACCGTCCGCCAGCAGTTCGACCTTGCGCACGAAGTCGGCCTTCCCGTGGTCATCCACTGCCGCGACGCGCATGCCGACCAGCAGGCGATCATCCGCGAGTACCTCGAGGCGGGGAAGTTGCAGAGGCGGGGAGTGATCCACTGCTTTACTGGGACGATCGAGGAAGCGACGGCGTACGTCGAGCTCGGTTTTTTAATCTCGTTTACGGGCGTTATTACGTTCCCGCCGCGCAAGACGGAAGGACCGATCTCGCCGCTCCAAACAGTCGTCCGTGACCTTCCGCTCGAGAACATGATGGTTGAGACCGACTCGCCGTACCTGACGCCGGTCCCGCACCGGGGAGAACGGAACGAGCCCTGGATGGTTCGGTTCGTCGCGGCAAAGATTTCCGAGCTGAAAAAAGTAAGCCTTGAGGAAGTCGATCGCGTGACGACGGAGAACGCGAAGAGACTGTTTGGAATTTAGGAAAAGAAAAAGACGACACGCGGGGTGTCGTCAGTGTGCCTAGACGGCCGCCTCGGGCGGAGCGGCGTCGGCTTCAGGGGCCGCCGCGGGCGCTTCGTCTGCGGGCGGTTCCGCTGCCTTCGCCGCTTCCGCCGCGGCCTTCAGGAGCCTGCGGATCGCCCCGAGGCAGTGGTTGCGGAGGCCGCGGTGGTTCGGGTTCTTCCAGGAGAAGCCCTGGCTCAGAGCCTTCCCGATCATGGTGGTGAGCACGTCCTCGCCGTCATCGGCCTTCGAAGCCTCCGACAGCTCGTCCGCGTCCATCGTGATCGCCTCCAGCCCGAGGTTGACCGCCTTGAGCTGTTCGTCCCGGACCGCGAGGGCCTTCTTGAACGCCGTGTCCAGCAGGTTGAACTGCAGGCCGGCCTGCTTCACCGCCCGCGCGATGAAGTTCGCCGAGACGCCGGGGACCTTCGTCATGCGTCCCTGCACCTTGTCCGGGTGCAGCGCGAACGCGATCGTCCGTGAGGCATCGCGCAGCTGGCCGTACGACGAGTCGACCGTGATCGCGTCGAAGGTGACGCCGTCCGTTTCGTGCGCGGACTCGAGCACCGTCCAGATGCTGCGCACCTCGCCCTTGGCGACCTTCATCTCCTCGGGGCCAACCTCGACGCCGTCGCCGATGTCGATCTCGCCGCTCGCCACGGCCTCCTCCACGGCCTCCTGGGCAAGCGCCGTTCCCACCGCGGGGAGCGGAACCGCGATGATCATGTCGCCGCGCTGGGTCAGCATGAACTCGCACGGGTGGGTCCACGCCACGATGGGCGGAAGCGGGGACAGGATCTTCAGGCCCGACAGGTGGATGGCCTGCGGTTCGATCCCGCGGACCTTGCCGTCCCGGTCCTTTCGAATCCCGGGGTAGATCTGGACCGTCGTCTTCACGCCCTTGTGCGCGGCCGCGCGCATGAACCAGCCTTCCTTGTCGGCCTTCTCGAGGTCGAGCGGGAGGAAGAGGCCCACGGTCTTGCGGCCGTTGCTGTAGCTCCACGCCACGAGGCCGCTGACCGGCGTCTCGGGGATGGTGCAGGCCCCGTCGCGGTAGAACGCGAGGGGCGTGGCGCCGTAGACCAAGCAGCGGTTCTCCTCGTCGATGAAGACCAGGTCGCTGCCGACCTGCTTCATGTACGCGCCGTGGATGGCGATGGGGAAGTCCAGCATCGGGTCGCCGAAGCGGCCCGTCCGGAGTGCGTCCCCGAAGATCGCCGTGTGCTTCTTGGCGATCTCGAGCGGCCGAGCCGTCCGGTCCATCAGCCTGCAGAAGCGCATGCCGTGGACGATCTCGACCGGGGGACGCTCGGTATCGCCGATGCGCTCGATCTCGACGTGGACCCCGTTGACCCGCAGGATGTCGAGATGCTCCCCGATCTTCAGCTCGCGGATGGTCTGCCGGACCTCGCTGCTTCGCTCGTTCTTGCCGTTCTTGTTCTTGTCGTTCTGCTTGCTGTCGGCCATGATGGCTCCCTGGTGAAGTTGTTTTCCCACGCATCGGCGGCGCCAATGCTGAGGACGCAGGCTATCAGAAATTTTCATTTTTGTCAAGGAACAGGGCATTCCTGGGTTGACAAACATGGCAAATTAAGCTATGCTCCCTCCCTGGTTTCTCCTTCGAGATCCCAGCAGGAGCACAATTGGAACTCACTCAAATTCTGGCCGAGCTCGCCTCGGCCGCCATCGCGCAACGCGGGTTCGACCCGTCGGCGATGGCGAAGCTGTCCGGAAACGCGTTCTACGGCGACACGGGAAACGGGGCGCAACGCCTCGCCGGTTTCGCGAGCGCGCTGAGCGCGGCCGGGGCCGACGAGGCCAAGATCGATCGGATCTCGACGATCCTCGAGGCCGTCGACACGGCGGCGAACGAGTCCCTGGACCACATCGTCGGCAGGACGAGGCGCGACCAGGACGATCTCACGGACGGGGAGCTCGCGTTCCTCGTCTCCTACCTCAAGGCCACCCGCAACCTCGACGCGGACCCCAACGAGACGGACACGATGTCCTTCGAGGCGCCCGACGTCGGCTCGTCGAGTTCGCAACCGATTGGAAGCGGAGACTCTGGCGGAGGAGGTGGCGGTGGAGGGGGTTCTGGGCCGATCATCACGGCCAAGAACGTCGCGCCGACGAAGGTCCCTGGTTGGAGGCCGATCCTCGACGACCTTCACGCCCTGCTCGTCCAGTACGAATCGGGCAAGCGCCGCGTCGCTCATCTCGCGATCCGCGCGCTGGTTGACGGCTTGATCGACCCGCAACTCAAGGTCATCGCCGAGGAGTACGTCTTCGATCGCATGGCCTCCCCGAGGTTCGCCAAGGACGAGAAGTTCATTCGCCGCTTCGGCATGCCTCTCGAGCCCGAGCCGGAGACCGTCCCGGGGCCAGTTCCGCCCAATCCGCCGCAGCTCCCTCCGGTGAAGACCGCGGACGAGCTCGCCTGGGAGTCCGTCCGGGCGACCATCGACGCGATGTTCGCGGAGCTCGCTTCCGGCAACACGGACGCGGCAAGCAAGCTCTTCGCCCTGCGCGACGCGATCCCGGAAGGCGATCCAAAGCGCCTGGTCGCCGAACGCTACATCGACCGCCGCTTCGCAGAAGCGTAGGCGCTACCCGTGGTCCTCGACCACGGGTTTTTTCTTTTCTATTGACCCATTCCGTCCAAACGCGTATACTCTCCGCGTCTGTGGATATCCATTTTTATGGGAAAAGACGCGCAATATCAGCGGTTGGCCATGAAAATATTCGCTGATTTCAGCGGATCGATTGCCATTCCTGCCGTTCTGGCGGCTTTCCTTGGCAAATGGCTCGATACGAGCTACGGCACGTCACCGAAGCTCATCATCCTTTGTCTCCTGGTCGCGTTCGTCCTTACGGGCATCATCATCGTTCGAAAGGCCCGGAAATACTCTGAACTTTACGCCTCGATCGAAAAACTATGAAAATTCCTCCGGCTGCCGCCGAAGTCATCTTCCACATTGGGACGTTCCCGGTCACGAACGCGTTGTTAAACGGCTGGGTCGCCGTCGTCTTTTTCGTGATCATCGCATCCTTTGTCAGCGAGCGTTCGGCTCTCGTTCCAAAGGGGATCCAGAACATCGCCGAGGCCATCGTCGAGTTCATGCTCGGAGAAATCCGGAAGGTGACCGGCGACGCGGCGCGCGCTCGCAAGTTCCTGCCGATCGTCGGAACGATCTTTCTCTTCATCCTCTTCTCCAACTGGCTCGGCCTGGTTCCCGGAACCGGATCCATCGGCATCTGGGAGACGAAAGAGGGTGTCCGCGAGCTCGTCCCGTTGTTCCGCCCGGCCGGCAGCGACCTGAACCTAACGCTCGCGATCGCGCTGTTCGCCGTCGTCGCCAGCCACGTCTTTGGCATCGTCGCACTCGGGCCGGTGGGACACGTCTCAAAGTTCGTGAACGTGCGCGGCGTTCTGAAGTCGTTGAGGCACGGACCGATTGCCGTGGTCGTCGCGCTCATCGAATTCGGCGTCGGCCTGCTCGAGATCGTCTCGGAAGTTGCCAAGGTCCTGTCTCTCTCCCTCCGTCTGTTCGGAAACGTGTTCGCCGGCGAGGTGCTGATCACGGTAATCCTCGGCCTGTTTGCCTACTTCCTCCCGATCCCGTTCATCTTCCTCGAGGTGCTCGTCGGTGCCATCCAGGCAACGGTATTCTCCATGCTGACGCTCGCCTACCTCACGGTGGCAACGGAAGCGCACGGTGAGGGTGACCACGAGACGGAAGCGGCCCACCACTAACCATCGTATTCCCGCCGTCGGATCATTCTGAGAGCCCGTCCCGTCGAACCAATGCCTCCCAAGGCAAAATTGATTCGACCGGAGGGTCTCGCATCGCGGTCCGATGAGCGGACTTACACTAACTACTCACTAACGACACACGTATGGACGCAGAATCCATGGTCACGCTTACCAAAGGCATCACGATGGCGGTCGGAGGACTCGCCCCGGCGTTCGGCATCGGCATGATCGGCTCGAAGGCGATGGAATCCATCGGCCGCAACCCGGAGGCCGCCGGAAAGATCTTCGTTCCGATGCTGCTCGGCATGGCCTTCGCGGAAGCCATCGCCATTTACTCGCTCGTCGTGAGCTTTACGCTGTAAAGAGGCAAGAATCAAGAATGCAAGAATGCAAGGAAATTTCAAGAATCAGGTTTCAAAGTTTAAATTTGAATCTTAAATCCTGAATATTCCTTGTTTCTTGCCTCTTGTATCTTGCTTCTTTCCTCCCTCATATGAATGAACCTACCGGCGGACTCGCCACGCTTGGCATCAACCTGAATATCTTTATCGCGCAGCTCGTGAACTTCACGATCGTGCTTCTCGTTCTCTGGAAATTCGCGTACAAGCCGCTCGTGAAGATGCTCGATGATCGCACCGCGCGCATCGACAAGAGCATGAAGGACGCCGACCACGTGGAAAAGCGCGTGGCCGCCCTTGAGGACGAGCGCAGGGCGATTGTCGCCGAGGCGCGCGCCGAGGCCGGCAAGATGATGGAGATGACGCGCAATGACGCGGAGGCGATGAAGGCCGATCTGACCGAGAAGGCCAAGCGCGAGGTGGAGAAGGTGGTCGCGAACGGCAAGGCCCAGCTGAAGGCCGAGCAGGAGGCGATGATGCGCGAGGCTCGCAAGGAGATCGTCGAGATCGCCATCCAGGCCGCGAAGAAGATTCTCGGGAACGAGGTGGACGACAAGAAGTCGCACTCGCTCGCCGAGGAGGTCGTCCGCAAAATGACCTAACTATGAAGGTCACCACCAAACAACTGACAAACGCCCTGTTGTCCGTCACGGACGAAAAGACGGGGAAGAAGCTCGACGAGTCGGTCCGCTCGTTCGTCGACGTTCTCGCGAAGCGCGGGGAGCTCGGACGGGTGCGCGACGTGATCCGACGGCTGACGACGACCGTGGTCGCGGAGACCGCGTTTCCGCTCAAGCCGGCGCAGCGCAAGTCGATCCAGGAGGTGACCGGCACGATGATCGAGGAGATCGTCGATCCGACGCTCATCGGCGGACTCAGGCTTCGCATCAACGATCGCATCATCGACGGAACCATCGCCGGGCAGCTCGAACAGCTTAAGCGAACCCTTTCTGAATAATATGGCATCGAACAACGACATCATCGAGGCGCTCAAGGCGCAGGTTGCCGCGTTCAAGGCGGACACGAAGGAGGAGAAGGTGGGAACCGTGATCTCCGTCGGCGACGGCATCGCGCGCATCTCCGGCCTTTCCGAGGTCCAGGCTTCGGAAATGCTTTTGTTTCCGAACGACGTGTACGGCATGGCGCTCAACCTCGAGGAGGAGACCGTGGGAGCCGTCGTGCTCGGCGAGGCGAACAAGATCAAGGAGGGCGACATCGTGAAGACGACCGGCCGCATCCTTTCGATCCCGGTGTCCGACGCCGTGGTCGGCCGCGTGGTCGATCCGCTCGGCAACCCGATCGACGGCAAGGGCAAGATCGTCGCGAAGGAATACTTCCCGATCGAGAAGCTCGCCCCGGGCGTCATGGCACGCAAGTCCGTCGGTGTTCCGCTCCAGACCGGAATCAAGGCGATCGACGCGCTCATCCCGATCGGCCGCGGCCAGCGCGAGCTCATCATCGGCGACCGCCAGACGGGAAAGACCGCCATCGCCATCGACACCATCATCAACCAGAAGGGCCTCGGCGTGAAGTGCATCTACGTCGCCATCGGCCAGAAGGAATCCAAGATCGCAAAGATCGTGGCTAAGCTTGAGGAGGCCGGCGCCATGGAATACACCACGATCGTTCTCGCGGGAGCGTCCGACCCGGCCTCGATGCAGTTCATCGCGCCGTACGCCGGCTGCACCATCGGCGAGTACTTCATGGGCAAGGGCGAGGACGCGCTGGTCATCTACGACGACCTTTCCAAGCACGCCTGGGCCTACCGCGAAATCTCGCTGCTCCTCCGCCGCCCGCCGGGTCGCGAGGCGTACCCGGGTGACATTTTCTACGCGCACTCCCGCCTCTTGGAGCGCGCGGCTCGCGTCGACGAGAAGAACGGCGGCGGATCGCTGACGGCTTTGCCGATCATCGAGACGCAGGCCGGCGACGTGTCCGCCTACATTCCGACCAACGTGATCTCGATCACGGACGGTCAGATTTACCTTGAGACCGACCTGTTCTACCGCGGTATCCGCCCGGCGCTCAACGTGGGACTTTCCGTCTCGCGCGTCGGATCCTCCGCCCAGACCAAGGCCATGAAGAAGGTCGCCGGAAAGCTGCGCCTTGACCTCGCGCAGTTCCGCGAGCTTGAGGCCTTCGCCCAGTTTGCCAACGACATGGACGAGCGCACCCGTTCCCAGATCGAGCGCGGCCGCCGCCTCACCGAGATTCTCAAGCAGCCGCAGTACTCGCCGCTCCCGTTCGAGGAGCAGGTCGTTTCGCTGTACGCGGTCACGAACGGCTACCTCGACAAGGTCGACGTGAAGAACGTCCAGGCCTGGGAGGAGAAGTTCCTCGACTACATGCGCTCGTCCGGATCGAAGGTCCTCGACGCGATGCGCGAGAAGAAGGAACTGAGCGACGAGATCGTCGCCGACCTGAAGAAAGCGATTGAAAACTTCACGAATTAGGCAGAAGGCTGAAAGGCGTAAGGCCTAAGGAATGCCGGTAAAACCCTTAAGCCTTTAGCCTTATCCCCTTAAGCCTCCCCTATGGCTTTGCAAACCCGCGCAATAAAACGACGCATCAAGTCCGTGAAGAACACCCGCAAGATCACCAAGGCGATGGAGCTGGTGGCGGGAAGCAAGATGCGCAAGGCCGTCGCGTCGGTCCTGGGAACCAGGCCGTACGCGCGTCTGGCTTTGGATACCGTGCGCAACATCGGCGCGGTGACGGACACCTCGCACCACCCGCTGCTGATGAAGCATGAGACGGTCGAAAAGGTCCTCCTTGTTCTCATCACCTCCGATCGCGGGCTTGCCGGCGGGTTCAACTCGAACATGCTGCGCAAGACGTTCGCAACGGTGAAGGCGCTTGGGACGGACGTGTCAGTCGAGACGGTGTGCATCGGACGCCGCGGAGCCGACGCGATGCGACGGGCTGGGAAGACGATCCTTGCCAGCTTCTCCGACGTGACGAACAATCCGAAGTTCGAGGATGTCCTGCCGGTCGGGAAGATGATCGTCGACGAGTATTCGAAAGGGACGTACCAGAAGGTGATCGTCGCCTACACCGACTTCATCAGCGCCCTGACGCAGAACCCGGTCGTGCTCGACCTTCTGCCGCTCGACAGCGTTGCCAGCGAGAAGTTCGAGGACGGGGTCGGCAAGAATCCGACGACGGCGGTCGCGCACGAGACATCGACCACCGAGTACGCCTTCGAGCCATCGGCCGGAGCCGTCCTAGACAAGATTCTCCCGCGGCTCATCGAGACGATGGTCTACCAGGCCGTGCTCGAGTCCGCCGCCTCCGAGCACTCGGCGCGCATGATGGCCATGCGCAGCGCCAGCGACTCGGCCGGCGAAATGATCGACGCGCTTACCTTCACCTTTAACCAAGCCAGACAGGCTGGAATTACCCAGGAGATTGCGGAGATTAGCAGCGGTAAGGCGGCCCTTGAGAATTAAAGTGACGGAGTGATGAAGTGGTGAAGTGATGAAGTGGTGGAATTAGCTCCATCACTCAATCACTCCGTCACTCAATCACTTCTCAATCCTATGAAAGCAATAATCGCACAGATCATCGGACCGGTCGTCGACGTCCGCTTCGAGGGCAACGACATCCCGGCCATTTACACGGCACTGACCGTGAAGCGACCGGACGGAAGCGTCCTCACGCTTGAGGTTTCCCAACACGTCGGAGGCGGGATGGTTCGTGCCATCGCCATGAGCTCGACCGACGGTCTCGTTCGCGGAATGGCCGTCGAAAACACGGGCGCGCCGATCTCCGTGCCGGTCGGTCCGGAAACGCTCGGCCGCATGTTCAGCGTGGTCGGCGATCCGATCGACAACATGCCGCAGGTCAAGGCCAAGCGCCGCGACCCGATCCACCGCGCGGCCCCGGCCTTCGAGGAGCAGTCCACGAAGTTTGAGGTGTTCGAGACCGGCATCAAGGTCATCGACCTCATCTGCCCGTTCTTGAAAGGCGGAAAGACCGGCCTGTTCGGCGGCGCCGGCGTGGGAAAGACGGTTCTCATCCAGGAGCTCATCCACAACATCGCCACGGAGCACGGCGGCTACTCGGTGTTCGCCGGCGTCGGCGAGCGCACGCGCGAGGGAAACGATCTGTACATGGAAATGAAGGAGTCGGGCGTGCTTGAGAAGACCGCGCTCGTGTTCGGCCAGATGAACGAGCCGCCGGGTGCCCGCGCGCGCGTCGCCCTCACCGGTCTCGCCCTTGCCGAGTACTTCCGCGACGACGAGGGCCGCGACGTGCTGCTCTTCATCGACAACATTTTCCGCTTTACCCAGGCCGGCTCCGAAGTATCCTCGCTGCTCGGACGCATTCCGAGCGCCGTGGGTTACCAGCCGAACCTTGCCACGGAGATGGGCGCCCTCCAGGAGCGCATCACGTCCACGAAGAAGGGATCGATCACCTCGATCCAGGCCGTCTACGTCCCTGCCGACGACCTCACCGATCCGGCCCCGGCCACGACCTTCGGCCACCTCGACTCCACCGTGGTTCTCGCCCGCTCGCTCGCCGAGCTCGGCATCTACCCGGCCGTCGACCCGCTCGACTCGACGTCGACGATCCTCGACCCGCTCATCGTGGGCAAGGAGCACTACGACGTGGCGCGCGGCGTACAGCTCGTTCTCCAGCGCTACAAGGACCTTCAGGACATCATCGCCATTCTCGGCATGGACGAGCTCTCCGACGATGACAAGCTGACGGTGTCCCGCGCCCGCAAGATGCAGAAGTTCCTCTCCCAGCCGTTCGCCGTCGCCGAGCAGTTCACCGGCAGCCCGGGCAAGTACGTGAAGCTTGCCGACACGGTCCGCGGCTTCAAGGAAATCCTCGAAGGCAAGCACGACGACAAGCCGGAGCAGGCGTTCTACATGAAGGGGGGAATTGACGAGGTGGTCGCGTAGAGGGTTTGTAGTGAGTAGTAGGTAGTGAGTAGTTTTACACAACTCACAACTCACGACTCACTACAAACTAAACCCCCTATGAAAATCTCACTCAAAATCGTAACGCCAGAGCGCGTCGTCTACGAGGACGCCGCCATCGATTCGGTCACCGCCATGACGGACTCGGGCGAGGTGACGATCTTGCCGGGCCACGTCCCGCTCGTGTCGAACCTTCGTGCCGGCGAGATGCGGCTCATGAAGGACGGCGAGGAAATCCTCCTTGCGGCGTCCACGGGATTCCTCCAGGTGAACGCGGGATCGCAAGTCGTGATCCTCGCAGACACCGCCGAGCGCGTCGAGGAACTCGAGCTCGCCAAGATCGAGACCGCCAAGGAGCACGCCCAGAAGCTGATGCTCGAGAAACACGTCGATGACGTCTCGTTCGCCCACGCGGCCGCGATGTTGGAGAGGGAACTGGCGCGGTACAAGGTGGCGATGAAGAAGCGGAAGCACTAGGCCAATAAACATTGACGATCCCCGCCACTTAGTGACGGGGATCGTTTCGTTTATTAGTCTTTTCGCGCTTGAAAGAAAAAACCGACGCGAGGGGCGTCGGCGGAGGCTTAGTCGAGCCCTTCCCGGATCTCGATCTGGGACGGGTCGACCTTGTTGATCGCCGCGAGGACGAGCGTGGCCGTCTCGCGGGTGATGGCGGGGGAAACGATGGCGTCGTACCCGCCGTCGTCACTCCGTTCGAAGACGAACTCGACGGGGCCCGTGCCGGGCGATGCGTCGATCGTTACGAATGGATGCCGCTTGTTCTTGGGAACAAAGTCTTCCCAAGTCATGTTGTCGTCGTTGAAACCGCCGGGGGCAGAATAGATGATCGGCAAGGTTGATTCTCCATGGGTCGTTCAGACCCGCATTGAGTGACACGAGCAAGGAACAGACGGATGGCGAGGATACAGGAAAAATGGCCGTCTGTCAAGATACGGAGGCAGTGCTATAATGCGCCCACTATGTCCGACCTCCTCCAAAACCTCAACCCGGAACAATCCGCCGCCGTGACGCACCGCGACGGGCCGCTTATGATCGTCGCCGGGGCCGGGACGGGGAAGACGACCGTGATTACGAAGCGGATCGCGTACCTGATCGAACAGGGACTGGCGAAGCCGGAGAATATCCTCGCGCTCACGTTTACGGACAAGGCAGCGGGCGAGATGGAGGAGCGCGTCGATTGTCTTTTGCCGTACGGGTATCTTGAATTATCGATTTCGACGTTCCACGCGTTTTGCGAGAAGCTGCTGCGCGAATACGGCGTTGAGATCGGCCTGTCGCGCGACTTCCACGTTTCGTCGGAGCTCGACGCGTGGCTGCTTGCGCGTCGAAACCTCGAGCGATTCGAGCTCGATTATTATCGTCCGCTCGGGAACCCGACGAAGTACCTGCGCGGCTTGCTTACGCATTTCTCGCGCGCCAAGGACGCAGCGATCGACCCGGCGGGGTATCTGGCGCATGCGAATGCTCGAAACGAAGCTAGCGGGACTAAAGTCCCTGGGAATCTTGATGAGACGGACGATGAAGCCGTCTCGGACATTAAGAGACTGACCGAGCTCGCCAACGGTTACAACACCTATCAGTCGATTCTCCTCGAGAACGACACGCTCGACTTCGGCGACTTGCTCATGTACACGCTGAAGCTCCTCCGCGAGCGTCCGCGAGTCCTCGAGGCGCTGCGACGGCGGTACACCTACGTCCTCGTCGACGAGTTCCAGGATACGAACCTCACGCAGTACGAGATCGTCAAGCTGATCGCGGCTCCGCGGAACAATATCACGATCGTGGGCGACGACGACCAGGCGGTGTACTCGTGGCGCGGGGCGACGATTGAGAATATCCTGACGTTTCAGACGGACTATCCGGACGCGAAGAAGATCGTTCTGACGCAGAACTACCGGTCCGTCCAGAAGATCCTCGACCACGCGCACTCGTTCATCCAGGCGAACAATCCGCACCGGCTCGAGTCGATTGGTAATCTCGACAAGAAGCTACAGTCCAATCGTACCGACGAGGGAATCGTCGGTCACATCCACGTGCCGACGCTCGATGAGGAGACCGAGGCCGTCGCCCAAAAAATACTCGACCTACGTGTCGCGCATCCCGACATGAGCTGGAGCGACGTGGCCATTTTGTCGCGCTCGAACGATGCGGCCGTGCCGTTCCTCTCGACGATGGAGCGCCACGGGATCCCGTACCAGTTCATGGCCCTTCGCGGCCTGTACGCCAAGCCGATCGTCCTCGACCTCATGGCCTACCTCCGCGCCGTCGCGACTCCTCACGACAGCCCGTCGTTCTATCGCGTCCTCGCGCACCCGATGCACAACCTCCCGCATCTCGCCATCGCCGAGCTGTCGCAGTTCGCCAACCGAAAAGGGAAGTCGTTGTTCGACGCGTGCAACATGATTTTGGAGTTGAATACGATAAGTGCTCAAGCCATCGAGACGGTCCAGAACCTCCTTGTTCAGATCGAATCCTTCCGCCAGTCCGCCGCACACGGAAAGGTCTCAGAGCACTTCGTCAAAGTCGCCCGCGACGCCGGGTTCGTCGCGTTCGCCAACGATCTTCCCGAGCAGGACAAGATGGACAACTTCCGCTATCTCCAACAGTTCTACGAGCGCCTCAAGCGGTTCGAGGCCTCGCACGACCATCCGATCCTCCGCAACTTCCTCGACGAGTTCCAGCAGGAGCTCGACGCGGGCGAGGAGGGATCGCTCACGTTCGATCCGGACGTCGGCCCGGACATGGTTCGCGTCATGACCGTCCACGCCTCGAAGGGCCTCGAGTTCCGCTTCGTGTTCGTCATCTCGATGATCGATCAACGCTTTCCGTCCGTGTCGCGCGCGGAGGCGATCTCGCTTCCAGACGGACTGACCGGACCGTCGAAGTCGACGGACGGCGAAGACGACAAGCTCGCGCATCTCGAGGAAGAGCGCCGGTTGTTTTACGTCGCGATTACGCGCGCGAAGGAACAGCTCTACCTCACGTCCGCCGACGACTACGGCGGATCGCGCAAGCGCAAGCTGTCGCGGTTCCTCACCGAGCTCGGGTTCGACAAGCCGGCCGGCCGAGACGCGACGAAGGCCGACCCGTTCACCGACGACCCGTCCGTCCCGCCGCCGACCGCCGAAGCCCCAATCATCCACCTCCCAAAACAATTCTCCTTCACCCAACTCTCCGCCTTCAAAACCTGCCCGCTCCAATATAAATTCGCCCACGTCCTCAAAATCCCCGTCTTCGGAAAAGCCTCGTTCTCGTTCGGAAAGACCATGCACGAGACGCTTCATCGTTACTTCGTCGAGTGGATGGACCAAGAATCGCCCGTCCCCCTCGACGATCTCTACCGGCTCTTCGACGAGAACTGGCAGGACGACTGGTACGAGGACGATCTCGAACGCGAGAAGTTCCGCACGCAAGGCCGCGATCAGCTCAAAGCATTCTTCGACTTTCTCAAGGACCATCCGCCGGCTCCGGTGTACCTCGAGCAAGACTTCACACTCAAGTTCGGCGACACTATCCTCAAGGGCCGCATCGACCGCATCGATACGGTCGAGGGCGGCGTCGAGATCATCGACTACAAGACGGGAACTCCGAAGGTCGACGGCAAGATCGACGCGTCCGACAAGGAACAGCTGTACCTCTACCAGATGGCCGCCCGCGACATCCTCGGTCTGAACGTCGTGAAACTCACCTACCACTATCTCCAGGACAACTCGCAGGTTTCCTTCATCGGCGACCCGGACGACCTGCTCAACCTCCAGGAAAAAATCCTCGACCGCGTGGACGGGATCAAGAAGAGCTCGTTCATCGCGACCCCGGGATTCCACTGCCAGTTCTGCGACTTCAAGGATATTTGCGAATTTAGACAACGTTAGGCCGCAGGCACGAATGCCGAGAGGCCGTAGGGGAACGCGTCCACCTACGGCCTCTCATCCTACGGCCTTCAATCCTTATGGACTCCCTCAAGGGCCTGCTCTCAAACATGCTCGCGCGGCATCAGATCACCAAGCAGGTGACCACCGCGCGGATTATCGAGGAGGCGAACGCCGCGATCGCGGCGTTGCTTCCGGCTGGGCGAGAGGGCGACGCGACGGCGGTATCGGTCCGCGAGGGGACCGTCGCCGTGAGTTGTCGCAATGCCGGGGCGGCGGCGTTTCTGCACGATCGCGAGGAACCGATTCTCGTCTCGATCAAGAAGGCGCTGCCCGGCGCGCAGGTCGATCGGGTGCGGACCAGGGTGAGTGGTGGGTGGTAAGTGGTTAGTGGTATACTACTCACTACAAACCACTCACTACTCACCTGTGACCTTCAAGCAGTTTCTCATCCTGATGTTGATCACCACCGGCGCCGCGTGGTTCGCGTTCGGCGCCGTCGTGTGGTCCATCGATCCGACGCGGTCGGGGACGCTTGGGTTCGCGTTCTTCTACGCGACGCTCTCGCTCGCGCTCATCGGGACGCTTACCATCTGCGGGACCGGGCTCCGGACGCTGACGCACCGCGACGAGATTATCTCGCGCCACGTCTCCAAGGCATTCCGCCAGGCGTTTCTCTTTACCGTCCTCGTGGATGTTTCGCTCGCCCTCTCCGCGGAGGACTTCTTTCGATGGTGGACCGCCACGATCCTGATCCTGCTACTTGCCGTGGTCGAACTCGTGTTCATGAGCGCACAACGTCCGAGAGGTTAGCCATAATTTTCACCTTGCGAAACCGGGCGTGAACGGGTAAAGTAACGAGGCTAAACGCCTTGTTTTTATGTTCAACAAACTGCTCGGAAAATTCTCGAAGGACCTGGGGATCGACCTTGGGACCGCCAATACGCGGGTATTCGTGCGCGAGAAGGGAATCATGGTCAACGAGCCGTCCGTCGTCGCAGTCAACACGCGCACCGACCAGATTCTGGCCGTGGGCTCCGACGCCCGCGACATGATCGGCAAGACCCCGCCGCACATCATGACCACGCGGCCGCTGCACAAGGGCGTTATCTCGGACTTCGAGGTGGCGGAGAAAATGCTGAAGTACTTCATCGACCGCGTGCACAAGGAATCGTTCACCATCGTCCCGCGCCCGCGCATCGTCATCGGCGTTCCACTCGAGACGACGGAGGTCGAGCGCAAGGCCATCGAGGACGCCGCGCTTTCTGCCGGCGCCCGCGAGGTGTTTCTCGTGGAGACGCCGATGCTCTCGGCCATCGGCGCGCGCCTTCCCATCACGGAGTCCGTCGGCATGATGGTCGTGGACATCGGCGGGGGGACGACGGAGATCGCCGTGCTGTCGCTCGGCGGAGTCGTCACGTGGAAGTCGCTTCCGATCGCCGGCGACGAGCTGAACAAGAACATTGTTCAGTACGCGCGCGACGTGTTCAACCTGCTGCTCGGCGAGCGCGTGGCCGAGGCGGTGAAGATTCGCATCGGGTCCGTGATCGATCAGACCGAGCCGCTCTCGATGGAGATGCGCGGACGCGACCTTCTCTCGGGGCTTCCGAAAGAGATCATCGTCACGGATTCCCAGATTCGCGAAGCGATCCAGCGATCCGTCGCCACCATCGTCCAGAATATCAAGGCAACTCTCGAGGTTACCCCTCCGGAGCTGGTCGCGGACATCTATGAGCGGGGAATCGTCCTTACCGGCGGAGGTTCCATGCTGCGTGGCATCGAACAGCTCATCGCGCGCCAGGCCGAGATCCCGGTGCGCGTCGCGGAAGATCCTCTCACCTGTGCCGTTCGCGGCGCCGGAGCCCTGCTTGAAAACGACGCGCTTCTCAAGGACCTTGCCCTCCCTTCGGCGAGCCACGGAAGCATCATCTAGCCCATGAGACGCGATACCAGGCGCATGCTGTTTCCAGGAATGGCGATCGCTTCGATCGTCATTCTTGCGATATTCTTTCGGGGTTCGCTTTCGGACGCGCTCGCATTCGTACAGCGTCCCCTTGCCGCCTTTGGCACATGGATCGGAAACAAGACGGTCGGAGCGTTCGACGCGGCCACGGTGTCTCCCGAGCGCGTTGCCAATCTGGAGACCGAGCGGGATCAGGTCGTCGTCGACCACGCGGAACTCGAGCGTTTGCGCGTCGAGAACCAGGAGTTGCGTACCCAGCTTGGGTTTTTGGACCGACGAGGGGAACGGTCGGTCGCCTGTTCGATCGTGAGCCGATCGATTGGTCCGGACGCGTCGGCGTTCGTCATCGACCGCGGGACGGACGACGGCGTCATCGTCGGGGCTCCGGCCATTTCCGGGGATGGTATCCTGGTCGGGAAGGTCGTGTCCGCATACTCCGGGTCCGCGACGGTCCGCGTCATCTCCGACCGAGACTCGGCGACCGCGGTGACCATTCTAAACGGAACGCGCACGATCGGCATCGCGGAAGGGATGTCCGGCGCGCTTCTCTCGCTCCGATACATTCCCCAGGACGAGCGCATCCAGGTCAATGACATCGTCGTCACCTCCGGCCTCGAGTCGAACGTCCCGAGCGGACTTGTCGTCGGCATCGTCAACGCCGTGACGACGGACGCGACCGCGCCGTTCCAATCCGCGGTGCTCGAACCTCTTGGCGACGCGCGCCGACTAAGCGTCGTGTCCGTGCTCCTGCCGGAATCCCTATGATGAAGGCGCTGGCCCTCTCGATTCTGTTTCTCCTGCTCGCCATCGTCCAGACGAGCTTCTTTTCGGCGCTTCCCGGAATCCTCGCCTATGCGCCGCTCGTGATCGCGGCCGGCATCTATCTTCGCCAGCACGTCCAAGAACCTTCCGGGGCGTTCTGGATCGTTACGTTTGGGCTTTTTCTCGACATGCTCGCAATCCCGTCGTTTCCGCTTGAGACGATTTCGTATGGCGCGGCCGCCATCGCGGTTTCCCTCACGTCCCAGCATGTCTTTTCAAATCGTTCCTGGTACGGCCTGATCGCATGCGGGGGATCGGCGATCGTCGCGATGAACGTGACGCGCGCGGTCATCCTCGGCATCGTCGCGCTCCGTCATCCGGAGCGCGTCTCCTGGCACGCGTTCGGTGAAACGCTCCTCTGGAACCTGGTACTCCTATTCGTTTTCCTCGCGATTTTCTTCGCGTTTGCCGGCCAGATCCGTTCGTTCCTGAAAACGACCTTCATGATCTCCAAGGATCGTGACACGCTGTAATCCTGTGGGAAACCCATTTTTTATCCAATCAAACCACCTTGGTTCCGTCCGGACGTCACGCGAGCTGACGGCGCTCGACGAGGGACCGGGATCCACGTTCGGCGCGGCGAGCGCCGAACGCCAGTTTTTGGGATCGACCATTCCCGCGAGGCGGTTCTGGCTCGCCGCGTTCGGGTTTTCCGTCGCGATCGGCATCCTGCTTGCCCGCGCCGTGGAGTTACAGATCGTCCGTGGCGCGCAGTACGCCTCGCTGGCCGAGTCGAATCGCGTTCGTTCCTACACCGTCGTTCCACCGCGCGGGATCGTCTCTGACCGGTTCGGCACGCCGCTCATCCAGAACGTCCCGGCGTTCGTGTTCTCAATGACCTTCGCGGACATGCCGAAGGACAAGACGGAACGCGACCAAGTCGTCGCGCGGGCGGCCGACCTCGCGGGAGTGTCCCGAACGGACATTGACCTTCTCCTGACCGAGGCGCAAAAGAGCCCATACGACGCGTTTGCCGTTAAGAAGGGGATTCCTTACGAGGCGGCCATGCGGCTTGCCATCGAGGCGGCGTCGATCCCCGGGTTTGCACTCGACACGTCCACGATTCGCGCGTACCCCAAAAGCGCGCCGACCCTTTCACACGTGCTCGGATACACAGGAAAGATCAGCGCCGACGACTACGAGGCGAGGAAGGCGGACGGCTATCGCGCCGTAGATGAGATCGGAAAAGCGGGATTGGAGCGGACAGAAGAGACCTTGTTGCGCGGAACCCCTGGAAAGCTGTCCGTTGAGGTCGACGCCCGCGGAAGGGAACTCTCGGTGGATGGAAAGACCGACCCTGTTCCCGGTCAGAACCTGACGCTGACGATCGACCTTCCACTCCAGCAGTTCATCGAGGCGCGCCTGACGGACGTTCTCCAAAGACTGAAGCTGCCGAAGGGGGTCGTTGTCGCCATCGATCCGCGCAACGGAGCGGTGCGCGCCCTGGTCAGCATGCCGACCTTCGACAGCAACGCGTTTTCGAACGGAATCGACTCTGACCTGTACCAACGGCTGATCACGGACAAGGACCAGCCGCTGTTCTCGCGCGCGATCGCGGGCGAATATCCTCCTGGTTCGACCTTCAAGCCGTATGTGTCATACGCGGCGCTTTCGGAGGGTCTGGTTACCCCAAGCACATCGTTTCTTTCCACCGGAGGGCTCCGAGTGGGCGAATGGTTCTTTCCGGATTGGAAGGCCGGCGGACATGGGATTACCGACGTCCGGAAGGCCCTTGCCTGGTCGGTGAACACCTATTTTTACATCGTCGGTGGCGGATACGAGCAACAAACGGGTCTTGGCGTGGAACGAATCACAAAGAACGCCGCCCTGTTCGGATTCGGCGCGAAGACCGGGATCGCGCTTCCCGGCGAGGCGGACGGATTTCTTCCAAGCAAGGATTGGAAGCAGGAGGCGAAGGGCGAGCGATGGTACGTCGGCGACACCTATCACCTCGCCATCGGGCAGGGCGACGCGCTCGCCACGCCGCTCCAGGTCGCGGTCGCGGATGCCGCGATCGGAAACGGAGGGACGCGTTTCGTCCCGCACCTGGTCGAAAAGATTGGCGACAAGCCCGTTGCGCCGGAACCGGTCGACGTGACGCTGAACAAGGATTCCGTCCAGGTCGTCCGCGAGGGGATGCGGGGCGCCGTGACGTACGGCAGCGCCCGCTTTCTCAATTCGCTGGCGCTTCCCGTCGCGGGAAAGACGGGCACCGCGCAGTCGTCCATCGACAAGCCGACGCACGCGTGGTTCGAGGGGTTCGGCCCGTACGACGATCCGACGCTCGCCGTCGTCGTCCTCGTGGAGAATGGCGGGGAAGGGTCGTCGGTCGCCGTCCCGCTCGCAAAGGACATCTTCGAGTGGTGGTTCGCAAATCGACAGGCAACGGAGTAACGACTATACTAAGATCCTATGAAGCGACTGATTCTTGCGCTCGCCATCGTCGGGGTTTTCACCGCGCCGTTTTCCGTGCGCGCGGGGGACGCTCAGAATGACAACGTTCCGTTTCGCGCCGTCGTGCAGAGCGTCGACAAGGCGTATTCCGATGAAAACGGACGGCCCCAGACGTCGTTTACGGCGGAGGGGTACGACGGAAAGACCTATCGCATCGACACGTCCTCCTCCCTCGGTGCCGGGATCCATTATCCGCTCAATGTCGGTGACCGCGTGGTTTTGGAACGCCTCGACAATCCGGACGGGACGCAGACGGTTTACTTCAACGACGTCGTGCGAACTGGCGGGCTCTGGATTATCTTTGCCGTGTTTTCCCTCGCCGTCGTCGCGGTCGGGCTGACGCGCGGGATCATGGCGCTTGTCGGCCTCGCCCTGACCGTTCTCCTTTTGTTCGGATACATCGTTCCGTCGATCCTGGCCGGAAAGGACGCGGTGCTCGTAACGGTCGAGTCCTCGCTGCTCATCCTGGCCGTGAACATGCACCTGACCCACGGATGGAAACGGCAGACGCTCGCCGCGTTCGCTTCCACGGCGATCGGCGTGCTGATCGCCTGGCTGTTCGGCGGCTGGTTCGTCCATCTCGCGGCCCTCTCCGGGCTGACATCCGAGGAGGGATCGCTCCTGTATCTGCAGAACCTCGACGCGACGGTGAACACGTCCGGGATTCTCCTCGCGGGAATCATCCTCGGCGCGACCGGCGCGCTCGACGACATCGCCATCGCGCAGAGCGAGGTCGTATCCGAGCTGCGCGAAGCGAACCCGTCACTCTCAAAGAAGGAGCTGTTCGTCCGAGCCATGCGGGTCGGACGGCACCACATCGCCTCCATTGCCAATACGCTCGTCCTGGCCTATGCGGGCGCGGCACTTCCGATGTTTCTTCTTTTCTGGGCAACGCGATCCCTGACGATCGCGGACTTCCTCAACACGGAGGCGGTCGCCGAGGAAGTGGTCCGCACGCTCGCTGGAACGATCGCGCTCGTGCTGACGGTTCCTCTTTCCACGTGGTTTGCCACATCGCTTGACGCATCTAAGAAAAAGCCCTATGATGGCCATCACGTTCACTGAACATTCCTGATTAAACGTATGCCAACCTACATTTCGGCCGAGGGGCTGAAAAAACTGATCGAGGAGTCGGAGACGCGCCGAACCGTTACGCGCAAGGAGATTGCGCAGTGCATTTCGGACGCGAAGGAGCTCGGGGATCTCTCCGAGAACTTCGAGTACCAGGACGCGAAGGAACGCCAGGGATCGAATGAGGTTCGCATCTCCGAGCTTGAGAGCATGATCAAGGATGCAATCGTCGTCGAACAGCAGGCGGGCGGCGACACCATCGGCCTTGGCACCACGTTCAAGGCCGAGGCAAACGGCGTCCCGCGCACGTTCCAAATCGTCGGGTCGAACGAGGCCAAGCCGTTCGAGGGCAAGATCAGCAATGAGTCGCCCATCGGAATGGCATTCATCGGCGGCAAGGTCGGAGAAGATATCTCCGTGGAGATTCCCACCGGAACGATGGTTTACAGAATCACGGAAATCTCCTAAGATACGGGGGTAAAATCCCCGTATTTTCGTTATATGATCGAAGAGGAATCCGTTCGCCGATTGCGCCTGGAACGGCTGAAACTGGCGGGAAACGACCCCTATCCGGCTCGCGTCGAACGCACGCACACCGTGGCCAAGTTCGGCCAGCATTTTGATACGCTTCTTGCCGACATGACCGTCGTGACCATGGCCGGACGCATGCGCACCATCCGCAAGCACGGCGGGCTTACGTTCGCGCAGCTTGAGGACGGATCAGGGACGATCCAGATCGCGCTTCGACGCGATCATCTTGGCGAGGAGACCTACGCGTTCTTCCATGACACGGCCGACATGGGCGATTTCGTCGAGGCAAAAGGAGTCGCGTTCGTGACGAAGACGGGACAGCGGACGCTCGACGTCCAGTCGTATCGGATCATTACGAAGACGCTTTTGCCAATGCCGGAAAAGTGGCACGGCCTTTCCGATACCGAGATTCGCTATCGTCAGCGATACCTCGACCTGATCGCAAACGAGCAGGTCCGCTCGATCTTCAAGACGCGCGCAAAGATCGTCACGACCATTCGCGCGTATCTCGACCGCCACGGCTGCCTCGAGGTCGATACGCCGGTCCTGCAGATCGTCCCGGGCGGAGCGAGCGCCAGGCCGTTCCAGACGCATCACAACGCCCTCGACGCCGACATGTACCTCCGCGTCGCGCCGGAGCTGTATCTCAAGCGCTGCGTCGTCGGCGGATTCGAGCGCGTCTACGAGGTTGCCCGCTGCTTCCGCAACGAGGGGATCGACCACTCGCACAACCCGGAGTTCACGCAGGTGGAAGGCTACATCGCCTACATGGATTACGAGCAGCTGATGGCCTTCCTCGAGGAAATGCTCCGCGAGGTGATCGTTGCCTGCGGGCTCGACCCGGCCGCGGTCCCGTTCAAGGGGAACCTTTTGAACTTTGCCGACGCCTGGCCGCGCATCACCTTCCGCGACGCGATCCTTTCGCACGCGAAGATTGACATCGAGAACTATCCCGACCGCGATTCCATCGCGAAGCAGGCCGCGAAGATGGGCGTGCCGGTCGCCACGACCGACGGACACGCGACGATCGTCGACAATATCTACAAGAACTTCGTCCGCCCGAACATCGTCCAGCCGACGTATCTCATCGACTATCCGGTTGAGATCTCTCCGCTTGCCAAGCGCAAGACGGGCGATCCGCGATACGTCGAGATGTTCCAGCTTGTCTACGGCGGCGGCGTGGAAAACATCAAGGCGTTCTCCGAGCTGAACGACCCGCTCGACCAGGAGGAACGGTTCCGCCAGCAGCAGGCCGCGCGCGACGGCGGCGACGAGGAGGCGCAGTTCGGAGACGACGACTACGTGGTCGCGCTCAAGCACGGCATGCCGCCGACCGCCGGGTTCGGCATCGGCATCGACCGCCTTGCCGCCACGCTGACCGATTCGCACAACCTGAAGGAGGTCATCCTGTTCCCGACGCTCAAGCCGGTATGAGGACCGTCCTGACCTTCGGGACGTTCGACGCGTTCCATCCCGGTCATGAGTATGTCCTCGCCAAGGCGGCCGCGCTCGGCGACCGGCTTGTGGTCGGCGTCGCGCGCGATTCGCACGTCCGCGAGCTTAAGAACAAGGAGCCGCGGGATGACGAGCGGGTCCGGCTCGACCGGATTCTCGCGCACCCGCTAGTATCCGACGCGCGTCTGAGCGACGAGAAGCTTGGATCGTACGAGATTCTCGACGACTTGAAGCCCGACGTCGTCGCCATCGGCCATGACCAGCACGCGCTGCGCGAGAGTCTAGAGGCATGGATGTCGTCGACCGGCAAAGCCATCCCGCTGGTCCGGCTAGACCTGTCCGTCCCGCGCCCCATCAAGACCGTCCCCATCGCCGTGGCCCTCGCCATGCGCGACGGAAAGCTCTTGCTCCTCCAACGGCGCGACGAAAACCCGATGTGGAACCGCAAATGGGAATTCCCGGGCGGAAAGATCGAGAGCGGGGAAGACCCGGCCGACGCGATGCGTCGCGAGCTCCTTGAGGAGACCGGGCTTGCCGCGACAACCTGCGACTTTCTCGGAACGCATACCCACGACTGGGACCTCTCCGAACGAATCCTCCGCGTCGTGCTCCACTGCTTCCGCTGCGACCTCGCCGATGGCGACGTCCTCCGCGAGGACCGCGCCGCGTTCGACCACGCCTGGGCAACCCCCGCCGAAGCCCTGACCTACGACCTCCTCGAAGCCAACGCCGACCTTATCCGCAAATTCGTAGGAAGTTCGTAATCAGAAAAAAGAATTCGTAATAAGCGAAGCGTATCCGTAAGCTGTGAACTATAAGACCTGGATCGAACTCGACGAACGAGCCCTGACGCACAACATCGTTGCGCTGAAGGGTTTGCTTTCCGAAGGGGCCAAGTTCTGCGCGGTCCTGAAGGCGAACGCGTACGGCCACGGGTTCGTCGAGGTCGCGCGCATCGCGGCCCGGTGCAACGTGGACGCGTTCGCGGTCGACAATATCGACGAGGCACTCGTGCTCCGCGCAATGCTTCCGTCCGCCCTCGTGCTCGTGCTCGGATACACCCTCAAGGAGCGATACGCCGACGCAATCAACAATGAGATCCATCTGACCGTCTACGAAAAGGACCAGGTCGTCGCGCTCGAATACGCCGGGGCGGAGCACGCGAAGACCGCGTTCATCCACCTGAAGATCGAGACGGGAACGGCACGCCAGGGCGTTCTTCCGGACCACCTGTACGACGTGCTCGAGGTCGTCGGCGCCTCCTCGCACGTGGCGCTCGCCGGAGTTTCGACGCACTTCGCGAACGTGGAGGACACGACCGACACGTCGTTCGCAAACCGACAGTTCGCCCTGTTCCAGGAAGTCGTCGGGGCGATTCGGAACGCGGGATATCGGCCCGAGTGGGTCCATTGTTCCAACTCCGCGGCAACGATCCTGTATCCCGACACGCACGGGTCCCTCGTCCGCGTCGGCATCGCGATGTACGGGATCTGGCCGTCGGAAATCGTCGAGCAGACCGTGCGACGGCATAACGTGCCGCTCGAGCTCGAGCCTGTCCTCGCGTGGAAGACCCGCATCGCGCAGGTGAAGTCGCTTCCCGCCGGAACGCCGATCAGCTACGGGATGACCGAGGTCCTTCGAAAGGCCAGTCGCATCGCCGTTCTTCCCGTCGGCTACTGGGACGGATTCGATCGCGGTCTCTCCTCCGTCGCGGAGGTTCTCGTGAACGGCATCCGGTGCAAGGTCATGGGACGCGTCTGCATGAACATGGTCATGGTGGACGTCTCGGCGGTCCCCCAGGTCGAGCCCGAGCAGGAGGTCGTCCTCATCGGACGCTCGGGACGGTTCGTCGTCGCGGCGGAGGAAATGGCCGCCCATGCCGGGACGATCAGCTACGAGACGCTGACTCGCATCAACCCGCTGTTGCCGCGGATCGTGATATAATTCAACGGTATGCGACCCCGCGACCAATTTCGACTGCTGCAGAAAAAACGGTACGATGCCAAGCGTTTTTCAAATCCGTACTTCCAAACGAAGCCGAAGCGAAACTGGCGCGGAATCGTGATCGCCACCGGCGTCGGCCTGGGCTTGTTCTGCCTCGTGGCCGTCATCTTCGCCTCGCCATTCTTTGCCATCCAGCGCGTCGACGTGACGGGAACGGACACAATCTCTCCAACGGAGATCGTCCAAAAGGCATGGGAACAGCTCCGTACGCGCCGCCTTGTTTTTTTCAACGGGACGAACCGATTCCTTTACGACGAATCGCGGCTGCGCGCCGCCCTTGGCTCGGCATACGCGTTTGAAACTCTTGCGATTCGCGAAGTTTGCGATTGGAAAGGCGGGGGATGCGGACTGACGATTGCCGTACACGAGAAGACGTCCCAGCTGCTCTGGATGTCCGGCGACCGACTCTACCTCGCCGACCTTCAGGGCGTCGTCATCCGAGAGCTGGCGCCCGAGGAGGTCGCGGCATGGAAGGCCCCGGAGCCGCCGCCCCAGAACCCGCTTCCGGACGGATCGCTCCCCATCTCGGTGCCGATCGACCCGCTTCGAAAGCTTCCGCTGTTCGTCGATGTCAACGCCTCTCCGACAAGCGTCGGATCTGCCGTACTGACGAAGGACGAGGTCGCGAACCTCTTCGCCTTCGAGCAACGGCTCGGCGACATGAGGATTCTTTTCTCGCAGGTAAACATCGACCGTCTCGCGGGAAAGTGGATGGCCGTGAAAACCCTGGCCGGGTTCAACATCCTCATCGACGCCTCCGGCGATATCCCGGCCCAGATTCTCAACCTCCAGGTTCTGCTGCGCGACACGCTGAAGGACACGTCGAATCTGCAGTATATCGACCTGAGGTTCGGCGACCACGTATATTATAAATAGACGAACCCTATGACCCCGCTCATTTCCTACGACGACAGCCACATGCTCATTTCGGCCAAGGATCGCAAATCCGTTCAGAAACGACTCATCGCCGCTCACAAGCAACTGGAGATTCTGCGTGTCAGCGACGAACAAGGCTTCTTTGGACTGCCGGACGATTCGGGGACGGTAAGAATCGTCGAGAGGCTCGCGAAGAAAGTCCAGGCGAAGTTCGACCGCCTGATCGTCATCGGGATCGGCGGGTCCGACCTTGGGGCGCGTACGATCTGGCACGCGCTTGGCGAGAGGAAGATGTCGTTGGAGTTCGTGAGCAACCCGGACCCTGAGACGATCTACCACGTGCTCGCCACCACGGACTGGTCGAAGACGGCCATCAACGTCATCTCAAAGTCCGGAACGACGCTCGAGACCATGGCGGTATTCATGACGCTTCGCCAGGGCCTTATTAACGCAGTCGGAATCGCGGCACACCGAGAACACATTGTCGCCACGACGGATCCGTCGGAAGCCAGCACGCTGTATCGGATTGCCATGGAAGAGGGCTATGCGATCCTTCCGCACCCGCTGAACGTCGGAGGACGCTTTTCCGTCCTCTCCGTCGTCGGGTTGTTCCCGGCGGCTGCAAGCGGCGTGAACGTTCGCAAGCTGCTTGCCGGAGCCGCGACGGTCGAAACCGAACGGCGCGTCAAGATCGCGGATAGTCTTCCTGCGCGACTAGCGACAAACCAATACCTTGCCATGACGCAGCATGGACGCGATATCCACGTCCTGATGCCGTACGCGGACCTGTTGCACGAGTTCGGATTCTGGTACCGCCAGATTTGGGCAGAATCGCTTGGGAAGGTCCGCGACGGGGAATCCGTCGGTCCGACCCCGATCGCCGCGTTCGGCGCCATCGACCAGCACTCGCAGATCCAGCTGTACAACGAGGGTCCAGACAACAAGACTGTTACGTTCATCGAAGTTGAATCGTTTCGACGCTCGTTGCGCGTTCCGAAGGTCTGGGGCGACAAACAGGGGATCGGATACGTCGGCGGACTTTCGTTCGCGGACATCCTGCATGCCGAGCGCGCCGGAACGGAACACGCCCTCGCAAGTCACGGACGACCGAGCGGGACGATTACGATCCCGAAGATCTCGGAGGAATCGCTTGGAGCGCTGTTTATGCTATTTGAGACGGCGACGGCCTACATGGGGGAACTGCTGCAAGTGAACGCTTTCAACCAGCCGGGCGTCGAGGCGGGGAAGAAGGAGGCGAAGAAAATTCTCGAGACGGCGGGGAAGAAATCCGCGAAGACGAAGGGTTAGGACTTGTTGTGTCGTAAAATATCGATAGGTTGAGTGATGGATTGAAGGGGACCGAGGTTCGAAGAGTCTCGGGGATGCGGATTGAATTTTGGCCAGGGACGGATCCGCGTATCGATTCGGATCCGTTTTGGTCTCTACGGCGACGACAACGCGAACAAAATAAAAATGCCAAAAATGTAAAGGCCTCTAATTTGATTTTGGGGGTATGTAGGTACGTCTCGTTTTAAAACTCCATTTTGAGAAAACGATACGGAGCGTCAGAGACGACGTGAGACCCGTACTGAGACACCTGGAAATCGTCCTGGAGGCGTTTATGTCGTCTAAGGCGACCTGGGATAGATCATGCCGTCGAAACCACAAGCGCGATCCGATTGAATCGCAAGTACCGCAGAAGAACAATTCTGAAGGATCTCGATCAGCATGGTTCTAACGACAGGTTCTGCACATATCGCAAAACACGGGCAAACAGCGTAAAACACCGAATATCCCGTGTCTTATTTTCTGCTCTATTTAGCCCACTTCTGACACTATGCGCCGTCTAAGTTACAGAAGACGACGCTTAAGATCACCTTCTCGGAAGGTCATTCTACCTCATGAACCAAGCCGTTGAGAACCCCGCGAAGTACGTCATTGCAAGCAATGCCGCCCCAACAACGAATATGCCGACTCCAAGCATCATGATCCCTTTGATCGAGTCGTCATCCTCGGCGGCGCCTAGCATCATGTACGCGCTGATGACGACGAAGACCGTCAACGGCGTAACCGCCATCGCCCATGCGACAACCTTCAGTGCGAGATCGAGATCCATAGCAATTTATTCAAGCGGTGTGTGATCAAGATAGTTGAGCGGATTCACCGGGATGCCGTTTAACCGAACTTCGTAGTGCAGGTGCGCTCCGGTCGAAAGTCCCGCGCCCTGCATTCCAGGGACTCCGCCGGAAAGTCCGATCACCGTTCCGCGTCCGACGTACTCGTCCTGCTTTACGGCAAACTTCGATAGGTGGGCGTAGAGCGTCGCGATGCCGTCGGAGTGGATCACCATCACATAGTTGCCATACTGCGTTCCGGTCTTCGTCCAAGCCACGTATCCCGGCGCGGATGATTTTACCGGAGTGCCGAGCGGCGTCGGTATATCGATTCCCGGATGCTCGAACAGATGTCGGAACGGATAGGTCGGATCATGATAAAGCGTCGAGAGCCCCTTGTTCGGAGCCAACGGCCATGAGATGACACTGCTCCCCTGCCCCGTATTGTCCAGAGTCGACAATTTGCGCTCAACCTCGCCCTGGAGGGCACCAATCTCCTGGCTGACGGACTGCTGTTCCGCGTGAATGCTTGATAAAAAACCCTGAAATGCGCTTTCCGTGCGCAGCGTTTGAGCGAGAAGAAACTGCTTTGCCTCCTTTTCCTCGTCGAGCTGACCCTTTTGGCGCAATTGGTCGGCCTGGAGATCGGCAAGGCGCGTGCGTTTTCCAACCTGCGCGGCACGGTCATTTATCACGGACGTACGCTCGGCCTCCGCGCGCGTCAGCGCGTTCTTCAGGTCTCCCGTGACGCTTGAAAGCTGCTGCAGTCGGTCGAACAGCTCGCCAAACGAATCCGAGCCGAACAGGAGCTGCAGCGTCATGTCGTTGTCATACGTGTCCATCTTGCGGAGAATGTCGCCAAGGGATGCACGGTCGAGTTCAAGCTGATGCTCGATCGCGTCGGCGCGGATCTGCAGAAGCTGGATCTCGTCGTTCGTGGCCGAGATGTCCTCGTCGGTAGCCGAGATGTCCAGTTCGGTCTTTGCCACGCGGTTGTCGAGCAATTCCATCTCGCTTACGAGCGTCGCGCTCTGCGCCTCCGCATCGGCGATCTTTTTCTTGTACGTGGCCACGCTCCCGTTCAGCTTATCCACCTCCGCCTTCTTCTGCGCGATCTGATCGTTCAGGTCCGTGATCGTTCCTGCCGCCTTGGAATCGCTTACGGCGACGGTCGACGCCGAATCCGTCGTATCCGCGAACGCAAACCGCACGGCGACAAACGTCGTGACCATCAGCACGGGGATGACGAAGAACAATTTTTTCATGTTGTCGATCTCGTTCCCCCTCCTCATAGGGAGGAGGGGTCAGGGGTAGTCGTCGCGCTTCCTAGAGCAACCCAATCGCACTTGCGAGCCTGCGCATCGTCTCATCCTTGCCAAGCGCCCACGCGAGCTCGAACGGGCTCGGGGATGCGGCACGGCCGGACAATGCCACGCGGGTCGGCCAAAGGACATTTCCATTCGACAAGCCCTTTGCCTCAATATACGCCTTTATCGACGTTTCGACCATGGAGATCTCGTTCCAGACGCTCTCGTCGGCTATCGCGAGATGGTCGCGTACGCCCGCGAGGTTCGCCTTGCTGTCCGCCGCGTCCGCCTTCTTCCAAACGAGTATCGCCGGATCGTACGCGGGGACCGAGACGTATGCGTCGACGATCTCGACGATATCCGTAAGTCGCTCCATCCGCGTCTTCTCAATTGCGCAGATCTTTTCGAGCAGCGCCGCGTCGACCGTCTTCCCGGAAGCGTCGAGAAACGGACGGACGAGTGCGACGAGCTCCGACGCCGTTTTCTTCATGATGTACTGTCCGTTCATCCAGTTGAGCTTCGCCTGGTCGAATACCGCCCCAGACTTGTTGATCTTCGCCAGGTCGAACAGCTCGATCAGCTCGTCGATCGCATAGATCTCCTGGTCCGCCTTCGGGTTGAACCCGAGCAGCGCGACGAAATTGACGAGTGCTTCCGGAAGATATCCCTTCGCGAGATAGTCCTCGACCGCGACATCTCCCTGGCGCTTCGACAGCTTCGACTTGTCCGGATTGAGGAGGAGCGGCAGGTGAGCGAACAACGGCGCGTCCCAGCCGAACAGACGGTATAGGATGACGTGCTTCGGCGTGGACGAGATCCATTCCTCGCCGCGAATGACGTGGGTGATCTTCATCAGGTGGTCGTCGACGACGACGGCCATGTGGTACGTCGGAAACCCGTCGGACTTGATCAGAACCTGGTCGTCGACCTCCGCGTTGTTAATCGTAATCGTTCCCCGGATCACGTCCTCGAAGGAAGTCTCTCCTTCCGGGACTCGGAGGCGGAGAACATGCGATTCTCCGGCGCCCAAGCGTCGTAAAACTTCCTCAGATGACAAGGATGCGCAGTGGCGATCGTACTTCGTCGACAGCTTGGCAATCTCCTGCTGCTTGCGAAGACCGTCGAGCCGCTCCGACGAGCAGAAACAGACGTACGCGACACCAGCGTCGAGAAGCTGTTTCGCGTATTGCGCGTAGATCGGAAGTCGCTCCGACTGGATGTACGGCCCAACGTCGCCGGTTTGCGCGATCACTCCGTCGACGAGCTTCGGACCCTCGTCCGGCAACAGGTTCACACGCTCGAACATCCGCAGAAGCGACTCGACAGCCCCAGGAACGAACCGCTCGCGGTCCGTGTCTTCTATGCGAAGGATATACGTCCCGGTTTGCTGACGAGCAAGCAAATAGTTGTACAGCGCCGTGCGAAGACCGCCGACATGGAGAAAGCCTGTTGGAGACGGGGCGAAGCGGGTTCGAACGGACATAATTTCTATTTTCCCTTGAGTTGATTGATAATTTCCGGAACCGTCGCGCGACACGCGGCGACGAACCGATGCCGCCTCAGTGTATCCCAGACGACGACCGCTGGGAAGACGATCGCGGCGTTGAAAATCCGCTTGAATCGGCGCGGTTCGATGACGAGTCGCCAGACCCATTCGAGCCCGACGCGACGGACGAACAAGGGCGCGCGTCGCTTCGTCCCGGCAATCATGTCGAAGGCGCCGCCGACGCCGATGTAGATGCGGGGTTGGTTAATTGGTAAATTGGCCAAATGGTCATGTGACGAACGAAGCGCCTCGATGAAACGTTCCTGCTTGCCCATGCCAAGCGCGACGGCGACGACGTCTGCATTTTCGAAGCTGGTGAGTTTCGTGCGGTCGCACGAAAGTGACCCGGTATGAGTTTTTTCGTTCGAGACGATTCCTACGTCGACGACCGTGACGTCGAGTCCCGCGAACTGCCGGCGCATCGATTCCGCCGCTGCTTCCGCGACGCCCGGGCCGCCGCCGACGAGGACGAGGCGCTTCCCCTGCCCCGCGCAGAGCTTTGCGAGCAGCAAGAGAGTGTCGACGCCGGTATGACGGTTCGACAAACGGTTTCCCGTCAGCGCCGGAATCGCAAATCGGAGTCCCACGCCATCGGGCAAGGACAGATCCGCGCGATTCAACAGGTCGACGAACGACGGATCGCGTCGCGCGGCGAGGACGAACTCGGGGTTCGGGGTGACGATCGTATTCGACGAATCCGACGACAGCCACCCGGACAGAAGGTCCGTCAGCTCGCCTGTGGACAAGTCGGAAATACGCACGCCGAACAGTTCAAAAACTCTCATATTCAGCAAAAATACTAGCATTTCTACTTGACTTTTGCAAATTAGCACTCTATACTACCGAGTGCCAACTTGTTGCTTTCGTCATCCTCCAAACTACAAACAACCAAGTACCCAAAACCCCCCCCTATGTTGCCAAACAACTTTACCCTCAAATCCCAAGAGGCGCTTCAGACGGCGAACAACCTGGCCGTACAGGGTGGGCAGCCGGCGCTCGAACCGATCCACCTGGTCGCTTCCCTTTTGTCGCAGGACGAGGGGGTCGTGCCGGCGATCATGAACAAGATTGTCGGGAATCCTTCCGACCTCCGGGCCGAGGTCGAGAAGATTATCGACGCGCTGCCGAAGCAGAAGGCGCAGGGCGGCGGGATCGGGCAGATTTTTTTGGCGCCTGAGATGGCGACCGTGCTTTCGGAGTCCGCGACGATCGCGAAGCAGTTCAAGGACGATTATATTTCTACCGAGCACCTCCTGCTTGGGCTATTGAAAAACAAGAACGTCGCGCGGTTCCTTGGCAAATACAAGATGACCGACGAGACAGTGCTCCAGGCGCTCAAGGACATTCGCGGGACCCAGCGCGTCGACAGCCAGGAGCCCGAGACGAAATACCAGGCGATCAAAAAGTACAGCCGCAACCTGACGGACGCCGCGCGCGTCGGCGAGCTCGACCCGGTGATCGGACGCGACGCCGAAATTCGTCGCGTCATGCAAGTCCTGTCGCGTCGCACAAAAAACAACCCGGTGCTCATCGGCGAGGCGGGCGTGGGAAAGACGGCGATCATCGAGGGGCTTGCCCAGCGCATCGTGGACGGGGACGTTCCCGAGATGCTGAAGGAAAAGGAAATCATTGCGCTCGACGTGGGGTCGATGGTAGCCGGGACGAAGTATCGCGGCGAGTTTGAGGACCGTCTCAAGGCCGTGCTCAAGGAGATCGAAGGATCGGGCGGAAAGATCATCCTGTTCATCGACGAGCTCCACACGCTCGTCGGCGCGGGCACGACCGAGGGGAGCTCGCTCGACGCGGCCAACATGCTGAAGCCCGCGCTTGCTCGCGGAAAGCTCCGCGCGGTCGGAGCGACGACGCTCAAGGAGTACCAGCGCTATATCGAAAAGGACCCCGCGCTCGAACGCCGGTTCCAACCGGTGATCGTCGACGAGCCGAGCGTCGAGGATAGCATCGCGATCTTGCGCGGCATCAAGGAAAAATATGAGCTCCATCACGGCGTGCGCGTCTCGGACCCGAGCATCGTCGCCGCCGCCGAGCTGTCGCACCGCTATATCACCGACCGCCAGCTGCCCGACAAGGCCGTCGACCTGATGGACGAGGCCGCCGCCGCGCTGCGCATGCAGATTGACTCGATGCCGGAGGAGCTCGACATGCTGAAGCGCGACCTGATCCGCCACGAGATCGAGAGGAAGGCTCTCGAGAAGGAGGAGGACAAGGACTCAAAGGCGCGACTCGGCGAGATCGAGCGTCAGATCGCGGATTTGCGCGAGAAGACCGACGCGCTTGAGGGAAAGTGGCGGAACGAGAAGGACAAGATCGGCGAGATTCAGTCGGCAAAGAGCGCCGTCGAGAAACTGCGCGCCGAGGCCGAGATCGCCGAGCGCCGCGGGGACCTCGAGACGGTTGCGAAGATCCGCTACGGGACGATTCCCGCCGAGGAGCGTCGTTTGAAAGAGGCGGAGGTCGCGCTGACCCAGCTCCAGCAAGATCGCGGATTGCTCAAACAGGTCGTCACGGAGGAAGACATCGCCGCGGTCGTGAGCCGATGGACGTCGATCCCCGTTTCAAAGATGCTCGAGTCCGAGCTGAAGAAGCTGGCTCGCATGGAGGACGAGCTGACCAAACGCGTCGTCGGCCAGAAGGAGGCCATCGCCGCCGTGTCGAACGCGCTGCGACGGTCGCGCGCCGGAATCTCGGAATCGAACCGGCCGATCGGGTCGTTCATCTTCCTCGGCCCGACGGGCGTGGGAAAGACCGAGCTCGCCCGCGCCCTCGCCGGGTTCATGTTCAACGACGAGTCCGCGCTGGTTCGCCTCGACATGAGCGAGTACATGGAAAAGCACGCCGTCTCCAAGATCCTCGGTTCCCCGCCGGGATACGTCGGCCACGAGGAGGGCGGCCAGCTCACGGAGATCGTGCGTCGCAAGCCGTACTCGGTGCTGCTGTTCGACGAGATCGAGAAGGCGCACCCGGACACGTTCAACGTCCTCCTCCAGATTCTCGACGAGGGGCATCTCACCGACGCGAAGGGCCGCAAGGTCAACTTCAAGAACACGGTGATCATCATGACGTCGAACATCGGGTCCGACGTGATCCTCGACATGGGAAAGACGCGCGGAACCATCGGGTTCAGCGAAGACGAGACCGGCGCGGGCGAAGAGGGCGAGATCCAGGAACGCGTCATGGGGATGCTCCGCGACCACTTCCGCCCGGAGTTCCTGAACCGCGTCGACGAGATCATCATGTTCCACGCGCTGACCGAGGCGCAGATTGGCGAGATCGTGAACCTCCAGCTCACCCGGACGTTCGAGCGCCTTGAGAAGGAACGCGGAATCGTCCTCTCCGTCTCGCCCGCCGCGAAGAAACTGTTGGCACGGAAGGGGTACGATCCGGCGTACGGCGCGCGCCCGCTGAAGCGCGTCATCCAGCGTCTGATTCTCGACCCGCTGGCGATGCGAATCGTCGAGGGAAGCCTGAAGGAAGGACAGTCCGTGGCCATCGGGGCAAAGGCAGACGAGATCGTGATCTCGTAGTATAATGGCGCCGTTATGAAACGGCGCCTTTTGCTTTGCTCCCTCATCGGTCTCGTGGCATTTTCCTCAATGCCGGCGCCCGTTTTCGCGTACGACTTCGTGCCGAACTACGTCATTTCCGACGCGGAGATGACCGATGTCTCCAGCATGACCCAGGCACAAATCCAGGCATTCCTCGACGCGTACGGCACGCTCGGCTCACGTTCGTTCGAGGACGTAGACGGTTCCGTTCGAACCTCCGCGGAAATCATCTATAACGCGGCCAATCGCAATCGAATAAGTCCGCGGGTGATCCTTGTCACGCTTCAGAAGGAACAGAGCCTGATCGACGACACGAGCCCGAAGCAGAGCCAACTCGACTGGGCGATGGGATACGGGATCTGCGACAGTTGCAACCACGAGACGGAAGCGGCCCAGCGTTTTCGAGGATTCGCAAAGCAGGTGAACTCCGCGACGCTTCAGTTCGGCGAAGGCTACATGGCCGACCTCGCCGCGTTCGGAAAGACGCTCGCGGGATACGGCCCCGGCGTGACCGTCGCCGTCGACGACATCCTCCTCACTCCCGCGAACAACGCCACCGCCGCGCTCTACACCTACACTCCGCACACGCACGGCAACGAGAATTTCTCCAAGCTCTGGCAACGCTGGTTCACGCACGACTATCCGGATGGAACGCTTCTCCAAAACACGGAGGACGGCGGCGTCTGGCTCATCCAGTACGGCATGCGCCGACCCATCACGTCCCGTGCCGCGCTCCTCACGCGCTTCAACGAGAAGGCGATCGTCCCGGTCACGTCCACGTCGCTCGCCGTATTCCCCATGGGGCGTGCAATTTCGCTGCCGAACTATTCCCTGCTCCAGTCCCCAAAGGGAACGGTCTACCTCCTCGTGGACGACTCGATCCGAGGGTTCGTTTCCCGCGAGGCGATGCGCGCCACCGGACTGAACCCTGAGGATGCGATCGACGTCTCGTTCGACGATCTTGCCACGTACAGGGAAGGCTCGCCGATCACGAGCGACAGCGTTTATCCGCAGGGCGCGCTCCTTCAGGACACGAGGACCGGCGGCGTCTACTTCGTTGAGAATGGGTCGAAGTCGGCGATCATGTCCCGCGAGATCATGAGCACAAAATTTAAAAGCCTCGCGATCCAACCGGCGGAAGCGGGCGAGCTCGACGCGTATCCGACGGTCGACCCCGTCCCGTTCCCGGACGGCACCCTGATCAGTCCAAACGGCAGGTCGGATATCTACGTAGTTTCCGGTGGAAAGCGCCTCCCGATCCCCAACGGCGAGACGTTCCTGTCCTACGGGTGGAACTGGGACCAGGTCATCAAGACGAACGACCGATCGATCGACATTCTCCCGCTTGGTGATCCGATCGAGCCAATTCAGGCGATCGAGCCCAATGACACGCAATCCCTATGATCGTCTTCGCCGCATTCACGCCGCATACACCGCTACTCCTTCCGCCAATCGGCAAGGATGCCCTTCAAAAATTGTCGTCAACGACCGATGCCATGGATCGGCTCGGCGACGAGCTTCGCGAGGCGCGGCCAGACACGATCGTGATTATCTCCGCCCATGCCACCCAGCATGACGGCGCCTTTTCGGCGAACCTGCACGACTCGTATCTCGTCGACCTCCGCGACTTCGGCGACCTGACGACTACCGCCGAGTTCGAGCCGAACCTTTCGCTCATCGACGCGATCCAGCGCGCGGTTCGTCGCGCGCAAATCCCCTTCACCCTCGACTCGGACTCGACGCTCGACTACGGTACCGCCGTTCCCCTCGTCGCGATCGGCGCCAGGGCGCAGATCGTCCCGATCTCCTTCAGCAATCTTCCTGCGAAGGATCACTTCTCGTTCGGCAAGGCGCTCAAGGACGTGCTTGCGAATCGCAAGGAACGCATCGCGATCGTCGCGTCCGGCGACCTGTCGCACGCGCTTACTTCAGACGCTCCGGCCGGCTATCGACCGGAGGGCGAGACGTTCGACTCGGCCGTCCGCCAGGCGGTCGTCCAGGCGAGCGCCTCCCAGCTGCTAACACTCGACGAGGAAACCGTCGAGAAGGCCGAGGAGTGCGCCTATCGCCCCCTGCTCGTCCTGTTTGGAATCCTCGACCAAGTTCCGACGGTTCCGGAGGTACTCTCCTACGAGCACCCGTTCGGCGTCGGCTACCTCGTGGCCCAGTTCCATCTTGGAAGTTAATTTTTATTTTGTCATTGCGGGGGCATCAGACCAAAGCAATCTATCCGGGATTGCTTCGTCGGCTGAGGCTTTCTCAATGAGAGACGATTTGAACCGTGATTGCCGAAGTTTATCCAATCAAGCGGATGCCGCGCCGGTTCGACGTCTTCGACTATGAGATCCCGACCGGCATGAATCTCGCACGAGGATCCGGCGTCCGGATCCCGTTTCGGTTCGGAGAGATGCGCGGAATCGTCGCGCGAGTCACGGACGGTGCGGGACGTGGAAAGACGATCAAGCCCGTCTCGGCGATCCTGCCGGACCTTTCGATGACCGACGACGAGCTCTCCTGCTTCGAGGACGTCGCGTTCGATACCGCGCAAAGCGTCTCGGCCGTCCTCCACGCGACGATCCCGATTCCGGGGAAACGCGACGTTTCGTCCGCCCGTCGATCCCTCAGCGTTCCCCCTCCTCATAGGGAGGAGGGGTCAGGGGTGGTCGTCTCGCCCCTCACGATCTCCGCCCGCGAGGCCCCGCAAATCTCTCAGATTGTCGCGGAACTCTCCGAGCGATCCGAGGCATTCGTCGCCATCCCCGACCTCAAGCGCGCCGCCGTCCTCATCGCGACCTACCGCCGCGACCACCCGACCGAACCCGTCCTCGTCCTCGCGCCGAACGTTCGCGATGCACGCCTCATCGCGTCCCGACTCTCTTACGTTTCCCCTCCTCATAGGGAGGAGGGGTCAGGGGTGGTCGTCGTGACCGGCGAGGAGTCTCCGGCCGAGCGTTTTCGCCGCTGGAAGCTCTGGCGCGGCCGAAGGACCGGCCTCCTCGTCGGCTCCCGCGTCGCGGCTCTCTGGACCCATCCGACGCTCGGCGCGGTATTCCTCGTACGCTCGGGACACCCCAACCATAAGCAGGACGACCGAAACCCACGCTTCGACGCGCGATTCGTGGGACAGGTTCTCCATGGGCGACTTTCCGCCAAGCGCTTTCACCTAGACGTCATGCCAAGCACCGAGGACCTCGTTGGATTCGGCGCGGCAAATCTCCTCGGCCCGACCGCCCGTCCCGAAACGATCATCGCCGACATGACGATCGAGCGCGCCGGTTCCCCGCACCCGTGCCTCGGCAACAGCCTTGTCATCGAGATCGCCCAGACACTCGCCGAGAACCGGCGCGTCATCTGCGCGTACAATCTCAAGGGCGTGTCGCGACGATTGCAATGCGCCGACTGCGGACACCGGTTTCCGTGCGAGAACTGCGGCGGAGTGCTCGCACCGTACGTGACGACGGTCCAATGCCACCGATGCGGTCGGACCGAGCCGCTGCCGGCCTCTTGTCCCGCATGCCATAAGAACAAGCTCACGCCGAAGGGATTTGGAAACCGCGCGGTCGCCGCGGCATTGCAGTCGGCGTTTCCCGAGGCGACCGTCGCATGCCTCGATCGCGATACGGACGTGGACGGCGCGAAGGACGCGGACATTCTCGTCGTCACGCGCCATTACGTCGAGAACGTCTTCGACCCCTTTCACCCACCGGACGTCGGTCTCGTCGCTGAGCTTGATGGGGACCGGTCCTTGTTCGAGCCGTCCTACCGTGCCCTCGAGAAATCCCTCCTTAACGCCGAGGAGTGGCGCGGAATTGCCCACGCCTGCCGCGCCAAGTTCCTCATCCAGACCGAGATGCCCGATTTGTTCCGCAACGCCCTCTCGCAGCCGGAAAAAGCCCTTCTCGACGACCTCGCCATCCGCAAGTCCTACGCCCAGCCCCCGTATGTCCGCGCCATGACCGTCGAATTCAAGCCCGACGAGCCAGGCGAACAGGCCCAAGGAATCGCCAAGGCCATCGAAGCGATCCGCGCCGTCTCCACGTCGACCGAGATTTCGAAGCTCCCCTCTCCTTCCAAAGGAGAGGGTCAGGGTGAGGTCTACGCCCGTATCCGCCTCGCCGTCCCCCCGTCCGACGAGCTTGCCGTTCTCCAGGCCTTTTCCCCGTTCGACGACTCGTATATCATTGACACAAGGCCGTTAGAATGATATTATTTCCGCCAATCCTATGATCGTCCTCACGAATCCAAACCCCGAACTTCGCGTCCGATCCGTCGAGATTCCCTCGTCGGACATTGCTTCGGATCGTCTCAAGGAGATGATCGTCGAACTGAAGAGGACGATGAGGGAGGAAAACGGCTGCGGGATCGCCGCGCCGCAAGTTGGGATCCACGAGCGCGTGATCATCGTCGACGACGGTTCGGGCCCGAAGGCATACATCAACCCGGAGATCGTCTCAAAATCGTTCGCCACGTTCCTGTTCGAGGAGGGATGCCTGTCCGTACCGGGCGTCTGGGGCATGGTCAAGCGGCACAAGTCCGTGAAGGTCACGGCGATCGGAGAGGACGGCAAGCCCGTAAAGATCTCCGGGAAGGGACTCCTATCCGTCATCTTCCAGCACGAGATCGACCACCTCAACGGCGTCCTGTTCATTGACTCGGTCCAGAAGATCACCCGCATGCCGAACAACTCCATCCTATGATTCGCATTGCGTTCTTTGGAACCCCGGAGTTTTCCGTCCCATTCCTAACGGCCCTCGTCGACGACCCCGCATTCGAGGTCGTCGCTGTCGTTTCGCAGCCCGATCGACCGCAGGGCCGCAACCACGAGATTGTCCCGACCCCGGTCAAATCCGTCGCGCTCGACCATCAAATCCCGGTCCTTCAGCCGACGACGCTGCGCGACGAGTCCGTCCTTGCGACCCTTCTGGCGCTCAATGCCGACTATTTCGTCGTCGTCGCCTACGGAAAAATCATCCCGCAGGCCGTCCTCGACGTCCCGCGCCTCGGCTGCGTCAACGTCCATCCTTCCCTTCTGCCGAAGTATCGCGGCCCGTCCCCTATGAACTGGGCGATCGCGGAGGGCGACGCGAAGACCGGGGTGACAATCATGCTGCTTGACGCGGGAATGGACACCGGCCCGATCCTGTCGCAGACGAGCATCGGCTTGGACTCGGACGAGACAATGGATACGCTCATGGCCAAGGCACACGAACAGGGCGTCCCGCTCCTGATCGATACGCTCAAGCGGTTCGCGACCGGCGAGATCGTCCCCGTCGCGCAAAACGACGAGGCCGCGACGATGACGAAGCTGCTCGACCGCGAAGACGGCCGCATCGACTGGACGCTTCCCATGGAGGTGATCGAACGGCGCTTGCGAGCCTACCAGCCCTGGCCCGGACTCTGGACCGTGTGGATGCGAAACGGCGTCGAGACGCGCATCAAGATCCATTCCCTCCAACCGTCCGACTTCCGCGCCGACCTTCCGCCCGGAACCGTCTCAACGAAAAACAGCCGACTGCACGTCGACTGTTCGGACGGGACGATCGAAATACTGGAACTGCAGCCGGAGGGAAAGCCGCGCATGTCCGCGGAAGCATTCCTCCTCGGCTATTCCGACGTGAACGGTGCCATGCTTGGCTGAAGCGCGCCGGACGCGGCGACAACCGAATCTGAAACGGGAACCTTCTGCGTCGTCGCGGAAGGTTTTTGGTTGAGGAACGGAACGACGAAAAGAAGCAGTCCGAGGCCAAGCGGGTGGTTGAGATATGGCGAGGTAACGTGCGTCGCATACAGCATGGCAAGGCACGAGATCAGCGCGACGGCAAGCCAGGACTGACTCGTCCGCAACGTCGGCCAGAGCCCGCGAACGAGGCCGACGAACAGGAATGCGAAGGCGAGCGGGCCAAGCAGTCCCATCTTCAGCCATAGCTCCAGCCAGCCCCACTCGAGGGCATACGTCGTCCAGGTCCCGTCCGGATGGATGGCACGGGCGCGCGGATCGTCCGTCTTGAACGTGATCTCCTGCCCGAACCCGCTGCCAAGCGCGATATGTTCCTTGATCTGGGCCATCAGCGGCGGAAGCAGGTTCCAACGGCTGGATATGGCCACGTCGGAGACATCCGTCGTTCGGCTCGAGACAAGACCGGTGAGATCGCTGACCCGGCCGACGCGATATGGCAACGGAAACAGGACGATCCCCACGAGCAGGATGCCTGCCCCGAGCGTCGCGATGACGACAGAGCCAACCGCCTTCCCCGCGACCTTCGTTCCCGGCCACCCGTCGACGAACTTCAACGCGACGAACGCGAACGCGCCGGCGATGATACCGACCCAGAAGCTGCGCGAAAGGCTGATGATGACGACCGAGCCGATGCCGACGAGCAAAAGCGTCACGGTACGGTACGCGCGCTTCGGGACGTCGCGGAGAAACAGGAACGGCGTCAGGAAGAACGCGAACGCGATCACGGAAAACTGCGCCTGGAGAAAGACGCGGAAGATGTTCCCCGCCATCTTGGTCAGCTCGCCCGTTCGCGTGTCGCGGATGAAGAGATAGACGGCGCCGAGCATCCATTCCGGGAAGTGCGTAAAGACGTATAGGAGTCCGAGCGTCAGAATCGTCACCCAGGCGGCGGAGGCTGCGAGAACCTGGAGAAGAAGCCGCTTCTTGGTCGCGTCCCAGTCGACGCAGAGGACTGGGAAAAGGTAGCCGAGGTAAAGATAGGCGTTTCCGTCCTTGAATGCCGTCGTCGGGTCGTGCAACATGAAGCCGATGGCAAATCCGATGGCGACGGCGACGAAGAGCGGGACGAACGGAGTCAGGCGCGGGTCTCGCAGCGACAATTTCACGCGTCGGGTCACGTTCGCTAGCGCCCACGCGGCCATAACGCCGACGAAGACGGCCATGCGGGACGAGAGGGAGAATCCGTGGATGTCGAAGGCGACCAGGTGGCCGTGCGAGTTCGCGAACAGCTCGGCGAAGGCGACGAGGAGGCCGAGGTCGAGGCGCTTCCAGGTAATCGCGAAGATGGCGACCATCGAGACGGCAAGCGCGACGGCGGAGGCGATCGGGAACGGAAAGACTGCGATCGAGACCGCAAAGATGCCGGCGAGGGCGCCGAGCGTGATCCAGAACGGTTTCCCAAAGAATTGGTCGAACATAGTCTAGGTAGGTTTGATGATGGACGCGATGACCGACAAGACGACAAAGACCGGATCAAGGACAACGAAGAGAAGCCAGACGGGCCGCCCGTAATGCTTCCGCATATAGCGCCGCAGACTTCGACGGACCATCCCCTGTTTCTTCAGCGTCCCGACGCGGCTAAACGATCCGCCCTTGCGGTGCAGCATCGAAACGTCGCCATAGTAGCGAACCTTCCAGCCCGCGTCGACCGTCCGCTTGCAGAAGTCGACCTCCTCGTACCAGAGAAAAAATCCGTCGTCGAGCAGGCCGATCTTGTCGAGCACCTCGCGACGAATGCAGAAGAACGCGCCCATCACCTGGTCCACGTCCTGCGTCCGACGGTAGTCAAAATCCTTCATCAGGTAGCGTCGAATCGGTCCGAGGTTCGGAAGGACGTGCGGGAGCTTCGAGAGCAGAAGGAGCTGGTCGACCGGCGTTGGAAAATGCCAGACGCAATCCTGCTGGGTCCCGTCGAGGTTCTTGAGCGAGATCCCGCCGATTCCGACGTTCGCGTCACGCCGCATCCGCTCCTCGATCGCGGAGATCGCGTCGGATGTGAAGATCGTGTCCGGGTTCAAGAGGACGACGAACTCGCCGGCGGACTGTCGAATCGCAAGATTGCATCCGCCCGCAAAGCCGAGGTTTCGCTCGCTGATGATGAATCGCACGTTGGGGTACGTTCGTTGCAGTGCCGATGGATCCGTCCCGTCGCCGTTGATCACGACGAAGATCTCGAGGTCGTCCCGGTGGACGAATTCGAAGAGCGACGCGAGCATTGTTTCGACGTAATCGAGGGACTTGTAGGAGACGGTGACGATACTGATCATAGGCGGTGCTTCGTCGCGATAATCGTTCTGGCCTCGTCGTAGCGTCGAACCGAAGACGGCCTCCAGCCAAGCCGGTGCCATGGAATCCGATAGATGAACGACGGGCGCCACTGGGAGATGCCCGGGCGGTCGGAGCGGTCGATGACCTGGAAGAGCTCTCGATCGACGAACGTGCCGACATGGCCCTGTTCGAGCATCGTGAGCCAGACATCCCAATCCTGGAAACGCCTGATCGACGGGTCGAACCCGGGGAAATGCTCGCGGCGGACGAGCGACGTCGTGTGGACGAAGTTCATGCGGCGGAGTCGGTTCGCGTCGAACGAAAAGGACGAAAATGACTTCCAACCGAATCGAAACCCGCTGTACGCGTAGCTTGCCTCCGGATGGTCGACAAGCGCCCGTTCCATCGTCGCGAGCATGTCTGGCGCCATGACCACGTCCGCGTCGCAGAAGATCACGAGGTCGCCGGTCGCCCGCGCGAACCCATTGTTCCGCGCGACGTTCCCGCCCTGGTTCGACTGCGTCACGATCGTGATGCGATCGGCAAACGCGGCAAGGACGCGTCCGGTCTCGTCCGTGCTGCCGTCGTTCACGACGATGATCTCGTCGGGCTTCCGCGTCTGAACGAAAAGAGAGTTCAGACACTCCGAGAGCGTCTTCGCGTGCTGGTAGGACGGGATGATGACGGAGATCGTCACAGATATTCCTTCAATTTCTCAAGCTGTACTTCGTTCGTAAACTCGTCGGCAGCCCGCCGATAGGCCGCTTCGCCCAGCCGCCGCCGTTCCTCGTCGCTCATGGCCAAACGATACACCGCGTCCGCGAGCGCCGCAATGTCCCCGTCCTTGACGAGAAGGCCTGTCATTCCGTTGAGAACAGCCTCGTCGACGCCCCGCATGTCCGTCGCAACCGACGGGACGCCATGCAGCGCGGCCTCGAGATACACCATGCCGAATCCTTCGCGGTCGACGGAATCCGCCACGACCGGCTCGACGAATATGTCGGCGGCGGCGTAATGGTCGGAGAGCTGATCGTCGGCCACGTCGCGAGCGATCGTCACTCGGTCGTCGAGACCAAGCTCGGCGATGCGTCGCGCGATCGTCTCGAGACAAGGGCCGTCGCCGACGATGTCGTATTGAACGGATAGGTCGGGATGGTCGCGCCGAAGCAGCGACATCGCGTCGAGAACGCGAAGGTGGCCTTTGCGAGGGACGAGCCGAGCAACGGTAAGCAAACGAAAGACGTGCGCGACGACCACCCCTGACCCCTCCTCCCTATGAGGAGGGGGAACATGTTTGGATATCGTCGGGTATACGACGACCGTCCTCTCAACCCCAAACTCATTCTTCACTTCCCTCTCCAACGCCTTCGAGTTCGCCACGACCACCTCCGCACCGCGCAGGACCATCCCAGCGACGATTCGCTTTGCCCAGCGCGTCTTAGCGAGCCCAATGTCCATCCCGTGAACGATCACGACGTACGACGTTCCCGTCATCCACTTGAACGCAAGCGCCGCCGTCCCGATCGGCAAGACGTGGCTGACGACAATCGTCGTGTCAACACCGAGTGTCGACGCTTGGCGATCGTGAAAGAATTGTCGAAGCGCCTGCCACCACCGCGTCGACGGATCCAAGACGGCCACTTCCATCGAATCTGAAAAGTACGCCGCGAGATTCCCGAGGTATCTGGCCACTCCGCCCCGCGACGGCGCGTAATCAGTCGTGTATAGCCGTGTCTTCGGCATAGGCGGTCTTTCGACGGATAAGCTGGATGATTCCAGTGAGATGATGCTTTTGGACCGATCGGGACAACACGAGCATGACGGCATAGACGAACGCGGCAAACGGAAGGGCGAGGTAGAATCCGGTCTCGGGACGAACGAGGCGCGTAGCGAACCCCATCACGGCGGCGGAACAGATGATCGGGACGATCGTTTTCAGCAGACGCGCGAACCCGTATTCCGGGATCACCTGCGGGACAAACCAGAAGCCGGAGACGAACAGGAACGTGAAGCTGATCACGCCGGAATAGGCCGCTCCGAGGATGCCGAACGTCGGAATCAGGAACAGGTTGCTTATCACGTTGATGACCATCGTAACGCCCATCACCGCGGTCTTCGTTGCCTGCCGATTCGCGGCATTAAGGAGCGAGCCGACGGGAAAGTCGAGGAAGATGGGAATGAGGACGAAGATGAGGACCGCGAGTACCGGCGCGGCGTTCGCATATCCGTCCCCGGCGAGAGCAATCGCGTCCCCGGCAACGGCCCAGAGACCGAACGCGATCGGGGCCGCGAGAATCGTCACGTACCAAACAGCCTCGTCGAACAGTCTCGTCAGGGCGTCCGAGTCCTTCTTCCCCACCATCGCGCTCATTCCCGGATACAGCGCGGCGACGAACGCCATCGGGAGGAACTGAAACGCGTACGTGAACTTATAGGCCACGGCATAGACGCCGACCGCGGCGGTTCCGACGACCTTGGAGATGATGAGCGAATCGACGTACGAGTAAACCTTCACGAACATCCCGGCGAGCGCGAACGGAAGGGCGGCGGCGAGCAACGCCTTGATAGCCTGTTTGTCGAAGTGAGGCCGCAGAACCGACCAGCCGTAGATCGAAACGACGTGGCGCGCGGAATAGATCGCGTTGAAGGTCGAACCGACGAGAAGCGCAAGAACGAGAAGGTGAAGCGACGGGTGCGTCAAAAGGACGATTCCGCCGAACAGGAGCGTGCACGTCTGTCCCACGAAGATCCCGAGCGACTCGAACCGCAGCGTGTGGTGTCCGCGGAGGACGCCGTAAAACAACAGGCTCATCGCGTCCGCCAGCATCACGAGGGACGCCACGAGGACGAGCTCGCGGACGGTCGCATCGTATCCCAGCGCCCATGACATCGCCACCGCGCCGACCGTCGCCAGCGCCATGAACGGAATCTTGAGCCAGACGGCGCGTCGGATCAGGTCCGCGGCGCGCTCCGGAACCTTCGCGACGTCGCGGATCACCACCGGCGTCACGCCAAGGTCCGTGATCGTCGAAAAGATCGTCGTAATCGACAGCGCGAGGAAATAATCCCCCGTCGCCTCGGGCCGCATGACGCGCGCGAGCAACAAGAAATAGAAGAACGCGAGGATCTTCTGCGCGATGGACGCGGCGGTGAGATAGAGGGTATTTTTTGCCACGGGAGAGGACATAGGCTAGGACTTGAAGACCTGTTCGGCGCGCTCGGGCTTGCCGTGAATCAGGAATCGAAAGACGACCTTGTGGATCGGATCGAGGTGAGGAAACATGGCTTCGACCTTGAGATAAACGAATGCCCTGCCCGTTGAATATTCCCCATCCTGGCGCGAAACGGCGGTATTCTCCGACCCGCGGGCAAGGAGAGGCCTCACGATCGCGTCTCCGACGCCGTCGTTGAGCGCGTCGCTGAACGCAGGATCTTTCCCCGCGTGCGCACGTTGGACGAACGTCGTTCGCTCGGACGTCGAAAGTCTCGTGAGCCTCGTCAAAATTTCTTGTGACAATTCCCTTGCGGCGATCTCGATCTTCCGCGTCGTAACCTCGTGCGTCTTGTTCGGATCCACGAAGCGATAGTTGCCCGACGGGACGACGACGCCGCTCGTCTTCATGGATTCCAAGTCTCGTGCGACGACGGCACGCTTGACCCGAAGATCGGCAAGGATCGCCTCGACCGCGCCGGGAGCGGAGAGATAAACGGCATCGATCGCCTGGCGCCTGACGCGCTCGTAGGCAAGAACGGCCTGGTCTAGGCGCAGACGATACGTCGCAAATTCCGGAGAGGTCGCGTCCTTCTGCGAGATCATGTCGGTCGGAGGCGCAATCTCGTCGATACGACGTAACTTTTCCTGATAGTAGCCTGCGATGACCGGCATCCAATCGGGAATTTTGACAAACGGAATGTCGATCAGCTGAATTGCCATTGCCCTGCGGCTCGCCGGGTCGGAAAAGACCGCGTCCTTGCCCATGCTGGTCGTGATACTCGAAAGGACCCCATGGAGCAGCTCGACTTCCTTCGGAGACGAGTTCTCAAACAGATTCCTGTACGTCTCTTCTTTCAGATTCGCATCAATCTCCGCGCCCGTCGATCCGTCTCTCAGATACGCGATCACCTCGTCCTTTATGAAGCGAGCGGCAGTCTCAATGTCCGTCTTTGCCTCGTGCCTTCTCGGATTCTCGCTTTCCGCGAAGACCTTCATCAGACGATGGTTTAGGAAATGCTGGCGCTCGTGCGTCATGATTACGTCAAACCCGTATGCGTCCGGAACCGTCTTTAGGACGATAAAGCTGCTGCTTATATCTCCGAGGTCCCAATGGGACGTCCCGTGCTTTCGATCCAGGGTAATCGACGTGTGCATGGATCCGCCATGGCGGTTTAAAATTTCGACCTGCTTGGTAAAGTCATCCGCCTTGCGATCCTCCAGGGCCGGGTCATAAAAAACATTGTAGTCCGCAGGGTTCGGGCAGGTCATGATGAAGTATCCCTCGCGGCGAACCAGAGACACAAGGCCAACGGGATGCTTCCCCGTCCGGGCGGTGAACAGCATCGCGGCGACGGTTTCCGGCGAGTCATCCCCGAATTTTTCCAATGCCTTTTTTTTCAAAAAATTCTCCTCATGGATCGCTGCCCTTAAAAGCGTCCCGTACTCGTTGACCGCCTCGCGGGCAGCATGTCGAATGGAAAATCTGGTGGCGGGAGAATCCGGCGGAAGCCGCGCGATGAGCCGGTTGACCATCGCCGAATCAACGCCCGAGTCGGACGCCGAAAGGACGCGGTCCAATTCCAAAAGGGTCGCGACCGTCGACTGGCGACGGTCCATTGTGGCATGCTCCAGGGACTCGCGTCGCTCGGTCTGCGAAACCGTGTCCGGAACAAAGCGCCCTCCTTCGGGCGGAAATGATCGCTCTGCCATAGTTGAATCCATTTTACCCTCTTTCTCCCCTTCCCACAAACCAAAAACCGGTCCGACACGTCGTCGGACCGGTTCGAAATTCTTTCTAACGCTTCGCCCACTGCGGAGAGCGGCGCGCTCCGGTGTGGCCGTACTTCTTGCGCTCGCGCACGCGCGCGTCGCGGGAGAGGTAGCCGAGCTTTTTGAGCGTCGGGCGGAAGTCGATGCTGATGGTGATCAGCGCGCGGGCGATGCCGAGGCGAACCGCGTCGGCCTGGCCGTGCACGCCGCCTCCGGCGACGACGACGGAGACGTCAAACTTGTTCTCCGTTCCGGTCGCGACGAATGGGGCGTTGACCGCCTGCTGCAGCGTGAAGAGCGGGAAATATTCCGCCATCTCACGGCCGTTGACCGTGATCTTGCCCGAACCTTCCGGCGAGAGACGAACCTGGGCCGTAGCCTCCTTGCGGCGGCCGAGTCCCGGGATGTATTTTGCAGTCGTTTCGCTCATATTAGTTCGAGATAGTCAGACGGCGCATGCGAGGCGTGCGGTGCGTGTTCTTCGGAAGCATGCGGTCCACGGCGCGACGGAGAACGTCGGCCGGATCCTTGGCCCAAACGGTCTTCATCAGCGTGGCCGAAAGTCCGCGCGGACCGCCGGTGTGCGCATAGTACGTCTTCTGTTCCAGCTTGTTGCCAGAGATCTTCATCTTAGAGGCGTTCTTCACCTCGACCGCGTCGCCGTCGTCGACGTTCGGCGTCCAGCTGGCCTTGGTCTTTCCGATGAGGGTCATGGCAATCTGGGTCGCGAGGCGTCCCGGAGCCATTCCTGCGGCGTCAAACGTTTGAATTGTGCGTGTGCTCTTCGTCATAGGATTAGACAAGCTCAATCTGAACCACGTCCGCGGCGTCGCTCACGCGGTGTCCGAGCTTGACGATACGGGTGTAGCCGCCCATGCGCGTAGCATAGCGGGGACCAAGCACCTCCAAGATCTTCTTCACCGGATGCTCGGTGTAGAAGAACTTCATGAGGTTGCGGCGCGTGGCGAGCGACGGGACCTTTCCCGACGTAATCGCGCGCTCCACGAGCGGACGGACCGCCTTGGCCTTGGCCTCCGTGGTCTGCACCTTTTCGTACAGGATCACGCTTGCCGCAAGGTTGCGAAGCAAGGCTTCGCGCGGAGCTTTTTCACGGCCGAGTTTTACGCTCTTTTTCCGATGACGCATACAAGTGTTTAAGCCGCGCTTTCCTCCGAAGCGATCGGATTTTGCAACAGAATGGAGAAATAATCGATGAGAATCTTGGCGGACTCCTTCACGGCGTCCTCGGGGGTGATCGTGCCGTCGGTCTCGATGTTCATGACGAGCTTGTCGTAGTTGGTGATCTCGCCGACGCGCGTGTTTTCGACGCGGTAGCCGACGTTTCGCACCGGCGAGTAGAGCGCGTCGATGGCGATCGTTCCGATGTCGTTGATTTCTCCCGTTCGTTCATCCGTCGGGATGTATCCGCGACCGCGGCCCACCGTGAGCTCAAGCTCGAACGTTCCGCCGTCGTCGGTGATCGTGGCGATCTTCATGTCCGGGTTGACGATCTCGACGTCGGCGTTCGCGTCAATGTCGCCGGCCGTCACCACGCGGGAGCCCTTGACCTTCAGGCTGAGCTTGACCGGCTCCTCGCTGAAGCACTTCAGGCGGAGGCCCTTGAGGTTCAGGATGATCTCCAGCATGTCTTCCTTGACATTCGGGATCGCCTGGAACTCATGGGTGCCGCCCTTGATCTTTACCGCCGTCACGGCCGATCCCGGCAGCGACGACAGCATCACGCGGCGGAGCGCGTTTCCGAGGGTTGTTCCGTAACCGTGAAAGCACGGCTCAACGACCAAGACGCCCTCGTTGGAACGAGCGCCTGGTTCAAATTTGATCGTTGATGGGAGAAGGATGTTCTCCATAGGCTCGCAAAAAATTAGCGAGAATAAAATTCAACGATGAGGGTCGGGTCGAAAATGGTCTTCAGGTCCTCTCCGGCCGGGAGCGATGTGACCTTTCCAATCAGTGTCGCGGAATCAACCGTCAGCCAGCGCGGGGCTTCTTTCTTCTGGACGCGCTCGTTCATTCCCACAAGCAGGCCCTTTGCCTTCTTGTTCTCCTTGAAGGTGATGACCTCTCCGACGTTTACGGAGTAAGACGGGATGTCCACGAGCTTGCCATTGATCATGATGAATCCGTGTCCGACCATCTGGCGGGCCTGGCGACGGGTCTTTCCGAAGCCGAGGCGGTAGATGACGTTGTCGAGACGGCGCTCCAGGGTCTGGATCAGGTTGTCAGCCGTGTTCCCCTCCTTGGCCGTGGCGGCCTCGAAGTACTTGCGGAACTGGCGCTCCATGACGTTGTACAGACGCTTGGCCTTCTGCTTCTCGCGAAGCTGAATGCCATACGAGGAGAGGCGAGGCTTTTTCATCGCCTGTGCCGGACCGTGGACGCCCGGGGGGAAATTACGGCGCGTGAGCGCGCACTTTTCCTTGCCACAAAGCGAAACGCCCTCGCGTCGGCACATCTTGCAGGTTGTCATCAATGTCTTTCCCATAGCAGAGATTAGACGCGACGCGCTTTGCGCGCTCGGCATCCGTTGTGTGGAAGCGGGGTAAGGTCCTTAATGCTGGTGATGCTGAATCCATTTGCGTTCAGCGCGCGGACGGCCGAGTCGCGGCCGGATCCGACACCCGTGACGAACACCGCGACGTCGCGAAGTCCGCTCTCCTTCACCTTGTCCGCAATGGTCTTGATGATCATGCTCGCGGCGTACGGAGTGGCTTTCTTCGGACCGCGGAACCCACAGGCTCCCGCGCTCGACCAGGCGAGCGTGTTGCCGTTCAGGTCGGTCACGGTGACGATGGTGTTGTTGTAGGTCGCCTGGATGAACGCACATCCCGTGGAAACCTGACGCATCACCTTGGCCTTGGCTTTTTTGTTGGTGGAAACTTTTACGGTTGCCATAGGGGATTATGTCTTGGTAAGTGCGCGACGTCCGGATCCCATCGTCTTGCGCACGTTGCCGCGCACGGTGCGGGAGTTGGTCTTGGTGCGCTGGCCGCGAACCGGCAGCTTGCGCATGTGGCGCGTGCCGCGGTAGCTGCCCGTGTCCTTCAGACGCTTGATGTTGGACATGATGTCGCGGCGAAGGTCTCCCTCAAGGCGATGGCTCTTCTCGAGCGCCTCGCGGATGAGGGTCACCTGCTCCTCGGTCATGTCCTTCACGCGAAGGGATGCGTCGAGACCGACCTGCTTCAGGATGGCAGCCGAGGTGGTATCGCCGACGCCGAACACGTAGGTGAGGGCGATGACGATGCGTTTGTTGTTGGGGAGTGTAACTCCAGCAATGCGAGCCATATATTATCCCTGGCGCTGCTTATGGCGCGGGTTCTTACAAATAACACGGACCCGACCTTCACGGCGGATCACCTTACAATCGCGGCAGATAGCTTTTGCGGAGGCGCGAACTTTCATAGACTAGAAGCGATAAACTATTCTTCCTTTCGTAAGGTCGTAAGGACTCATTTCAATCTTCACGTCATCCCCAGGCAGAATGCGAATGCGGTTCATGCGCATCTTTCCGGACAGATGTCCCGTGATATACTGTCCATTTTCCAACTTGATTTTAAATTGGGCTCCAGGAAAAAGTTCTTCAACCTTTCCCCGCATCTCAATAAAATCTTTTGCCCCTTGTTCGCTCATAATCGTCAAGATTCTATCAGTTGAGCGAAAAAATGCAAGAGGGTGTGGATAGCTGAACGCGCCGGTATTGTACGTTTTTGTGGCATAGGTGTCAAGGGTTTGACGGTTGGTCGTCTAAGGTCGCCTTAATTCTTCGGATTCCCGCGGCAACCGCCTCCTCCTTTGCAATGCGGAAAGCGCCTAGTTCCTTAGTGTTTTCAACATGCGGACCGCCGCAGACCTCCCGCGAATAGTAGTCCCCCGTGGCCTCGTTTCCAATAAAGTACACCTTGATCTTTCCGCCGAGCGACGCGTACTTATCCTCAAATACGCCGATGGCTCCGCGCTTCTTGGCCTCGTCGAGCTCCAGGATTTCGAAATGGACCGGGAGGGCGAGCCGAATGTTCTCGTTGACGATGTCCTCGACCCGCTGGATCTGCTCCGGCGTCATCTTGTCCGGATGGGAGAAGTCGAACCGGGCTCGCTCCGCAGTGATGTTCGATCCGCGCTGGAACACATGGTCGCCGAGGACGGTCCGCAGCGCCTGGTGCAGCATGTGCGTCGCCGTGTGCAGCCGAACGACCGCGGCCGAGTGATCGGCCAGCCCGCCCGCGAACTTCTGCTCGGATCCGGACCGTGACAGGTCCTGGTGCTTTTTGAATTCGCCCTGGAATACTTCGCGGTCCACAATCTGCCCCTTTTCCCGTGCCAGCTCTTCGGTCAGCTCCCAGGGAAAGCCGTAGGACTGATACAGATTGAACGCGTCCACGCCCGACACGGCGGACGAATTCACGAAGATCTTCTCGAATTCCCTCAGTCCCTTTTCAAGCGACGTCTTGAACTTAGCCTCTTCCTTCACGATCTCGGCGACGACAAGATCGCGTTTCCCTCCAAGCTCCGGATACGCGTCCTTGTACGTTTCGACGTACGCGGATACCACGGATCCGCAAAACGCGTCGTTCGCCCCGAGCTTATGCGCGAACCGGATCGCGCGACGGACGAGGCGTCGAACGAAGTATCCCTGGTCCTTGTTGGACGGAACCACGCCGTCCGCGATAAGGAAGGTCGCGGCGCGCAAGTGGTCGAGTGCGACGCGAAACGCGTAGGTCTCGGCGCCATTCGCCCCGTACGTCTTCCCCGTGACCTTCTCAATCGAGGCGCGAGCCCCGTCGAACAGGCTGATGCGAAAGATGTCCGGGTCGTCGCTCACTGCCATTGCCATGCGTTCCAATCCCCCGCCGAAATCAACGTTCCTCTTCGGCAGCTCGACGAACCCCGCGTCCGTCTTCACAAACTGCATGAACACGTTGTTTCCGATCTCCACGAAACGCCCGCAGTCGCAGTTCACGTGGCACGGCAGCTTCGCGAACTCCGACGCCTCGTGCAGCCCGCGCTCGATCCCGAAGTCCCAGAACATCTCCGTATCCGGCCCTCCCGGCTCGCCCACCGGCATCTTGTCGGGCGTTCCCGAGCGCGACCACCAGTTTTTCTTCTCCGGGTAAAAGAAGATGCGCCCGCCGTTCATCCCATACGAGTCGGAGTGGTCGATCGCCTTCGCCTCGACGCCGACCGACGCGAACGCCTCCTGCCAGTAGCCAACCGTCTCGTCGTCCTTCGGAATCCCGATCGCGTCGTTTCCGCGGAAGACGGTCACGTACAGGCGCTTCGGATCAATTCCAAGCTCCTTCGTCAGGAAGCCGAACATCCAGTCCACCTGATCCTTCTTGAAATAATCCCCGAGCGACCAGTTCCCGAGCATCTCGAAGAACGTCGTGTGGCGGTTGTCGCCCACCTCCTCGATGTCTCCCGACCGAAAGCACTTCTGCGAGTCGGCGATGCGCGTCCCTTCCGGGTGCGTCTCCCCGAGCAGATATGGGACCATCGGCTGCATGCCGGATCCGGTAAACAGGGTGGTCGGGTCGTTCTCCGGAAGCAACGACGCGGACGAGACCACTTTGTGGCCGCGCGCGGCGAAATAGTCGAGATAGGCCTTGCGAATGTCGGATGCGTTCATAGTGCGCGTATTCTGCCCGTTTCTAAATGAATCGACAAGCTTAACCGTCAGGCTCCTTCCGTCGCGATCGTTTCTTCCGGCTGAGCCTTCTTCAGAACGCGGCGTTTCAGACCGGCAAGCACGTCGACCAATTCCCTGCTCTTGAGCGCGTGGGAAATAGCGACGTACACGACCAGACCGGCGCCCCCCGCGACAAGTCCCTGGGTCAAAACCCCCATGAATGTCTCAAGCGGAATCACGCGAACGATGAGCGGCTTCAGGGACTGGATCGTCACGGCGCATCCGATGCCGGCGGTTGCGGTAACGTAGAGCGACCGCAGGATAATGCTCTCATGAAGCGTTCCCATGCGCTGGCGGAGCGAGACCCAGAGCAGCACCACGTCCGCGAACGCGCCGATCGTGAATCCCATCGCCATGCCGGTGACGCCGAACTCCCGAGCGAAGTACAGTCCGCTGACGAACGAGAGGACGGTGGAGACGACCGCCATCGTAAGCGGCGTGGCCGTGTCGCGAATCGCGTAGAAAGCGCGCGCCAGGATCAGGGCCACGCACTGCGGGGCGAACCCGAGCGTGAAGAACGCAAGCGTGTCGGCAACGCGGATCGTGTCCCCCCAGCCGAACAGCCCGGCGCCGGCAACCACGCGGACGATCTGAGCGCGGAGGATGAGGAAGACGAGCATGAGCGGCACGGAAAGAAAGAGCACGTGACGGACGGCGTGATCGAAGGAATCCAGAAAGCGTCTCGTATCGCGCGCCTCGATTGCCTCCGCCATCGCCGGGAACGACGCGATCGCATAGGAGACGCCGACGATGCCGACGACGAAGAACTGGATGTTATATGCCACCTGGAAGACGGTCACGCTTCCCGCCGCAAGCGTCGTGGCAAGGACGGTCAGAATCACGAAGTCGATTTGGTTCACGGCGACTCCGAGCATGCGCGGCCCGGTCAGCCTGGCCAGGTCGCGGAGATCCGGATCCTTCCGAGACAAAAGCGGCTTGTACCGGTATCCCGCGTCGAGTACTCCGTAAAGCTGCACGAGAAAATGAAGAAAGGCGCCGATGACCACGCCCCAGGCGAGCCCGATGGGTCCGAGGAGCGGGGTAAGCCAGAGCGCGCCCGCGATGATTCCGACGTTATAGAAGATCGGCGCGAGCGAGAATAACAGGAAGCGCTTTGTTCCCTGAAGGATGCTGCCGTATACGACGGAGAGCGCGAGGATGAACTGAGCGAGCACCATGACGCGCGTGTTGTCAGCGACGGCTCCCCGCTGGACTGCGTCGAACCCCGGGGCCATCAGCTCCGACAGCGGGCCGGCAAACACGAACAGAAATACGCACGCGACCGCCATGATCGCGGCAATCGCGTTCAACGCGTTGTTTGCAAACTCCCAGGCGCGCTTCTTCTGAAGCGGGTTGCTCCAATACCGCGTAAAGATGGGAATAAACCCGGCGGAAAGCGAGCCGACCACAAGGAGGCTGAACACCAGGTCCGGCAGCTTGAACGCGGCATAATACGCGTCGAGCGTGGCTCCCGCGCCAAAATGACCGAGAAGGATACGATCGCGAATCAGCCCGATGATTCGGCTTGCGAACGAGAGGGCTCCAACGATCGCGGCCGCGCCGACCACGGACTTGGACTCTGTGTTGAGAAACTTAAGCACAGATTATTCGTCGAGGTTTCGAACGCTCACCCGCTTTGCCTTCGGACGGTCGAGTGCCTCGTCGTCCTCCCCGACGGTATTCTCATGAACGATTCCATGCGTCCCCGACGGCATCGACGATACGGCCCTCGCGACAAGCTTCGACAGGCGCGACAGGCGCAAGACCATCCCAACCCCGATCAGCAACAGGAACGAGAGGAACGCGATGATCACCTCCACCACCGTGTTTTGGATCGTCCAAAACGGAACGTGCGCGACGATCGAATCGGACGACGTGACGCCGGAAGGATCGATGACCGTAAAAGCGACCGTAAATTCGCCGCTTGTGGTATAGGTGTGCTGAACCTCCGACCGGGACGACGTAACGCCGTCGCCAAAATCCCACTGGTACTGGTAACCGTCTGCCTCCGGAACGATCGCCTTGAAGGAATAGGCGTTCCAGGCCGTACGGGTCGTCAGGAAGATCGCCTTCGGGGAGATTTGCGTCCCGGCGGTCGTCGGCTCCGGAATGGACGTCGGGACAAGCTCAGCGACGGGAACGGTTTCCGCCTGCGCTTCCGTTGACGTCGAGGCGGACGCGGGATCCGTCGACGATGGCGTCGCAACGTCTGTCTTTCCGACAGGCGTCGTGACGGCAGGATTCGTCGTCGCGACCGGCTTCGGGGCGGTCGTCGTGACGGCCGGAGAAGCTTCCGGTAGCGGCGCGGCCGCAGGCGCGGCGACAACGACCGGCTCGACCTTCGAGCGCGTCTTGTCCGTCGGGTACGCGTCCTTCGCGTCCGAGACCCCGTCCTTGTCGGTGTCCGCCACGAGCGGATTGGACCCGTTTTCCTTCTCGACGTCGTCCGTCACGCCGTCGTTGTCGTCATCGTCGTCGCACGCGTTTCCGAGCCCGTCGCCGTCCGTGTCCAGCTGGCTGGCATTTTTCGTCGAAACGCAGTTGTCCTTTGAATCCGCGACCCCGTCGCCGTCCTGGTCCGGAACGGGCGTCGTCAGCTTCGTCATCGCCTCGTCGTTCGAAGCGTTCGTGTCCGTCGGTTCCGTTCCGCCGATGATCGCGCGAACATTGAACGCCGTATTGGGAACGACGAAATCGACGTACACCTCTTCCGGCGAGCCGTCGGCCCGGACGGAAATGACCTGGGACTGTCCGATCGCCCCGGTTCCCTGATAAAAAGTGACGTACCCATCCACGTCCACGTCTCCGACGTTTTTGACCTGGGCGTAGACGCGCACGGTACTCCCGGCAATCAGGTCGCCGGAAAAGCTGATCGACGACTGGTCGATCGAAAGATCCGCGGACGACGACGCGAATGCCGTCGACGCGGAGAAAAGTAATTGAAAAATGGAAAGAAGAAACATCATAGAAGCACGACTTCGTCGCCGTTTTCAACCCAAAACTCACTCGCCTCGTCATGCGTCAGGTGCAGCGCGAGCGCAAACGTCGGGTGGACGCGAACGCTCACGAGTTCGATCCTGGTCTCCGGATGGCCGACGGGAACGACCGTCACCAGCTGGTGTTGCTCGACGCCAAGCTTCGCCGCGTCGCGCTCGTTGCAATGCAGGTGGCGTGCCGGGATAATGACGCCTGACTTCACCGCGACGGACCCCTCCGGCCCCACGAGCTCGCAGGACCCCGTTCGGCTCAGGTCGCCCGAAAGACGAACCGGCGCGTCAATCCCAAGCGCGAACGCCTCGGTCGGCGACAATTCTACCTGCGTCGCGTCGCGTTCCGGCCCAAGAACGCGCACCTCTTCCAACTCGACGTCGTTTGCCCCGATGACGCGTACGGTCTGATCCGAAGAAAACTGCCCGCGATGGGCCAAATCAGAGCGTTTCGTCAGTTTTTCGGATCCAAAAAGTGCTTCCCTGTCCGCAACGGACAGGTGAACGTGACGGTATTGCACGTGGACGGGAATGACGGTTTTCATGCGATATGCTTTTTTTCGCGCTTCTTCGCGTGTCCGAACGTGTACTTGAACTTGTCGTGACGGATCGGGCCGAGCATCGCCAGATGCATTTCCGCGAGGGTATATTTGATGGCGATGTTAATGCGCCCGTCGCGGTCGAGACGACGGATCGAGACCGGGATCTTCGTCGAGCGCAGAAACCCGAACGAGCCGATCTTTGCCGCGCGGCCCGCGTACTCGTGGTCCTCGCAGAACGTGATGCTCTCGTCGAACCCGTTGATCTTGTCGTGCGTGTCCTTCCGGACGAACATGCAGAATCCCGGTGCGTGCGGAAACACGTCGCCCCACGCCCGAACATACACATTGTACGCCTTGTGAATCACATGGTCGATCCACTGGTCGGACAGAGGAAACACGTCCACCGTGGCGATGTCGAACTTCTTTTCCAGCATCTCCCCCACCGACCGCTCCAAAAACTGGGGGTCGCGCAGTTCCACGTCCGCGTCAAGAAACAACAGGATGTCCGTCTTCGCCGCCGACGCCCCGCGATTGCGCCCCGGCCCAGGCATTCCGCCCTCGACGACACGACAGCCGAACGATTCGGCGATCTCTCGCGTTCGATCTTTCGATCCGGCATCCGCGACGATAATCTCCTTCGGCTGCATGGTCTGCCGTCGGATCGATTCCAACAGCCGAGGCAGGCTTGCCTCCTCATCCTTTGTCGGAATGACAATCGTGAGCATAACGTTTATATTTTACCTGATCCTGTCGATAACACAAACAACGCGATTCCGGTCGCGACGGCGACGTTCAAGGAGCGCTTGCGTCCCGGCATCAGAATCTCGACCGTCGTGTCACAGAGCGCGAGCACGGACGGTTCGACCCCCTCGACCTCGTTCCCAAGCAGCAGGGCAACCTTCCCGTCCATCGGCCCGATCGGCACCGCACCGGGCCTGTTGTCGAGCGCGACGACTCGATACCCTTCCCCCTTGAGCCCCTTGATCACCTCGACAACCTCGCCATCCCTCCAGGGCACCCGGTCCTCCGCCCCGAGCGCCACCTTCGCGATCTCCGGCCGTGGCGGAGTTCCCGTGATTCCGGTAAGGTATACGCGTTCCACCGCAAAGCAGTCCGCAGATCGAAAGATCGCGCCGACGTTGTGGAGACTTCGAATGTTGTGAGCAATAATGACCATATATGAAGCTTCTCCAGCCCATCTCAGGCACCGTCGACCGGCTTGCGCCGGACGGCAGCGGCGTGATCAATCGTCCCGAGGGCAAACCTTTTTTGATTTATAACGTGATTCCGGGCGAGGAGGTGACCGCGACGGTCGTGAAGCGCGGGCCGGACGGCGTACGGGCGAAGCTCGACTCGATCGTCGTCGCGTCGCCGGACCGCGTCGCGCCGCGCTGCCCGTACGCCGGAACGTGCGGGGGGTGCAAGTGGCAACACATGGATTATACACGACAGCGGCAGGAGAAGCTCAATCGGCTGCGGTCGACCTTCGCGGAGGCGGCGACTGAGTGTCCCGTCGAGTCCGTCGTCGCAAGCCCCGACCAGTTCTACTATCGCAACCGCATGGATTTCACCTTCGGGCGCGACGGCGAACTTGGCTTGAAGATGCCGGACAAATGGTGGGCCGCGCTCAACCTGGAGACATGCTACCTGCTCTCCCCCGAATCCGTAGAAATCGTCAACGCCGTCCGCGAGTGGGCACGATCGACGGGATTGCCCTTCTGGGACGGAAAGACGCACGCGGGATTCTTTCGGTATCTCGTGATCCGCGAAGGAAAGTTTACGGGCGAGCGCATGGTCACGCTCGTGACGACCGACCCAACGGGACTAAAGTCCCTGGGAATCGATGGAATTCCCAGGGACTTTAGTCCCGCGGGTTTCGTCGCCGCGATCGGCGACCGCGCGACCTCGATCATCCACGGCATCAACGACGGAATCACCGACCTCTCGATCTCCGACGTTCTCGTCCCGCTCAAAGGCGACCCGTTCATTCACGAGGAGATCAACGGCGTCCGGTTCAAGATCACGCCGAACGCATTCTTCCAGACCAACTCTGCCATGGCCGCGAAACTCCAGGACGAGGTCGTCCGTCACTGCGAGGCTGCCGTCACGGGCAAGACGAACGCGACCGTCCTCGACCTTTACTGCGGATCCGGATTCTTCTCCCTCGCCCTCGCAAAACGGTCGCCAACGATGAACGTCGTTGGAATCGAGGAAAACGCCGAGGCGATCGCCTGCGCCAAAGAGAACGTCGCGACGAACGGCGTCTCGGCCGAATACTTCGTCTCCAAGGCCGAGGAGTTCGACTGGAAGAGCTACGCCCCCGACGTCGTCATCGTCGACCCGCCGCGCGCCGGAATGCACCCGAAGGTCATCGAGACCCTTCTTGAGGCCGCGCCCCCGACGATTATCTATATCTCCTGTAAATACGAGCGTTTCCTCATGGAATGGAACGGAACCGCCAACAGCGCCCCGGCGCTTTCGACCAAATACCGCCTCGCCGACGCGGCCGCCCTCGACCTCTTCCCGCACACCCCGCACATCGAGTTCGTCGCGCGGCTCGAGCTACGTTAGGCTTAAGGCATAAGGCCAAAAGGCGCAAGGTTTTCCCTTAGGCCTTCTGCCTTTCAGCCCTCTGCCCCTTGATCGTTGACGGTTTAGGATTTTCCTGATATTCTCCCGCCATGTCTACTTCATCTACCCCAATCCCAGCCGTCCCGCAGAAGTCCGGCTTTGCCGTGCTCATCGGCCGCAGCAACGTGGGAAAGTCCACGCTGCTTAACACGATGGTCGGAACGAAGGTGGCCATCACCACCCCGAAGCCGCAGACCACCCGCCTTCCGGTGCAGGGCATCTTGTCGCGCCCGGACGGCCAGGTGGTGTTCGTGGACACGCCTGGGCTCATGAAGAAATCCAAGGACGCGCTCACGAAGAAGCTCGCGGAGTTCGTGAAGGAGTCGCTCAAGGACGTGGACGTGATCGTCTACGTCGTGGACCCGACCCGCGCGATCGGCGACGAGGAAAAGTCGGCGCTGGCGCTCATCCGCAACATTGAGAAGCCGAAAATCCTGGTTCTCAACAAGTGCGACCTCCGCGACCGCGCGTTCCTCGACCACTACAAGGATCTCTCCGATCAGTTTACGACCGTGATCGACGTGTCCGCCATGACCGGGACAAACGTGAACACGCTCATCGACGAGATCTTCTCCTACGCGAAGGAAGGCGACGCGTATTATCCGGAAGGCCAGGTCACGAGCATGAAGAGCGAGCTGTGGCTTGCCGAGCTCGTCCGCGAAAAGCTGTTCCTGCGCCTGCGCGAGGAGGTCCCGTACACGACTCACGTCGAGGTCGAGGACATGCAGAGCCGCGAGGACGGGACGCTGTACGTCGCCGCGACCATCTACACCACCGACGAGCGCTATAAGCGCATGATCATCGGCAAGGGCGGCCAGGGCGTAAAGGAAATCGGCCAGTCCACGCGCAACGAGCTGGAGGCCGTGATGATGCGCAAGGTATTCCTCGACCTGACGGTAGAGGTCGACTCGCACTGGGTCGACCGGCTCGGCTAATCGAACCGAACGAAAAACGACTTCGCTCACGGCGAGGTCGTTTTGATTTCCGAGACTTCGAAGCCTCGTAGCACGCTGTCGAACGACGCGTCCGCAGCCGGTTTCAGCGTGACGGAGAGGATGAGCGGATTATCGACGTTCTTGAGGACGAGATACTCCGCGAACCAGTTGGACGCCTTGAGCGCGTCGACCTTTTGGAGTGTCCCATCGACGCGAATCCAGGCGGAGCTCGACAGTTCGTCCGTCTTGATCGTGAGCACGTCAGTCGCAGTTGGCAGGTCAGGCGCCGTCTGGTTCACGCTCGACAGGAATGATTTCACCGAGTCCGTCCACGCAAGCGCGCCAGAGATCGTCGTGTCGAGAAGGCCAAGGCTCAGGGTCGTGCTTCCGCCCGTCACAAGCCCGTCGTACTGCGCGGACGACAGGACGAACTGTGACTTCGACGTGTCCACGACCATCGCGCCCGTCTGCCAGTCGTCCGCCTTCTTCCAAGATAATGCCGCATCCGTCGTCGCAACCCGTTCGCTGAGCACGACCGTCTGCGCCTCCGTCCCCGCCCCGAACCACTCCGCGATCTTCCCGCCGATCCCAAGGACGGTCTCACGCAGCGTCAGCGTGTCGCCCGCGCCAACGGTCAGCGCCGTCGACGGACCGGACGAACAGCCTGCGCCGACGAGAACAATCATCGCGACGATCGCGGCAAGCCGTCTCATACCTTGTCGCCGTTGGCCCACTTGCGGAGTGTCTCCTCGTCGGCTTCCCCGCAGATGAACTGCTTCGATTCGGTGTTATAGAAAAACGGCACCCCGCCACACAGCCCGCGGTCATACTCCGCCAGCTTGGCCGCGTTCTTTTCGTTATGCCAGGTTTCCAGCTTCTCGATCGCGATTCCCTCCTTGATCAGCCTGTCGATCATCGGCATCATCTTCAGGCAGTGGCCGCATTCGGAGCCGTAAAATTCGTATAATGCCATAGGATAGTGAGTAGTGAGTGGTGAGTAGTTTGTGGTTAGTATATAGTATTCCCATGAAAACGTCCCATCGGGCAACCATCGTCCTGTTCGTCCTCATGGTCACGACGCTGCTCGTCGGCCAGCGCTTTGGATTCGCTTGGGCCGGGGGATCAGGATACGTCCCTTCGCAACTCGCTGGAATCGTCGCGATGGTTGGGACGCCTACCGTCGATCATGCCGGGACCATTCGGGATGCCGTTCTATGGAAATCCGTCGCACGCGGGGAAACCGTCCGAACCATCGCCGGACAGCGCGTCAAGCTTCAAATCGCCCTTGGGCATTCCGTCTCGCTCGATGAGAACACGGACGTGACCGTCGAGGAAAACGACGCGGACGGAATCCGGCTCAAGCTCCTTCGCGGCCGCGTCTACGCCGACGCGACGCCAATCGACGGACTCGCCAAGACGCTGTCCATCGACACGCTCGCTTCGCGGTCGACGATTACGACCGGCGCGATCACGGTCGTCAATTACGATTTCCTCTGGAAGGTTTCCATCGCGCCCATCGACACGGAGGCGGACGTGGTGGTCGGCGGCGACATGGATTTTCCGACGCGTTCCCCTATGAACGTAAACGACGCGACGGCCAACGTGATTGGCGGCGCCGCGTCGTTCAACATGTCTGCGCCGGACGTGGCGGACTTTTACGCGTGGGTCAAACGATAATCCCGCCGCCGATCATCTCCTCGCCGTCGTAGATCACGATCGACTGTCCGGACGTGACGGCGCGGACAGGGTCGTCGAACTCGACGGTGATCTGCTCCGTGTCGACCACCCCTGACCCCTCCTGCCTATCAGGAGGGGAAACTTGGGTGGGGGGGACTTGGGTGATGGAGACGATCGTGCACGCTTGCAGCGGTTGGCGATAGCGGACGCGGGCGGAGAGCTTTTCTCCGACGACGGGGCGACGGAACCAGTTCGTAGACGTCGCGACGAGTTTCTTTTCAAACAACGCCGGATGAAAATTGCTCGAGACGATGAGCTGCTTCGTCTCGGGTTTTTTGTCGACCACGTAATACGGCGTTCCTCCCCCGACGTTCAGGCCGTGGCGCTGACCGATCGTATAGAACGCGACCCCCTCGTGCGTACCCACCACTTCCCCGCCCGTCGTGACGATCTCGCCCGGATCCTCCGGAATCCGTTCCTTCAAGAACTCACGGATGTCGACTTCCCCAACGAAACAAATCCCCGTCGAATCCTTCTTCTCCGCCGTCGACAACCCAAGCTCGCGCGCCTTCTCGCGAACCTCAGGCTTCGTCATCGCGCCGACCGGAAACAACAAGCGCGGCAGCACGGCCTTTGGGATCGCCCAGAGAAAGTACGTCTGGTCCTTGTTATCGTCGGAACCGGCGAGGATCCGGCCGTCGACGATCCGCGCATAATGCCCAGTCGCGACGAACGCGCAGCCGAGACGGTCCGCCTCTTTGACGAACAGGTCGAACTTTACGTACTTATTGCACAGCACGTCGGGATTCGGCGTCCGTCCCGCCGCGTACTCCTGATACAGATTCTCGACGACGAGGTCGCGATACTGCTTCTCGAAGTCGAACGTGACGAACGGAATCCCAAGCTTCGCCGCCACCCGCATCGCGTCACGCCGCTCGGTGCGCCAGCCGCACTCCTTCGTCTCTCCATCGCACTTGATCTCCGTCCAGTTCTTCATGAACGCCCCGATCACCTCGTACCCCTGCTCCAACAGCAACGCCGCGGCCACGGACGAATCCACGCCGCCGGACATGCCGAGAAGAACTTTCTTGGGAGCTTCTTCCATATGATTTCCGGAGTTTGCCACAGATTTGGCCAATTGACAATCCTCCGATCCCATTGGATACTTACCGGAGAGGTCGAACCATGGAACCAAAGCTCATTCTGATCGTCTGTCCAAAGACCCACCAGACCTTCTTCGAACGGTCGCTTCGCGAGGCGCTCGACAAGGAGCGCATCTGCTACGTCTTCGTCCACTGCGACACCGTCGCCGATGCCGCCGCGAGCATGGACCAGGCCGGATACCCGGACTTCGTCGTGTGCGACAAGGACGCCGGAGCCGAAGACGCGTACTTCGACCTCCTGCGCAAGGTCCGCCACGCCGGCGAGTCGATGCCGTTCGTCGTCTGGAGCACGTCGTTCCATCCGGATACGGCCGGGCTGATCACCAGACTGAACGCACTCACCGTCTCGTGGGGCACCCCCGGCGGCCTCGCCCGCCTCAACCGCTACGCCGTCACCCTCCTCCACGGCCAGCGCCGCGCGCTCGTGTCCTGATCTCGATTCGTCGAGGTCTTTTTTGTTCGATCCGTTGACATCGGGAATTTTTTATGATAGCCTTTCGCCAGGAGAAATTCAATGGAAACAGCAATTCAACACGCCGTCCTTTTGCCAAGGTCAGCCGAGATTCTCAGGCTCGAACAAAATTTCTCACGTTCTGGCCTGGGAAACCCATTTCTCGCATGGGCATGCCCAGTCGTTTGCGCGGCGGCCATCCTCCTGTTCTGCCGGGGCATCTGGGTCGAGATCGGTATGGCATTCGTTACTACGGCGTTCGCCTACCTGATGCTTCGAGATCTGCGAATCCTGTACTCTGCCATCAGGTACAGGCAGAACCCGTTCCTCAGCCTCGCAGAAGACGCGAACGAGAGGTTCCAGATCTTCAATCGGACGGCAGACGTCCTCTCCGCCTACGCGAAGAACGTCTCCTCCGGCATTATCCGCGCAACGGCCACCGAGGACGCGATCGTTGCGGACCTCATCGCGGAAGGCGAGGCGCTTCGGGCCTACGCCCTGCGGCTCGAGAAGCTGTTCGAGGACGAAAGCGTCTCGCCGCTGATCGCCCAGAGGATCGTCTCGGAATACGCGCGAGACCTCCGCGAGATCGAGCAAAGACCTCGGGCGAACTTCAACAGGGTCCTGGACGAGATGAAACTCGCATCGGTACATCCCACGAACGGCTAATTGGCCGTTCTTTTTCTTGCGCAAAATAAAACGACCCAACGCTCGGCGTCGGGTCAGTCGGGAAGGTCGGGCCATTCCTCGAGGGAGATCTCTTCCTCGTAAAGGACGTTGAACACGAGGTAGAACAGGAACTGTTCGCAGAAGGCGCGGCTTCGCGGATCGTACGTCGGGAAGAGGCATCGGCTGCTCTCCGGCCTCGTGATCGCCCTTCCGCGACAGACGGTCGGCGTTCCGTTTGCCGCGTCCACGCGCAGCTCGATTCTCGCGTCAAAGAAACACTCGCGACGACGAAAGGAACGCACGTCCAGTCCGCGCGCGACCGGAAACCGTTCCAGCCTCGGCAAAACGTATCCGCGGGGCAGGGCCATCCGCCGAAGCGCAGCACACCCGCTTGAAAAATCAGTGGGACGCGCCCGATGCGTCGAGACCATCCGATAGTACGCGGGAAACTCGGCGTTCGCCCAGTCGAGCAAAAGGGCCTTGGTAACCCTCGAGGAAACGGTTGGAAGGAACATGAGGGACAGGATGCCAGAAAGAGAGGCGGATGTCCACGGATTGACAATCAACCAAATTATTGATAGCATCCGCGCAGGAGAATTTCCATGCAGAAGCATTTTCCGAGCATCAGAACGCCATACGAGGCCAGGTCTGCGTCCGATGACGCGCGAAGAAACGCGAAAGGGATCGCGTTCAGCATTGGACTCGTGGTTGCCAACACGGCCAACATCGGATGGGTTGCAAACACGTGGTTCCACATCCTGAGCTCCCATCCGACCGTCGGACTGTTCCTTGGGTCCTCTGCCGCCGGGACGTTCCTTCTCGCCTACCACGGCTGGCTTCTCGTCAGTCTCCGACGCTCGTTCCATGCGCGGAAGATCGTCAAGAGCGTCGACGGCGGCACGGCATGCGATCCGAAGATCGCCGACGCGCTGACAATCGTCGGCATCTCGCTCGTCACGGCGGTCGAGCGGTACGACGCGATGGTCAAGCGGTGGAGGGCATACGAGGACGGCGTCGGGCTCGAGCTCATCGATCGCCTTCCCGACGAGGATACGATCCGCGACGCGATGGTCACGGCGGGAGAGGAGCTGGAGGCGTACGCAAAGGGGATCGACCTTCTCTTCAGGCGCCGGGCCCTCATCAAGGAGCTGTCCGCGTCGGCCGTCACCAATCCGCTCCCGACGTTCTCATCGACCCTCGACAATCTCCGCCTCGCCGACGAGCGTCTCAAGAACGCGTTCGCCCTGCGCGAAAACCTCCCCGCCGTCGACCCCGAGCGCCTCCTCGCCGAGCCGCTCAACCTCGCCAAGCTCAACGCGCTGGACAAGGACATGGCAAGGATCCCCGTCCCTGCGCAACTCACGAACGGCTAAATGGCCGTTCTTTTTTTCGAAATCGAAAATCCGCCGCATTTGCGGCGGATTATTGTATCTAGTCGAACTTGATCGTCTGGCCCGAGTAGACCGTACCGGTCTTCAGCGGAACCCAGCCGTCGTTGTCGTCGGATGGCGACGGGGCGATCGGCGCGGGTGGTTTCGGGGTTGGGGCGGGCGTCGTGACGGGAGTCGGAACCGGAGCCGGATTACTACCAACGCTCGGTGTTGGCAGTTGCGGTTTGGGAGCGACGGGTTGTTGTAGGTGTGGGTTTGAGTTGTTTGTAGTTTGTGGCGCTACGGGCGGCCGAGGCTTCGGATTCTGCAGGAACGCCTGTGGGGAATTCGGGCCGCCGGTGCCCTTGTTAGGGCGCTTGCGTCGCGTGTCCTTGCCTGGGACGAAGGGGCGCGGTCCTGTCGCGGCCGGGGTTGGCTGCGGTTGTCGCGGAGTCGACGGAGAGCCGTGCGTCGCGGCAACCGCGATCGGCGCGGCTGACGTGACCGTCGGGGGGCTGTTCAGCGGGGATGAGAGCATTTGGGACATGAAGTCGGTCGCGGGCGCTGGCGTCGAGACGACGGGCTTCGGCGCGACGACCACCCCTGACCCCTCCTGCCTATCAGGAGGGGAAACGTGCTTGATGACCGGGGCTGCCGGGGGCCTGGCGACTGGGGCCAATGCGGTGAGCGATACGGACGACACGGGACGGGCCGCCGCGACGGGCGGACGATCGACGGGCGCGCTGTCCAACGAGCGCAATGGCGGCGGAGGCGGGGACGGCGGGCGCCTCGTGTCCTTGCGATCCTTCCCTTTCGCGCGTTCCTCCTTCACAATCTCGATGCACTCCTCGCAATAGATCGGACGGCTCGTGTCGAGCTGCACCGCGAGCGCGATATCCTTGTTGCAGCGCGAACACTTATAGTCGAACCTTGGCTTCTTCGATCCTTTCGCATCTTTCTTCTTTGCTTCCATCTCCGCGACCATCTTCCCGATGGACTCGTCGTCGCCCATCCCGGTCCACTTCATGATCTTGTCGGCGATCTCCTCGCGCGGCGTCGTGTACCGCTCGCGGCTCACCTTGATCACCTTTTCCTCCGACCCGGTGCGCTTGGCAATCGGCGGAAGCGTCATTGCGGAGAACGGCTGGCTCGTGACGCCGTCGATGAGCAGCTTGAGATAAATGTTGTACTTCGGCAGGTTGATAATGTCCTCCGGCAAAAAGCGCGGGGCAAACTCCGTTTCCATGTACGCGGCGTCCGGCGAACCGACGCGGAAGGTGACGATCGTTCCGACGTTTCCAAACACCGCCTCGCGTACCTCGTCGGAGAGCTGGGCGATGTACTGGTGGGCCATCGTCAGGCAGAGGCGGTACTTGCGCGCCTCGGACAGGATGCCGGCGAACGATTCCGTCGCGAAGTTCTGGAACTCGTCCACGTACATGTAAAAGTCCTTGCGCTCGTGCTCCGGCTGGTCCACGCGTTCCATGGCCGACAGCTGCAGCTTCGTGATCAGAAGCCCTCCGAGAAGGCGCATGTTGTCCTCGCCGATGCGGCCCTTCGACAGGTTGATGATCAGGATCTTCTGCTCGTCCATCAGCTGGCGGATGTTGATGGTCGACTTTACCTGGGCGACGATGTTGCGAATGACCGAGGCGGACAAAAACTGACCGATCTTGTTCTGGATCGGGGCCACGGCCTCCTGCGCGTACTTCTCCTGGTAGCTGGCGAATTCCACCAGCCAGAACTGCTTCACCACCGGATCCTGCACGTTCGCGACGATCTTGCGTCGGAAGTCCGCGTCGGACAGCATGCGATTGATCCCAAGCAGCGTCGACCCCGGGTTGTCGAGCAGCGCGAGGATCGCGTTGTTCAAAATGTACTCCATGCGCGCGCTCCAGAGGTTCTCCCAGAGCTTCTTGAACACGCCCATCATTCCGGACGCGACCAGGTGCTTCGTCTTCTCGCTGACCGTCTCCAAGATGTTGAATCCGATCGGAAAATCAAGGTCGGCCGGATTGAAGTAGATGACGTCGTTTATGCGCCAGCTCGGGATATAGTCGATAAGCCGCTCGGCCGTGTCGCCGTGCGGGTCGATGTACGCGCATCCGTGACCGGCATAGATGTCGGTAAGGATGAGATTTTCGAGCAGAACCGTCTTGCCCATGCCCGTCTTTCCGATCACGTACACGTGGCGGCGGCGGTCATCGGTCTTAACGCCAAATTTCCGCATCTGATTGCGGAAATTGGTGCGCGCGAAATAGTTTACCTCGTTCTCGTGATCGTGGGCGTAGCTCATACGGGAAGGTTCGGGGGAATACCGTCGTCGACCCATCCTGGCGGCGGTCCGGGGAGCTCAACGTCGGCGGGAGGACCCATGTCAACCGCGTCGAGCCCGTCCTCGCCTTCCTCGTCAGGAGTAAACTGATGCGCGGATGCGGGAGCCTCGGACGGTTCCATTCCAGGCAGCCGGATTTCCGGCTCCTGCGCCGTTTCATGCGATTGAACGTGCGAACCATGGTCCTCATGCGCACCGCCCCCATGCGACTCCGCCACTCCACCCTGGTGCGCGGACAAAACCGGGGCATGCGCGGAAACCGGCATGCGGGTCGGCATCGAGTGATGGTCGACGTCGTCGGATCCAATCGGCAGGCCAACCGGCGGCTCGGCGCGCTTGGCGTCGGCCTTCTTCACGAGCGGCGCCTTCACCGTGATCGACGGGAAATGCCACAGCGTGGCAAGCTCCTCGATGTTGAGCGTCCATGCTTCCGCGCCAATTCCCCATGATCGGTTGCGGAACGCGCGAACGAGTCTCCCTTGCCTGGTGGCATACGTCCATGCCTGCCAGAAATAGTCGTCCTTCGGCGTTGCATCGCCGTGCAATCCGAGCGAGTTCATGTTCAGGTGCGCGAACTGGTTGAACATCCCCTTTACGAACGCGGTGCGGGCCTGCTTGTCGTACACGCCCTTCTTTCCAATGTACACCAGTCGCATCTTGGTCTTGAATCCCACCTTGCCGATCTTCTTGAGAACGCCCTCAACCTGCTCTTTCTCGGCCATGGTAATCTTGAACGCCTTCCACATGTCTGGATCCTGCGCCGGCTTCGCATGTGGGTCCGCCGCCGTGGAAAACCCAAACGCTTCCATCGCGATGTCCGCCGGAATCGAGAGCGTGTTGCTGATCAAGTTTTCAAACATCCCCGGCTTGTGCTTTGCCTCGTTGCCGAACACTTTGTTGATAAAGTCCTCGCCCGCCTTCTTCCAGTCGTTCCCGTTCGGCTTGATAATGATTTGAATCCAAAAGTGCTCGCCGACCTTCATTTTTGCCAATTGTTCCAAAATCGGTCCGAGCGGATCCTTCAGCTCGCCGGAAATCTTGTCCTCGAAGTCGGTATACGTGCGCAACGGAAAAATTTCCGGTTTCTTCAGGATAAGCTCGCTTCCCCACGTATCCCAGGTATCGTTCGGATATTCTCCCGGAGCCCAGGATGCATAGTCCTCGACTTCGGTTATTTCCGCTTCCGGATATGCCGCGTAGATGCCCGCCTCAACGACGTCGCGATACCGGGTTTGCACTCGCACGTAATACTGGACATAGCCCTCGGTCGACACGATCTCGAACGAGAACGGAGACTGAAACTTTCCAATGATCCACTTTTCCTTCCAGGTCAGGTTCGAATACGATCCCCAAAGCGAGGAGAACATGTTCTCGAGCGCCTTCGGGGTCTGCTCCGTCATGGGAGGAACGTCGATCGCCAGCAGAGCGAATTTGAGCGAGGCCGCGTACTTTTCCTGACGGGTGACCTCCCAAACTTTAGTGATTCCCCACAATATCGTAATAACGATTGGGACCCATCCAAACCAAACGAGTATATCGTAGAGAACCACGTCGATGGGTTGGTTCCAGAACAGCGGCGACGAAAGGGACGCAATGATGGATGCGGCGAAGAACATAGTAACGGAAGTATAGCATACCTCCTTTAAAGAAAAAAACGCCGGTGACCGACGTTTGAGACAAGAACCAATCAATGGTTCGGAGCGCACTTGGGCTGACAGTATCCGGGGTGGCAGTTCGGCCTGCAAATTTCTTTCGGGTCGCAGGAATCGTCGTCGACCTTCGGCTGGCGCGCGATCATCTCGGCGCTGAAGGATGAGAGCGGGAGACCCTCCAGGATCGGTCGCAGGCCGGCGTGCACGTTGCCGGTCGGGAACGCGCGGCCGAAGACGCAGGGAAATGAGTCGCCGTTGATGTCCACGGCCAGGCGACCCTTGTAGCACTGGCCACAGAGGGCGGCCATCGGGTCTTCCTTCCACCCCGTGCTGCCATCGCGCTCGCCGCGACCGACCGCGCGAACGTGGTCGACGCCGACCTCCGTGACGCCAAGCGAACGAACGTACGCCAGCGCCTGGTCGATCCGGTCCGCGTTCTCGCCCTGTTCAATGACGCCCACGCGCACTTTGACGCCGCGGTCGACGAGATTGCGGATCCCCTTCTCCGTGGCCGCGTGGCTCCCCGAGCGCATCGTGACGCGGTCGTGGGTATCGGCATCCTCGGCGTAGACGGAGACGGCGACGCGGGTTCCGAGCTCGCGGAAGAGGTCGGCCACGTCCTCCTTGAGGAATGTCGCGTTGGTGAACACCTCCACGTCCATCCCCGAGGCGTGCGCGGCGCGCAGCAGGGTCTGGAAGGACGGGTGGAGGAGCGGCTCTCCGCCGATGAACTGCACCCCCTTGCATCCGACGTCTCGTGCCTCGCCGATGAGGCCGATCCAGTCCTGCTCGGTCATCGTGCCGGTCAGCTCCGCACTGGGGCTCGACTGGACATAGCAGTGCTGACAGGCGAGGTTGCACCGCTTGGTGACCTCCAGCCAGAGAAACTCGAGCAGCGGGACGGTCTGGAGCGGGAGAGGCGCGGAACAGTCTTGGGTCTGCGGGGTTTGCATGGTCGCACTTTGTCCAAAGCTCTGCTATTTCATACGGTTTTGCCTCAAGAAATTCGATGCATTACCGCATAAACTCTATAGAAAGCAAAGAACGCACCGATTGCAACACAATCAGTGCGTTCTGTAAATACCTCATGACCTATTTTTTCTTCATCATCTCCCACTCCACGAGCGCCGGGCTCGCGAAGAAGATCGACGAGTACGTTCCCACGAGAACGCCGATGAGCAGCGCCAGGGCGAACGGGCGGGTCGTTTCGCCGCCGATCACGAGGATCGAGGAGAGCGCGAGAAGCACGGTCACCGACGTGTTGATCGAACGAATGTACGTCTGCTGGATCGACTTTTCCACGATGTCCTCGAACGGCTCGCCGGTGTGGCGGGACAGGTTCTCGCGGGTCCGGTCGAACACGACGACCGTGTCGGAGATCGAGTAACCGAGGATGGTCAGCATGGCCGCGATGAACGCCGTGCCCACTTCCCAGTGCCAGTAATGGCCGATGACCGCGAAGACGCCGAGCGGAATGATGACGTCATGCGCCGCGCAGAGCACGGTGAGGATGCCGTACTTCCAGGAGGCGATCGGCTCGGAAACCTTTCGGAACGCCCAGGAGATGTAGAGGCCGATCAGCACGAGCGTGGTGACGAGGCCGAGCAGCGCGGACTTGCGGAGCTCGTTGCCGATCACCGGGCCGATGGAATCGAACTTGTCCTCGGTAAAGTCGCCGAACTTCGCGTGAAGCGTCGTCAGAACGGCCTGGTGCTGTTCCTCGGTGAGCGACTGCAGGCGGACGAGCGCGCGATTGTCGGACGAGGACTGGACCGTCACGCTCTGCTCGCCGGAATCGGTCAGGGCCGAGGTGATGTCCGCGGAAGACGGAGCGGCGTTCGCGAAGGAAAGCTCCATGAGCGATCCTCCCTTGAAGTCGATGGAGAACTGGAGGCCGAACACGGCGAGGGCGACGAAGCTGGCGACGATCGAGAGACCGGACAGGGCGAACCACCAGCGGCGCAGCCCGACGAAAGAGAATTTTTTCATATTACTTCGTAGCCTTCTCGGCCCTCTTAAGCGAGTACAGCGTCGGATTCTGGAACCACTTCCAGCTGCGCACGTTCTTCATGTAGAAGCGCGTGACCGTGATGGCCGTGAACAGCGAGAGGATGACGCCGACCGCGAGGGTCAGGGCGAATCCGCGCACGAAGCTCGACGAGAACGAGTAAAGCACGCCGGCGGAGATGAGCGTGGTGAGGTGGCCGTCGCGAATCGGGGCCCAGGCGCGGGTAAAGCCGTCGTCAATGGATGGGATCAGGTCGCGGCCGGAGCGATACTCGTCGCGGATGCGCTCGAAGATGAGCACGTTCGCGTCCACCGCGATTCCGAGGCCGAGCACGAATCCGGCGATTCCGGAAAGCGTGATCGTGACGCCGAACAGGCGGTAGGCGGCAAGGTTCAGGAAGGCATAGAGCACAAGCGCGGCCGCGGCGACGATGCCCGGCAGGCGGTACACCACGATCATGAACAGCGCCACGAGAATGAACCCGATGAGCGCGGCCTGCACGGACTTGTCGAGCGAGGCGAGGCCGAGCGTCGGGCCGACCGTCTCCTGCGAGAGGAGGGTGACCGGCACCGGGAGGGCGCCGGCGTTCAGGCGCTGGGCGAGAAGCTTGGCCTCGTCGAGCGTGAAGTTGCCCGTGATGACGGCCTGGCCGCCGTAGATGGCCTGGTTCACGTTCGGCGTGGAAATGGCCTTCCCGTCGAGGAAGATGCCGATCGGCTGGCCCACGAGGCGGGACGTGAGGTCGCCGAAGATCTTTCCGCCGTCGGCGTCGAACTGAATCGACACGTTCGGGGCGTTCGTGCTGGAATCAAACTGAACGGAAGCGCGCTTCAGCTGCTTTCCGGACAGCTCGGTGTTCTTCCACGGCGACACGGCGCCGACGATGTCGGTCTCCGACGCCAGCGGAAGGAGCACGCGCTGCACGGTGTACACGGTCACCGGCTTCTCCGCGCGCTTGTAGATGATGTGATAGCCGAATTCGGTCTCGAAGACGTCGGAAATCATCCCGACCTTCGTCGCGTTCGCGGCGAGCTCAAACGGGGCCACCATCTGGCCCGCGCCCACCCAGCCGAGGTCGCCCGTTCCGTCGCCGGACGTGTCCGTCGAGTTCGCCTTCGCGAGGTCCGCGAAATTCTCCGGGGTCGCCTCGCCCTTCAGCTTGTTGATCAGGTTCGACGCGTCCATCTGGCTCATGTCGGACGAACAGCGCGACTTTCCCTTCCAGCACACGAGAATATGGGAAAGCTGCGCGTCCACGTTCTGCTTCGTCGAGACATACTTTTCCACGATCAGTCCCTCCGGCGACTCGACGACCTTCGGCACGACGCCGCCGGCCTTCGTCTTGCTATCGATGATCGCCTGGACCATCGACGCGTAGTAAGGCGACTCAAGCGCCAAGCCGTCGAGCACGCCCTTCGTCGTGTCCTTGTTCGTGTCCTTCGAGGCCTCGGCGACGAGCGCGTCAAAGCTCTCGCCTTTTTGCGCGCGCTTCAGGATTGCGTCCGCGTTGGCGCGGTCGGTGGCAATGGAGGCGTCGAGCTGCTTCTGCTCGTCGGCCGTCAGCGCGCGCTCGACGCTCTGTCCCGGCTCCTTGAACTCAAGCACCGGCGTCTCGCCGATCTGCTTGATGGCCTCCTTCACATCGAGCACGCCGGCAAGCTCCACGATCACGCGGTACGTTCCGCCCGTCATGGTCGTCTGCACCACCGGCTCGGCAACGCCAAATGCGTTCACGCGACGCTCAATCACGTCACGAACCCCGTCAAGCGCGGTCTTACGATCGGCCTCCGGAATCTGCGCCATGTCGGCCTCGTAAACGAGGTGCGTTCCTCCCTGCAGGTCGAGACCGAGGCGATACGGCTGTTCCGTCAGCTTCGGCGCCTGCCATCCCGTCTTGGCCTGAACGAACGACGCGCCGTCGTTCCAGATCATCGGAAAGTCATAGACAGCCGACAAAACCGTCGTAATGACAAGCAAAGCCCCGATCAGGCCTGTTTTCCACTTGTTCGGCCGGTGCGCGGACTCCTTGGTGTTCCGTTTCTTGAGTTTCCAGGTTTGCATAGAGAGTCATTATGCGTTTACGGGCCGTAGTGTACCCTTATGGCCCGGTTTATCGCAAGATCGGGGTGGGGAAAAGAAAAGAGCGCCGATCGGCGCCCTTTGACGACTCAACTACGTGATCGAGGCAAAAATAACAAGGACGATCGACATGGCGATTACAATTGGATGAGACCTTCGAACTTCAGGATGCCAAGAACCGCAAGCACCTGCACGAGCACGAGGATCGCCAGCACGAATTGGAACGACGTCTTGCTTGTCTTGTGGCGGAACACCTTCATCGCCAGAAGCGCGCCCGGTGAGCCGGCAAGGAACGCAGTGAACTGCAGCGTCCGCTCGGGAATGCGTCGCGACTGCGTGACGGCGAGGAGCTTGTCGAGGCCGTAGAGGACGAATGTCGCGAGGTTTATCGCGACGAAAAGGACGAGGTACCAGCGATAGGTCAGATAATATTCGCCCGCGACGAAGCCGGCGACGATGAGGGTCGTCCAAAGGATGAGGAACGGGACGTCGGGAGGATTGCGCTTGGGCTGGCGACCGGCCATAGCGGAACGGATGAAGAATTAGACGCGCGTCTCCCGTTCCAGCGTCGATCGCGCCGCATCGAGCACGGTCGCGAAGCACGAATGAACCGGGGCCGGGAACGCGTCGAGCGGAAACCAACCGATCTCGTCCATTTTTCCAGGCTCGCAGATGCGCGGAGACTCACGATCGACGAGGACCACGTGGACAGCGGAAACCCAATGGGTTCGCTCCTCGCCCTTGCCGCGAAGAAAATTCTGCGCAAGGACGAGCTCGACCCGGATTGGCTCCGCCCCGTACTCCTCCCGAACCTCGCGTCGCACCGCCTCCTCGAACGTCTCCCCCACTTCCATCGAACCGCCGCCAAAGTCCCACTTTCCCTGCTCGTCGCGGCACGCGCTACCGCGCTTGTGCAGCAAGATATTCCCGCGCCCGTCATGGCAGACGAATACGACGCCAACGCCGATGTAATCCTTCCCCTTTTTCATACGCGATCAATCCGCTCGCGCAACGCCGCCATCGCCAACGCGCGGTGCGAGATTTCGTTTTTCACGTCCAACCCAAGCTGGCCGAACGTCTGATCGTACCCGTCCGGGACAAAGTACGGGTCGAACCCAAACGTCGAGTCCCCCGCCTTGGCGGTCAACCGGCCCGTGACGATTCCCTCCGCGTACTCAAGGCGCTCGCCGTCGAAATACGCCGCGCCGCATGTGGCCTTGGCGCTCCAGTCGCCAACCGCCTCGCAGACGATCAGCGCCGGCTCATACCCCGCGGTCTTGGCCCAGAACTTCACGAACGGACCCGGCATCCCCTTCAGCGCCGCAATCTCAAAGCTCACGTCCTCGACAATCACCGGCCCTCCGACCGCCTCGAACGCGGCGCGAACCTTGGCGCGAACGATTTCCTCGAGCGAAAGCGACTGGATCTCCGCAATGTCGACCGCGGCCGAGGTCATCTCACGTCCCGGAAACATCGTTTGCAGTTCCTTGAGCTTGTTCGGATTTCCCGTGACGATCGTGATCATAGGGCTCGGCATGGTGAATGAAGGAGTTTCTATAATGGACAAGGAACTGCAGCACGGCGAGGTGTATGATGAGCAACGATACGAATCCGATCCCCGGATGCGTGACCAGACGGTAAACATTCGGCGGGAGAAGAACGACGAGCAATCCGAGCAACAGGTAATATCCCCACGACTTTCCGCGCAGGAACCCGATGCCTCCCGCAACCTTCACCGAGCCGAACGCGATCAGGATCGCGGTAAAGACCCCTTTCCCGTGAAGCATCGACGGAAGGTGGTCCTGGACGAACCGAATGATCATGTCCCGCGAATCCTCCCCAAGTTCCTCCGCCATCAGCCGGTCCGCGATATGCTCCAGCCCGCTCGCGGACAGCATCAGGAGCGCGACGCCAAGCACGACCTCGACGAGGCCCGTCGAAATCTCATAGATCCCGATCGCGATGCGCTTGGCGCGTATGGTCATAGGCTATTTGAGCGGGACAATTTTGACGGAGATTGTCTGAACGGCCTGGTCGAGCAGCGACGCAAGGGCCTGCGTGCTGGCATTGATTGCATTCTGATCGACGTCGTTATAGTCGCTGGAGGTGTGGACCAGCGTCGAAACGTCATAGCACGTATTGTCGGGCATAAAGAGCCTGTACGACGTCGAGTCATAATTGCTTCCCATTCCCGTACCGGAATAGCTGGCAAACTCCCATTGCACTCCGCCAAGCTCTTTGAACCCGCTCGCGATCTTCATTCCTTGTTCCGGGAATGCGTTGCACTCGATGCCAGTCAGGTTCGTGTCGCGGCTGATCATGATCGTGCCGTCCTGGCTGTAGTTCGGAACGTGATAGGTGGAGAAATCCGTGTGCAGTGTCGCGTCGACATTCGCGAGATGGACGATGCCGTCGTAAATGTCCGTCGTCGGGGAGAGCGGAGACGAGTAGGTGAGCGTGACGATGCCGTCAGCGCTGGAGACGGTTGTTGGTGTCGCAACCGGCGCGACGACCACCCCTGTCCCCTCCTCCCTATGAGGAGGGGAAACGCTGGCTGTGACCGGTGCCTCTCGATCATCGTCCCCGCGTCCCTCGTGTCTCAATGCAAACGCCCAAACTCCGCTCGTCGCGATGGCCGTGACAATGACCGCGACAATCAAATTGCAATTGAATGATTTCATAGTGCTTTCGCGTCCGCCAGCACCTCGTCGGCGTGGTCGGCAGGCTTTACGTCCTCGTAGATCTTCGCGATCTTGCCGTCCGTTCCGATCAGGAACGACCAGCGCTTGATTCCCATGTACTCGCGGCCCATGAACTTCTTCTTGGCCCACACGCCGTACGCGTTCACGACCTCCTTGTCCTCGTCGGCCAACAGCGTGAACGGAAGCGCATACTTCTCCGCGAACTTCTTGTGCTTCGCGACGGTATCGACGCTCATGCCGAGCACGACGACGCCGGCCTTCCTGAACTTGCTCCAGCTGTCGCGGATCGTGCATGCCTCGACGGTGCATCCGGGAGTGTCGTCCTTCGGATAGAAATAGAGCAGGACGACCTTGCCGGCGTAGTCCTTGAGGGTGTGCGCCTTTCCGTCCTGGTCCGGGAGAGTGAAGGCCGGGGCTTTGTTTCCAACAATCAATGGCATAGGGTCAGATGAATTGTAAAATCGTAGGCAAATCCGTCGTTCCGTCGTCGCCGGAAAAATGTCCCTTCGCGTGCTCGACGATCGTTTTCGCGCCGAAGCGGTTGCGGACGATCTCCTCGCTGGTGAGGAGGATGTACGGATCGTCGTCGGAGAAGATTCCGACGATCTTGTCGGCGAATCGGCGGATCTTCGCGTCGTCAAACGGTCGGTCGAGCCAGGGGCGGGCGACGAGTTCTTCCATGAGATCCATGTTCTCGATCGTGTTCACGACCGGGGCGACGAGGATGACCTTGCCGATCTTCGCGCCTTCCGGGAGTCGCTCGAGAAATCGCACCGCCGCAAGTCCGCCCATGCTGTGGCCGACGACGACGGTCTCGGCGTCCGACGTTCCGACGAGCGACTCGAGGAACGGAACCCACTTCTCGAACGTCGGCGTCGACGGGTCCGGCATAAGCGGAGCCTCGACGACGTAGCCGCGCAATTCGAGTTCGGCTCTCAGCCACGGGAAGAATCCATGCGTCGGCGTTCCGTTCCAGCCATGGATGAGAAAGGCTCGCTTCATACGCGACGAACGGGACTAAAGTCCCTGGGAATTATCGAGATTGAATCGGAAGGTCGATACCATGTCGGAAAGCGCCGTGCGAGCCGTTGCCTGGCTGGCGTTCATGGCGCTCTCGTCGATGTCCGTGAAGTCGCTGGCGTAATGGAGGGTCGTGGAGATCTCGTAGCAGGTGGCATTGAGGTACGTCCGGTAGATCGTCTGCTCATACCGGTTCCCCGCCCCGGCGTCGGTGGCCGAGGCAACCTTGAACGTCGTCGCCCCGATCGTCTGCTCGTCGGAGAACGCCAACTGTCCGCCGTCGACCGACGCGTAACACGCCGTCTCGTCGACCGACTGGGAGCTCACGACGAACCAGGAGCTCTGTGAATAATTGATCGGATGGTAGCTTGCCTTGTCCGTCGAATACGCGACGGCGACGTCGGAGAGCCTGTTGTACGGTTCCTGCGAGGTCGTCGCGACCATGTCCGGCGCGACGCGAAGGTCGAACCGTCCGGCCGGGTCGGAATAATCCGCCCAGCTAGACCAGACGACCTCCTGCTGGGTCGGGACGGCCGGCTTCGACTCGCGCGCCTGCTCGGCCTTGAAATTATAGTAAGCGGCGGCGAACGATCCCACGAAGAGAACCACGAGGGCGACGGCAATCGACACGAACCAAGCGATCCTTGTCTTACGAAGCACCCAGCCGACAAACAGGCCCAACAGCGCATGCGAAAGAATCCCAAAGACAGGAATCAGGTACATGCCAACATCCACCCCACCGATCGCCCCAAGATTTGGGAGAGGGATGAAGACCATTGGGAAATAGAAGAAAAACGACCCGAACGACCATGTTTCCAGACAACTAACGGGATCGGTCACGCATCCAAAGCCGACGAGCAGCCAGAACAGCAGGTCGACGGCAAGAAACGAAAGGACCCATTGGCGGACGGACGGGTTGATCTTGATCATATCGCGAGAGTTTATAAGTCCCCAACACTCTATCACAAAACCGCCCGGCGTTGTGCCAGGCGGCTTTTTGGATCTCTTACCGCATCGTCCGGTGCGCGGCGCTGAAGGTGAACTCATCCTTGTCGTTCTGCGAATACACATGGATAAACGACACCCAGTTGGAGCCGTACATGCGCTGCGCGGTGTACTCGTCCGGGATCAGGCGGAGGTATTCCCCATTGTCCAGCGTGTACACGCCCGGCTGGTTGTAGAACTGCACGAGAAAGCTCGCGCGGGAGTACGTCCAGGTTCCGACGACATCGTACGCGTCGAGACGGGAGCACGAGATCGTGCGAACGTCGTCGAAGTCCTTTCCCCAGGCGTAAAACGTCTCCTCGTTCGGGAACAGCTTGAGGTCGTTCGACCCGGTGACCGAGTAAACCGACGCGCGGCCCGTGCACTTCAGGAGCGTGCCAGTGGCGTAATCGTAATTGGATGAGTCATTGTAGCGGGTGTGGAACGTGTCGGAGATGTTTCCGACCGCGTCGCGATACGCGGAAACGACGTCGCTCGCGTCGCCGAGGCTGCTCACGATAAAGAGTCCCGGATCGTAGAACCACGCGGACCGACCGTCGGCCGTCACGCCGCTGCGGGACGCCTGCTTCAGAAAAAGACGCATCGAGGCCGTATCGCTCGTGATCTCCTCGATTCCGTAGGAAACCTGCCAGCCCGTCCCGGCCGAAGCGTGCTGCCGCATCGTTGAGTCGGTCACGTACTCGTTGATTCCGCCGTCCTCGTCCATGTCGTACGCGTACAGGTACGGAAGCCCGGCGATGTTCTCGCCGCCGTTCGACAAAGAATCGCGCGGGTCCTCGGCGCGGGTAAACGATACGAACACGGCGTAGTCGCCCACGTGGCGGGACGGGATCGAGACGTCCTCGTAGACGTACCCGTCGTGGCTGCCATCCGATGTCAGCTCAACGCGGCCGTCACCCTTCACGTCGGCGTTGCCGTACTCCGTCCAGTCGGACGTGACCGGCGCGTAGTTCTTCTCGTTCGTATCGATGTCCGAACGGGTCGACGCCTGGGCCGTCGGAGCGATCCCGGCGAGCAGGAAAACAAGGCTGAATGCGGAGACAATTTTTTGTGCAGTCATATATTATGATGATTGGCTCAAAACACTGCCCGATTCAACGCGTTTTGTCAATGATCGTTACACGTTCTTCCAACGAAGAATGACCAAATGGCTGTCTTCAAGCGCCTCGCACTCATGCGCGCCCGTGTCGTAAGCCAGATATTGTCCGGGCGTGGAGAGGATAATTTCGCGGTTTTCCTCCGGAATCCAAGTCCTCCAGGATCCGGAGATCAGGATCATGACGGTACGAATGTCCGACGAGAGGTCCATTCCTGTCGTTTTCTTCAGACCCTTCGTATGCTTCGCCCACTTCACCTCGCACGACTCGGAATGAAGCAACGATGCTTCTGGAACGAAACTCCCCACAACCCAGCTTCGCATTGTCGGGTTCGCCTCGTTCAGCTCGTCGAGATTGCCAGTTTCAATGCGCATAGGGCTTCATTATGATTACGCCATCGCAAATCCAAGCGCGCGGGCCATTGCCGTCTTTTCTCCCTTCGCGTCATAGAACGGCATGAACAGGACCTCGCCGGACTGCATGACGCGGTACCGGGTGGTTCCTCCGTCCCCGTAGATCACGTACACCCCGTGGACCGTCTCCGCTTCGTCCAGTCCAAGTTCGCTCAGCCGGGCGATCTGTTCCAGGGCGCCGGGAACCGAAAAGTCACCGCCGGATCGCTGCGACCTAACCCAGGCTTCGCCCTCGATCTCCCCGATCGCCACGACGGTATCATCGCGGTGCGTCAGCAGATTCCGCGGAGACATCGGGATTTCCCTAGTTGGGTCGCCTTGTGGGGTACGTTCGAGCATAGGTGACATCGCAAGATTACGGAAGAAACCGAAGCGCGTTTTTCGGTTCCTGCATTAACGAATAGTTCTCCGCGTCTCCCGGAAGAATCCATTCGAACGCGTCGAAGTCGTTTCCAAGCGCGACGGACGTGTCTTCAACGGTGCACAAGAAGAAAATGCCGATAATCTGCATCGGCTGGCCGTGAATGACGGGGTGCCACTCATCCACGTAAAACGGGACAGCCGACGTAACGTGAAGACCGGCTTCCTCCAACACCTCGCGCTTCAACGCATCCATCACCTTCTCGCCAGGATTGATCTTTCCTCCAGGAAAATCAAATTTTCCAGCGTTCGTCCCGTCCGCGTACTTGTCCGACTCCCGAATGATAAGGACACGACCGCCATGAAAGATGACGGCGCGACAGGCGACTCGCTGAGAAATTTCTTCGGATACACGATCTTTCGGCTCATCGGTTATTCCCGAAACGTCTCCCACCCGTACTCCGAGTACTCAACCTTGTTCACGCAGTTCTCGATCGCCAAGCGGACATAATCGATCGTATTCTCCGGCAGCGCGTCGAGCGGAACCCAAGCGATATCGTCGCACTTTCTCGGCTCCTTGTTCACGATCGTTCCGACGTAGGTGTCGGCCGTAAAGAAAAAATCGAGCCGCTCATGGTCGCCGCACCAGCGGTGCATGGTATGGCCGAGCGCAAGGTCGCTGACGTTCAGCGTGACCCCGGCCTCCTCCCGAACCTCCCGCGCCAGCGCCTGCCGCAGCGTCTCCTTCCCTTCGATGTGTCCCGCGACCAATCCATATTTCCCATCCTCATATCCCGTTCGAAACCGCCGGGACAGCAATGTCTTTCCGTCCTTGGTCAGAACGAGGTAGACGGACGCAATCAATTTGAAACGCTCGGGTGCCAGTGCCATAATGCCGCTTCTTGAAATTTCTTAGGAATGCAGCTGCGAGACGTACGCGGGACAGACGGTCGCCGTTAGCCCGTGCGGACGTATCGGCGCGTTTCCGTAATGGTCGTACGTTTCCCCAAGCGTGGAGAGGTCGTAATACGATTCGGGTAAAAAGTAGTAGCAACCGGACTCTTGCGTCCACTCGGTACCGTTCGTCGTAGAGTAGCGCACGAGCGTCCCCTCCCCGCTTCCCGCTCCCGCGCCATCCATCACGTCAAGCCACAACCGGCCCTTCTCCGTGAACATTCCGACCGGATTAAACGGGGGAAGATCCCCCTCATTGCGACCCGTCGGAGAAACGGGAGGGATCGAAAACGCGGTGCGCCACGTGAGTCCGCTGTCGCGGGAAAACAGGACACCAGCGAATTGAACCGCCGTGTACGCATCCTGACCCGGACGCCCGAATAAGCTTGTCCCGGAAGCGAGCCAGAGCGGGTTGGATTGGTTCGGCTGCTCGACGAAGGCAAAGAGCGTCTGATCGTCCGTTGCCGAAGAAGCCCCGTGGGTCATCTGCATCGGATCGATGCCGTCCGGGACAACCCACCATTTCTCACGAGATACCGAGTTCAACGGAGTGTTGTGAGTGACGTTAAACGCGATACTGCTCTCGTCATCCGCATCAAGCGGATGACGAACGAATGGCTTCGGGGACGCCATGGTTTCGGAAACCGGGACGACGGGAGCCGGTTCAACCGTCGGCCGGGACGTGCATCCAAACCCAACAAAAACGAGAGCGAGAAGCGAGAGGATGGATCCGGTTTTCATAGAAAGGTTACGCGGCGAGTTTCTCGTCGGCGGGCGGTTTGGCGCGGTCGAGTGCGACGAGGAATGTGGCGAGCTTGTCGGCCTCGAAGTCGAAGGACAGCTGAAGCTCGGACGAGAGCGGCATCTGCTTCGCGAGGTCCGCGAACCCAAGCGTTCCCATGAGACGCTGCATCAGATAATCTCCTGCGTTTCCGGTCGTTCCCGTCCCTCCGACGGGATCGGGCGCGTCCGAACGAAAATCGATCGTGTCGATGGACGTCGGAACGCGGTCGCCGAGATCGGGAAAGGACGCGCGAAACGCATCCGCGAGGTCGTGCGCCAGCGCCTCGGGATCCTTCCGGGTCGCCCGCTTCAACGCGTCGACCATCACGGGATGGCGCAGAATCTCCTCAAGCCGCTCGCCCACTTCCGGACGATTGCGAAACAAAGACTCAAGCCGCGGGTTGCGCGACCATCGTTTCGCCGGCGAATGTTCGGCGACGGCCTGTTCCGGCGACACCCCTTGCCTCATTTCCTGTTCCATATCATTTTAACTCTACGCCCCATGGGTAGTCGCTCACGAACGACTACCCATGGGGCGTCGCTCGGGAGCTACGTGCCATGGCATTTCTTATACTTCTTTCCCGATCCGCACGGGCACATCTCGTTGCGTCCCACGTCATCCGCGTTCACGATCGGTGACATCCCCCGACCGACGACCACTCCGGTCGCGACGGCCTCGGCCGGCTTGCCCATCTCCTTCGCCGGTCCCTGGGTCTGCATCCCCGCCCTGGCAAGAAGGCTCTGCGCGAGAATCTGGGCGGCCTTGGCGTCGCTGATGTGCTTGGCGTGCTTGAAGAAGCTGTAGGCGATTTCCTGATTGATGTACGAGAGCAGGCGCTGGAACATGCCGAATGCCTCTTTCTTGTACTCGACGAGCGGGTCGCGCTGGGCGTAACCGTGCAGGCCGATCGAGTGTCGGAGCGCGGTCATGGCCGAGAGGTGCTCGATCCAGAGCGTGTCCGATGCGCGGATAATGACGGCGCGCTCAAGGTTGCGGAGCTGTGCCGGGTCCTCAAACTGGGCCTGGACCGCGTCGTACTGGGCGCGCACGAACCCCATGATCGTCTCGATGAGTTTGGTGCGGTCCTCGGCGGCATGCATCTTTCCGGACGACGATGTTCCGGCGAGCGCGGACAGTTCCGCCTTCTGCGCGTCGGTCATCGCGATGATGGTCTCCACGACCTCGACGATTTCCTTTCCGTCATGGTCGTTCTTCGACGCGTCTCCCGCTCCCGTGTGGAACAGCACGACCTGCTCGACCTCGCCCTCGACCACGTCGAGGATCACCTCGCGCAATCCGGCGCCGTCTTCCTTGGCATACGATTCAAGAATCTCGTGGCGGCGGCGATAAATGACCTCGCGGTGCTTGTTCAGCACGTCGTCGTATTCGAGAAGGTGCTTGCGACTGTCGAAGTGGTGGCCTTCCACGCGCTGCTGGGCCTTTTCGATGGAGCCGGTGACCATGCCGTTTTCGATCGGCATGTCGTCGGGAATCCCGAGTTTGTCCATGATTCCCTTCACGCGGTCGGAGCCGAAGATGCGCATGAGGTCATCCTCCATGGAAACGTAAAACTGCGTGGAGCCCGGGTCGCCCTGGCGGCCGGAGCGTCCGCGGAGCTGGTTGTCGATGCGGCGGCTCTCGTGGCGCTCCGTCCCGATGACGTGCAGGCCGCCGAGCGCGCGGACCTTCTCGGCCTCGGCCGGATCGGGCGGGTTGCCGCCGAGCATGATGTCGACGCCGCGCCCGGCCATGTTCGTGGCGACCGTGACCGCGCCAAGCCGTCCGGCCTGGGCGATGTACTCGGCCTCGGCCGCGTGATTCTTCGCGTTCAGCAGGTTGAACGGCACTCCCTCGCGCGTCAAAAGCGCGCCAAGCAGCTCGTTCTTCTCGATCGAGATCGTTCCCACGAGCACCGGCTGACCCTTCTCGTGGCGTTCCTTCACCTCTTTCGCGACCGCCATGAACTTGCCGACCTCGTTTTTGTAGACGCGATCCGTCATGTCGATGCGCTGCATCGCCTTGTTCGTGGGGATCGACGTCACCTCCAGCTCGTAGATCTTTCCGAACTCCTCGGCCTCGGTGGCAGCCGTTCCGGTCATTCCGGACAGCTTCTTGTACATGCGAAAGAAGTTCTGGAACGTAATGGTGGCGAGCGTCTGGCTCTCGCGTTGGACCTCAAGCCCCTCCTTGGCCTCGATGGCCTGGTGGATTCCCTCGGAAAAGCGCCGGCCCGGCATCATGCGGCCCGTGAACTCGTCCACGATCACGACGCCGCCGTCCTTCACGACGTACTGGACGTCGCGCTTGTAAAGCGCCCATGCCTTCAGGGCGGATTCCGCGTAATGCTGCGTGTTGTCGCCAACCGCGTACAGGTTCTCGATCCCGAGAGCCTTCTCGACGCGATCGATTCCCTGCTCGCTGAACGTGGCCGCGTTCATCTTCTCGTCGACGTTGAAGTCCTCGTTCTCCTTGAGCGACTTCATGATCTGCGCGTACTTCTGGTACAGCGCGTTGGATTCTTCGGCCGGGGCGGAGATGATGAGCGGGGTGCGCGCCTCGTCGATGAGGATCGAGTCGACCTCGTCCACGATCACGAAGTGCAGGTCGCGCATGACGCAATGGTCGAGCGTCGGCGCCATGTTGTCGCGCAGGTGGTCGAACCCGAACTCGTTGTTGGTCCCATAGGTAATGTCCGCGGCGTACGCGGCCTTGCGCTCGACGGGTCGCAGCCCTCCCTCGACGGACGGATCCACGATAAAGCCGCCCTCGTGCTGGATGATGCCAGTTGTCATTCCAAGCGCCGCGAACACCTGTCCCATCCACTTCGCGCCGAGCTTGGCGAGATAGTCGTTGACGGTCACGAGATGCGCGCCCTTTCCGACGAGCGCGTTTGCGAACAGCGGCGCGGTCGCGGTGAGCGTCTTTCCCTCTCCCGTGCGCATCTCGGCGATTCCGCGGCGATGCAGGACGAGGCCTCCCATGAGCTGCACGTCGAAGTGTCGCTGCCCAAGCGTGCGCCGGGCCGCCTCGCGTACCGCCGCGAACGCGTCAAACAGAACCGCGTCCGGCTCCTCGCCCTTCGCCAGCCGATCTCGCAGCGCGACGGTCGTGCCACGGAGATCGTCGTCGGACATGGCCGCGTACGTCGGTTCCAGCGCGTTGATCTTCTCCACGTCCTTCCGCAGCGCGTCAATCACCCTCTTGTTCGGATCGCCAAAAATCGTATTGAATATCTTTTGCATATCGAGAGGATTATGCCGGTTTGCTGGGAAAACAGCAAGGGATGGCAAAACGGTCGAAAATCAAAAGAGCCGGATGGCTCTTTGATGGTTTTACGGGTTATTCCTTGTCCGGCCGCGGGGCGCGCTGCTCGTCCTTGGCGCGATCCTTGTGCTCGACCAGCTGGCGGCGGACCTCGTCCTTGCAGACGTCGATCGCCTCGTACAGGTCCTCGCGCTCCTCGACCGCGCGGAACAGGTTGCCAAGAAAGGTCAGGTTGATTTCCGCGCGCATGTACGGGCCCTTGTTGTGGTGCTGCGTGCTTTTGCCCACCTCGACCTCGACCATCGCCGCCGCGTCGTAATCGTCCACGAGCTTCGCAATCGATTCCACGCGCTCGTCGACGTACTGCCGAATCGCGTCGGTAAGCTCGATCGCCGTCGCCTTGATCTTGATTTCCATAGGGAGAGTGATGAAGTGATTGAGTCATGGAGTGACTGAGTCACGGAGATTTTCTCTCCATCACTTCACCACTCCGTCACTCAATCACTATGTTAGAACCCCAGATATTGTACCTCTTCCTGCAACTGGATGCCAAACTCGTTTCGCGCCCGCGTTTTTACCAAGGCGACGAGCTGGACCACGTCGCTCGCGGTCGCGGAACCGAGGTTCACGATGAAGTTCCCGTGCTCCTCGCTGATTTTCGCGTCGCCGATGCGCGTCCCTTTCAGCCCGAGCTTGTCGATGAGCCAGCCGGCAGACAACCGCCGGCTGGCAGGCATCTCGTGCATAGGTATATCGCCCTTGGACGCCAGTCGTTGCACGTCCTCCTCCGTCGCGTCGTAATTCTTGAACACGCATCCCGCCGATCCCCCATACAGCGGCTGCGAAGCCTTTCGCTTCGACAGCGTCTCGTCGAGCTTCGCGCGCAGTTCGTCGCGATCGCCGGCGATGAGTTCCATCGCAACGGACAGGATGATGTCGGAAGAATGCTTGATCGCGGACTCACGGTAGGCAAAGTGAAGGTCGTCGCGTGGAACGTCGACGACCCGTCCGTCGCGCAAGACGCGAACGGACGACACGACGTCTCCCATCTCCCCGCCGAAGCACCCCGCGTTCCCGCGCACCGCGCCGCCGATCGTCCCAGGCAGCGAAATCGCCCACTCCATGCCCCTGAGTCCCGAGTCCGCCGTCTGTCGCGCGACCATCGCGGACATGGCGCCAGCCTCCGCGACGACCGTCGGCCCGTCGATCGCGATCTTCCGCATCGCCATCTGAATTACAACTCCAGCAAACCCCGCGTCGTTCGCCAGCGTGTTCGACCCTCCTCCCGTCACGCAAAACCCAACGCCCTTCTCCGCCGAGAACGCGATCGCCTCCCGCAGTTCCTCCTCCGACCGAGCCTCAACGAACCACCGCGCGTTCCCGCCGATACGAAAATTTGTGTGCTTGGACAACGGCTCGTTTTCCTTAAGATTCATATTAAAATTGTACGCGAATCCTGTCCGCCGTAACTTTCAACTCCTCGGCGCTCGCCTCGATTTTCCCGACGACGCCCTCGGCGGCGGCATACAACCCGCGCAAGTTCGTCTTGCTAGGCAGCACGTGCGCGTGCAAATGCGGCTGGCTGCGATATTCCCAGCCGTTGACGAGAAACATCGGCGTCACGCCATATTCCTTCTTCACCGCGTCCATTGCCAGGTTCGACGCCGCCATAAACGCCCGTGCCTCATCGGCATTAAGATCCTTCATGTTCTCCGCGTGACGGATCGGAATGATCATCACGTGTCCCTCCCTGATCGGATGAAGAATCGGCACGACGAACACGTGCGCGTCGGAATAGATGACGCGGTCCTTCTCGTTCTCGAAGGCGTTGCAGAGTTCGCATGGCATAAAAATTTGATCCGAAATTACCGGACGATCCTCCTCGCCACCTCGTCGATATCCCCCGCGCCCTGGACGATCACGACGTCGCCGTCGCAGACGACCTCGCGCAGCGTCGCCTCCGCCTCGTCGGTGTTCGACGCATATCGCGCGCCATCGATCCTCGCGACGAGATCCTTGCTCGACACTGCCTCGCTCTCCGTTCGTCCCGCCACGCCGTAGATTTCGGCGACGACGATTTCGTCCGCGGTCGCGATCGATTCGACGAACTCGTCGAACAGCTCCGCGGTGCGCGAGTGCTGGTGCGGCTGGAAGCACAAGACGATTCGTCGGCCCGGGAAAAACTCGCGGGCGGCGGCGATCGTCCCTTTGATTGCGGTCGGGTGGTGGCCGTAGTCGGAGATGACCTCGGCGCCGTTCATTGTCCCGACGCGCTCGAAGCGGCGCCAGATTCCGGTGAACGTCGAGAGGACGCGGGCGCACGTCTCGAACGGGACGCCGAGCTCCATGGCGGACGCCGTCGCGGCGAGGGCGTTCATGGCGTTGAATGCCCCCGGTATTTTCAATCGCAAAATTCCCTGGTTTGTTTCAATCGTCTGGATCCCATCGACGGTCGATCGCGACAACCCGACGTAGTCAGACGACCCGTCGAACCCGTACGTCACGCCGCGGTCCGCGACGAGACGGTTCGACTGCGCGTCGTCCTTGTTCCACACGGTCAGGCCCTTTCCCTTCAGCTTGTCGACGAACGTCTGAAATGTCTCGCGAATATGGTCGACGTCGCGATAAAAGTCGAGATGGTCCGCCTCGACGTTCGTCAGCACGATCATCTCGGGACTGATCTCCAACATGTTCGCGCGGTACTCGCACGCCTCGACGACGAAGAACCGGCCGTTGCCAACGCGGAGGTTGCCGAGCGGGAACGACGGAACGAGCGACCCGACGATGACCGTCGGGTCGTATCCCGCGGCCTCGAGCATGAGCGCAAGCATCGCCGTGGTCGTCGACTTCCCGTTCGTCCCGGACACCGCGATCGTCGAATACCCCTTCGACATCGCGCCAAGGAACTGCGGATACGACAATTCCCGAGCCCCGAGCTCGGCGCCGCGCACGCGCTCGACGTTCGATTCGACGACCGCCGGGCTATACACGACCAACTGGACCCCGACCGGCACGTTCGCCGCGTCATGCCCGATCGCGATCGTTACCCCGCGACGGTCGAGGTCGTCGGTAATCGGCGAAGAAGCCCGATCAGACCCGCTGACAACCTTTCCCTTCACCAAACACCACTTAGCCGCGGCAGACACCCCGATCCCCCCAACCCCAACGAAATGAATTGTCTGAATTCCCTCAAGCATAGCGCCCCCATCTTACCCGTCATCCGTCATTCGTGGCAATTCGTGTCATACGCAATTTAGTAACCTATTCGTTATTCCCAAATCCCGATTCCCAAATAAAAAGGGCCGCCGAACGATATCAGCGGCCATAGGGGAGTTCGATGCGATGGATCTTGCCGCTGACGAGCACGTTCGCCGTGACGAGGTCCTCGCCGTGCGCGATGTTCCAGGCGTAGGGATAGCCGGAGGTCATCGACGATCCGGCGACCACGTGTCTTCCGCTCCCGTCCTCAAGGACGTATGCCACGCGGCCGGAGTTGTCAATGCTGGGCTCGTACGCCATCCCGTGGATGACATCCCGGCGCCCGCCCTTCGTGACGATCATCTCGTTCCGCTGGTTTCCATCGCTGTCAACGAGGCGGAGATGGGCCACGAACTGGCTGCCGTCGGGAGACCAGCGCAAATCGCTCTCGCGCATGCAGAAATTCCCTTCGTACACGCGCTCGGTCGAGTTCAGCAGGAGCCTTCGGGAAATGCTGCCGTCCTTCCTCTGGACGCGAAGCAGATTGACGATCGAGCTCGTGTCCGGCGAAGGCCAGACGAAGTCGATCCCCGTGTCCGTCCCGTCGCGACCCATGTCCGTAAGGACTCCCTCGCGACGGACCCTTCCATTCTTCCTGATGTCGACCTCGTGCCAGTACGCGTCGGAGTTCCCATCCCGAAGCACGCACATCATCCGTCCGTGGTACAGGAACGGCTCGACCCGGTCGGCGACGAACGGAAGCGGGTAGATCGGGGGGCCTCCCTCGTCGGCGGAAAGACGCGGGTCGGTCGGAGGCGGCAGAATCCACGAACGGCGCGCTCCGCTTCCGAGCGGAAGCATGCCGTGCGAGACTCCCCGGTCGTCCATGACGAGTCTGGTCCCTTCGGGGACGACGACCTCCGTGTCGCGAATCACGTAGCGTCGCTGCCCGTCCCCGAGCGTGCCGATCACGACGGTTCCGAACGGCGAGGGCACCACGGCGTCGACCCGATCGAAAAGCGTCATCAGTCGAGGCGCGCAGTGCTTGGTCAGCATCCAGATTCCCCGCCTGCCATCGTACTCTCCCCACGCCTTCACGGCGCAGTCGGAATACACGTGCAGGATCATCGCCTCCCCGAAAACGGAACTGGGAAGCGGAAGCTCGGGGCTGGAGTGGACGACGATCGAGCAGGAGCTGCCCATCCGCCGCGTGACGGCGGCGATGTGCGAACCGTCCTCGCTCGCGACCAGGTGCCGCTGCGCCAGTCGCTTGTGCAGCTCCGAGGCGAGCAGCGGATACGACGGCGCGTAGACGAGATGAGAGCGCGTCGGCTCGCGAAGGGAGACGTGAACGATATCCTGATCGACCGGTCTCGGTCCGTGTTGAATCTTAACCATTTGTCCTCCTGCCCACCTTTCGATGGAGCTTTGCCAACCTACGTGGTTTTGCCGAGTTTGTCAAGAAAAAGACCCCGAAGTACACTGTGGCGGTATGTCATAGAGAGCCCGCGATTTCTCATTTCTATTTTTTAACTTCTCTCTATGTTTCTTTCTGATTTCGATCCCGAGCTGACCCGTTCCCTCAACGCCGAACTCCGCCGCCAGCGCGAGGGGCTCGAGATGATCCCGTCCGAGAACTTCGTGTCGGCCGCCGTGCTCGAGGCGCTTGGCTCCGTCGCCACGAACAAGTACGCCGAAGGATACTCCGGCAAGCGGTACTACGGCGGCTGCGAGTTCATCGACGAAATCGAGGAGCTTGCGATTTCGCGCGCCAAGCAGCTGTTCGGCGCCGAGCACGTGAACGTCCAGCCGCTTTCCGGCGCTCCCGCGAACATCGCGGCGTATTCGGCCATCCTGAAGCCGGGCGACACGATCCTCGGGATGGACCTCTCGCACGGCGGACACCTCACGCACGGCCATCCGGTCACTTTCGTCGCGGGAATCTACAACTTCATCCGATACAAGACCGCCGCGGACGGAACGCTCGACTACGACAATCTCCGTTCCATGGCGCTCGAGCACAAGCCGAGGCTGATCCTCGTGGGCTACTCGGCCTACTCGCGCGAGATCGACTACGCCAAGGTGAAAGCGATCGCCGACGAGGTTGGCGCGCTCACCATGGCTGACATCGCGCACATCGCCGGGCTTATCGCGGGCGGCGAGATGGCAAACCCGGTTCCGCTGTTCGACGTGGTCACGACCACGACGCACAAGACGCTCCGCGGACCGCGCGGGGGGATGATCATGTGCAAGGAGGCGCTCGCGAAGGCGATCGACAAGGCGGTGTTCCCGGGACTCCAGGGCGGGCCGCACGAGAACGCGATCGCGGCGAAGGCCGTGGCGTTCAAGGAGGCGCTCGAGCCGACGTTCAGGGAGTACGCGCGGCAGATTCGGTTGAACGCGAAGGTTCTCGAAGCGGAATTCCGATCGCTCGGATACACGCTCGCGTTCGGAGGGACGGACAACCACCTTCTCCTCGTCGACGTCATGGGCTCGAAAGGCGTGACGGGTCGTGACGCGCAGGTTGCGCTCGACAAGGCGGGGATCACGGTGAACAAGAACGCGATTCCGGACGACGCGCGCGGTCCGATGGACCCGTCCGGGATTCGATTGGGAACGCCCGCCGTTACGACGCGCGGAATGAAGGAGGGCGAGATGAGGCTGATCGCGGGATGGATGGACGCGGCGATCACGAACGCCGGAGATGACGCGAAGCTCGCGGCGATCCGCGCCGAAGTCAAAGAACTCACGGATCGGTTCCCTCTATATCCCGGACTCTCGTACTAACGCGTTTCCACGACTGCAACCCTTCGACAAACCGTGCGATATATACGCATATGCACGATCCCAAACAAAATTCGTCGGCAAAAATCGCTCTCGGCGTCGGCATCGCCGCGATCGTCTTCGCCCTCGGCGTCGCCGCCGCCCCGGACATCGAACGCTCCCTCCCCCTGAATGCGTTCGGCTTCCTTTCAAACCGCTCTCCCACGCTCGCGCCGTCCGGCTCGTCGACGGTCCAGGTCGTCTCCGAGGAATCCGCGGTCATCGACGCGGTAAAAAAAGCGTCTCCGGCGGTCGTCAGCGTCATCGCGACCGGCGACGTGCCAAAGCTCGAACGCTGCATGAAGAACGCGTTCGGAGGGTTTGGCGGGATGCAGTTTCAGGTTCCGTCCACCTGTCAAAACGGAACTGAGAAGCAGCAGCTCAGCGCCGGATCCGGCTATCTCGTCACCGATGACGGCTATATCATGACCAACAAGCACGTCGTGAGCGGAGCGGAGGGAACGGAGTACGCAGTCGTGCTGAACGACGACGCCCACAAGGGAAAGAGCGTCCCCGCGAAGGTGCTCGCGAGCGACCCAACAAACGACATCGCCGTCCTGAAGATCGATGAGACGGGACTTCCCTTCCTCACGTTCGCGGACTCCGATTCGATTCAGGTCGGGCAGACCGCCATTGCCATCGGCTACGCGCTCGGACAATTTGAGAACACGGTCAGCAAGGGCGTCGTTTCCGGCCTGTCCCGATCGATCAACGCAGGAGGGGGTATGATGGGATCCGAGCACCTGTCCGGTATTATTCAGACCGACGCGGCGCTCAACCCAGGCAACTCGGGCGGCCCGCTCTTGGACATCCAGGGGAACGTCATCGGCATGAACGTGGCCGTCGCAAGCGCCCAGAGCATCGCCTTCGCCCTTCCCGCGAACGACGTCAAGTCCGTATTCGAGAGCGTGAAGAGCACCGGCAAGATCGAGCGCGCGTTTCTCGGCGTTCGGTATACTCCGATCGACGCGGACATCAAGACGCAGCAGGGCCTCGCCTACGACTACGGCGCCCTCGTCGTCCGAGGCGAGACGGTCACCGACCTCGCCGTCGTCCCGGGCTCCCCGGCCGACAAGGCAGGAATCGCCGAAAACGATATTCTCCTCGAGTGGAACGGTCAAAAGATCGACGAGGACCACGCGATCTCAGACCTTGTTAACCACGCAAAGGCTGGCGACAGCGTCAGTGTCAAGATCTCGCACAAGGGCGAGGAAAAGACGGTCACGGTCGTGCTGACGACGAGGCCGACGGAATAAGGTTGAGAGAGCACCCGTCGAAAGACGGGTGCTCTTCTTTTTCCTGCCGGAGGACTTATCCTGTGGTTTGCCACCACACCGCCATACTTTCTTTTGGCCGGAAAAGAACGTATGCAAAGAAACCGTCCGCCAGGTCTGCGCGGCGGGACGGGAAACGAAACCGTGCCTCGGCTGCGGAACTCGCTAGCCCGCCGCGTAATACGAAGAATGCGGGACGTCGCTCAGACAATCCTCGCCCGTCCTGATGGACCCGGCCCGGCTTCGTTCCCCGTCTCTCTCCGCCGCTCCGACATGGCGGGGCATCCGGATGGTGTTTCGCAACTGTTTTTGGCTGATGCCGGAAGGCAAAAAAATAGACACCATCCGGTCGCCGCCCTGCCGGAGCGACCCAGCCAGGGTTCGAAAAAATGACGGGTCCATCAGGACGGGCGAGGATTGTCTGAACGAAGCAGCGCGTCAGGGGTTCGCGTTTGGCGATGCGAGCGAGTTCCGCAGCCGAGTCATTTTTTCGTGCCCTGGCGTAGGAGCGGATGGCCGGGCGGAGCGGCTCTCTTTGGTTACTTTCTCTGTCCGCCAACAGAGAAAGTAACGCGGGTGCAGGGCGCAGCGCCTGCGGAAAAACACTTCAAATTCCGTGACACAAGTCACTTTCCCTGCTAACATGCGTAGCATCTTATGCCCCACCTCCTCGACGGACGTGCGATCGGCGCGCGGATCCGTGAAAAAGTGAAGGCGCGCGTCGCGGCAATGGCGGTTCCTCCCGGCCTTGCCGTAATTTTGGTCGGGGACGATCCAGCTTCGCACCTGTACGACGCGCTCAAGAAAAAGGCGTGCGAGGAGGCAGGGATTCGCTTTGAGCTATTTCTGTACCCAAACGACGAGCCCGAGCAATCGCTGATCGCGAAAATCGAGGAGCTCAATGCCCGCCACGACGTGACGGGCATCCTGGTCCAGCTCCCTCTCCCGACCCAAAACGCCGACCGCGTCATCGCCGCGATCCGACCGGATAAGGACGTCGACGGGTTCCATCAGGAAAATCTAAAAGCGCTCCGGGAAGGCCGCCCCGGAATCGTCTCCGCGCTGGCGCTTGGCATCATGAAACTCGTCGACGAGGCAAAACGAGTTTCCCCTCCTCATAGGGAGGAGGGGTCAGAGATAGTCGTCGCGCCTCGCGTCGCCATCGTCGGAAGCAACCTCTTCGCCGAGCCCCTCCGCCACCTCTTCGCGGAACAGCGCGCCGACGTCGAGCGCGTCGACCCGAAGGACGACGATCTCGCCGCCAAAATAAAAACCGCGGACGTACTCATCGTCGCGGTCGGAAAGCCCGGACTCATCGTCGGTTCGATGGTAAAACCGGGCGCGACCGTCATCGACGTCGGAACGACGCGCGTGGGAAAACGCATCCTCGGCGACGTGGACGCCGAGTCCGTTTCGTCCGTCGCCGGCGCGCTCAGTCCGGTTCCGGGCGGAGCCGGACCAATGACCGTCGCGATGCTGACGCTGAACGTTCTCAAGGCCGCCGAGCTGCAAAAAAATCCCTGACGGGATTTTTTCTTGCCTTACTTCCGGCTTGCCCATCCCGCGACGAGTATCGCGGAGACGTTGATGAGCTGCCCCCGCAGCGTCGACGGCGAGAATGCGATCGTCCAAGGATATCCGTACACGGGCATCATCAGCAAGGCGGCTCCGACGACGGAAAGGCACACCCATACGACGGCGACAAGAAACCGCATGCTCCAGTCGTTCTCGGAAACCTTTCGAAAATACAGCCAGGAAAACAGCAGGTATGTCAGCGGGGCCGCGACGAACATCGCCATGAATACGAACGGGTTCGGCGCAATTTGGTAAAACGTGTACAAAAGCATCCCGGAAACATAGTTGACCGCGAAGCACGCGAACCAGAATCCCAGCATTCGTTTGAGCGAGACATTGTGGATGTTCATACGCTTAGGCAAAATAATGAGCGACGGTCAGGATCATTCCGATCAGGTAGACTCCAGCGACCGCAAAGGAGCAAATGCGCGGAAGCTCAATGCAGACATGGTCGCGGCAGACCCCGGAGGATCGCATGGACTCGTAGGCTGCCACGATCAGGATGCCGACCCCGGCCGCGAGCACGGACCCAACGAACCCGATGAGACCGATGAACGAGCGCAGGCCGGCCAGGTAAAGGATCGCGGGAGGAACGAAGGTGAGCGCCCAGGCCGCGTTTTTGTGAAGGCCCAGATCGAATTGAAACGCATGGCGAAGCGCGATGGACGCGAGGGTGAAGATGGAGAGCACGGAGACGACCGCGAGCGCCGATCCAATCGTCTCGAAGGTCCCTCCGAGCAGCGGAACGAGCGCATCAAGCGCGAAGGCGGACGTTCCCGTCCCGGTCGCGGACACGACGGCGAGGGTAAACAGCGCGTAGATTCCCATCACCCATCCCATTCCAACCATGACCGCGTGCGGTAGCCGCCGATTCGACCCGAGGATTTCCTTCATCTCCGGAATGGCCGCGACACCCCCGTTCAGGGCAAAATAAACGACGCCGTACACGAGAAGGAGCTTATTCCAGTGCGACGGCATCAGGTTCGCCGGATGCGCGACCGAGGACGCGGAAATGGCAATGAACGCCAGGAGGAACAGAAGCACGGTGAGAATCGCCACCTCCGCCCGCGAGGCGACCTTCATCCCCCCATAGGAAATGACCGCGACCGTCGAGAGCACGAACAGGCCGAATGCCGTCTCGGATCCGGACGACGTCGTCCCAAAAAGAATCGAGAGGAAGCGTCCGCCCGCCATCAGATACGCCGTCAGGCTCCCCCATACTCCCACCGCGAGCGCAATGAGACCGAACCGCCCCCAACCCTTTCCCAAATAGGCCGAAACGTATCCGGCAAGCCGATGATGGCCGGGGGTATGGGCGACGATATCCGTGTACATCAGCAAGAGCAGCGCGTTCAGTCCGCCGAGAACGAGGAGCGCGAGCAAGCCAACGCCGTACCCCGCCTGCGAGAAGGCGAACGGCAGTCCGAAGATGCCAACGCCGACGATCGATCCGATCATCGTTCCCACGGCGCGTACGAACCGGTTATTGGCAAAATCCATGCACAGATTATACCACAGGTTATCCTCTTGTTCACTCTGGCCGGCGTGCTAAGATGCGTGCGATATGGGCCTTGAGAGACTCCCACCGCAAAACATGGAGGCCGAGCAATCCCTGCTCGGTTCCCTTCTGATTGACCAGGACGCCATGATCAAGATCGGCGACGTCACGCAGCCCGAGGACTTTTATCGCGACTCGCACCGGCTCATCTACGACTGCATGCTCGACCTGAGCGAACGCCACGAGCCGATCGACATCCTCACGGTTGGAAACCGCCTCGAGGAAAAGGGCAAGCTCCAGCACATCGGCGGCCGCACCTACCTCGTCGAGCTGTCGAACGCCGTCCCGACCAGCGCGCACATCGTTCACTACGCGCAGATCATCCAAAAGAAGGCTTCCCTTCGACGACTGATCGAGGCCGCCACGAACATTACCCGGCTCGGCTACGACGAGGAGGGCGACATCGACGAGACGCTCGACGAGGCCGAGCGCACGCTGTTCCGCGTGTCGCAGAACCTCACCAAGAACGCCTTCACCCCCATATCCCGCGTCCTCGCCGAGGCGTTCGACCGCATCGACGAGCTCCACCGCGAGCGTGGCAAGCTCCGCGGCGTCCCGACGGGCTACACCGAGCTCGACGGGCTGCTCGCCGGACTCCAGAAGTCCGATCTCCTGATCCTCGCCGCGCGCCCTTCCGTTGGAAAGACGTCGCTCGCCATGGACATCGCCCGCAACGTCGCCCTTCGCGGAAAGGCCCCGGTCGGCGTGTTCTCGCTCGAAATGTCCAAGGAGCAGCTAGTCGACCGTATGATCTGTGCCGAGGCCGGAGTCGACCTCTGGAAGATGCGCACCGGCCGCCTGTCCGACCGCGACGAGGACTTCCCGCGCATCGGCCACGCGCTCGGCGTGCTCTCCGAGGCACCCATCTTCATCGACGACTCGCCGACGCTCACCGTCATGGAACTCCGCACCAAGGCGCGTCGCATGCAGGCCGAGCACGGCCTCGGGCTCATCATCATCGACTACTTGCAGCTGATGGAAGGCCGCAGCAAGAAGGGCGGCGGAAACGACGAGAACCGCGTGCAGGAAGTCTCGGAAATCTCCCGCGGCCTCAAGCAGATCGCCCGTGAGCTCCGCGTCCCGGTCCTCGCCCTCGCCCAGCTCTCCCGCGCCGTCGAGCAGAACAAGCCGGCCATCCCGCGCCTCTCCCACCTCCGCGACTCCGGTTCCATCGAGCAGGATGCCGACGTGGTGATGTTCATCTACCGCAAGGCCGCCGACCGAAACTACCGCGAGGAAGATCTCGCGCCCGAGGAAAAGAACATCGCCGAGGTCCACATCGCCAAGCACCGCAACGGCCCGACGGGAATGG
>JBAXQK010000002.1:0-151525 GCA_037131775.1 Candidatus Uhrbacteria bacterium
CGGACCCGCTGTCCGTTCCGCCGGTGTCGGTCGTGTCGGTGTCCGCCGCGCCGGTGTCCGTGTCAGCGCCGCTGTCGGCGGAATCGGTACCGCTGTCGGTCGCCGTGTCGGAACCGGTGTCGTTGTCACTGTCGTCCGCCGTGCCCGTGTCCGTGCCGGTGTCGCTCGGGACGGACCCGGTGTCGACGACGTTGTTGGAGGGCATGACGGAGGGGGCGCAGCCCAGAAGGGCGAGGAGGATGAGCATGGTTAGCTCCTTTGCCTGTTTCCAGGCGTGGTGGTCGAAAGACCGTTTGTTTCTGACAAAATCACAGCTGACCACACCATGTGGCCAGGCATAAGATCCATGGTTTGGATCCCAAGCCCGGCAACAGGTTAGTGGACAAAGATATCATAAAAACGCGGGTTTGTCAATCCCCGCGCCTTATTAAATGGCTAACTTAAGCGAAAAGTCCTTGCACGTCCTCCCAGGTCAAACCTTTCAACCCCTCGGCGGAATCCGAAACGACCGCGTCGAAGATCGCCTTCTTCTTTTCCTGGAGCGCGAGGACCTTTTCCTCGATCGTTCCCTTCGTCACCAGCTTGTGAACGTTCACGGACTTGGTCTGGCCGATGCGGTGCGCGCGATCCATGGCCTGGCGTTCGACCATCGGGTTCCACCAAGGATCGTAGAGGACGACGGTATCGGCCTCGGTGAGGGTCAGGCCCGTTCCGGCGGCGCGGAGTGACAGAAGAAAAACATGCTTGGTCGGGTCGTTGCGAAATTGATCGACGACTCCGGCGCGATCCTTGGTCTTTCCTTCGATCGTCACGTGGCCGATCCCCATCTTGTCGAGCTCCGGACGAATCAGGTCGAGCATGCTCGTGAACTGGCTGAACAGCAGGACCTTGTGGCCTCCGTCGGCCGCCTCGCGAAGCAGCTCGAGCGCGTACGCCAATTTTCCCGAAACGTCCTCCCCCTTCGACAAACGCTTGTCGACCAGAGCCGGATGGTTGCACACCTGTCGGAGACGAGTCAGCGCGGCCAGAATTTCGATGCGCGACCGGTTAAACCCCTTCTTCTCGACCGCCTCGAACACGTCCCGCCGCGTCGATGCCAAAACCTCCGCGTACAGCGATGCCTGCACCTCCGTCAGCTCGCACCAGTCGTTCTGCTCGATGCGCGGCGGCAGCTCCGGCGCCACGGATTCCTTCGTGCGACGCAGGAGGAACGGCTTCACGCGCCGCTTCAGCGTCTGCAGCCGCTCGTTGTCGCCGAACTCCTTGATCGGCCGCTCGAACGTCGTCTTGAACATTTTCTGATCGCCAAGCAGTCCCGGCATCAAAAAGTCAAAGAGAGACCACAGCTCGTGGACGCCGTTCTCAAGCGGGGTTCCGGTCAACGCCAGCCGGTGGCTCGCCTTCAGCGTCTTCACGGCAAGCGCGGTCGCGGTCTTCGAATTCTTCACGTACTGCGCCTCATCGAGAATCGCGTAGTGCATCGGGATCTTCTGATACAGCTTCGCGTCGCGTTGGAACAACGAGTACGACGTGACGAGCAGGTCGGTCGACGCGGCGTTCTCGAGAACCGCCTTCCGTTCCTTCGCGCTTCCCTCGACCGCAACGACCCTGAGGTCCGGCGTAAACCGCTTGGACTCCGCGACCCACGTCGAGATGAGGGTCTTCGGACAGATGACGAGCGACGGCGGCGTTCCCGCGACGCGTTCCGTCGAGATGATCGCAAGCGCCTGAAGCGTCTTTCCAAGACCCATGTCATCGGCCAATACCCCTCCGAAGCGATACTTCCTCAAAAACAATGCCCATGCGACGGAATCGCGCTGGTACGGCCGAAGAACCGTGCCGATCGCCTTTGGAATCTCCGGATCCCCGATCAGCTTCCCTTCCTTGGCATCGCGCAGGAACGACGCGATCGATTCGGTCGTCTCGCGCATTCGAATCCCGGACGTCTCGCCCGCGAGCAGTGCGAGCTCGATCGCCCGCGCGCGCGTGATCGTCTGGCGGCCGGTGACGTCCGCCACCTCGGCCATGCGGCGGATGAGATCCTGGTTCGAAATTTCCACGAACGACCCGTCGGCCGCGCGGATGAACTTCCCATAGCCCGACGCAAGTCCGGAAATTTCGGCGGGGGTCAGCGGACGGTCGCCGCACTTCCAATCGACGGAGAACGAAAGCCAGTCCGTCCCCGACGACTCGCCAAAGTCCCAGTCCGAAGTAACCTCGGCCGTGCGGATCGTAGAGAGCGACTGAAATGCCTCGTCTGCCAAAATCGTGTACGTCTCCGAAAGCCGCGACATCCCGTCGCGCAAAAACTCGAACGCCTCCTCGGCCGGCAGCTCGAACGTCCCCTTCCCCATCGAGAAAAATCCCTCGTTCTCAAGCGCGACGCGGGCCGATCGTTCCTCGTGCCAGTCGCGAAGCGCCACGTGCTTCCCGTCTTCCTCTCCCTCCACCGGCCACCCGGTCTCGACCGGATACACAAGCGGACCGTACGCCGCCGTGGCCTTTGCGAGGATCAGGTCCTTCACGCGGTTATACGAAAATGAGAGCTCGATGCGTCCGAGCACGTATTCCTGCGGTGGCTTCCGCGATGCCGCGACGTTTCCGGACCCGTGGGTCACGAGCAATTTCTCAAGGTGCTTCGCCGCCTTTGCCGCGCTCGCGTCGTCCAGCACGACCCCGCGCTTTGCCGCGTGGGCACGGAGCGTCTCAAGGAGATCGGCGTCGGCCGCGGACAGTTTCGACGTTCGCGTTGGCGGCGCCTTCTCGGGCACGACGGACCGACGGGCAGCCACGAGCCCGAGCGCGACCACGTGCTTGCAAGCCCCGCCCTGCGAATACGGGCAGTCACAGTCGTACGACTCCACCTCGAACGCGTCGCCGTCCACGATCATGCTCGTGTGATACGAGACGCTGCCGTAGACGGTCCCCGTGATCTTAATCTTCCCGGAAGCCGTCCGCGACAGCTCCACGTTCTCAACCGCGCCATCCTCGACGTACGTCTTTCCGCGTCGAAAAGACTCGGGAGTAGCGATTTCTCGAAGAAGTTGCTGGGGGAAGAGTGGCATAACTGGGGGAGGATAGCAGAGATTCTGGAATAAAGCTAGCGGAGGTGCGAATAACGAATGGGTTACTAAATTGCATATGAAACTTATTGTTGCAAACGTCACGAATTCGTTACATTCGTTATCATTCGTGTCATATGCAATTTAGTAACCCATTCGTTATTCGCAAATTTTGCCGTAGCAAAATAAAAAGAGCTCCCGAGTGGGCGAGGAGCGCTAGGAAGCAGTCCTTCGTCCCACACACGGGAGCTGGAGAGGATCGGCTGAATTGCCGATGGGTCGGTTGTGCCGTTTGTCCCTGCTTGCCTAGCGCTCAACGCCGTGAAACGCGTCGGCTAGGAGCCGTCGCCCGCGGGGACGAGGCTGCCGTCCGAGAGCTTCTCGAACGAGACCAGCCAGCTGGTCCCTCCCTGCGTGGTGCAGAAGCTCAGGGCCGTGGGGAACTCCGACTCGCAGAAGTCGTAGTTGTCCCACCAATCACCGGTCTCGTCGTAGCTCGTGATGACCGAGCCGTCGGCCTGGTAGGCCGAGACGAGGGTGATCGTGTAGACGTCGTTCGTCCACCCCGTCGTGTCGATGCAGTCGCTGTCGCTGGCCGGGTTGACCTCGAGGTCCGCCTGGAGGGTCCAGTTGACATCGCCGCCGTAGCCGACCACGAAGGCCGTCTCGACGTCGTACGGCTCGCGGAAACCGTCCGTGGAGAAGCAGAAGCTCTCCCCGTCGATCCACAGGTAGTCCGCGTACGGGTCGAGGTCCGACGAGGCGTCGGTCCCGTCGCAGTCCTGGTCGATGCCGTCGTCGGGGACGTCAGTCGCGCCAGGGCTGACGGAAGCGTCCGTGTCGTCGCAGTCGCCCTCGTTCTCGGTGACCCCGTCGCCGTCGTTGTCGACGTCGTTCGGGTCCGTCCCGGTGTCGACGTCCGTGTCCGTGTCGGCGTCGCTGTCGGCGTCCGTGTCCGAATCGGCATCGGTGTCCGTGTCGGAATCGGCGTTGGTGTCGCCGCTGTCGTTGGCATAGCCGGTGTCATCGGTGAGCTTGACGCCCACGACGCTCGGGTTGCACGCGACGGCCACGAAGGCCAGGGGGAGAAGGATCAGTGTACGCATCAGAGACTCCTTGGTGATGTTGCCCCACAGGGCTGGAAACCGGCCCTTGTGGGAAGCCGGACTGGACCCACTTTCGAACGCAGGATCGCGTCGAGAAGCGGGAGGCGGCTGGCGGAAGGACGGATGGCCTTTCGACAAGCGCCTCACGCATCATGGATTCGCGAAAACCATTTGTTTTAGCGAGGTCGCACTGTAGCAAGAAATGGAGATTCTGTCAATGGGAAAGTGGATACGAATCTACGAATTGGCTACGAAACTACAAAATTGCGAAAGAAAAATCCCCGACAACCAGTGGTTGCCGGGGAGGTGTGGGAGTGGATACCCACGAGAGACCTAGTTGCGGGGCCCGCCGCCGACGAGGACGGTGACGCCACCCTCGCCCATCAGACCGCTGTCCCAGTACTTCGTCGTCGCACTGGTGTCGGCCCCGAAGGATTCGATCCCCAGGGTGACGTGCGTCTTGACCTCGACGCGCAGGCCCTTCTCGTTCGGAGCGAACCAGCTCGCCGCGACGCCGACGCTCGGACCCCATCCGCTGACTTCCGGGTCGAGCAGGTTGCCAGTGGCGTTGCCGGAGAGCGCAAGCATGGGCCCGATGGCCATGTCCTCGTGCCGGTACTGGCCGACCACTGCCGCCGAGGCGACCGTGTCGGGGATCGTCCCGCCGAGAGACCCCGTCGAACCCTCGCCGAAGCTCAGGTCCAGCGTGATGCTGGCGTTCGGGATCCCGTACCCGATGCTGGTGACGAAGTTGCCCACGCCGACCGTCCCGCTGCGGTAGACCGTTCCTTCCGCGTCTTCCAGCGAGCGCTGGGCGAGGAAGCCGGCACCGACGCCGACCTCGAAGATCATGCCCTTGCGCTGCAGATCGCCGATCGCGACGTCGTGCCCGTCGAGGCGCGAGTCCTGGATGCCGTCCTTCCCCTTCTGGATGGAGGCCGCGTGCTTCGCGTCCGTCTCGAACTGGACGAGGCGGGCGTCGTACGCGGCGATCTGCGCGGTGAGCTCGACGATGGTCGCTTCGCCCTTGGAGATCAGCTCCGCGAAGTATGCCTTGTCGGCATCCGCGTCGGTCTTCATCGCCGCCTTGGCGACCTCGATCTCGGCCGTGGCCTCGGCCTTCGCCTTCACGAGCGCGGCACGGTCACCCGCGATGCGCCGGGACGTCTCGAGGTCGTGGGTCTGGGTCTCCGTGAGGACGCCCTTGCCACGTTCGAACGAGAGGCCGTCGGTCAGGCCGTTGCAGGTCCAGGACTTCTTGGGCTCCTTGGACCACACGAACGTATTCGTGCCCTCGAGGGTGCTGTTGACGCACGAGTCGATGTCCTTCGCGAGCACGATGCCCGCGGGGCTGGTCTCGCCGCCGGCCGCGATCTCGGCCGCGGCGATCTCCTCGTCGTCGGTGTCGCCGCTGCAGTCGTTGTCGAGGCCGTCCCCGATCACCGGCAGCGCGCCCGGGTAGACCGTGGCGTGCGCGTCGTCGCAGTCGAGCATCGACAGGCTGTCGCTGTAGTACCCGTCCTTGTCGACGTCCGTCGTCGCGTCACAGAGCGTGTCGTTCGACGCCCCGCAATCGCTGGGCGGCGTGACGACGACCGGAGCCGCCGTCTTGCACGGCGCGACCGGGGCGCAGGGGGTGGCGGCGAAGGCCGAGGTGCTGAAGGCGCCCATGAGGGCAACGAGACAAGAAATGCGGCTCATCGAGCCTCCGTTGGTGAGGGTCTTGGTCATCTGATGATCTCCTGGCTGGGGTTCCGGCTTGCACCGGGGTGTGTGACGTGCGAGGACCATCCCCGCGCGCCTCTTCACCCCGTGTTACCGGGGTTTGTAGACATCGCGGAAGAGGATTCCCCGCGGCGTCGATTGGTCCGGCGTCCGATCCTGGCACAAGGAGGAGGTGTGCCAGGGAGACGTCGGGCCAATCGAGGCAACGGGAAAGATCGATTAGCAAGGTCGGAGAATATCACATTTGGAGGAAAGTGTCAAGGGGTTTGGGTGAAATAACGCAAAAAGCCCACTCAGAGAGCCGGGCCTTGCGAGCGCGATAAGGAGGAGTCATCACGAACGCTGGTCCCGACCCTCTGAATGGGCTTTTTGTGCGATTATCCTAACATTTCCGCCTGTTTTCGTCAAGCAACGTTATCCTCATGCACGAACTGGTGCCGTCGGCGAATTTTCTCGTATTGCATCAGAACGAACCCGATCCCGACCAATCCGCCAAGGACGACGCCGGAAACCGCATTCGCGAGGATATTCGGCTTCACCGGATACCGCGAGTTCAGCGGCGCGTCGATCAGCTTTACCTGCACTCCCCCGCCCGAGGTGTACTCGCTCGCCTTCGCCGTGAGAACGGACGCAACGGCGCGGGCAATCTGCTCGGCCTGCGAAACGTCCTGGTGGTAGGCCGTAATGGTCATGAGCCCCGACCCGCGCGCGATCGTGGCGTCGACCGTCTTTGCCCACTCCTGGCGCTTCTTGTAGTCCTGGGTTGGGAAGTATCGCTCCTGAATGGAAAAGCCCGCCTTCATCACCTCGTCGAAGAAGGTCGTCGTGTAGACGATCGTCGACAGGTTCTCGGCGATGCGCTCCTCGGAACGGCTGGCCGTGTACGCGTCGGTCGTGGACCCGAGATCCTGCATCACGAGAAGCCGGACGGTGGAGGAGTACTTGAGCGGCTGCACGAAGCAAACGAGCAGCGCGACGACGAGACCGACGACGCAAAACGCGCCGATCGTCCTTGCCCTGTCGAAGAGAACCGACGTGTAGTTGATGGTTGCCATATGTCTTCAGTATATCACATCGCGCCGAGCGTGGCCTTCACCTCGGTCTCCTTGCCGGCTCGCGAGACGCGCAGCGTCAGAGTATCGCCGACCGCGTGGGTCGCGACCAGTTCGTCGAGCGACCTGTGCGCGTCAATCGCGGTTCCGTCCGCGGAAAGAATCACGTCGCCCGCGAGCAATCCCGCCACTGCCGCCGCGCCCCCCTTCTTGATCGACGATGGTCCGAGCAACAGCGCGCCCTGCGACAATCCGCCCGTGTCCTTCTCGCTCAGTCCGATCGTGCGCGACAGGTCCGTCGCCAAAACGCCAAGGGACGGGTTCGCAATGATCCCCTCGCGCAACAGGCCGTTGAACGCCACGAGCAGACCGTCCGTCGGCAAAATCGTCGAGAAGCCAAACGCCCCTCCCTCCACGAGCCCGACGAGCTCGCCGCGCGCGTTTACGACGGGCGTTCCCGGGAACGAGCCGATGAGCGGGTCTGCCACGGCCAGACGACGCGCCAGGGCATCCGTCGAAAGCGGTCCGGCCGGAAGCTTCGATTCCACGAGCGATTCCGAAAACAGCGCCGACGGAGAAGCTGCCGCGAACAGCTGATCTCCTGGCAGCAGGTCGAACCCGCTCCCGAATGCGAACACCGGAAGGTTCGTCGCGTCGAGCTTCAAAAACGTCGCGCCGGTCGACGGGTCCGCAACTTCCTTCACGATCGAATGCACGTGCCCGCCGACGACGACGGACAGGCCGGACATGCTCGGCAATCGATCGACCAGCGTGACCATCCATCCGTCCGACGTAAGCACCGCCCCGGACGCGATCGGCTTCGCGAACGATCCGACCGCGTAAATCTGCGCGACCCCCGGAAGGACGCTCTCCGTCACCGCACGCACGGCATCGGCGTACGTGACGGGGGTCGTCCGCGGCCGCTCCTCCGACAGTCGAGGTGGCGTCGAGGTCTGCCCGAGCGATACCGCGTAGTCGTTCAGGTAGTTCGTGGTCAGCGCCGCCGAGATCGTTCCCCCGCCAAGACCGAGGAGGAGGGCGAGGAAGGTGGTTTTGATCGCGTGCGAATTGGAATATTTCATAAGGCCGTAAGGGCTCTGTGGTTACGAAGTACGAAGCTAATTTATGTCCACCGCGCCGATCCGAGGATCATCACCAGCAGAACGACGCCGGTCACCAAGTACCTCCGAACGGTCGATTTCGACAGGCTCTCAACGAATCTGGCTCGCGTCAAGCCCAGGAAGAGGTAGGCCGTGAGCGCGATGAGCGCGGCATTCGTATAGAAGCCGGTGGGTAGATAGGTTACGGTGAGGAAGATTTCGGTCACGAGCAGGGCTCCGCAGATCGCGTACAGCCTTGCGTGGCCCACGTCCACCTTGCTTGCCCACAGCGTGCCGAAGATGACGAACAGCGACACGACGAAGAACAGCGCGGAAAGCAGCCAGATCGGCGCGTAGATGGTCAGGAAGATCCGCATGCCGAAGGCGACGACGCTTACGAAGAACACGCTCGCCACGTTGAGCACGAGCGACAGGTGCTCGATGGCGTAGGTCTCGTAGTTCGCCGGAAGATGGACGTAGGAGAAGACGTGTTCCGCAAAGAAGAAGACGAACAGCGACACGACGACCGCTAGCGCGAACTCGGCGTTTGGATTCTCAAGAAAAAGCATGAGGCCGAAGCTGGATCCGAGAAACAGGAGCGGCGTACCGACCAACATCCAGAATTGGAACGATCGCGGGGAAAATCCGACCAGGCGAACGTAGAGTGCCGCGACGACGAGCAAAGTGACTGCCATCGCGCCAAGCGGATTCCGTTGGAAGTTCAAGAGCGCGGCAAACCCGAGGGCCGTCGCGAGACCGATGAGAAACGGGGTGACGCGGTGGATCAGGATCATGGGAGAGACGCGTTTATCGAACTGACGGTAGGCGCGATGGCCGGAGCGATCACGGACGAAACGAGCCACGGGGAAAGTTTCCAGGAACCAAGCGTCACGTCCGAGACGGATACGGCGACCTTTCCCGTGTCGAACGAGACGTCGAGACGTGCCCTGATGGCGCTCTTCTGCGCATTGTCGCGCAAAGGGAGGTACAGTTCAACCCCCTCTCCGTCGTCGTTCTTTGCGACCTGCGACGCATGCTCGTCAAACCAGGTCTGCCCGTCGGTGGAAACCACGTCCTGGACAAGCGCGGTCATGGTCGTTTCCGGGATATCGGCGACATTCCCCTTGAACGACCCGCTCTTCAGGTATGCCTCCAGCGAAAGGCCGGGGGCGACCTTCCTTTGCGGGGATGGCGCCTTGTACGCCCAGGATGAGAGGACGGGAACGCTCGCGAGTCCCGTCGCGGCAAGGGTCCAGGCGACGAACCCGCCCGCGCAAAGGATCGCGACGACAAGCAGAATGACACACGACCGAAACCACGGACGCTTCGATTTGCCCTTGTGCACGGCCTTCAGGATGTCGCCCTTCATCTGCGACATCTCCTCCGCCATCGGTTGGTTTTTCTCAACGCGGGCCATGCGGGATTACGGCGCGAGCCACGGTTCGGTCGCGACGATCTTCGTCAGCTTGGCGTATCCGGCATCGAGCGAGCCGTCTTCCCCGCGCAATCCATCGCGCATCAGGGACAGCGAGACCGCGAGGCCGAGATGGACGTCCTTGTAGGAGGCCGGAACGGTAATCGGCATGAGCGCGGCGAGCGCGTCCTCGACGGCGGCGAGCTTGATCGCGTCGTTTGTCGCGGCTCCGTACGACGCCAGAAATGGCGCGATCACGGCATGAGAGTTGGTCCGATAATCAGCATCGGTCACCGCCGGCGTCGGCGAGACCTGGGTTCCCACGGACTTTCGTCCCGTCGGGCTCGTCGAGGACCCCAGCGTGTAAAGCATTAACAGGCCGAGCGCGAGCGTCAAAAGAGCGATGGCAAGCGGATAGAACGAGCGGCGTCGGTGAAATAGCATAGGTTATGTTTTATCTCCGGTTCGAAACAAATCTTCCAAAACGACGGCGACCATGGTCGCGACGGGAATCGACAGGATCGCCCCGACGAGCCCGGCCAGCTTCACGCCGACCATGAGCGCGACGATGGACACGATTGGGTTCAGCCCCGTCACCTTCTGCATGATCTTCGGGACGAGGATATGGTTCTCAAGCTGCTGGACGACCAAGTAGAGGATCAGCACGGCGAGCCCCTTGACCGGCGACTGCACGAACCCGATGATCACGGCCGGGATGAGCGACAGGGTCGGGCCCACGTATGGGATGATCTCAAACAGCCCGGCAAGCACCGCGAGCAGCAGCGCGTACTTCACGTTGAGGATCACGAGCCCCACGAACAGGCAGACGCCCACGATCAGCCCGAGCAGCAGCTGTCCCCGCAGCCACGCGCCAATCTTCGTCTGCATCTTCGCGATCATCTGCGCGATGAACGGCTGGTACTCGACCGGCGCGAAGCTTCGGAACAGCTTCCGCGCGGCGTCCTCCTCCACGATCATGTAGAACGCGAGCACAAGCACCACGAACAGCGCGACGAACCCCGAGAGAAACCCCGCGACCTGCGAGAACACCGACGTCACGGACGTCGACTGCCCGGAGAGAAGCGACGCGAGAAAGTTCTGCACGTCGAACAGCGTCCGTGCCTTCAGAACCCCCTGCTGCAGCACCGCCGCGAACGGGCCGGATCCGAACAGCTGCGTCACCTGGTCGATGATGACCGGCACGATGAGCACCGTCACGACCGACGCGACCATCCCAAGCGCGAGGTACACGATGATCACCGCGACCGCCCGCGGAACCTTGTTCTTCGCAAACCAGTCCGCCAGCGGGTCGATGAGCGCGGCCAGCAGCAGCGCCACGAACAGCATCGCCACGATGTCCCGCACGTACCAGAGAAACCACGCGGATACCGCGATCAGCACGACCTTCACGAAGGTCAGCGTCGAGACGTTTATGGTTTGCGGGAGGGACGGGGTTTGGGATGCCATAGCGAGGAAAGTATAACACAAAAGCTCCTGCGGCGCAGGAGCTTTTGTGTTGGTGGAGCTGGGGAGAATCGAACTCCCGTGTAAGGACGCTCAGCCGGATGTTTCTTCAAGCTCAGTCTCGCTTAGATACGTTCGCATGATGTGAGCGGGACGAAACCCATGCGTACGGTCCCGCCTGCCTCCTCGGTGATGCTGGACGGAAACGGCATCACCCAGCCCGATGCTTATAACACCCGGATCCCGCTATCGGACGTCAGGGGACGGATGGGTTGTGGCTATTAGGCGACAACCATGGAGAAGGTCGGAACGCTGAACGCCGAGGCGATCATGTTCTTGGCCTTCGCGAAGACGTTGGCAATTGTCTTTTTGCAGGAAGGATTTACGAGGATCCCTACAACCTCGGCTTGCTCATCTGGCCTCCTGTCCCTGGCGAACCCCGGACAGCCCCAGACCCGGAGTATGCCAGAAAAATCACCGGAAGTCAATCGTCGCTACTCCTTCATCCGCGCCCGGATATCCCTCTCAACGTCTCGCTTCTTCAGCACTTCGCGCTTCTCGTACTGTTTCTTTCCCTTCGCGAGCGCGAACTCGAGCTTGATGAGCGCCTGCTTGGTGAAGACCGTTATCGGGACGAGCGTCAACCCGTTCTCGTGGGTCTTGCCGATGAGGCGCTGGAGCTCGCGCTTGTGGATGAGAACCTTTCGCTCGCGGATCGGATCGTATCCAGGTTGCTCACCTGCCGGGCCGTACTTCGAGATCGTCGCGCCCTTGAGCCACAGCTCGTTGCGATAGATGTGCAGGAACGATCCCTGCAGCTGGATGTGACCGGCCTTCACGGACTTCACCTCCGGCCCGGTCAGCTTCAACCCGCCCTCGAGCTTCTCGAGAAACTCGTAGTCGAACGCGGCGCGCTTGTTGGTGGCGAGGGTTGGCATAACGGACGCATCATATATCGCAGGCGACGCGTTGACAAACGGGACTTTGGCGAACCGTCGACGACTGATACGATGAGATCGAATTCAAACACATATGCGCAAACTCATTCTTTCGCTCGCCGCCATCGCCCTTCTCGGCTTCGGATGCGCGTCGTCGACGCCGGCGCCCCGCGTTCCACCCGCGCGTCCCGCTCCCCAGTCCCAATCGTCTGCGCCGAGCGAGCCGACGACAATTACACCGAAGGACGCGTTGTACGTCTCGTTCATCCTGAACGTACACGACTGGTCAAACCCGGAAAAAAGCATCGCGACCGTGGGCCGCGTGATCGACATCCACGAGAAGTATCACGTTCCCGTCGACATCTATCTCGACGATCCGGTCGTCCAGCTTTACGCGACGAAGGCTCCCGACCTGATTAAGCGTCTCGCAGCTTCGAAGGACGTCGCCGTGTCCTACCACCTCCGCCCGCCCTATCCCTACTACTTCGGGTTCGACTGGCGCGGGCTGGACGCGATGTCTCCCACGGACCTGACTGCGCTGCTGACCAGCTACGAGACGCACGCGATCGACCTCGCGACGGGAGCCCCGACGTCCGCGCCGGGCGGATACCAGTTCCTCAAGGACAAGATCGGATACGCCCCGTACACGGTAGCCGGGGCGATCGGCGGTGACGCGGGAGTCGCCGCGGCCGTCGAAAAGATCTACCAGGGCATGGGCGCGCAGATGACGCTCGTGCACGGGCGCGAAACTAAGCTCGGCCAGAAGGAGGGCGGCCTTTGGCTGCGCCCGGAGACGCTTGAGATTAAGGCCTACGAAAAGAAGGGCCACTATGCCGGCGCGGACCTGGTCAACGACGCGATCGCCCAGCTGCCGACGACCGGCCTCAGGTTTATGAACCTCAAGTGGCACGAGGACAACTTCTATACGACGGGCACGCCGTGGGACGCCGTCTACTACGACGGCACGGACCGGACCAAGCCGATGTCTCCCCCGTTCGACCTGTCGCTCGCAAACGACCGGTCCGCTACCAAGCCGAAAAACGACGTTGAGCAAGCCGAACAGTGGCAGCGCTACGAGGACGCGGTCGCGTACGCGGCGGGCCATTCCGAGACGATGACCGTTCTCAACTCCCCGATGGTTCTGAAACTCATGCCGTAGGGGCCGCATTGACAACCGTCCCGATCGCGCCTATCTTTCGCGCACGGAGATTCACTCAATGCCATCGCCGACCCCAACGGAATTCGATTCCGACCGCATTCGCTCATTCGTCGCGTCCGTCGAGGGACAGGACGCGCTCCTCGGGGCGATCGCCTCCGGGTTCGGACACGCGGACCCGACTCTCTTCGTCACGGCCGCGCGCCGGGAAGTTGCCGGCTGGTCCGACAGTAAGCGCGGAAACGTCCGCGTGAAGATCCTTACCGGACAGATCGATGTCATCGGCGGGCACGGAGAGCTGAAGGGTTCCGTCAAGTCGATCGCCTCCGCGCTCCTCGGATTCCGCACGCCTCCGGGCCGTGCGCTCGAGATTGGCAAGGTTCTGTTCGCGATCCTCGACGCGGACGTCGACGACCTCGGAGCCTGGATGCGCGACGTTCCGCCATGCCTCGTTTCCATGGGCTGCAACCGCGAGCGCCTCGCCCTCTACGTCATCGGACGCCTTCCGTCCTGACGCTCTGCGCCCCGCGTCTCTGCCACGAGCATGACTCGTGGCTTTTTTCTTACGCCGAATTCGGCAAAAAAAAGAGAACCCGCGATGGGTTCAGGATGCGAAGTGGATCTCGCGGATCAGGGCGTCCGTGAACGCCTCCGTGCCGACCGGGGTGATGCCCGGGTAGCGCCTGGCGAGATCGCCGGTGATGAGCGCGCCCTCGGAGTAGATCGCGTCGATCGCGTCGCGCAGGCGCTTCGCCTCGGTGTTGTGTCCGATGTGCTCGAGCATGAGCGCGCTCGAGAGCAGGATTGCCGTCGGATTCGCGATCCCCTTGCCCGCGATGTCGGGCGCGGAGCCGTGCACGGCCTCGAACAGCGCGAAACGATCTCCGTAGTTCGCCCCGGCCGCGACGCCGAGCCCGCCGATGAGCCCCGCGCAGACGTCGGAGAGAATGTCGCCGAACATGTTCTCGATCACGATCACCTGGTACGCGCCCGGGTTCATGACCAGGCGCATCCCCATCGCGTCGACCAGCATGTGGTCGGCAATGACGTTCGGGAAGTCCGCCGCGATCGCGCTGAACGCCGCATGGTACATTCCGCCCCACTCCTTGTGGATGTTCTCCTTGTTCACGATCGTCGCGTGCGTCCGTCCGGCATGCCGGGAGAACAGGAACGCGCGTCGCGCGAGCCGGAGCATCGCTTCCTCGGTGAATCGCGCCGTGAGCGTGACCTCGCGCGAGCCGACCTCGCCGGCGACGACCTCCTTGCAGAGGTACAGACCCTCCGTGTTCTGACGGAAGATCACCAGGTCCACGCCCTGCGTCGTCCCGGGAATCGGGAGCGACCGCACCGGGCGGAATCCGCAGTAGAGGTCGAGCGCCTGCCGCAGCGTGACATTCACGCTCTTGAACCCGCCGCCGCCCGGCGTGGTGGTAGGCCCCTTGATCGCGACCTTGTATTCGCGGATCGCGTCGAGCGTCTCCTGGGGCAGCGGACAGCCGTGCGTCTCAACCGCCGACTCGCCCGCCGGCATGTCGATCCACTCGACGCTGACGCCCAGCGCCGCGACGACGCGCTTCATCTGATCGATCACTTCCGGCCCGATCCCGTCGCCGGGCAAACAAACGATACTGTGCATGCAGATCTCCAATCGCGGGAAAAGAATGTCCGCGATGCCGGGTTTCTATCAGGAAATTCGGTTTTCGTCAAGCGATCGAACGTCCCCTTCCCTTGCCTTTTCCCCCTAACTCCGCTACTATCCTGCTTGACTATGCGCATTCATCGCCACCGACATCAGAAGCCGAAGCTCAACATTCCGACCTTCCGGATCAACGAGCAGATCGACAACCCGGAAATTCGGGTGATCGACGACAAGGACGTGCAGCTTGGGGTCATTCCTACGTCGCAGGCCATGGAACTGGCGCGCTCGCGCGAGCTCGACTTGGTGGAGGTTTCACCGAAGGCGGAGCCGCCTGTGTGCAAGATTCTGGACTTCGGGCACTTCAAGTACCAGAAGGAGAAGGAGGTTCGCAAACAGAAGGCTCAGTCGCACGAGGTTGAAATCAAGGGAATTCGGCTTTCCCTGCGCATCGGGGTCGGTGACTTGGAGATTCGACGCCAGCAGGCCAAGAAATTCTTCGAGCGAGGCGACAAGATCAAGATCGAGCTTCGCCTCCGTGGCCGCGAAAAGGCCCACGTGGACCTGGCAAAGGCCGTGGTCAACAAGTTCGTGGAGATGATGAAGGCCGACTTCCCGATCCGAATCGAGGCTCCGCTCCAGGTCATGGGAGGCACGATTACCATGGTTCTGGCCCGAGGTTGACAGGATTTAACGAAAAATGTACACTCCGGCGGATAGAAATTTTCGAATATGCCCAAACTCAAGCCTCACAAGGCCCTCACGAAGCGCGTCAAGATCAGTCCCACGGGAAAGGTTTTGAAGCGCCGCAGCGGCCAGAACCACTACAACAGCCGCGTCTCGGGAAAGATCACGCGCAAGAAGCGCCGTGACCAGTCGCTTTCCCCGGCTCACACCCGCGCCATTAAGACCCTGATTCCGGGCACTAAATAAGAATTCTATGCCACGTGTCAAACGAGGCGTACAACACAACAAGCGCCGCAAGAGTCTTCTGAAGAAGACGAAGGGCATGATGTGGGGTCGCAAATCCAAGATCAAGCTTGCCCGTACCGCCGAGCTCAAGGCCGGCGCCTATGCCTTCCGCGATCGTCGCGCCAAGAAGCGCGTGATGCGCTCGCTCTGGCAGGTCCGGCTGAACGCCGCGGTCCGCCCGCTCGGCCTCAGCTACAGCCGTTTCATGGACGCGGTCCACAAGGCCGGAGTCGAAGTCGATCGCAAGATCCTCTCGACGATTGCCAAGGATCACCCCGCCGTCTTTGAGGCCATCGTCGCCCAGGTCAAGAAATAAACGATAAAAGCCGGTCCGTCGCTTGACGAACTGGCTTTTTTGTTGTATTGTCCACATCCGCTAGGTGCCTGTCGCATCCGGTGGAAATTTACCGTAAGGAGGCCAATGGCCAAGAAACCGCGTGGAAAACGTCAAGTGGGCACCACTCCCGTTCCGCAAGTGACAGAGCGAGTCGTTCCGGAACCGTCGATCACGCTTCCGGAACCTCCGCCGACGAGTCCGGACCCGTCCGCATTTTCTTTCCCGTCGGCAGAGGAGGCCGATGACGATCCGCCGACCGATCCGGGAAAAGCCACGTTCACGGCAGACCAGATCGGATCGTCTGCCATCGCCTCCGCAGGAAACGTGGAACCGTCCGGACATCTCTCATTCACGACGTACGACTTTCTCGTTCCGGCACCCGTCGATTCGAGTGAGGAGGATGACGTGGACGACGTGTTCCACGGATACCTTCCCGGCATCAACGTCGCCGACCCGCCCCCGACACTCGTCGAGCCGGTCGAAGAAACCGAGGAGACGTCGATCGATCCTCCCCCAGCCCAGCCGCAAGACAAACACACCAACCTCTACAACGACCTGGCCGGCTCGCGCGGCCCCGCACCCAAGGAGATCGACATGACCAGCCCGAACCCGAATTCCCCCGCACCCACGAAGCCGGAGGAAAGCTCCCGGCTCGTTCCCGCGCTCCTCGCCCTGGCGGGCATCGCCGGCGTCGCGGTCGTCCTCATCGCAGTTGGCCTGCACAGGCCGGCGGCCAACCACGACATCCAGCAGGTCGCGAGCGCCGAGGTTCACGCCACGGAACCGCCGCCCGTTCCGGCCGAGATCGTCGCGCTGTCCAAGCCGACCGCGCCGGACGAACCCGGAGACGATGCGGACGCGCTCGATCAGGAACCGGTCACGGGACCGATCCTGCCCGTCGCACCGGAACCGACCAAGGCTTCCGCGGCCGATCGGGTCAACCCGAACCCGACGACCGGCTACGAGGCCGACGAGCCTCCGATCGCGACGGTTGCCAAGCCCGCCATGACCGTCGCAGCCCCTGTCGCCAAGCCGACCCCCGTCGCCGCGACCGTCCCGTCCCCCAAGTCCGCCGCGCCCCCGGCCGCGGTCGCCAAGCCCGTCGTCGCGGCAAAGGTCGTCGCAGCCGCTGCGCCTTCCGCGCCCACGAAGGCGAAGCTCCCCGACTCGCTCGTCGTCTCGTCGATGGGCCCGAAGCCCGCCTGCAAGGCCGAGTGTACCTGGGGCAACGTGAGCCCGACGACCGGTCTCCCGATGGTCGCGAACGGCACCCACGCGGTCACCTGCGGCGACGCCACCTACGCGGTGACTACCCTGGCCAAGATCGCGGACGGCCCGCAGAAGTTCTGCTACACGGTCAGTGGCGTCTCTGCCAACTGACCCCTGCCACCCAGCTCGAACGTCGAGGGGTGGCTTTTTTGTTGGATCTCTGCTATCCTCCCCCTCATGGCAACGCGCATCAACAAATACCTTGCCGACCACGGCTATTGTTCCCGACGAGAGGCGGATGCCCTCATTATCGCCGGGTCCGTTTTTATTAACGGAAAGCGGGCGGAACTTGGCGACAAGGCCGAGGAGACCGACCGCGTGCGCATCGTGGGCCAGGCCAAGCGCGTCGCGCCGAAGAAGATCTATCTGATGATGAACAAGCCCATCGGCGCAAAGGTAACTACCGACTGGAGGCTGAAGGAAAAGTCCGTGATGGAACTCATACCGAAGAAGGACCGCCTGTTCCCGATCGGACGTCTCGACGTCAATACGGCCGGACTCCTCCTGTTCACGAACGACGGCGACCTTGCCCTCAAGCTCACCCATCCCCGCTACGCCAACGACCACGAGTACGAGGTCGTTCTCGACAAGGCGATTTCCGACGCGCACCTGCTGCGCCTGGCCGAGGGAGTTGACGTCAACGGCGAAAAAACCCCGCCCGCGATCATCCGCCGCCAAAGCCAGCGCGGATTCACCCTCATCCAGAACGAGGGCGACAACAAGCGCATCCGCCGCATGTGCGACGCGTTCGGCTACACCGTCCAGAAACTGACCCGCGTCCGCGTCGGAACGGTCCGCCTCGGATTGCTCCAGCTCGGAAAGACGCGCGAGCTGACGGACGACGAGGTGAAGGCATTGAAGCGAGACTAAAATCCACCGAGTGATCGGTGGATTTTTATGATACAATGAACGCAATATCATTCATGATTGCAACTTATGAAGACACGACAGCGTTCGGGCCGCGATCTTGCGTTTGGAGGACTGCTGATGGCAGTCCTCCTTCTCGGCAGCAGCTTCCTCGGCCATGCGGCGCTCGCCGACGGCGAGTACGCCGGCGAATTCTGGAACCTGCCCGGGGACAGCGGCGCGGAACCGGCATTCCCGGTCGGCGAACCGGACGTGACAAGCCTGGGCGCGGACGTGAACTTCAACTGGGATGACGGTTCCCCGAGCGGATCGATCAACTCAGACCACTTCGCCGCCCGCTGGACGAAAACGGCCGCCTTCGAAGAGGGAACGTACACGTTTAGCGTGCAATCGGATGACGGGGCGCGGGTTTATCTTGACGGCGATCTGATCCTGGACGAGTGGTTCGACCAGGGCGGCGGCGAGACGTTCACGACGGACGTCGCCGTTTCCGCCGGGGACCACGATATCAAGGTTGAATATTACGAGAACGGCGGGGGCGCCCTGATCGCCTTCTCCTATGTCCCGACCCCGCCGTATCCGCTGGCGGGCGCCGGAACGACCGAGGATCCATACGTCGTGGCAACGTGCGAGGATCTCCAGCTCGTCGACGTACACCTCGACGCGACGTTCCTCCTGCGGTCGGACATCGACTGTTCCGCCACGGGAATCTCCGACGCGGAAGACCCGGACTATGATGCGTCGCTCCACAATGACGGAGCGGGATTCGATCCGATCGGCGATTGGGACAACCGGTTCACGGGCTCGTTCGACGGCCAGGGCTTCGTGATCACCGGCCTGTACATGGACCGCAACGCGTACACGCTCGGCCTGTTTTCCTACGTGGACGAAGGCGCGAACGTCCAGAATTTCGGAATGGAAGACGTCGACATCAACGACAACGACGAGTGCGACGTCGGCGCGATCGCCGGCCGCAACGACGGAACGATTACGAATGTCTACTCGACCGGATACGTCGAAGGAAACTGCGACGTCGGAGGGCTGGTCGGCGGGCACAACGGGTCGGATACCGTCCAGCGCTCGTTTTCCACCGCCCTGGTTACCGGATACAGCAACGTCGGCGGACTGGTCGGAGCCAACTACTCTGGCGGGAACATCGTCAACGACTACGCGACGGGCGACGTGAACGGAACGTATAATGTCGGGGGACTCGTCGGATACAATGCCGGTTCCATCGACACGGCATACGCCATGGGACACGTCACCTTTGCGGACGGCGGAGACAACGCCGGCGGACTCGTCGGATACGACGACGGGGTCACGACGAATACCTTCTATGACGGAGAAACAACGGGCCAGGGCGATAACGGGGTCGGATCGCTGAAGTCCACCGCCGAGATGACCGACGTTTCGACGTACACGAACCTGGAAACGGACGGATTGGCGGTTCCGTGGGACTTCGACGGATACCAGAACGACGACGAGGATGCCAATGATTACTGGATGATCGACCCGGAGGTCAACGGAGGGTACCCGTTCTTCTTCTGGCAGAGAAACGTCACGTCCGACGACGAAAGCTCGGACATGATCGGCTATTGGAAATTCAACGAGGGCACTCCGGGAACCTGCGACGGAGAGGAGGACGCCTGCGATTCCGAGAGCGGGCACGACGGGACATGGAGCGGCCCGGACGGGTCGAACGGAACGGCGACCTGGAGCGAGAACGCTCGCGAGCTGGCCGTTGCCAACCCGTTCTCCATGGATTTTGACGGAACCGACGACCAGATCACCACGGACCTTTCGATCGGCGACATGACGGCGTTCACCCTCGCGGGATGGATCCGACCGACGGCCACCGGAAGCAGGATCTCCATCTTCGGGCAGAACGACACGATCGAGTTCGGATTCGATCAGGACGAAGGCGGAGATTTCATCGCCTGCCCCACGCAAGGCGGCGGAAGCGCGTCCTGGCGGTTTGATGAGGATCTCTTCCCGCTCGACGCGTGGCACCACGTGGCGTGCGTCGGAAACGGGGAGTCCATTCGCCTGTACGTAGACGGCGAGGCGGTCGCGACCACCTTCGATCACGCGACCGGCGACTATGGAGACTCGGAAGACCTGTTCAACATTGGGGCGTCCGTCTGGGACGCGGAGGGTGGCGTATTTACGGGCCAGATCGACGAGGTGCGGGCTTACAACGTCGCGCTCTCCCCGTCCGCGGTCCTTGCCCTCGCGAGCGAGACGCCGAGCGAGGACGTCGCTCCGACCGTCGAGACAAACGCCGCGGATTCCGTCAACAAGCGCGACGCGATGCTCAACGGCGAGATCATGGACGTCGGATCGACCACCGTGTCGTCCGTCGGATTTCAGTACGGCCTGACGACGGACTACGGCGAAACGGTGAGCGACGAGTCCGAGTACGAGGCCATCCCGTTCTCGCTCGGAATCGAGTCGCTCTCGTGCCACACCACCTACCATTTCCGCGCGTACGCAACGAATGACACCGACACGGCCTACGGGGACGACATGACGTTCCGGACCGATTCGTGCGGATCGTCATCCTCGGGCGGCGGAGGCGGAAGCTCGGTTGTGACCGAACCGGAATCCGAGACGACGGACGGATCGACCTCGTCCGGCGATACGACCGCGGACGAGACCTCCGCGACGGAAACGGACGAAACCCTCCCGCCGGGAACTCCGGATTCCGCCACCGCCCCCTCCCCGTATAACGGCGAGACGGAACCCGTGGACACGGTGGCCCCGGGCAACTACATTCGCGGCGCGTCCTACCCGACGGTGTACTTCGTCACCGAGGATTTCCACCGCCGGCCTTTCCTGAACGAGGCCACCTTTGCCACGTATCAGGACTCGTTCGACAACGTCCGCATCGTGACCGATGCCACGCTTCCCTTCCTGCCGGTCGACGCCCTGATGCTCCCGAAGGCCGGCGTCACGCTCGTGAAGGTCGCCTCCACCCCGGAGACGTTCCTCAGCACGGCGCCGTCCGTCTTCGCCCAGCACACGACGCACTGGGTCCCGAGCGAAGACACGGCCTCGGCCCTCTTCGGAGCGTCCTGGAGCGACTACGTCCTCGACCTCCCGCCGACGGCATTCCACTGGTACGTCCGCGGCGCCGACATGACGGCGTCCGACGGGTCGATGGCGAATCTCTCGGCGATGAAGAAGCGCGTCGACCTCGTGATTCACGAGTAGGCATTCTACGCAAAGAGCCGCGACGCTTGGGTCGCGGCTCTTTTGATATCCTTAGACACGGTCACTTGAACAGCGCGCGATAATTCTCGTCGAGCGCGTCGAGACGCTTCATCTCGTCGTCGGACAGGACAAAATCAAACACGTTCGCGTTCTCGACGATGCGCTTCTGCGACGAGGACTTCGGGATCACGACGAGGCCGTGCTGGAGCGACCAGCGGATGAGGACCTGGGCGTTGCTCTTGCCGTGCGATTCCGCGACGGCCGTGATGCGCGGGTCGAGGAGGCGCTTGCCGCGGGTGAGCGGACTGTAGGCCTCGAGCTGGATTCCCTTCGACTGGCAGTCGTCGAGAAGTGTTTTCTGAAATCGGAACGGACTGAACTCGACCTGGTTCACGGCCGGGACGACCGTCGACGATTTTCCAAGCGCAGCAATCTGCGCGGACGTAAAGTTGCTCACGCCGATCGCCCGGCACATTCCGTCGCGATGCAATTTCTCAAGCGCCGACCACGCCTGCTTCTTGCCAATCGGGGCCGGCCAGTGGAGAAGATAAAGATCAAGATAGTCGAGACCGAGTTTCGACAGACTGTCACGACACGCCGCCTCCGCCCGAAAATAGTCCGTCGGCCACAGCTTGGTCGTGACGAAGATCTCGGACCGCGGGATTCCCGACGCCCGAATCGCGACGCCGACGTCCGCCTCGTTGCCGTAGAACGACGCGGTATCGATATGGCGATATCCCGTCTCAAGTGCCCAGAGGACCGCCTGAATGGTCGGCTGTCCGCTCGGGATCTGGTAGACGCCGAGGCCGAGGAGCGGCATGGCCGTGCCGGAGTTAAGCGTTGCCACGGACGAGATTGAAAGGATATCGTGCATACTATCGAGGGATCTTCTCCGAACGAACCACCTCGAACGTCGGGACGCCGGCGACATCGCCCGTCATTCTCAACACGTACCGCATGCGGTTCTCAATCCTCGACAGGCGCAGCGACTCGGGCGACTCGCTGTATGCCGGGCCGCCGATGCCGTTCTGTTCCGTAACGAGCAGCTCGCCCTTCCCTTCCGTCGCGAGGCGGAACGAGAACGGCGGCTCCATCGTGTCCGGAAAAGTTGCCTTCAGCGTGTCCCAGACGCTGAGCGCGTGCCAGCCGGTCGGACCATACACGAATGCGCCGACGCCACCCTCAAGACCGCCATGCGACTCGACGAAAATCCACGCGCCGACGACGCCGACGATGTCGACCGAGACGTCCGACAGGTTCGTCATCTCATCGCCCGCTAGCGTCAGCCGCGACGCGGTCCATTCGTTTGGACCGTCGAAGAATGCCAGCTGGATCTTGGTCTTGTCCGTCGGGTCCGGCAAAAATCGCGCGCGCATTCCGTTCGCAAGCTGCGTCTCGCCGAAATCGTCACAACCCTTCGTTGGCCCAACGACCGCGCCGTTCGCGTCACGGTCGACGCATGCGCCGTCGACGGCAAGCCTGGTGGGCTGTTGCCAGTAGCTGTCGGCGTCGTACATCGAAACGGGCGTTCCCGTGAACGCGAGGCTTGAAAGAATCGTCTGGTCGTCGGCCGTGAGCGCAGACGAGTCGCTGACTCCCGGGAACGACAGCAGGTAGATGCCGTCGCGTTCGATCCAAAGCTGATCGGTCACTCCGTACCCGCCGACGATCTGCTCGATGACGCGCTGCCCGTCGATCGTCGCCGGTTCGCGCACCCGCACCTCAGACCCGTCCGCATTCGCCGTGAGATACTCCGTGATCGTCGTCGACGACGTGCCGAGCGGACCGACGACATTCTCCGCGATAACTTCCTTCAGGTCGGCCCAGCAGTATAGAACGGCATCATGATCATAGGGCCCAGGCGCGCGCTCGCCCCCGTCCACGTTCGGCTTCGTCAACGCGATCCGCGTCTCCGAGTCCTTCGACACGGTCCAGTCGCTCGGATACCGAAACGACACGCCGCACCCATCGCTCGCGTACGTCTTCCATCCCGTCGCCGTCGCATCCGTCGTCGGCGCGACAGTGACGGCCGCCGGTCTGGGCAGCTCCGCGACGCGATCCGACACGCATCCGGAGCCCATCAACGCGATGGCGATCCCAACAACCGATCCGATTTCCTTCAGCATATTTTTCATTTAATTTCATCCATTTTCTCATACTTCCCCCAAAAGAAAAAGCACCCCGACGTTCGTCGAGGCGCAGCGTGTCAGCCGATCTTTCCGGTGTCGAACGCGGACAGCGCGTACCAGCCCACGAGCCAGGTGGCAAGGCCGACAGGAAGCTCGTCGGGCGGGTCGCCGGACGTTTCCGGGAGGACGCCTCGCTGGAAGTACGGGATCGAGGCGGCCGCGCGGCCGGCGGCGATAGGGGTCAATTCTCCGTATCGTCTCGCGACAGCTCCGCCTGCCCATGACGGCGGCGCCGACCGCGAGGCGGGAATTCTGCCAGAGCGGCATCATGATCCCGAAAGCAGGCCTCGTGCACCGAACCGGCCGAGATCATCCGGACCGGATCCGTGTGAGTGTCGGTGATCGGCTTCCTACAGAGGACGCAGTCTCGGACCGGCTTCACGGTAGGCCATCCCATCAGGGTTCTCAGATCCGCAGCCATAAACTCTTTAAGGGTCCACATCGTTTCTCTCCTGGCGGATTTCTATCACAAACCATCAAAAATGGCCACAACGCCGTACATTCCCGCTATCCCCAGCCCCCTTGCCACCCTTTTCTCCCCGTGATACTATTTCGTCGTTCGGGAGCAGATCCTGATGGACCGGTGGTGTAGTCCGGTTAACATGTCTCCCTGTCACGGAGAAGATCGAGGGTTCGAATCCCTTCCGGTCCGCCAGGATCTGCTATCGAAAAACGGTCCCGTCTCGCAAGAGGCGGGGCCGTTTTGTTTGGATTACTCGTATCGCAGCGCCTCGATGGCGTCGAGGCGGGCGGCGCGCCTTGCGGGATAATACCCGAAGGCAATTCCGGTAATCGTCGCGACGGCGGCGCTGACCGCGACTCCCGAGGGCGGGACGATGAACTGCCAGACCGGGACGAATTGACGGATGACCACCGACGCCGCGAACGAGCCGCCGATGCCGAGCGCGATGCCAAGGACGCCGCCGAGCAGCGTGAGCATCACGGCCTCGAGGAGGAACTGCTGGAGCACCTCGGACTGCGTCGCGCCGATGGCCTTCCGAAGCCCGATCTCCCTCGTCCGTTCCGTAACGGATACGAGCATCATGTTCATGATCCCGATTCCGCCCACCAGGAGCGAGATGGCCGCGATGGACGACAGGAGCGCGGTGAGCGCGAATCCGACCGCGCCAATGATGGCCACGGCGTCGGCCTGACTCGATACGTGGAAGTCGTCCTTCGACAGGTCCTGCTCCGGGTTGTCGATGTTGTGCGCGTCGCGGAGAATCGCGCGCGCGTCGTCCTTGGCCTGCTCGATGTCGCCCGTCGCCTTCGCCGCGATGTAATGGACGTAATCGACGCCAAGCAGCTCGCGCTGGCCCGTCGTGACCGGAATATACACGCGCTTGTCGAGGTTCTGGAAGAACTTGCTTCCCTGCGGGTCGAGCACCCCCACCACGCGCACGGCAAGCCGCTTCACGAGCATGCGCTGTCCGATCGGATCCTGGTCGCCGAACAGGTCGGCGGCGATCTCGCTCCCAAGCACGGCCACGCGCGCATGGCTTGCCACGTCCTCGGCCTCGACGAACCGTCCCGACGCGACGGTTGCCGGGAACACTTCGAGCTGAAGTTCGTCGACGCCGGCGATCTCTGTGAACGCGCTGTTCTCCCCCACGGAAACCGCCGTGCTCGTAATCACCACCGATGACGCGTATTCGAACGGACCCTGCGCCACGAGCGCCGCCGCGTCCTCGAGCCGAAGCGACTGGTCGGTAAACGGCGACGGCGGGCCTCCCTCATTGCTGCCGCTGCCCGCCTCCACGAACATGACGTCCGAACCCAGCGCCGACACCTGGTTGAGCACGTACGCCTGCGCCCCCTGCCCGAGCGACAGCATCAAAATGACGGCCGCGATCCCAATGACGATGCCAAGGACCGTCAGAAGCGAGCGGGACACGTTCCGGCGCAATGACTCGTACGCGGTCGTCGTGAGGTCAATCAGGCGCATATTATAAAATTTTTCCGTCCCGGATTCGAATCACCCGGTCGCTGAATGCGGCGGCCTCTTCCTCGTGGGTGACCATCACCACGGTACGGCCGTCCTTCTTGCACAGGTCCCGGAGGATGTTCAGTACCTGCTCGCTCGACTTCGAGTCGAGGTTTCCGGTCGGCTCGTCCGCGAACAAAACCGTCGGATTGTTTACGAGCGCCCTTGCGATTGCCACGCGCTGCTTCTGGCCTCCCGACAGCTGGGACGGAAGAAAGTCCTCGCGGTCGGACAGTCCGACGTCGGCGAGCACCGCCTTGGCACGGGCAAGACGGCTCGCCGGCTTGTCCGTCGTGTACAGCAGCGGCAGCATGACATTTTCGACGGCGGTCAGGCGAGGCAGCAGGTGGAACGCCTGGAACACGAACCCGATCTTTTCCAGGCGAAGCTTCGCGCACTCCACGTCGGAACGCTTCGTCACGTCGATTCCGTCGAACAGGTATGTCCCGGAGGTCGGCCGGTCGAGCAGGCTCACGATGTGCATGAGGGTCGATTTTCCCGACCCGCTCGGCCCCATGAGCGACACGAACTCACCCGCGTTCACGACCAGGTCGACGCCATGAAGAACGGGCGTCTCCACGTCGCCGTTCACATATGTCTTCGTGATGCCGCGTAGTTCTACTTTGGGAAGCGGCATACTAGGGCTTTGACAGGGAAACGACCACCGCCTCGCCCTCTTCCAATCCGCTCAGAATCTCCGTCCTCCCTCCGTCCGCGTGCAAACCGACCATAACCGTTCGTTCCTCGATCGTCCCGTCCGCGGCTTGGAGCCGGACGTACTTGTAACCGTCCTTGGCGAGCACGGAGCGCGACGGCACGGAGATGGCGTCGGCGCGTTCCGCGGCGCGGACCGTCACGTTCGACGACATTCCGGGGCGCACGAGCGACAGGTCCTGGCCGGCCGCGAGGGAAACCGTTGCCTCGTAATAGACGACGCCCTCGATGAGCTTCTGGGCAGGATCGATCTTCACGACCGCCCCCTCGAACGCACGGGCGTCGCCAAGCGCGTCGAACGTGATGCCGGCCGCATTGCCCACGGAAATCTTGGAAACGTCGGATTCCGGGACGTCCATGGACACCTCGTACGCGGTGCCGCTCGAAAGCACCGTTATCGCCGTGACGCCGGCCGAGGCGGACTCGCCCGCGTCGAACGCGATCGCGGTCACGATCCCGTCGATGGGCGCGATGACCTGCGTCTTTTGGAGGCGGGCGACCGCGCCGGCAAGGTCGGCCTGCGCCGCGGCGATGGAGGCGCGAAGCGAGGCGACGTCCACGTTGCGCGGGGCGACGATGAGGCTTGCGAGCGACGCGTTGGCGCGGACGAGGTCGGCGGAGCGGGACGCGACGGCGGAGGCGGCGGTTGCCTCGGCGCGGTCGCGGGTGGCCCTGGCCGTCGCGAGCGCATTCGTCGAGGACGAGACGTCATCGGTCAGCGCGGCCTGCGCGTCTGCGAGGGACTGCTTCGCGTTCGTCAGCGCGGTGCCATTGGAGATCAGCGTCGAGAGCGACGAGGCGATGGTCGTCTTGTACGCCTTGGTATCGTCAAGGGAGAAGTCGGCCGAGTCCGAGACGGTCGCGTCAAGCACGCGCGCGGTCTGCAGCAGCGTCTCGGACGCGTCGCGGTACGACTGCTCGACGAGGACGACGACGGACGATACGGAAGAATCGGTCGAAGCGTCCATCGCGAGGAAGGCCGCCTCCGCCGCATCACGGCTCCGCGCGGCGACGGCGAACGCGTTCGTCGCGTCGAGCACGGTCTGCGATCCCTCGTTTCCAAGCATGTCCTCGAACGTCTGATTATAGAGCGTGTTCTCAATCCCAAGGACGGTATCCGCGTCCGCCAGCGCGTGGCGAACCTCCGCGACGGTCGACCGCGCGGACTCGACGAGATCCTCCCGAGACGACGAAAGCGTCCGCGCCGTGTCCGTCTTCGCCTGAGCCAACGACTGTTCCGCGCTTATCACGGCCGCGTCCTGGACGGCCTTCGCCTGGAGCTCGTCCGCCTGGGCCGCGGAAAGCGTGGCCTGGGCCACCGCCACGTCAGCCTGGGCCACCGCGACCTGCTCGGACGAAACCCCGGCAAGCTTCGCGTCGAGCTCGGCCTGCGCCCTCGTCACGGAATCCCGCGCCTGTGCCACCGCGGCCGAGAGATCGTCCGCGTTCAGCGAGGCAAGCGTCTCCCCCGCCACGACGGTGTCCCCGACCGCGACCGCGATGGAATCAACCGTTCCCGACGCGTTGAACGCCAGGCTGACGTCGTTGATCGTTTCCACGGTCCCGGTCACCTCCACGGTCTGCGCGAGCGACCCCTTCTCGACGCGCGCCGTCACGGCCACGGGAATCGGCGCGGGACGCATAACGAGGTACCCGATCGCGCCGGCGACCAAAAGAATAATGACGAGAAGAACGATGCGGGAGCGTTTGATCATATCGACTGAAGTATACGGGAAAACGGGGTTGGAGTCAACGCGGAGGGGGTTGAGAAATTGGGAGAGAAGGGGTAGAGTGCCGGGGTTATGCGTCCCCTGCTCGAAGCCACCCAACTCCGGAAGCTCTACGGCCGCCAGCATGTGCTCGACGGGGTGTCTTTTGTCGTGTCGGAGGGCGCGCACATCGGGCTGGTCGGTCGCAACGGAGCCGGAAAGACGACGATGCTGAAGATCCTGGCGGGCGACGAGGAGGCGGACTCCGGGACGGTGAAGCTGATGCCGTGGACGCGGCTCGGAGTTTTGCGACAGCATGAGATTCTGCCGGACGACGTGGCGACGCTCGCGTATCTCGCGTCGACGAGCAGCCGGCCGGAATGGGACTGCTCGAAGCTTGCGGCGCGGTTCGGGATCAAGGGGAAGGAGCTTTCGCTTCCGCCGGCGTCGCTGTCGGGCGGATACCAGATGCGCGTGAAGATCGTCGCGATGCTGTTGCAGAACCCGACACTTCTTTTGCTCGACGAACCGATGAACTATCTCGACCTTCCCACGCTCCTCCTGCTGGAGTCCTTTTTGCGCGACTATCCCGGCTCGTTCCTGATGACGTCGCACGACCGCGAGGCGATGCAGAACATCTGCACCGAGACGTGGGAGATCGCGAACGGCGCGCTCGCCGAGTTCCCGGGCGACCTCGAGACGTACCTCGACTGGAAGGACGAGCAGGCCGAGTACGCGCGCCGCACCAACAAGCGCCTCCGCCGCGAGATGTCCGACGCCCAGGCGTTCGCCGACCGCTTTCGCGCCAAGGCGTCGCTCGCCTCGCGCGCCCAAAGCAAGCTCCGCCACATCGCCAAGCTTCGCAACCAGCTGAAGACGGTTGGATCGAACCTCCCCACCGCCGCATTCCGCATCCCCTGCCCGGCCGTCACCTCCGGTCCTGCGGTGCGCTGCGTCGACCTGTCGATCGGCTACGAGGGATACGCGCCCGTCGCGACCGGGATCAACGTCGAGATCCAGCGCGGGGCGAAGGTGGCGATCGTCGGCGAGAACGGTCGCGGGAAATCTACGTTCCTAAAGACGCTCGGCGGGATCCTCGACCCGATCGCCGGCGAGGTCAAGTGGTGGCACCGCGCGAACATCGGGTATTTCTCCCAGCTGTCCGAGGACACGCTGTCGCCCGACGCGACCGTTCTTCAGGCACTCACCCAGGCCGCCGGCGACGCGTCCGGCGAGCGCATCCTGGCCGCGGCCGGCGCGTTCCTGTTCCGCAATGACGACCTCGAGAAGACCTGCCGGGTCCTCTCCGGCGGCGAGCGCGCCCGCGTTCGCCTGGCCCGGCTCGTCCTCCGCGAGCACAGCGTCCTCATCCTCGACGAGCCCACCAACCATCTCGACGCCGAAACCGTCGAAGTCCTCGCCCGCGCCCTCAAGGAATATCCCGGAACGGTCATCCTCGTCTCCCACGCCCGCACGTTCATGAACGCCATCATCGACACGATCTTCGAGGTTCGCGACGGGATGGTTCGGCATTACATCGGAACATACGAGGAGTATGTGAGCGATTTGACGGACAAGGCGGAGGAGACGACGCGGGCGTCCGATAGCGCGACGACCACCCCTGACCCCTCCTGCCTATCAGGAGGGGAAACGTCGAGGAAAGAGCAGGCCGTCGCGAATCGCGAGAACAAGCGCGTGCAGCTTCGCATCGAGGACAAGATGAAAAAACTCGACCGTGAGAAGAGCGACATCCTGGCGTTCTTCTTTGAGAACCCGACCGATTATTCACCGGAAAAGAACCGCCGCCTGGCCGAGCTTGAGGAAGAGCTCGCGACCGCCGAGCGCGAGTGGCTGTCACACGTATGATGCGAGTCGCGATCATCGGAGGGGGCGCGGCCGGGCTGATGGCCGCCGCGACGCTGCACGAGGACGATCCGTCCGTCGAGATCTTTTTGATTGAGCGCAACGACGGGCTCGGGAAGAAGGTCATCATCTCCGGTGGCGGGCGGTGCAACGTCACGACGGGCATTCGCGATGTGAAGACCGTCCTCACCAAATACCCGCGCGGCGGCAAGTTCCTCACCTCCGCCATGTACGCCTTCCCGCCCGAGGCGGTCGAGGCCTGGTTCGAATCGCACGGCGTCCCGCTCAAGACGCAGGCCGACCTCCGCGTATTCCCCGTCTCCGACGACGGCCACGACATCGTCCGGGCGTTCGAGGAGCTGTTCGCGCTATCGAACGTCCACATCCTTTTGAAAACTTCCGCGACCCGCGTTGAGAAGCGCGGCGATGAATTTTTTATCTTTACGAAAGAGTCGCCCGACCCGATCGTCGCGGACCGTCTCGTCCTCACGACAGGCGGTCAGGCATACCGACACACGGGTTCGACCGGCGACGGCTACGCGTTTGCGACGGCGCTCGGACACACGATCACGCCGCTCGCCCCGAGCCTCAACGCATTCTTTACGAGCGAGACCTGGCCGAAGGAAATCTCAGGCCTCTCATTCGAGCGCGCGACGATCACCGCACATCGCCGTCCCAACAACCTGACCCCTTCGACCCCCTTGACCCCCCTGAACCCCTCTTTCACCGGTCCCTTCCTCTTCACCCACAAGGGCGTGAGCGGCCCGGCGGTTTTCGCGCTCTCGTCGATCGTCGCCTTCGAACCGTACGACGCGGCCAATCCGCTTGAAATCGCCATCGACCTGTTCCCCGACGAGACATCCGACGCCCTTCGATCCCGCGTCGAAACGGTCGCGACGACAAACCCGAATAAGCGGTTCGACAACGTCCTCGGCCTCCTCGTTCCCAAGTCCCTGGCCGACATCGTCGTCGACCAGCTTGGAATTTCCAAAACAAAGAGCGCGAACCAGGTCGCCAAAAAGGACATGGCACGAACGGCCGGATGGCTCAAGTCGATCCCGCTCCACGTGGTCCAGCGCGGCGCCGGCGACGAGTTCGTGACCGCGGGCGGGGTCGATCTTTCCGAAGTGGACCCGACCACCATGGAATCGCGCGTTTGCCCCGGATTGTACTTCGCCGGGGAGATTTTGGACGTGGACGGTTTCACCGGCGGCTTCAACCTCCAGGCGTCATGGGCGGCCGGGCATCTGGTAGGAAAATCGATTGTCCATTGACATTCGGCTCGGCTCGGCCTATTCTGTCGGTGTTCAGAGCATCGTGCCTTGGACATCAGCGCAGACAACCCCCGCTCAATCAGTGAGACTCAATGCCTCAGCCCGCCGTCCTACCCCCCACTCCCGTCCACCACGCCGGCCCAGCCAAGTCCTTCGAGGACATTCGCCGCGAAAGCAGGCTCCCGATCGTCCTTCAGTTCAAGCGGATCCTCGACGGTGTCGATGGTCTCAACCCGAAGGCCAGGACGGACATGCTCCGCGAACTCGGCGCCTGGATCGGAGACCTGGGCTCCGAAGCCAACGCCATGGTCCACCGCGCCTTCGTCCTCGCCGACGCGCTCGGCCTGAACGAAGAGGCGCTGTCCTGGCCGAGCGTCCCCATCCACCACCTCCTCAACTTCGTCCTGCCCGAGCTCGAGGCGCGCACTGCCGCCGCCGCGAACGCAAAGGGACCCGCCCACTAGCGGATCCCCGGACGAACGTCTCTCCACGCCGTGCTGCTTGCACGGCCTTTTTTTATCTCGCCACCGCCACGTCGAACCCGGCGCCCTTCTCATCCCCCGTGACGACTGCGAGGTGCGCGCCCTTCTTGACCCACTTGCGGGCCCGCAGCTCGGCGATCGCCTTCTCGGCGAACCCGACGGACGACTTCGACTTCAGCACGAATGCACGGACGCCCCAGCGGATGCCGACCTGCCGCGCCTCGGCTTCCGTGGCGCAGCCAAGGAACAGCGGAACCTCGGGCCGCGCGATCATGAGCCTCTCCGCCCAGGGGGCGAACGAATGCGACGCGACGATTCCCGAGATGAGATCTCCCGCCACGAACGCCTTCAGCGTCTCGCTGAGCGCGCCGACTCCGGACCCCGCGATCTCTTCGGCGGCCACGTCGTCGAACTTCGACGCCTCGGTCTCCGCGATGATCTTTGCCATCGTCGCCACCGCCTGCTTCGGATACTTCCCCGTCGCGGACTCGCCCGAGAGCATCACCGCGTCCGCGTGGTCAATCACCGCGTTCGCAACGTCGGACACCTCGGCGCGCGTCGGCCGCGGGTTGCGGGTCATCGAGTCGAGCATCTGCGTCGCGACGACGACGGGCTTTCCCGCAAGGCGGCACTTCTCAACGATCTCCTTCTGTCGCAGCGGAACGTCCTCGGCCGGCGTCTCAACCCCGAGATCGCCACGCGCGACCATCACCGCGTCCGTCGCGGCCAGAATCTCGTCGAAGTTCTCGAGCGCCTCGTGCTTCTCGATCTTGACGATGATCTTCGGGAGTGACTGAGTGATGGAGTGATTGAGTGATGGAGAAGCTGCCGCGATCAGACGACGAAGCGTCTTCACGTCCTTTGCGGACGTAACGAACGACAGTGCCATCCAATCCACTCCCTGCTGAACACCAAAAATAATATCCTCCTTGTCCTTCGCGGTCAGCGACGAGACGCGCAAGGTCGAATCCGGGAAGTTCATCCCCTTGTGCGACGTGACCGTCCCGCCGTTCACGACCTTGGCCGTCATGAACCCGGCCTTCCCGCTCACGTACGACACCTCGATGATCCCGTCGTCGATCATGACTCGGTCGCCCCTCTTCACGTCCTTGTACAGCGCCGAGTACGTCACCGGAAGCGTAACCGTCTCGCCGTTCCTCAGAACGACTCCGGCGTCCGGCACGACCCCGATCCGAATCTTCGGTCCCTGCAGGTCGCCGAGGATCGCGACCGTCTCGCCCGCCTTCTTCGCCGTCGCACGAATCGTCCGCACGAGCTTCGCGTGCCCGGCGTGCGTGCCGTGCGAAAAGTTAAGACGCGCGACGTTCATCCCCGACTTGATCATCGCGGACAATGTCGCGGGAGTGTCGGACGCCGGGCCGATGGTGCAGACGATCTTTGTGCGCTTCATACTATTGTGCCTTTAATTCTTCAAGCGCCACGCTCAGGTCGAATGCCTCCTCGCCGCGCGCAACTTTCAGCGAAACCGTGTCTCCGGGATTGTACTGGCTGATGACGGAGCCGAGCGTCTGATGGTCGGTAAGCTTCTGGCCGTTCACGGACAGGATCACGTCCCCCTCCCTGATACCCGCCTTTTCCGCCGGAGAACCCGGAGAGACGGCCGGCTCGGTGGTCGGATCGTTTCCATACGTGACGTAGACGCCATAGTCCACGGACAGGTTCTCGTCCGACGCCAGCTGCTTGTCGACCTCGAGATAGCGCACGCCGAGCCACGGGCGAACGATGCGTCCGAACTTCCCGATGTCGTCCACGATCTTCTTGACGTCGTTGATCGGAATCGCGAACCCGATGGACTGGCCGTCGTAGCTGACGGCCGAGTTGATGCCGATGACCTCGCCGAGCAGGTCGATGAGCGGACCGCCCGAGTTGCCCGGGTTGATCGCCGCGTCGGTCTGGATCGCGCGGTCGATCACCTCGTCGGAGCCATAGTCGTCGCCGGCGGTCACGCTGCGGTTGATTCCGGAGATGACGCCCTTCGTGACGGTATTGCGATACTCGGAAAGGGTGTTGCCGATGGCGATCACCGTCGAGCCGATGCGAATCTTGTCGGAATCGCCAAGCGTCGCCACCGGATATCCGTCTCCCGCCACGTCGAGCACGGCGATATCAAGGAACGCGTCCCGCGCCACGACCTTCGCGGGAAGCTCGACGCCATCGTTCGTCACGACCGTGTAGGTTGCGCCGTCATCGCTCACCACGTGCCGGTTCGTGACGATGTAGCCGTCGGACGACATGAAGAACCCGGATCCGCCGCCGATCTCGACGAGCTCGTTCGGATCCTGGTTTGGCGGGATGTCCGGAAGGGGCGGCGCGTTGAGCGGGTCGAAAAAACCGGAGTTTGACTGGTTCGCCTCATCGGCCCGCACCGCGCCCCACGGCTTCTTGATGATGACGCTGACCACCGACGGGGCCACGGTATCCACCACGGAGATACTCGCGCTCTCCTCCTCGATCATCTGGACGATGCGCCGGTCGGTCACAACGGAAGCCTTTGGGGTTCCGGATATTCGCGCCACGATGTCCGACCCGTTGATGGCGCCCGTCATAAGAACGGCCCCGACCGCGCCGGAAACCGAGCCGATCACGGCGGCAAGCGCGACGGCGACGACGAGGATCGTCTGATGAATTCCCGATGGTCGCTTTGCATCCATAGCTATTTTTTCTTTTTTCCCGCCTTCGGTGCTGCGATGAGCGAGCGCAGCAGCTCCTCGAACGTCTTCACGTCGTCAAACGACTGGTACACCGACGCGAACCGTATGTACGCCACCTTGTCGAACGCCTTCAGTTGCTTCATGAGAAGCTCGCCAATGTCCTTCGCCGTCAGTTCCCCGCGCCGCTTCTTCTGGATGTCGCGCTCGATCTTGTGCACGATCTGCCGCAAATCGGCCTCCGTGTACGGCCGCTTTTCCAACGACTTCTCCAACCCCTTGATCAACTTGTCCCGCGAATAGCTCTCCCGCCTCCCGTCCCGCTTCACCACGGTCAGGTCCAGCAGTTCCATTTCCTCGAGCGTCGAAAACCGAAACTCGCACTTCTCGCACTCGCGTCGACGCCGAATGTTCATCCCGTCGGTGGATAACCGGGAGTCGACGACCTTCGTGTCGGAATTGTTGCAGACGGGACAGCGCATAAAAAAAGTGGTGGAGTGATGGAGTGGTGGAGTGGTGGAGTTTAACACTCAATCACTCAATCACTTCATCACTCCATCACTATTATACACTACATCATCTTCTTCCGGATAAACGCCGGGATCTCGATCTCCTCTTCCTCGGTTTGCTGCTTCTGCTGCGCCATCGGCTGCGGCGGAGGCGGCATGTACTGGGAGCTCGTCGGGGCCTGGCGCGCCTGGAAGCTCGGGGCACCGCTCTGCTGGATCGGGCTGCTCATGGTCGGCAGCGCGTACGACGGCTGGACGTATGCCGGCTGTGGCTGCTGGACCGGCATCGGCGGCGGCATCATCGGGCGCATGGGAGCCGGCTGGGGCTGCGGCTGAGGATAGCTTACCGGGGCCTTCTGCTGACGACGGGCCTGGTCGTCTTCGCGAACGCGGAGCGGGGCCGGGGTCCAGGTGTTCTGGGCCGGGATCTCGACCACTCCGGGGGCGGCCATGCGTCGGTCGCGCGAGTCAAATCCCGTGGCAACGACGGTGATGCGAACCTCCTCGCCCATGCTCTCGTCGATGTTGGCGCCGAAGATGACGCGCGCGTCCTCGTCGGCCGAGCCGGTGATGATCTTGGCGGCCTCCGCGACCTCGTGCATGCCGAGGTCCGTTCCGCCCGTGATCGTGAACAGGATCCCCTTGGCGCCGTCGATGGCGACCTCGAGGAGCGGTGAGGCGATCGCCTGCTTGGCGGCCTCCACGGCGCGGTTCTCGCCGGTGGCGCGGCCGATGCCCATGAGCGCGGAGCCGGAGTTCTGCATGATGGCCTTCACGTCGGCGAAGTCGACGTTGATGAGTCCCGGGATGGTGATGAGCTCGGAGATTCCCTGCACGCCCTGGCGGAGCACGTCGTCCACCACCTTGAACGCGTCGAGGAGCGAGGTCTTCTTGTCGATGATCTGGAGCACGCGGTCGTTCGGGATGGTAATGATCGTGTCCACGTACTGGAGAAGCTGCTGATACCCTTCCTCGGCGATGCGTCGGCGCTGGGCGCCCTCGAACGAGAATGGCTTCGTGACCACGGCGATGGTAAGCGCGCCGATTTCCTTCGCGACCTTCGCCACCTCCGGCGTTGCCCCCGTTCCGGTTCCGCCTCCGAGCCCGCACGTCACGAACACCATGTCCGCGCCGTTGAGCACCGTGCGAATCTCGTTGACGCTTTCCTCGGCCGCGTGTCGACCGACTTCCGGGTTCATGCCGGCGCCAAGGCCGCGCGTTACCGTCTTTCCGATCGGAATCTTGTTCGGCGCGAGATTCTGATGGAGCGCCTGCACGTCCGTATTCACGACGATAAACTCGACGCCCTTGATCTTGTCCGAAATCATGCGGTTCACCGCCGCGCCTCCGCCCCCACCAATGCCAACCACCTTGATCTTGGCAAACGTCTCAATGTCGGGTTTCACTTCGGCCATATAGGTGGGATCAGCGTGTTCAAGGTGAGCAAAGGAATTGTTCGAGGGCTCGGGATGTGAACACGGGGATTATGGGGATACTTTAGGTTGATGGGGACGTGATGTCAAGGAGAAAATGGATACGAAGCAACGAATTTCCTACCAAACTACGAAACAACAAAACGCTACAAAATACAGTGAATTTGTAGCGTTTTAAAATTCTGTAGTTTGGTAGCGGATTCGTGGATTGGTATCCCTTCGTCACGGCTTCAACGACTTCAGCATTTTCTTGAATCCGCTCGTCCACTTATCCACACCCTTGAACTTGGCGAGGATGTTCCCGAACCGCCCGCCGTCGCCCGCCGTCTTCACGTTTTGTCCCCAAAGCACCAGTCCGATCGCCGTGGACATGGCCGGGTCGTGGGCACGCTCGATGACGGAGGAAATCCCGATCGGCGTCCCGAGCGAAACGGGGAGACGCAGCACGTCCTTCGCGATCTCGAGGATCCCGCACAGCTTCGCGCAGCCGCCGGTCAGCACCATGCCTGCCGGAAGCATCCCGGAGCGCTCGACCTTCTTCAGCTCGCGGTCGACCATCTGAAAAATTTCCTCGATCCTCGCCTCGGTAATGTCGGCGACGAATCGGCGTCCGACGGCCTCGGATTCCGTCGCGCCGAAGTCGGCAAGGTCAATCTCGTCCTTCTTCGAGACCTCGTCGGGACGGCAGGTCGCGCAGTGCAGCTTCACCTGCTCCGCGACCTCGAGCGACGTCCGAAGCCCGAGCGCGATGTCGTTCGTGACGTGCGCTCCGCCGACGGGAAGGACGGCCGTGTGCAGTACCTCGCCCTCCTCGTACACGGCGACGCTGGTGGTAGACGCCCCGATGTTCACGACGCAGACCCCGAGTTCCTTCTGGCGATTCGTCACGACCGCCTCGGCCGTCGCCAATACCGAGTACACGAGGTCCTCGATGTCGAGCCCGGTCCGGTACACGCACTTGGTCAGATTCTTGATCTGCGACGAAAGTCCCTGGATGATCAGCGCGTCCACTTCCAGACGGATCCCGTTCATGCCGATCGCGTCCTTGATGCCGCGCTGGCCGTCGACGATGAACGTCTTCGGGATCACGTGGAGAATCTCGTAGTTGGTCGGCGTCGCGACCGTCCTTGCCGCCTCGATGGCGCGCTCCACGTCCTCCTCGCGGATCTCGCCGTCCGAGCGCGACACGCCCACGACGCCGCGGCTTTCCTGCGAGATGATATGGCTTCCCGAGATGGCGACCCAGGCTGACGCGAGCGGGAGGCCGGTCAGCCGTTCTGCCTGTTCGAGCGCCTTGGATACCGAAGACACCGCGTCCTCGATCCCGGTGATCGTCCCGCGGTTCACGCCCATGCTCGGCACCTCGACGGCCCCGATGACATGCACCTGTGATTTTCCGTCGGCCGCGGACGGAACGCCCTTTCCAACCGCGACGCGGATGGCGTGCGACCCAATGTCGAGACCAACGTAGATATCTTCGGCCATAGTGATGAGATTATAGCACAGTCTCGACGAAGTACGGCCAGAAGATGACGATTCCCGCAACGAGGGAGACGATCGAGGCAATGAGGACGGCCCCGGCCATGATGTCCTTGATGTCGCGGACGATCGGATGAATGCGAGGCTGGAAGCTGTCGACGAGCCGTTCAAAAATGGTGTTGACGATCTCCAGCGTGAGGACGGCGCCGATCAGCAGGAGGATAATGAGAAACTGGTTGGTGGAGATTCGATAGATCGCCGCGAGGACGATTGCCGCGACCGCGCCGCAGACCTGGATGCGAAACGACTGTTCTGCCTTGAAGACAACGGACACGCCTCGCAGTGCGTGCCGCACGCTTGAACACAAATTTTGTATGTGGATCATATTCGAGTGTCAACACCGAGTGTTGACAGGATGCGCGTCTGGCGCGGAAACATCTTCTTCGCGTCTTTCGGCTCGATATGGTCGTATCCGAACGTATGCAGAATACCGTGGACGATCAGGAACACCAGCTCGTCGCGCGTCGAATGCCCCATCTCCTTCGCCTGCCGGACGGCCTGCGGATAGCAGAGCAGGATCTCGTTCGACGTCTCAAAAGAAAGCACATCGGTCACGTAGTCGTGCCCGCGCCACTTCTTGTTCAAGGCCCGCATCTCGCGCTCGCCAACGAACGCGATCGAGAGTTCGACGTCCTTCCGCGGCTTCAGCTCCGCGTCGCAAGCCGCCAGCGCCCTGGCAACCAAAGCGTGCGGCAGGCACTGGCCCCCTCGCAGCTTCGATTGATTTATCTCGAAGGAAATCACAGCCAGGTCACGCTATTGATCATCATCTTGAACGTCTGGAGATAGTCGACGGTCGCCTTGGCCGCCGTGGCCATCTTGATCGTCATGACGAAATCGGTCCCAAGGACATAGCCGGTCAACTGGTCCTCGCTGATAAATATCTGGTAACCGTTCTTCGTGACCGTCTTCGTGACGGCCGCCGTCAGCCCCTGGGCCTTGTACCATGCGGAAAGGTCGGAGACGAGGGCTCCTCCCCCCTTCGCGAGCGCGATCGTAACGGTCTCTCCGGTGGTCGACACGATCGTGACCGGGCTGTCATTCGATTCCGACACGGCCGGCTTGACCGACCAGACCGCGGGATAAAACAGGGAGTAGGACAGATTGCCCGGAAGTTCGCGCGTAGAGACGGTCGGCCCTTGGTATACCTTCACGAGTCCTGCGGCATAAAGCGTTCCCGGGGACGTCCCTGCCGGGTTGTAGCGGTGGTACACCTCGTTCCCGTCCAGGAATCCGTCGGAGTCCGTGTCCGGAAGCTTCGGGTTCGTTCCATAGATGAGCGTCTCTTCCAGGTCGGACAGTCCGTCGGAGTCCGTGTCCTTTCCCGGGGCGACCGCCGTCGGGAACGGGCTTTCCGCGGGCTTGGGAGTCTCGACCGGCTTGGGAGTCTCGACGGGCTTGGGCGTGGGCTTCGGGACGGGGGTCGGCTTCACGACAGCCACCGGGACCTCGACGGGCTTCGCGACCGGCTTCTGCGTCCCGCTCACGATGACAATTGCCGCGACGATGAGACCGACGATCAGGATTCCTCCCGCGCCGATCATGATTTTCATCCCCTTCGAGAGTTTCTTTTTCTTCGGCACCCCTGCGACGGCCGGATTCGCGGCAACCACCGGCGGAGCCGTCACGGGACGAGCCGCCGCTGCCGGAACCGCCATCTTCTTCCCCGTCGCGCCGTGCCGATATTCCTCCGGCATCACGAACATCGCCGGTTCCGCGAGGGGAACGGTCGAGGTCAGCGGTTTCTCCAACTGTTGTTGAGGATTCGGCGCGTCAGACATATGAAAGGTTCGTTACGGGGTGGTGGTCGTTCCAAAAAGTTTTCCAGGGCCGTTCGGATTGTATCCCTTCTTCACCTCGGCGCCGTCGAGATACGTGTCGCCGTCGGTATCCGGGTTCAGCGGGTTCGTGTGATAGGTGTAAACCTCCTCCTTGTCGAACAGCCCGTCCGCGTCCGTGTCCGCAGAGGTCGGGCTCGTGCCAAGCTTGGCTTCCTCCGAGTCAGTCAGCCCGTCCTTGTCGCGGTCGACGATATCGGACATCGGCTTCGGCCCGTCCGTCACCACGTCCGGGACAACCGCGGCGTCATTCGAAACGACGGGCGCCGGCTTCGTAACGACCGGAGGAGTCACGGCAGCCGGCGGAGTCACGATCGCTGGAGCGGCGACCGTCGACGTATCGGGCTCCACGGGAACGGACGATCCCTTTGCCGCGAGCATGAAGTACGCGATGGCCCCCGCCGCGCCGACCACGACCAGGACCGTGGCGACGATAACGATCGGCTTCCACGAAACGGACCGAGGCGCGAACGGCATCGAATCCGATACGGGCATCGCCGGCGTCTCCGGAAGGTCTTTGGGAACTAGCGCAGACGGAGGGGCGATCGGCTCGACGTTAGCGAAGATATCCTCGGGGGGTTTAACATTCTCGAACATATGGGAAGGTGGATACGAACCTACGAATTAGCTACGAAACTACGAACCGAGTTTTCCGGCGCCGTTCGGGTTGTATCCGCCGTCGATCTCCACCTTGTCGGAGTAGCCGTCGCCGTCGGTGTCGGGATTCGTATCTGATGATCCGTATGACCGCTCCTCGTCCGCCATGAGCCCGTCAAGGTCAACGTCTCCGGTCCCAACAAGATCCGCGCAACGGCTCTGTTCCGTCTCATCGGAGAGCTCCAAGCATTTGCTCGGATCCTTTGCCGCCACCGCCGCTTCGAACTGAGCGAGCTTGTCACAGACCGTCTGATCCGTTCCACGTTCCACACAGTTGGCCTCGGTAAGCGGACCGTCGACCGAATTCCTGCATCCGTCTTGTTTGGCCGCGTCCTGAACCTTGTCGCAGAAAGAGGGGTCTTTCTGCGAGAGGGCAAGACGAACGTTGATCTGGTCGGAGCACATCTTCGCACGTTCGACGTCGGAAATCGCCGCGCAGCTCTCCGGATCCTCTCTGTCCTTTGCGACGGTCCAGACACAGGAGTCATGATCGGATCCAGTCAGCTGTTCGCAGACGGTCGACGCGCCGGTCGCCTTGGCCGCGAGCAACACCTTCTTGTTTCGACACTCCTCTGGGTCCGGTTCCTGAGCGCACCCAGCCAATGACGACGCAAGTTGCGTCTCAATGCGATCCATGTTCTGTGAAGCAATCTCCACTTTTTGGCGACTGCGCACGAACAGAACGGCCCCGATGATCAGCGCGACCGCAACTACCGCCGCCCCCGCAACGAGGGCGACGATTTTCCATGGCGGACGCGTCGAATCGGATGTTTGGTCGAAGCCGTTCATAGGATTATGGTGCGGGACAATACGTGAAGTTGATGTTACTGAAGGTTACATATCCGGTTCCAGTAAAGGTCGTGGACATCGGGATGGACATGTCCGACCCGGTGCACTGGAAATCCGGCGGAAACGGAAGCGTCTTGTCATTGCCGTCCGAAACGTTTCCAGTCGTCGTCACGGACGTCCCGGTCGAAGATTCCGTCGTAAGTCCGACGGTCACATTGATGATCGAGCTGATAATCGAATCGTACATCCCGGCCACGCCGTCCTCGTCCTGGGCAGAGAACGCGTATGTGCCTGTCGTGCAGTCGTTGATATCCGCATACAGATGTCCACACGTTTCGCTGGACATGTGTGCCATATACGATGCGTATACGTCGTCGGTCGTCGCCGTTATCGCGGCCGTGTAGACGCTGACGTCACCGCTTCCGCGGACGGCTCCATTCTCATCGTCGGCCGAACAGGTGCTCAGCAGTCCTTTGTCGACCTGTTTTGTACAGCAGTAGTAATTGGACGTTGTTTCGTCATCGAGGGTGGTCGAGGCATCGTTGCCGCAGCTCGGATGCGTTGTACCATCCTCGCACACTCCGGCGGTGGTAGAGTTCGTACACATCGTACTCGTCTTACTGATGTAGGTCTGTCCATCCGACAAAAGAATGATCAGTTTCACGTCAGCGGAGGATGCATCAAGCTCAGTAATCGCCGCCTTCATCCCCTGATAGATTGGCGGCCCCCAGCCAAGGTCTGACTCAAGCGCGTATCCTTCAACGGTTGCGATGAGATCATTTTCATCCATCGACCCGAGCGCCGCGTCGATCGTATACCCATCCCCGCCATAAACGCCGGATCTAACTGCGGAACTTCCAATTCGCATGAGTCCGACTTGCAAATCGCCGGACGAGAGCGAGTCATAGAGCGTTTGAATGGCAGTAGACTCCGACGCACTGACGATATCCATGCGGCTATATCCCGACGGAGGAGTAGACGTACACGTTCCACCGGTCCCGCACTCAGAAGAAGTTGTGCAGTCCGTCCCGACGACGGCGGTTCCCGCTCCGTCACAATGATTATTCCCATCGACCCAGTCGCCCATGGTTCCCGTATAATCCGTAATGAAGTACACGGCCACGCTCGGCGGGGTCACGTTCGAGGTCGTGTCTACGTCGGCCGTGATCTGGGTTCCCACGCTGCATGCCGGGATGTACAGGACGGCGCTGTCCGGGTTCAAGTCAGAGTCGGACGGGTAGCTGTAGAGGTTGATGGTATCCGACGCCGTTCCGCCCGCCTCGCTGGTCTGGCCGAGGACGGAAACGGTCTGGTAGCTGAACGGGCAGGAGGTGGAGCAGGTAGAGTCGCAGGTTGGGACGACGCATTCCGAATCCGCCCCGCAGGCGTTCCTGTCCTCCGTCGTGCTCGTGTGACCGGAAACGACCGTGCAGCGTTCGCCTTGCTTGGATCCTCCATTGCACACCCCAAGCTCGCGACAGGTGAAACCGGAATCGCATCCCGCCGAAGAGCCTTCCGTTCCTTCATTGACGGAACCGCACGTTCCGCCGAGGTCCGTCGCGCTGGTGCCACCCTCGCCGTCCGCGTTGTCGAAGCAGTAAAACGGAATGTCCGCCCCGTCGCACAGCTCCGTGCCATTGATCGCGCCGTCGCCGCAGTAGGCGCCCGACTTGGTCTTGTACTGGCAGTTGATGGTGCAGTAGTGGCACATCCCCTCGTAGACGGCCGTACAGTCGTCGCCGTTGAGCGATCCGTCGTCGCAGGATTCCACCCCGGAATAAACGAGCTCGTCGCCGCAGACGTTCGCCTTGCAGTCGTTGGTGCAGGCGTCGGTGTTGTCGGTGTTACCGTCGTCGCAGACCTCGGTGCCGTCGACCGTGCCGTTGCCGCAATAGTCGGCGCTGACGCATGCGGTCCAGGTTCCCCAGGTGCAGGCGGACGTCGAGCAGGTTTGGGAACGGGCGAGGTCGTAGACGACCGTTCCGCAAGAACCGTTGCCGTCCGCGAGGTTAATGGCGTCGCAGGACGTTCCGTCGACCTTCAGGCCGGTCGAACTGTCGCAGATGCTACCGGAGTCAATGTCGGTGATCGAGTCGGCGTTTCCATCCGTCGCGCACACCGTGCTCGATCCGCACGACGCTCCGCCGTCGCCGCAGGAAGAACCGTCGGTGCAGTCCGCGTTCGTCGTGCATTCCGTTGCGTCCGCGCACAGTGCCCCGGACCATTTCTGATAGCCGCCGTCGCACTGCTCGGACCCATTCACCTCCCCGTCACCGCAGCTCGGGCCGGGGCTCTTGCAGTCGTAGGAGCACGTTCCGGTCGGGCTGGTGGCGTACTGTCCGTTCGAAACCGCGCAATGGTTGAGCCGTGCCCAGCTCGGGGTCGTATCATACATGACCGCCGTGAAGTTCGCCGAAACGCCGCAGTCGCACTGCTCGCCGCCGGCAAGGTAACCGTCGCCGCAGGAAAAGGCGGAAGTGAGGGTGCAGTCATCGCCGCAGTGGCCGTAGGTCCCGTTAAGAGACCCATCGTCGCAGGTCTCGGTCGCGCCGTCCACGACGCCGTTGCCGCAGGAGTACGGCGTACAGACGCCGCCCGCGGCGACCGCGGTCGTCTCGTCCTGGAACGCGGAGCAGTCGGATAGGCACGTTGCAAGCATCGTTCCTGCCACGCCGTCAGAATCCGTACAGTCGACGGTCGTCGTGTCCCCGATCTCGCACGCCTCGTATCCCTCGGCGGACGGATCTGTTTCCTTCGTATTCACTACCCCGTCGCCACAGATCGACGACGTTCCAAGGGTCACGCCGTAGCAGAATGCGGCCGGGTCCGTAGAAGAGACGAAGTTCGTCGGCGAGGCCGTGCCGGACGGGTGGTACTCCGCGGTCACCGTGCCAAGCGTGGACGGATTAAGCTCCTTCGCCCAAGTTCCCGCATCGAACTCAAGCTCCGTCGACAGCTCGAAGGACGTGCCGCCGACGCTTCGGTAACCGTAGACATGGGACTCGTCGGGACAGGTGAAGGTGGCCGCGACCGAGTTCCAGCAGGTGGCGGACTCGTAGTTCTCGCCGTCGCAATTCATGAACTCGTTCACCGGGTCGGTGGGAAGCGACGTGCCGAGCGCGTTGCCAAGCCCCGCCGTCCACGACGGCCAGGTGCTTGTGGAGTACGAGCTGACAAAGGTGCCGTCCGCGAGCTTCGGAACGGAAGGCTCGCACGTTTCGGTTCCCGGACACTCGTCGTCCGCCGTACAGGTCTGGTTCGTGGTCACCGAGCAGAGGCCGTTCGCGGCGCCGTAGCCGTCGAGTTCGCCCGCGATCACGACGACGTCCTCCAGGCGGCGCATGTCGCGCGTGAGCTTGGCCTTGTCGGCGTCGCAAATTTGGCCGGAGGCGCAGTCGCCGTCCCAGACGCACGGAATGAGGTCGCCCGTGGTCACGTCCGTCGGATAGCTTCCGTCCGTGCTCGACTGGCAGAGGTTGATGTCCGTGACGACGTCGTCATTGGCGTTGAACGACCAGTTCGCCAGGATCTGCGCGAAAATTTCCTGCGAGGAAGCCTCCGCGTTCTCCGTATAGGAGATGGCGTACACGTTCGGGTAGATGGTCCCGGAATTGGTGACGTTCGTGGCCGCGACGTACGTGGTGTTGCCGTCCGTGATCGCCTCGTAACCGTCTACCGTCGTGCTCGACGGGGATCCTCCGGTGAATCCCTGCGCGACATACCAGGCGGACGGGGTGAGGTACGAGGAATTCGGAAGCACACGGACGCCGATGGCGTCGGAAGTTCCCTCCACCTTGAAGATCAGGTCCTGGATGATGTCGGACGTATAGGATTCGACCGCGATTGGCGTCTCAAGCTCGGGAAGATCGTCGGTTGTGTCCTTCGCCACGCCGGCATCCTGGCAGTAGAAGAAGCTGAAATTTGAGTCGGCATCGAGATACAGGCCGTTCGAATTCTCGACGGTCGGGACGTTGTCGCAGACGTTTACGACGACCTTCAGGGTTCCGCTTACCCCTCCGCTCGTTTCGCCGAAGGTGTTGGTCGCGCTGAACGCCGCGGTTGCCACGACGGATTCCTGGCCCGTCTTGTCGGAAGCGGTCACGGTGGATGCGGCGTCCGTCGAACTCGCCGACGAAACGATGTTTTCCGTATCCGCGTCAATGACGGTCGAGTCCCACGTCCAGCTCCAGCCGTAGCTCGCCGTCGGCTGAATTTCCTCCTCGCGCCCGCCACGGACGGTGTTTGGAATCGACACGAACGCGTGCTGCTCGCCGGAAGCCGTGAACGATCCGACGCTTGGGTCGACGATGTCGCTCGCGGGAGTCACGCCCGTGTCCTCCACGGTCACGGAATCAAGACCGCAAATTTCCGTACCCGTCTGAAAGGTTACCGCGTATTTACCGTCCGGCGCCCCATTCGCGTCTACGCCAACGGCATGGGCGGAAAGAACGCCGTCGTTCAGGCCGTCGACCGCGTCGGTCAGGTCGGCGTCCTCCACCACGACAAGGGTGTAGTAGGAATTGGCCTCCAGAACGTCCGTAATGTTGAGCGAGACGCGCGAGCCGCCGAACTCGTTCGCCGTCAGCGAGTACGTCACGGGAGTCAGGCAGTAGGCCGTCGTATCCGCGGCCTGCGCGGTTCCACCGAACATGCCCGTGACGGAACGCACGACCCAATTCCAAGCGCGCGCGATCCACGAACGGCTCGCCGTGTCGCCGTACGCAAGCAGGCTTGCCTGGAGATAGCCGGACGGACAGTCGGCAATGTCGATCGCGTCGCCCGTCGACGTCGTCAGGGCGAGGTACAGGTTCTGGTGGCCTTCGCCGTAATCGAATACGCCCGTGTTCGGTCCCGCCGTATCGTCCCACGACATCAGCGAATTCGAGTCCATCACGTCCGAGAAGTCCACGTAGATCGCCGCGTTCAGGCACACGTTCGTCTCCCCGATTCCCTGGGAAACGGCCTCGACGGTCGGGCGCTCGAAGCAGCAGGAGGATGTCCCGCAGCCGTACGCGTCGTCGCCGCACTGCGCATCGTTCTCACAGGAACAGGTCAGCGTAAGCGTTCCGCTTCCCTCCACGCCGCTCGTCGTTTCCGTTGCCGTAATCGACGACTCCGCCGTGTGCGTGGTCGCGTCCACGTCCAAGACCGCCTCTGGATTCACGTAGGAGACGCCCCAATATCCAAAGGCGGTATCCCCGGACGGATCCGTTGCCGCGTCGCACTCCTCGGCACCCGTGTCAATGACAGCCCCGTTATACTCGTTCGTCCCCGTACGATGCGTCGTACCGTCGCCGCAGTAGCTCGACGTGCCCAATGACGATCCCTCGTCCACGCAGGATGAGGAACACCCGTCTCCGTTCGTGGTATTGCCATCGTCACAATCCTCGGCGCGAGGGCTCCAGGCGCCGGTTACGCCGCGGTAATCAATGCGTCCGTCGCCGCAGCACGGCGAAACGACAGGGAGACAGGCATCGGTGGCGCTTCCGCAGTATGTCGACGCGTCGGCCCCGATTCCCGGACAGTCGCTGGTGGGATTGTCGCGACAGGCGAACGCGCAGACGTTTGCCCCCTCAAACAGACAGATCGAAGAACATCCGTCTCCGCTGGCAACGTTGCCATCATCGCAGTCCTCACCGGAATCGATGTTGCTGTTTCCGCAGATTGAATTGTATCCGGAACGAGCCACGGTTCCCTCGTTCAGACAGTCAGAAGAGCATCCCGCGGTGCCGTCGCAATCCTCGCCTCCGTCGCTCGCCGACTGGTCGACAGTCGATCCGTCGCAGGAGGTGCCGGCCTTTCGCGCTCCGTTATTCAGACAGACGGAAGAGCATCCGTCGGAGTTGTCCGTGTTCGAGTCGTCACACTCCTCTCCGGTTCCGACCGCGCCGTCGCCGCACACGCTCGGGGAGCGGTAGTCCGCCGAAGCTCCCTCGTGCAGACAGGTGGTCGTGGAACACCCTTCTCCCCCGTCGCAATCCTCTCCTGGCTCCACCAGGCCGTTTCCGCAGAAATAGTCGCTTGTGGTCGCCTCCGATCCCGTGTTCAGGCAGTTCGAAGAACATCCGGTCTGAAGAACGGAAGTGATGCGAAGCGGGTCGGACGCGCTGTTCAGCATGGTCGCGACGTCGCCAAGGGAGGGGCCGGTCGCGTCGACGGCAGTCCACGCGTCCCAGCCGTAGCTCAGCGGGTCAAGCTCCTGGCCGTTCACGGAGCAGCTGTCCCGGGCGCCGAACGGAATGGCCTGCCAAAGCGCCTCCTCGCCGATATGCGTTGCGGACGAAGATTTCGGGTCGGTCTCAATCCGATCGACCGCGCACGGCTCGTCGGAATCCTTGGTCTTGAATTTCCAAGAAAAGTCGTTCGAGAACTCAGAATACCCGTTGTCCTCGGAAGGATAGTTGCTTCCCGACTCCGACAGGGCCACGCCGGAGAGCGATTCGACGTCTCCGGAAATCACGACGCGGTACCAGGTGTTCTTGGTAAAGGGCTCCGAGTGCGTGAAGGTGACGGACCTCGAGTCGGCGGAAAGGTCATACGAGACCACGTTGTCCCAGAGCGTCATCTCGCCCGAGTCGGTCGAGCAGAGCGAATCCTGGCAAGAGTAGATCGTGACGGTGCTGTCGGAAAAATTTTTCGATCCCAAAGCTGTCTCGTCCGCCATGACCGTGTTGAAGTCGGCGGTAATCCCTCCGTTCAAACACACCGAATCGCAGCTCGGCGTCCAGCTGGTGACCTCCGGGTCGGTGAAGTTGATCGTAAGCTGTCCGGCGTCGCTCGGCTCGTCGCCCGTCGGGTTCACGGCCTGCGCGGTGATGTCTACCGGGGATCCGCTGGTGGTTTCGGCGATGGCGGTGGCGAGGGTGGCGCAGGAGCCGGTCGCGGAGGTCGTCGGTTCTACCGACGCAAGCTGCGACTGCGAGGAGTCCCACGTCCAGCCGTAATTCGTGCAATCCAACGCGACGCAGAAGTCATTCTGCGACAGCGCCAGTGCCGAATACGATTGGGTCTGCCCAGCCTCCGTTATCGTGTGCGCGGACGGACTGACGACGACGGATCCGATGTTACACGGCTCGGTCGTGGCGGCGGTCGTAAACGTCCAGGAATAGTCGTTCGCCATGAAGATTCCGTCCTCCGACGTAATTCCCGCGGCGTCGAGGGTCACGGTATACGTGGCGCTCGGCAGGAAGTCGCCTCCCGTCGGACTCCAGCTGAACGTATATCCGCCCGGCGTTTCGCCGTCCGCCATCACTCCCGCGATGTCCGCGCCGTCCGGATCCGTGACGTGGAGGTACGGGGCAAGGTCATCCCATTTCATCATCGGCATGTCGAACGTCGCCGTGACGGCGGCGTTCACGCAGATGTTCTTCGACTCGCTCCAATTGTTCCACGGTGACGGGGACGTAACCACGCCCTCGCTGCAGTCGACGACCACCTTCGGCGTCGCGGGAATCGTGGTGGTCGAGAACATCCAGGAGTAATGCGACTCCTGGGGCTCATCCGCGCAGATGGCCGCGCATTGACCGTTCGAGCAGCAGCTCGTTCCCTCTACGTCGCAGAAACCGTCGCCGTCGGCCAGACAGCTTCCAACCTTGAAATTCAGCTCGTTCGATCGATACCCATTCGCGTCGGTCACGTACACGGGTCCGGTTTCGGCCGAGGCGGGCACGGTTGCCGTGACGGAAGAGAGCGACGAGTCCCAGCTCAGGACGGACGCGCTTTCGGAAGACGAGAACGTCACGGACGCGGATCCCGTGTGCCTTCCGAGGTTGTCGCCCGCGATGTCGACGTTCGTGGTGGTCACGGGCCCCGAGACAGGATCAAGATTACAGATGCCCGGGCCCGGAGTGTCGTCGAGAACGGTAAAGTCCGTCGCCTCCGACGAGGCCGATCCCGTCTCGACGGTAAGCGAGTACGTCGCACCGAGCCCGATCGCCGAGCCGTCCGTGAACGTCGCGGGAACCTTCACGATGATTTCCGTATCGCCCCACGTGTCGGATCCGCAGGCCTCCGGAAAATCCGTATCGCCCCACGCGACGCTTCCGCTGGTGTCCTGCGCGGAAAAATGGACCGTGCCGGCCGTCGAGCCGAATCCGGTTCCGTTGATGGTCACGTACTGCCCGATCGGCCCCCACGTGTCCTGGTCGTCGCACGTGTCTCCCGGATTGACCGCGGAACAGTCCGCATCGGCCGAGCAGCGGGTTCCCATCGCCTTGCATGCGGTCCAGCCCGAAACGACGGACGCGATGACCGGAGTGGTTCCTTCGGACGAGTCGACGACGGTGAATGACACCTTGTTCGATCCCTGGCGCAGCGAAACGCAGGATCCGTCCGTTCCGCAGTCGGAGTCCGTCTCGCAGAATGCGTCGGAACCGGAGCAGCGCATGGTTGCGCACGATTCGCCTGATGTCGTGTCACAGTCCGCGTCCGTCGCGCATGTGACCTGTGGCGTCACGGCCCCCTGGGTCGTCGCGCAAACGTAATCCCCCACCCAAACCTGAGTGTCATAATCGCGAGCGTTCAGGAGCGGAACCTGGACGGATAGCGCGGCGGAGGCCCAGCTGTAGTAATCCGATGCCTCGTAGTTTCCAAAGTAGACCGTCGAGGTCCCTTGGCTCGATTCGCTCGATGAGGTGAAATTATTTCCCGAGAGTCCGACCGTCGAGTGACCGATTCCGGACGTCGGATCCGGCGGACACAGACCCGGACGCACCACGGAGTTCACGTCAAAGTCACTGACGGTAGCCCCGTAGTCGTCGTTGGTGGCGTCGACGTACGCGTCGGGATGGGTCGCGTCGGTTCCGGTCGTGACGCGAATCGGGCCGTCCTTCATGGAACCGGAAACCTGGACGATAATCTGCGTGTCCGTCCAGGTGGAACCGGTCTCGCACTGGTACTCGGACGCGGTCACGGGGTTCGAGTACGTACCGTTCGTGTCGACGGCGCCAAGGAACTGCACGGTTCCCGGCGTCGATCCAAAACCGCTTCCAATGATGGAGATGATGTTTCCTTCCGTTCCATCGCCAGGCGAAACAGAGGTGATTTCCGGAACGCTCTCGCAAACGCCATCGACGACAAGTCCCGTCTCGGGATCAATTTCTCCGGAGCAGTACCCGCTCGAGCAGTCGGCATTGGACGTGCACGGCGACCCGTCGCACGCGCCGCACTCGCTCGTTCCGCCGCAGTCGCCAGGCGGATCCGCCTCGCCATTGTTTGCAACGCCGTCGTTGCAGGAAGCGGGATAGACCTCAATGCTTACCCCGGAAGACGTGCTGGCGTGTCCGGCACAGTCCGTTCCCCTTGCGCGAATGGTATGGCTTCCCGTCGCGTAATCCGAAGAGACATACCACTCCGATCCGTCCGCGGTCGAGAAAAAATTTTCCGACGAAAGGGATCCGGCGGTCGAGTCCGTCGAGAGCGCCGCGTCGTAGATCGAATCCCCGTTGTCGATCGTAAAGGCAAGGCTCGAGACGCCCGTGTCGTCGACCGTGTACGCCTGCAGCGGTCGGATCTCGTTCGTATAGACGGCCGATCCTTCTTCCGGGGCCGAAATTTCCATCGTGGTCGGGCCTTCCGTGTCCACGGCCGTCCCGGTCGTGAAGTCGAACGAGCACGGGTATGTCGTGTCGCACTTGTACGCCAAATCCGTCGAGCTCTTCAACGTTGTCGTACTCAGCTCAATCGTATAATCCGCGCCCGCGTCATAGCAATGCTCGGTCGGAAATCCATCGGCGGAACAGTCCTGCGTCGGGGTGAACGTGGCCACCGTTCCGGCAACGGCGAACGTTCCCGGGACGTCCGTTCCAGACTGCTGTACGCGGATCCCACCATTGTTAATGGATTCGAGGCTGGGACTTTTACTGAAGGTAAACTGCAGGTTTACGTTTTTAATCGCGTACGCGCACTCGAGGTTGACGTCCGTCAAGACGAATTGACTCGACGTGCCTCCCCCGTCGCCGTATCCCCCGCCGTTCCCGCCGCTGCCCGACGACGTGCTCGTCCCGTTCAGTGCGCCCATCAGCTGGCCGAGGATAAACTGGACGATGGCGAATGCGGAAAGAATGATGACGAGACCGACGATCGCCGACGAGAACAGTTTCTTCGCGCTCTTGATCTTGTCGTCGTTCCCTCCCGACGTCATGTAGCGGAACCCCCCGACGAGAATCAGGACGACGGCGATGATGCCGAGGATCGAGATGACCGTTCGAATGAGCCTGGCGATGGTGATCGTGAGCGTCTCGCCCGTCGCAAGACCCGCGGTTTCCGCGAAGGAGCTCAGTCCCGAGGTCGGGTCCACGACCTGCGCGAACGCATGCGGGGCAATCGCAAGAGCTCCGACCGTTACGAAGACGGCAAAGAGGATCGAGAGCAGGCTCTTGCGGGAAAATATCATAGCGCGCTAATTGGAAGATTCTGGATTTGAGTCTGGAAGTTCCACGGTCGCCGGAGTCGTAAGCGTCGTATCAAGATTTGTCGTGTGGCAGGCCCTTTCGGATGGAAAGCCATTGCAGCAATACCTGGCCGTCGTCGTGCTCGTTCCGCACATCCCCGTTCCGGCCGCGTTCGGACCGTCCACGGGATACGCGCAGATTTGGTACGCGGACTTCACGTCACGCGTAATGACCGGGTCGTAGTCCCATCCGTTGTCCTCGTTGCTGACAAGACCCGGATGCGCGATCTCCACGGTCGTGTTGATCGTCTCGTCGTCGACGACCAGGTCCGTCTTGCTCGTCGTAAACCAGAACTCATACCACGGGTCTGCCCACAGCGAGACGTTTGTCGTATTGAGCGTCGAGGATTTCATCGGAACGGAGAACGTCGCGGTTACGTTCGCCGACGGCGATGACAGCCCCTCGAGGATGCCCGGATGCATCTCGGTAATGGTCGGGACGGTGTCGTTTATCTCGTCGTTGGTCTGGAATCCCCAGACGTAGTTATCGTCGTCGGGACCCGTCCCCTCGTCATCGCCGTTTCCGTCGAGCGAGTTCGCGGACGCGTCCTCCAGGCCGTTTGCCGGCACGAAGATCGGATCGGCCTGCGGCGGCTCGTCGCCGACGCTCGCCGCCTTGGCCGTGACCTCGATCGCGTTCGTGCTCGCGCTGCCGCCCGGAGCCGGAAGGCAGTAGATGGTGTCGCCGCACGGATCGACGCCGCACGCCTCGGTCGGCGTGAACTCGATCGTCTTGTACGCGTTGGAAATTGAGAACGTCCCGTCCACGTATCCGCTCGCCGCGGTCGAGGAACCGACGGTGATGTTGCTGAACGTCTGCGTCGGGTTCGGATTTGACTCCGTCGGCGCCACGTACGTCCCCGTTCCGGCCACCGGGTCCATCGCCTCGTCGAACGTGATGGAAACGGTGATGTTTCGCGCATCGGTGGCGGAGGCACGCGGGATGACGGACACGACCTTCGGAGGAGTGAGGTCGACCTCCGTGGAAACCTCGAACGTCCACTCGTACCCATCCTGATTCGACGCGGTGAACGCGGCCGTTTTGTCCGCCTTCTTGATGCTGTTCGTCAGTTTGACGGTATAGTTCGTGTCGTCCGTCGAGCTGCCAAGGAGATCGACCGGGTCGAAGACGAAGATGGTGTGATCCGCGTTCATGGTCACGGAAACGGCGCTTGCCCCCAGCTTCAGCGTATCCACGCTCGCCTCGTCCGCGGTCTTGTAGATCAGAACGTTCGCGGAATTCAGATCGGTGGAAGTCGGGCTCAGGTCGTAGCCGGAGATGATCGAGGCCGGATCGATCGGCTCCTTGAACGTCACCATGATGCGCGTGTTGCGCGGAATGCCGATCGCGTTGCGCTCCGGATAGTGCGACTCGATGATGCCCGCGCCGAGCGATCCGGAAAGCGGCTCGCTGTACCGGTCGGCGACGGACGTGCTTCCCGTCGCACCGCCCCAGTTGTCCAGCAGGCTGTTCAGGATGTAACTCGCGATCGTGAACGAAAAGATACAGAGGATCATTCCGATCACTCCGTTCTTGATCATGTCCTTCGCCTTCTTCAGCTTGGTGTCGTCGCCCTGCGCCGTCATGTAGATCCATCCGGCATAGAGGACGACGATCGTGAAGATGATCCCGAGCGTTCCGAGGAAGACGCGGATGACCTTCGCGATGATGATCGGCAGGCTGTTGGTGGACGCGCCGGCAGCCGCGGCCGACGTGGCGAGCTGCGTCGCCGCGCTCTGGACGGACTGCGCGAGCGCTGGGTGCGCGGCGGCAATAACGCAAACGGCGAGCACGCCAAAGGCGGCTCCGGCGGCGAGGCGGCTGCGCATAGTGTTTGGGAGAAAACGCATCATCGAGACGCTTATTTCGTCGCTCTCATTCTACAACAAAACCGCGTGCACGGATACACGCGGCATTTGAAAGTCTGTGGATATCACCCGAGCTTCTGAATCGTCGCGGTCGCGATGGCAATGAGCCCCGCCATGAGGATCGTTCCGAAGATTCCGACGCCGATCTGCTGGAGGCCGTGATGGTGTCCGTGGTCGCGTCCCGACGACGTCATCACGGTCACGGCGCCCATGATGATGAACAGGACGGACACGAGACCCATGAGCATGAGGAACACGCGGGCGATGCGCGCGCCGGACACGATCATCGACGCGTCCTTCGCGGCAGCGACCGTGGCGGCGAGCGCCGGATGCGCGTGCGCGAATCCGACGGCGGCGACGACGGACGCCGCGAGGATCGACTCGACGACCGCCTTCACGCGCGATCCGTCGGCGCGTCCTCCCACGGCCTTCATCGCCGCGCCCATCGCCTTCCCCGTGTCGGCCTTCGTCGTGGCCCCGGCGATCTGCAGCGCGTCCTTCACCACCTGCGACAGCGTCACGTCGTCCATCTGCGTCGGGAGATATTTCTCCAGGAGCGCGATCTCCTTCTTCGCCGCCTCGACCGTCTCGGGACGCCCCGCCGTCTCCGCCACGTCGCTCGCCTCGCGCAACTGCTTCACCTGCATCTTGATAATGGCGACGACGTCCTCGTCGGCAAGTTCCTTCTGCGCGTCGATCTCCTTGTTCTTCACCGCGGACTTCAGCATCCGCAGCGTGGAAAGGGTGTCCGCGTCCTTGGCCTTCATCGCTTCCTTCAGGTCGTTTGAGATTTGTTCGATAAGCATATTGGTTTGATTATAACACAAAAGGGATCGAAGGGGTCAGAGGGATCGAGGGGATCCGTTCCCCATTTTCCCTTGAACCCTTCGAACCCTTCGAAACCCCCGACTACCGTCGTCCTCCGGTCTTTCGCGGCTCTTCCACGAACTTTCCGGCCTTGATCAGATACTCGCGGTCATCCTTGATTTCCAATCGGCGGAGCGCGCTGGCGCGGCCGCGGTTGCGGGTCGGATCCTTCTTGTGGAACCGAAGCTTGCGCGCCTCGAGCATGTTTCCACTCTGCTGGATGCGTCGCGAAAAGCGGCGCAACAGCGATTCGAAGCTTTCTCCTTTTCGGCGTTTTACGTCTACCACACTATTTTCACCTTCCTTTCATTGATTAAGATACCGGGAGGATAACAGGGGGGAGATAAAGAGTCAAGAATCAAGAATGCAAGATGCAAGGAAGACTTAAAATTCAAAGGTAAAAATTGAAATTTAAGATTTTACCCTTGATTCTTCCTTGTTTCTTGCCCTTCTTGTATCTTGAGTCTTTTTCTATTGCACCACGTCCTGGCTCGGCCGCGTGACGCCTTCCGCCTTCGCGAGTTTGCGCTTCATGATGGACACGATCTTTCCGGAATCGACGATTTCCTGGGCTCCCGAGTCCATGTCGCGGATGATGATCGTGCCGTCGAGGACCTCCTTCTGGCCGAGCAGGAGCGCGTATGGGACCGCGAGCTTGTTCGCGACCTCGAGCTGGGCCTTCAGCGCGTTCTTGCCGAACGCCTCGGCCACCGGGATTCCCGCCACGCGGAACTCCTCGAACAGGCGCAGGCCGACGCGTCGCGCGCCGTCGCCGAGCTGGCAGAAGAACACGAGCGGCTTGGCGCGGGCCTCCGGGGCGATGTTGCGGTCGGCCATGGCTTTCGCGACGCGCTCCATGCCGATGGCGAATCCGCACGCCGGGGTCGGCCGTCCGCCGATGAGCTCCACCAGCCCGTCGTAGCGTCCGCCGCCTCCGAGCGCGTTCTGCGCGCGCTCGCCCTCGTCGCCCGACTCCCAGATCTCAAACACGGTGCGCGTGTAGTAGTCGAGCCCGCGCACGAGGTGCGGGTTGAGCTGATACGAAACTTCCACCTCGTCGAGGTACTCGAGCACCTTCATGAAGTGCTGCTTCGATTCCTCGTCGAGCCAGTCCACGATCTGCGGCGCGCCGGCGAGCAGCTCGACGGTGGCCGGGTCCTTGCTGTCGAGGAGGCGAAGCGGGCTCTTCTGGAGGCGGCGCTTGTCGTCCTCGCTCAGCTTGTTGCGGTGCGGGCGGAAGTAGCTCGCGAGCTCCGTGAGGTAGCTCTGGCGCGACTCGGGCGTGCCGATGGAGTTGATCTGAATGGTCACGTCGATGCCGAGCTCCTTGAACGTGCGCGCGGCGATGAGGATGAGCTGCGCGTCCACGACCGCGTCGGGAACGCCGAGCGACTCGAATCCGAACTGGTTGAACTGGCGGTAGCGCCCGGCCTGCGGACGATCGTGCCGGAACATCGGACCCTCGTACCACAGCTTCACCGGCTGCGGCAGGTTGAACATCCCGTGGTTCACGAACGCGCGCGCGACAGAGGCCGTGGCCTCCGGACGCATCGCGACCAGGTCGCCCGACGGGTCCTCGAACGCGTACATTTCCTTTTCGATCACGTCTGTCTGCTTCCCGAGCGTGCGCTGAAACAAATCCGCGCGCTCCAAAAGCGGCAGCTCGATGCGGTCAAAGCTGTACGCGTCGGCCATCTCGCGCACCTTCGCGCGAATCAGGCTCCAGCGGGCCTGTTCCTCCGGCAGGATGTCGCGGAACCCGCGCAAGAGCTCCGGCGGCGCCTTCCCCTTCTTCACGGGAGCCTCCGACGCGGCGGCGGGCTTCTCCGCTTTCTCGTCCTTCTCCTCGGACTCTTTCGCTGCGGTTGTTTTCTTTGGCATAGTCGTGAGATTAGGCTTAAGGCTGAAAGGCAGAAGGCTTAAGAAAATGCAGAACGGCGCCGGAAACGTCTCCCGTATGCCTTACGCCTTTCAGCCTTAAGCCTCTCGATTTCTACAAACTGTACGTCGGCGCCTCGAACGTTCCTACGCGCGACAGCGGCAACCCGCGCACCCAGACGCGGCCGACGATCGCGGACTTGCTAATCGGTCCGAAGCTTCGCGAGTCGAGGCTTTCGTCGCGATTGTCTCCCATGACGAAATATTCGTCGGTGCCGAGCGTGACCTTTTTCTTTCCCTGCGAGAGCGTGCTTCCGAGGTAAAGCTTCTCGTCGAGGATCTGTCCGTTCGGATGCGCGTCGTTGTAGATGACGACCGCGCCGCCGGTGATCTCGACCGTCTCCCCCGGAAGCCCGACCAGCCGCTTGATGAAGAACTGGCTTGGGTCGCGCGGATAGCGGAACACGATGATCTCTCCCCGCTCCGGCTCGCGCATGCGGAAGGTGAGCTCGTCGATGATCAGGTATTCCCTGTCGTAGAAGTTTGGCTCCATGCTCGCGCCCTTCACGTAGAACGGCTGCACGAGGAAGTACCGGATCGGCACGATGATCGCCGCCGAGATGATGACGATCTGCAAAACCTCCAGAATAAAAACCGCCATCGACCCAACCACCGGCCCGAAGCGCCGATGCCAGACCGTGTCGAGCGGATCGTCGTGTTCCTTGCGCTTGGCGAATGAAAACATGTGGGGGATCAATAAATCTTTTCTAGGATACCACGGTTTTTGGCAGGGATCAAGGGAGCCACTTGAACCGTCCCACATCGTATGGTATCCTCCCGCACGTGGACAATACGGATGTTTAGCTCAGCTGGTTAGAGCGCACCGTTCACATCGGTGAGGTCGGTGGTTCGAGCCCACCAACATCCACCAAAAGCACCCCTTCACAAGAGGGGTGTTTTTGTTATACTGTGAGGGTTCATCTATGGAGAAAATCAAGATCGACCTTTTGCGCCAAAAATACCAGATTCCCGCTTCTCCCAAGAGGCCCTTTGTTGTGTTTGGGCGAATTCTACTGGCAATGGTCGTGTTCGTGTCCGTTGCGGGCGCGACGATGTCGTACAACGTGGACGCGTCGGCCGACGTGTCGGGATTCCCCCATTTCTCGCTGTTTTCTACCATACGCCACCTCGTGGGCGCCGGCGACCGGCAGCTGAAGGGAGAAAAGGACGATCGGATCAACTTCCTCCTGCTTGGGATCGGCGGCGCGGGACACGACGGCCCGATGCTCACAGACACCATCGTCTTCGCCTCCTACAAGCCAAGCACGAACGAAGTCGGAATGCTCTCCATCCCGCGCGACATGGCCGTGCCGATTCCCGACGAGGGGTGGCGCAAGGTGAACCACGCGAACTACTTCGGCGAGGAAAAGCAGGCGGGCGCCGGTCCGGTTATGGCGAGCGAGGTGATCGGCGGGGTCATCGGGCAGAACGTGGACTACTATCTGCGCGTTGACTTCGACGGGTTCGGAAAGCTCATCGACGACGTCGGCGGCGTGGACGTGGTCGTGGACACCACATTCACCGACGCCGAGTACCCGATTCTCGGCAGCGAGTACAAGGACTGCGGAACGTCCGTGACGCAGAACCAAACGAACCCGGACACGGGCGAGGTTGAGAGCGTTCAGGTTCCCACCTACGCCTGCCGATACGAAATCATCACGTTCACGAAGGGCCCGATGCATCTCGACGGAACGACGGCGCTCAAGTACGTACGATCCCGCCACGGCAACAACGGCGAGGGTTCCGATTTCGAGCGCGCCAAGCGCCAGCAGAAGGTCATCGCCGGCGTGAAGGAAAAGATGATGTCCTCGGGGACGCTGCTCAACCCGGCGCGCATCAGCCACATCATGGATACGCTCAAGGAAAACGTCGCCACGAACATTTCCGCGTGGGAACTCCTCCAGCTCGCGGGCAAACTAAAGAACGTGGACACGTCGAAGATTACGACCAAGGTGCTCGACGACTCCACGGCCTCGCCGCTCTACGCGACGTCACTAAACGGCGCCTACGTGCTCCTTCCGAAGAACGACGACTGGGGGCCCGTCCGCCAGATGGCCGCGAACCTCCTCGTCCCGGACGGATCGTCCCCCACCGTCGCGACGACCTCGACGACAAAGAAATCCTCGGCCCCCGCGACCCCTTCGACGCCCTCCACCAAGATCGAAATTCAAAACGGAACCACTATTACAGGCCTCGCTTTCCGCGCCTCGCAGCTGCTCGACGGGAACGGCTACGACGTCACGAAGATCGGCAATGCCGCGGAGCGCGCCTACAAGCACACGGTCATTTACGACCTGTCCAATGGGAAGAAGCAAGCCGAGCTGAAGGCACTCCAGGACTCCCTCCAAGCCGACGTCACTATGTCCGCTACCGGCTACATGATGTCCGGAAACGTCGTTCCACAAGGCATTTCCATCTCTTCCGACGATTATCAGTCCCTGGCCACGGCCAAGAACATTGACTTTTTGGTGATTTTGGGAGAAAGTTCGGCAAACTTAGCACTAAAATAGTATGCCACAAGCCCACATCCCCATCGTCGCGCTCATCGGGCGCACAAACGTGGGCAAATCGACGCTGTTCAACCGCCTCCTGGAACGGCAGGCTTCCATCGTTTCCAAGGTGGCCGGCACCACGCGCGACCGAAAGGAAGGCGTGTGCCTTTGGCGCGGCTTGGTCATCAAGCTGATCGACACCGGCGGCCTCGACATGGACCACGAGGACGAGATCGAGAAGAACGTCGTGCGGCAGGCCGAGAAGGCCATCGCCAAGGCCGACGTGATTTTGTTCGTGGTCGACATGAAGCAGGGCGCGCTTCCGCAGGAACGCGAGCTGGCCGCGATGCTCATGAAGTCGGGCAAGCCGGTTATCGTGGTCGGCAACAAGGCCGAGACCCCGGCCATCCGCAACTCGGCGATGGACCCGTCGTGGCGCCTGCTCGCCCTTCCCTCCCCGATTCCGGTTTCCGGACTGCGTGGCACGGGCACCGGCGATTTGCTCGACGTGATTTACGACAAGCTCGAGACGATCAAGATGAAGCCGGCCGAGCTCCAAGAGATCACCGCCGTCCGCGTCGCCGTCGTCGGAAAGCCGAACGTGGGCAAGAGTTCGCTCATCAACGCAATTCTCGGCGAGGAGCGGTTCATCGTCAGCCCGGTGGCGCACACCACGCGCGAGCCGAACGACGTGATGATCGAGTACAAGGACCGCGAGTATCTTCTCATCGACACGGCGGGACTTCTGAAGGCCGCCAAGATGAAGAAGCAGGGCGAGCTTGAGGAGCAGGGCGCGTTTCGCACGGAGCGCGTACTGCCGAAGGCGAACGTGGCGCTGTTCGTGGTCGACGTGACCGAGCCGGTCGGGACGCAGGACAAGATGATCGCCGGCATGGTCAAGAGCGCCGGCACCGGAGTCATCATCGTCGCCAACAAGTGGGACCTCGTGAAGGACAAGAACCCCACCACCATCAACCGCGTCCGCGAGATGATCGCGGGAGGCCTCCCCTTCATCGCCTGGGCGCCGACCGTGTTCGTCTCCGCCAAGACCACCCAGCGCATCCCCGAGCTGTTCACGCTCATCGACGAGGTGGAAAAGGCCCGCCACGCGCAGATCCCAGAGCGCGACCTGGAAACGTTCTGGCGCTCCGCCGTGCGCGCCCACCTTCCCAGCCGCGGAAAGGGCCCGAAGCCACCGGAAATCATGGGCATGCAGCAGACCGGCACCGCGCCCCCGACGTTCAACCTCCACATCAAGGCCAAGCGCCTCGACGTGCTGCACCCGAGCTACCTGCGATTCTTGGAAAACCGCATGCGCATCCACTTCAAGCTGACGGGAACGCCAATCGTGATCAACATCGTCGGAATGACTGCTCGCGCGAAGTAATATGAAACTCATCGTAGGCCTCGGCAACCCAGGACCCGAATACGCGCAGACCCGACATAACGTGGGCTTTCTCGTCGTCGACGAGCTCGTTCGTCGCGGACTCGACCGCGCCAAGGCGCGGACGCTGAAGCCGGACACGTTCATGAACCTGTCGGGGACTGCGGTCGCGGCGGCATTGCGGCAATCGAACATGACGGCGAGGGACGTGATCGTGGCGTACGACGACGCCGACCTCGTATTCGGAGACATCCGCGTGCGGACGGAAGGCGGAAGCGCCGGACACAACGGGATCAAGTCGCTCATCGAGCACCTCGGCACGCCGGAGTTCACCCGCATACGCGTGGGGATCGGACGGTCCGAGAATCCGAACGTTCCGCTCGAGGACTGGGTGCTTGGGAAGTGGTCGGGCGACGAGCAGGAAAAGATGTCCGACATCGTCGGTCGCGCCGCGGACGAGATTGAAAAAATGCTTTAGGACGATATGGACGACACGAAATTCTGGATCTCCCTCGTCCGCTTTCCAAAGTTCGGGCCGGTCCGCATCAAGAAACTGGCCGCCGCCTTCCACTCGATGGAGGCGGCGTTTTCGTCTTCGCGCAATGAACTGGTTGCCGCGGGAATTGAGCCGCACATCGCGGACCAGTTCATCTTTGAACGCGCGTCGATCAACCCAGACGAGGAAGCCGCGAAGCTCGTCGCGCACAACGTAACCGCCGTGACGTTCCAGGACGACGCGTACCCTCCCGATTTGAAAACGATCTTCGATCCCCCGCCCGTCCTGTTCGTCCGCGGCGTCCTCCCCGACCCCAAGCGCGTCCACCTCGCCGTCGTCGGCACGCGCAAGCCGTCGCAGTACGGTCTCCAGGTCACGCAGGAGTTCGTCGGTCCGATCGCCAAAAGCGGCGTCGTCATTGTCAGCGGACTCGCGTACGGCATCGACGCAGCGGCGCACGAGGCGACACTCGAGGCGGGCGGCACAACCGTCGCGATCCTCGGCGGCGGGCTCGACGACGACAACGTCTATCCGTCCCAGCACCGCGCCCTCGCGTCGAGAATCGTCGCCGGCGGCGGCGCGGTCATCTCCGAGTTCCCCGTCGGCACCCACCCCATGCCGCAAAACTTCCCGTTCCGCAACCGCATCATCGCCGGCATGACCCGCGGCACGCTCGTCACCGAGGCCCTGATCAAATCGGGATCGCTGATCACGGCCCGCGTCGCCATCGAACTCGGCCGCGACATCTTCGCCGTCCCCGGCTCGATCCACGCGCCGATGTCGGAGGGACCGAACAATCTGATCAAGACGGGCTCGTTCCCCGTGACGACGCCGGAGGACGTGCTATCGCGTTTGGGAATGGTCGTCCGCGAGACGAAGCCGGATTACGTCCCGGGAAGCGCGGAGGAAAAGACGGTGTACGACGCGCTGACGCGAGAGCCGCTGCACGTCGACGAGCTGACCGTCGCAACGGGGATGGAGCCAAAAACGATTACGTCGACGCTGACGCTGATGGAACTGAAGGGCTCGGCGCGGCATTTGGGCGGGCTGTATTACGTGAGGGGATAATTTAAAATGCAATCGTATGTCTGAACAAACTCCCGGAACAGAATCAGATCGCGCGTTCGACGCAAAGCTCGAGGCGTTCTATTCCAAAGGCGATTGCATCGCAATGATCAAACACGCGAAGGCTCAGGGGATCGACCTCCACGCCTTTCCGCGATACGACAGGCGGATACGCGGAGTCATCCAAAGCTATCGCGAAGAGGAAGGCATGGAGCATGAGGCAGACGAGATCGCGGGCGCGTACGGCATTTCAGACGAGAAAACCCCGTAGGGACCAGGACGCGCCATAGGTGGCACGTCCTTTTCTTTTACATCGACTCCAAAATTGAAAACAAAAATACGGCCCGTCGTGAGACGAACCGCGAAGACAATCGAGCAAAGATCTAGGTCAGCCACTCCAGACAGGTAAGTTCTCTCCAGATCCCGCGGGCCTCCTCGTCCCAGAACTCCGGATCATGGCTTGTCTCCTCAAGAAAATCCTCGAGGGAAAACTCGCCAAGAATGCCAGGGTTGTGGCTCCAGTAGCCCGCTCGCTCAAGGAGAGGAAATACCTTGTAGTAGATCCACTCGTAGGCGCTCTTCGCCTCCTCCTTCTGGTCATACCACCGTTCCTCCGTCATCCACAGGAAGGCCGGCGTGCGCCTCCACATGGCAGGCGCGAGTTCGCCTCGATCCGTATGACGGATGCTCTTCCTCCGTTGCTTTTCGTTCTTTGACACGTTCGCTCCGTTCGCCCTAAGGCGGTTTGAGTTCGACGTGCTTGTGATCAATCATTCTGCCTCCATCGCGCGGCTCGACTTGGATCGTCGAGCGGCGGGATAAAAGGGGGAGCCGGCGGGCGCTCCCCAGGGGATGTTCGCGGTTCTTGCTACCAGCAGCGCGCCTCGTAGGGAATCTCGTGCAGCGCTTCCAGCCAGTACATTTCCTCCTCGAATGTAGTGGCCCAGAGATCGTTCTCGCAATCGTCTGCCCAGATTTCAAGGGCCAGGACGGTCGCGAAGACTTCGCGCTCTGGTTCTGACGAGCGGCTCAGGCGCTCCAGGCTCTGTTGGACGTTGTCACCAATGCCGTAGTCCAGGCCCAGGTGGTATTGGACCCACCCGTCTCGCGGCTGGCTGAGCTCGGCCCCAATCTTGTGGTAGATGACGCACAGCGCCCTGTTGAGCGCTCTCTCCGCCTCTTCGGCAGGATCGAGTACGGTGCGCGCCTCCTGGGTGGAGGTTCGGATCGAGACGCGGCCCTGCTTGCTTACTTTTGACATGTGCTCCTTCGCTAGCCGGACGGGATGTCCTCGCTAGTCGATGGTTGCTTTTTCATGATGCCTCCGGATGAAATCGTTCGCCGAGGCTATCACGATTTTGCGACTTTGTCAATCGCGCGTGCCAAAGAAAAAAGACGGCGAGTGCCGTCAGCGTGCCTTGTACTCGAGTTCAAGGCGCTCGATGCGCGCGCGGTACTTACCGGTCTCTTCCTCGGCCTCCTTGACCGCCGCGCGGATATCCTGACCATGCCACGAGGTCGGAGGGACGTCGACGCGTTCGTACGCAGCCGGCACGCGTGCGAGACCTCGAACCATGTCAGGCCCCTTCCATTCCGCCCGGAGGCGCAGTCACAACTCGTTTCCACTCAGCTCGACGACATGTCCGTAAAGATGGTCTCCATGAAGCTGCGCGATCCCGGTCCAGAAGTACGATGACTTCTTGGAAGCATCCGCACCGATGGGAAAATACCAACCGGGCGCAGGCGCGCCCTTGATCTCGAGTGGCATAACGTTCTCCTTCAGAACGCGTCGAACCTATCATTTTTTTATAAGGCCGTCAACCTTGCTGGGGGCCGGAGATTTTCACTAAGCCACTATGAAAAAAGACGGCGAATGCCGTCAGGGCGAGTCGGGCACGGAACGCTCGAGGGTGAATCGTCCGTGGTCGATGGCAAGGACCGTCGTGTCGGAGATCCGGATCCGTTCGGCCTTGTCCGCCATCTCGGTGCGGAGAGTCGTGACGAACGCGGCGTAGAGCGTGCGGATGCGATCGACGGTGAGATACTGGTACATCATCTCGATCGTTGAGCGCGAAGCCTCGCAGATCTCGTCGTCGACTTCGGCCGGATCCGGCATCAGGTCGTATGCGAGCACGACCGGAACGGGATCATCCACGATGTCACGGACCTCGTCCATTGCCTTGAGCCAGAGCGCGGCAAGCTGTCGGCACCGAAGGTCGGCCTGCTCTTCCGCGACACGCTGCCGACGAAGCGGCCGCGACACCCCTCCGACAATCGCGTCGATCAGCGGCTTTACGCCGCGTTCCGCAACGGTGACAGCGAGGAACCCTCCGAACATCAGCGCGATCTTTGCCCGGTCCTCGAGCGAAACCGGCTCGCGCTCCTGCTGCGCAACCAAGTCCTTCGCCACGCCCCGGGGAACATACCCCGCAAACCGCTCTCCCACTTTCGCCTTATCGAACGTCGCTCGCATGTGTTCTCCTTCAGAACTCCCACACTGCATCATTTTTTGACAAAACCGTCAATCCACGGCATTATCTGTCGCATGCCACACACACTTGTCATCGTCGAGTCTCCGACGAAAGCGAAAACGATTACGAAGTTTCTTGGGAAGGACTACAAGGTCCTTTCGTCTTTTGGTCACATCCGCGACCTTCCCGCGAGCAAGACGGGCGTCGACGTGAAGAACCATTTCGCGCCGACCTACGTCGTCCCCGACAAGGCGAAGGATCACGTGAAGGAACTAAAGACGGCTGCGAAGGGGATGACGGACATTATCCTTGCGACGGACGAAGACAGAGAGGGAGAGGCCATCGCGTGGCACATTGCGGAAACGCTTGGGCTTGATCCCGAGACGGCGAAGCGGATTACGTTTCACGAGATCACGAAGACGGCGATCGACCATGCGATTTCCGCGCCACGGACGATCGACATGAACCTGGTGAACGCGCAGCAGACGCGGCGCATCCTGGACCGTCTCGTCGGCTACGAGCTGTCGCCGTTTCTCTGGGCGAAGGTCCGTCGCGGCCTGTCCGCAGGTCGCGTGCAGTCCGTCGCGCTGCGCCTCGTCGTCGAACGCGAGCGCGAGCGACTCGCCTTCAAGATCGACGAGTACTGGACGATCGACGGAGAATTTCAGAAGGACGGAGTCGCCTTCCCGGGCGCGCTATTTTCGATCGACGGGAAGAAGGTGGACAAGCTCGACGTGAAGACGGGCGATGACGCGGCGAAGATCGTCGCGACGCTTTCCGGGCAGAAGTTCGAGGTGACGAAGATCGAGACGAAGGAGGTTTCGAAGAACCCGCCCACCCCGTTCACCACCTCTTCCCTGCAGATCGAGGCAAACGGACGGCTCGGGTTCGGCGCGAAGCAGACGATGACGCTGGCACAGAAGCTGTACGAGACGGGACGCATCACCTACATGCGTACCGACTCGGTAAACCTTGCGAACGCGTTCCTCGACGAGACGCAGGCGTACGTCGCCTCCGAGTTCGGAAAGGCATACGCCGTCGGATCAAAAAAATACGCGACCAAGGCGAAGGACGCGCAAGAGGCGCACGAGGCAATCCGTCCGACCGACGTGACCGCGCATCCCGACTCGCTCAAGGGGACGCTCGAGTCCGGCATGTGGAAGCTGTACGACCTCATTTGGCGCCGAACCGTCGGCTCCCAGCTCCCGCCCGCGAAGGTGGAGCGCACGGCCGTCGACCTCGACGCCGCGAAGCACTCCTTCCGCGCCAACGGCAGCATGGTGAAGTTTGATGGGTTCATGAAGGTGTATCACGCCTCGCAGGAGAAGATCCTCCCGACGCTCGCCGTCGGCAACGCGGTGGACGTCACGTCCGTCGTCCCGACCCAGCACTTCACCGAGCCGACCGCGCGGTATTCCGACGCGACGCTCGTGAAGGCCATGGAAGAGTTCGGCATCGGGCGTCCGTCGACCTACGCGCCGACGATCGCGACGATCGAGGCGCGGCAGTACGTCGAGCGCGACGACAACAAGAAGCTTTTCCCGACGGACACGGGAATGATCGTGAACGACGTGCTCGTGGAGCACTTCCCGAATGTCGTCGACTTCGGCTTCACCGCCACGATGGAGAACACGCTCGACGAGATCGCCGAGGGAAAAGTCGAATGGGTCCCAACGCTCGAGGCGTTCTACGGGCCGTTCCACTCGCTGATCGAGGAGAAGGTCACCGGCGTATCGCGCGAGGACATCATGAAGGAACGGATCCTCGGCGACGATCCGAAGACGGGAAAGCCCGTCATCGTCCGCTCCGGCCGCTTCGGCCCGTTTGCGCAGCTTGGCGAGTGGACGGCGGAGGATAAGAAGGCAAAGGTCCCGAAGCCGAAGAGCGCGTCGCTGCCGAAGGGCGCGAACATCGACACGGTGACGATGGAGGAAATTCTCCCGCTGTTCGAGATGCCGCGCGTGGTCGGAAAGACGGAGGCGGGCGAGGAAATCGTCGCGCACCTTGGACGCTTCGGCCCGTACCTCAAGACCGAGACGCTCACCGCATCGCTTCCTCCGGACTTTAACCCCGGAACGATCTCGGAGACGGACGCGCGGTTCGTCCTCGCCAACAAGGAGGCGCTCAAGGCCAAGCAGATGGCCCCGATGGCCGACCTCGGCGCGGGCCCCGACGGCAAACCCGTCGTCATCCGCAACGGCCGGTTCGGCCCGTACCTCACGGACGGGACCACGAACGTGTCCGTCCCAAAGAAGCTCGACCCGATGGAAATCACACTCGACGTGGCGCTCGCCATGCTCGAGAAGAAACGAACGTCGCCGCCGCGTGTCTTCCCAAAGAAAAAGTCGAAAACGTAGCAAGAAAAGAACCCGATGGGGTTCTTTTCATTTTCGACGATCTGTACTACTCTGGACGGATGCCTGACAATGCGCGAACCTACGACGAGCTGACGCGGCTGATCGCGTCTACCTACGAGAATCCCGACCTCGGGCTTGTTTCTCGCGCGTATGAGATGGCCGAGGGAGCACATCAGGGCATCATCCGGCTGACCGGCGACCCGTACATCGTTCACCCGCTGGCCGTGGCATACAAGCTGGCCGAGATGGGATCGAACCTGAACGTGGTCGCGGCAGGGCTCCTGCACGACGTCGTTGAGGACTCGGAGATCACTGTCGAGGAAGTGTCGGCCAAGTTCGGGGAAGACATCGCGTCGCTCGTCGATTCGCTCACCAAGCTGAAGAAGGTGAAGTACTCGGGGACGGACCGGTACGCGGAAAACATGCGCAAGATGTTTCTGGCGATGGCCAGCGACGTGCGCGTGGTGTTCATCAAGTTTGCGGACCGGCTGCACAACCTGAAGACGCTCTATGCCCAGCCGCGCCACAAGCAGGAACGCATCGCCAAGGAGTCGCTCGAAATCTACGCGCCGATCGCGGGACGCCTCGGCATGAGCGAGTTCAAGGGAGAGATCGAGGACCTGTGCTTCGAGTACCTGTACCCGCGCGACTACGAGCGCGTGCGCGACATGATCACGGCCAAGGTGCGCGAAAAGGGGGCGTACGTCTCACGCATCATCGACCAGACCGAAAAGTTTCTCGCCGAGTTCAACATCGTGGACGCGGCGGTGCACGGCCGGGTCAAGCGCCTGTACAGCCTGTTCAAGAAGCTTGGAAAGTACGACGACGACCTCTCGAAGGTCTACGACCTTATCGCCATCCGCGTCATCGTAAAGGACGTGGAGGAGTGCTACGGCGTGCTCGGGATCCTCCACCAGAAGTTCACGCCGATGCCGGGACGCATCAAGGACTACCTCGCCCAGCCGAAGCCGAACGGATACCAGAGTCTCCACACGACGGTGTTTACCGACGACGGCGAGATCGTCGAGTTCCAAATTCGCACGCAGGAAATGCACGAGCTTGCCGAGTTCGGCGTGGCCGCGCACTGGCGCTACAAGGAGGCCGGCATGTCCCCGCTCAAGAACCTGTACTGGATGGAGGAGCTCGCCAAGATCCAGAAAGAGCTGTCCGGAAAGAAGGACTTCATGGAGCAGCTGGAGATCATGAAGATCGACGTATTCAAGGACCGCATCTTCGTGTTCACCCCGAACGGCGACGTCATCGACCTCCCCGAGGGCGCCTCCCCGGTCGATTTCGCCTACGCCATCCACACCGAGCTCGGCAACAAGTGCTCGGCCGCTCGCGTGAACGGCGTCATGCGCAACCTAGACACCGCGCTGCGCTCGAACGACGTCGTCGAGATCGTCACCGACAAGAACCGCCGCGGCCCGAACCCCGACTGGATCAAGTTCGTAAAGACGCACCACGCCAGGTCAAAAATAAAGGACGCGGCCAAATCGACCGTGTCCGGCTGGCTGAGGGGGATGATTTCAAGGAAAGCCTAGACGTCGGACAGGCGACCGAGGAGCTCGAGGAGCTCCTCTTTCGAATAGAAGCTGATCGCGACGGTTCCCTTTCCGCCTTTCTCGGTGATCTCGACCTTCGTACCGAAGATTTCGCGGAGCCGATTTTCATGCGCCGCGACGTTCGGATCCTTCGTCGTCTTTACGCCGTCGATTTTCTTTCCTTTCGATCCGAGTCCGACGCGCTCTTCCATCTCGCGGACGGACATTCCGCCGTTCAGCATCTGCTGGAACAACGAGCGTCGACGAACGGGATCGGCTTCGGCGAGAAGCGTGCGAGCATGCGACTTCGTCAGCTTCCCGTCGCGCAGCGCATCGAGGACGTCGTCCGGAAGGTCGAGAAGCCTCAAGATATTTGCCACGTTGCTGCGACTCTTTCCGACGCGCGCCGCGACCGCCTCCTGGGTCAATCCGAATTCGTCGACGAGCGCCTTATACGCGATCGCTTCTTCAACGGCGTTCAGGTCCTGGCGCTGGATGTTCTCAATGAGCGCGAGCTCAAGCTTCTGCTGCTCGCTTGCCTCGCGACAAATCGCCGGGATCGTCTTCAACCCAAGCGCCGAGCACGCGCGGAACCGTCGCTCGCCCGCGATCAGCTCGTAGCCGTTCGCCACGCGCGTGACCGTCACGGGCTGCATGATGCCATGTTCCTTGATCGACGCGATCAGATCCTCGAGCTCGGCCGGCGAAAAGTGACTCCGCGGCTGGCGCGGGTTCGGGACGATCTGGTCGAGCGGGACGTCCAAGATCTCCCGTCGCGCCGATGGGATGATCTGCTCCGTCATCGTGCGCGGAGCCTGGCCGTTTGGAATGAGCGATCCGAGACCGCGGCCGAGAGCGGGTTTCATCATCATACGTTTCCTTCTTCGCGCAGAATGAATTCGCGTGCCAGCCGCTCGTACGCCTTCGCCGCCTTTGAGGACGGATCGTAACCGAGAATCGTCTTGCCGAACGACGGAGCCTCGGCGAGGCGGACGGAGCGCGGGATGACGGAGCGAAAAATCTTGTCCGGGAAATAGCGGTACAGCTCCTCGAGAACTTCCTGCGACAACCGCGTGCGCGAGTCGAACATCGTAATCACCGCGCCCATCACGTTCAGCTCCGGCTTCAGGTTTTCCTTGATTAGGTTCACGGTGTTCATCAGCTGGCCGAGCCCCTCGAGCGCGAAATATTCTGCCTGGACGGGGATGAGAACGGAGTCGGACGCGACGAGGCCGTTGATCGTGAGCAATCCGAGCGTCGGCGGGTTATCGATGAGGATGTAATCGTAGTCGTTGCGGATCTCCAGCAGTGCCTTCCGAAGAAAGTGCTCGCGCTCCTCCACGTTAACAAGCTCGATCGCCGCGCCCGCGAGCGCCTGCGTCGCCGGGATGACCTTCAGCCCTTCGTGAGCCGTCGGATGAATCACGTCGCGCATGGACTTCTGCCCGATGATCCCCTCGTAGATCCCATGCTCCAACTCCGCATGCGCGATCCCAAGCCCGGAAGTGGCGTTCGCCTGCGGGTCGAGGTCGATCACAAGGACAAACTTCCCCTGCTCCGCCAAATACGCGGCCAAATTCAACGTCGTCGTGGTCTTTCCCACGCCTCCCTTCTGGTTAACGACGGATACGATGTGTGCCATAGAACGAATGCAGTATACCAAATGAAACCACAAACAAAAAGATCCGTCGCGATGACGGATCTTTTTGGTTGCGGGGGTCGGATTTGAACCGACGACCTCCAGGTTATGAGCCTGGCGAGCTGCCTGGCTGCTCTACCCCGCGGCCTGCGTCCGTAAAGGCGCACGCCGCGAGCGATCAGTCTGAATCAGCTTTGGTAGCTGGGGGCGGAATCGAACCGCCGACCTAGGGCTTATGAGTCCCTCGCTCTAACCGACTGAGCTACCCAGCCTCGATGTGCCAGGATGATACCAGACACGGTGCCGCTTGGCAAGCATTTATCCTCCTGGTGGGCGAGGAGGGACTCGAACCCTCAAGCCCTTGCGGACACGGGATTTTGAGTCCCGCGCGTATACCATTCCGCCACTCGCCCATTGGTCGCTTGCGGGAGAATGGTAGCAGAATGCCAGTGGAATGCCAAGTGCGACGATCTTCTTTTTATTGCCAAAATCCTCCCAATATGGCATAATTCCGGCAACTATGACTTTGACAACGCACGCGACGCTCGGGGCGGTCATTGGCCACGCGGTTGGAAATCCGGTGGTTGCCTTCGTCCTTGGGTTCATTTCCCACTTCATGATCGACATGATCCCGCACGGCGACACCGGAATCTCGGACAACTTTCGCGTCCACAAGACGCGCCAAACCCAAGCCGTGGCCTACGTGGCCGTCGACGCCATCGTCGCGCTCCTCTTCGTTCTCCTCCTCGCCAACACCCGCGACATCGACCACGTCCGCACGTTTACCTGGGGCATTATCGGCAGCGTCCTCCCCGATTTGATCGTCGGCGTCTACGAAGTCACCAAGACCCCGCTGCTGCGATGGTTCAACACGATGCATTTCTACTTCCATGATTTCTTCGTAAAGAGGCGCGGAGAGGTTCCGCTGTATTATGCCTTGTTGGCGCAGGTGGTGTTGATTGCTTATTTGCAGACGAAGTTGTAATCGCGAAAAAAAGAACTCCGTAAGGAGTTTTTTTGTGGCTTGCCGCCACACCGCGTCACTTTCTTTCAGCCGTGAAAGAAAGTAACCAAAGAAACCGTCCGCCCGGTCTCCATGGCGGGCCGGGACGGAAAAGGCGGCCTCGGCTGCGGAACTCGCTAGTCCGCCAAGTAAAACAAAAAGAGCGGAACTTCGCTCAGACAATCCTCGCCCGTCCTGATGGACCCGGCCGCCTTTTCCGTCCCGTCTCCATCCGTCATTCCGACAGGGCGGGTTATCCGGGCGGTGTTGCGATGGTTATTTTTGGCTGAGGCCGTAATAACTTTCAACGTTTCCCCTCCTCATAGGGAGGAGGGGTCAGGGGTGGCCGTCGCGCCATAAACAAAAAACTTCCATCCGGTCGCCGCCCTGCCGGAGCGACCCAGCCAGGACGTGAAAAATTGGCGGGTGCATCAGCACGGGCGAGGATTGTCTGAGCGTGCGAGCCCGTAGGCGAGAAGCGAGTTCCGCAGCCGAGCCAATTTTTCGCGTTCTGGCGTAGGAGCGGATGGCCGGGCGGAAGGCTCTCTTTGCCTACTTTCTCTGTCCGCCCCACAGAGAAAGTAGGTCGGGTGCAGGGCGAAGCGCCTGCGGAAAAAACATCCCTAAACCTTTTCGATTATCGAAACAATCCCCCGAGCACACCGCTCCCAGGTAAACTCCCCTGCCCGCGCCTTTGCCGCGGCAATCATCTCCCCGAGCGCCTCCGGCATCATCACGCACTGGGCGATCGCAAACGCCATCTGCTCGGCATCGTCGGGATCGACGTACATCACCGCGTCGCCCCCAACCTCCGGCAATGCGCCGCGGTTCGACGTGACGACCGGAACCCCGGCCGACATCGCCTCTAGGACCGGCAGGCCGAACCCTTCCTCCCACGACGGAAAGAAAAAGCACGACGCCTGCGCGTACAGGTTCGCCTTCTCGTCCTCGGTCACGTATCCGACCTGCCGCACGACATTTCCTCCCGCGACCGACCGCCACGCATCGTTCGTCTGCGCGATCGCCTCGAGGATTGGCTCGGCGTTCCAACCGATGCCGCCGGCGATTACGAATCGCGTCGTCGCGGCGCGATCCTTGTGCATGCGCAGGAACGCGTCGAACGCGGCGAGCGCGTTGACGAGGTTCTTGCGCGGCTCGAGGGTGCCGACGAAGAGGATCGTGTCGGAGGTGAGTAGTGAGTGATTGGTAGTTTGTAGTTTGGAGACACCCGGATATACCACGACCACCTTGTCGACGACATCCGGAAACACTCGTCCAATCTGTCGCTTCGTCGCCTCGGAGATCGCGATGACCGCGTCCGCCCGTCGCAGCGACCTAGGGACGAGGAACTTCGCGGCGAAGTCGAGCTTCGTCGCCGGGAACCATTCGGGGTGCTCGTAGATGGTCAGGTCGTGAACCGTCACGACGGTCTTTCCCGTCCAGCACAGTGGCGACTGATTGGCCGGGCAGAACAGGACGTCCGTCATCTTCATCGTCGCGACGAGCGCCAGGTTCACGTGGCGCGTCAGAAACGGGACGCGGCGCTTTGGGTTCCAAACGAAGAGATCCGTTCCAAGAACGGATCGCATGGCCGTGACGACGGAGCGCGTGTACGTGCCGATTCCCGCGCCGTCCCGCATCGTGGTGCCGTCGACCGCGATCCTCATAGCGCGATCGCCTTGATCGTCCCGGTCGTCACGAGAACGACGAGCACGCTCGCGACCACGTGGCCGATGATAATCGCCGGGATCGCATAACGAGCCTTGATGTCGAAAAGGACCGCGAGCGCCGTCCCCGTCCAGATGCCGGCTCCCGGAAGCGGAAGCGCGCCGAGGATCGCGAGGGCGAACGCGCCGAACCGCTGGTACGTGGCCATGTGCTTCTGCTCCAGCGCGCGCAGCTTCTTGTTCAGGAACGCATGAAGGCGAGGCATGTGCTTTTCCGCCCAGGCGAGGAGCGCCGGCATCCCCCACCAAAGAAACGGGATCGGAACGAGGTTCCCGAACAACGCGAGCGACCACGCCTTGAACGCCGAAAAATGAAACAGGGTGATCGCGATCGGGATGGAAGCGCGCAGTTCCGTCACGGGGAGCGCGGAAAGAATCAGAATGACAATTTCTTGTTTCATAGGGTTGAGGTCTTTTCGTCCGGCCATTCGAAAACCTTGTAGGTCCAGGCAGACAGCGCCTTTACGTCCTGAAATCGCCCCGTGATCGTCTCAGAGCCAAGGACGACGACGACAATCTCATGCGCGTCCTTTTCCGAAACGAGCGACCCGAGGCAGTACCCCGCTTCTGGCAAGAATCCCGTCTTGCCTCCAACGACCTTGTACGGCGCCTGGTTCAGGAAGCTGTTCAGCAGCTCGTCGGTCGTGTCGATCGAATACACTCTGCCGGATGATCCGACGAACGTCGTCACGGGTTGCTCGGTTGCCTCGCGGATAACGCCTACCTTCATGGCCGCGTCAAGGAGTCGCACGAGATCGGACGGGATCGAACGGTTGTCCGCGGAAAGACCCGTGGGATCCAGGAACGTCGTTGCTCGCATGCCAAGCTCGGCAGCGGTTTCATTCATCTTAGCCACAAAATTACCCTCGGACAGCCCCGACAGCCGCACGAGCGCCGCCGTCGCGGAGTTATCGGATCCGACGAGGCTCGCGTGAAGCAGGTTGTCGACCGTAACGGTGTCGCCGACGGAAACGTGCTGAACCCCGCCCGAGCGCACGTCGGATGCCTGAAGGGCAGTCGGCGAGGTGAGGTCCGGGTTTCCCTTGAGAAAGACGAACGCCGTCATCAGCTTGGTGATGCTTCCAATGGAGCGAGGTTCCTCGCCGTTCTTCTCGTACAGGACGGACCCGGTCGCACGGTCGACCACGATGGCGCTTACCGCGGACGTGACGACGCCGACGCTGTTCGGATCGATTTTTTTCGGGGCTCGGGATGCGTCGGGAGCCGCGGGAAGACCGGCGCGCAAAAGTGCCATCGCCTCGAACGCACCTGGCTGGCGAAGCTCGGACGACGGCAGCGTGGCGTAGCGCTCAACCATGCCCGCGTCGTATGGGTAAACCTGAAGCAAGGTCGTCGCGAGCAGCAGTTGTGCCATCAGTCGAAGGATCACAGGGCGGAGTCATTGAGCGAGGAGGTCATCGAGTCGCTGAGCGAGTCGACGAGCTCCGTCATCTTCTTGTCGTCGTGCAGGTCGAGATAGTCGGGAAGGTCCGCGATCGAGTGGATCCCAAGGTGCCGCACGAAGTCCGCGGACACGGTAAACACCGGCTGCAGACGCTCGATGTCGTCGACCTCGTCCACGAGTCCTCGCATAGAGAGGTTACGCAGGATGAGCGAGCAGTTCACGCCGCGAATCTGCTCGATCTCCGGCTTCGTGATCGGCCCGCGGTATGCGATGATGGTCAGCGTCTCAAGCGACGGCCGCGACAGTTCCCCGCTCACCTCCTCCTTCAAAAGCGCCGCGACGACCGCGGACTCGGACGGGTTCGTAACGAACTGCAGCTTCCCCCCGTGCTCGACCACGTGGATGCCGGACGCGTCGACGTTGAATCGCACCTTCACGTCCGCGATCGCCTCGAGAAGCACCTCGTCGGAAACGTTCAGCGACTTTTTCAAAACCGAAATCGCGACCGGCTTTGCCGACGCGAATAGGATCGATTCGAGGGAGGTCGTGAGCATAGGGGAAAGTGGTGGAGTGACGGAGTGATGGAGTACCTAACCACTCCACGACTTCATCACTTCATCACTCAATCACTCTTCGTAATCAGTATATCGTGAAACGACCCTCCTTGGACAGCCTTCACCACGCGCTGCTTCATGAGCTCGAGGAGCGCGAGGAAACTGACGACGACCTCGACCTTCGACGCGCCGCTCGCGACCATCTCGTGGAACAGGACCTTCGATCGGTCGACCATCGCGGCCTGGAGCTGCTTCATGCGCTCCTGGATGGACACGACGCGCTCGATCGACGACTGTCGCAGCGCGAAGAACGGCTCGAGGCGCTTCTGCACGGCCTGGAACAGCTCGCGGAGAATCGGCGGCGTCACGTTCTTCGGCGGAAGGAACTGACGCACCTTCGCGATCGACGCCTTCTCCCGCGCGAACATGTCCTTCCCCGCCCCGAACATCTCCTCGATCATCGCCGACGCGTGCACGAAACGCTTGTACATCCGCAGCTGATCGGCAAGCTTCGCCCCGTCCTCCTCCGCGTCGAGGTTCAGCTGCGGAAGGATGGCGTGCGACTTGATGAGCAGCAACTTCGTCGCGACGACGAGGAAATCCGCCAGCTCTTCAGCGGGAACCTCGTGCTCGTTCACGTGCCTCAGATAGTCCTCGGTGACCTTCGCAAGAGAAACCTCCGTAATCGGAAGTTTCTCTTGCTCGATCAGGTCGAGAAGAAGTTGGAGAGGGCCGGAGTATTGGTCGAGGGTGACTTGGAACATAGGGCGCATGGGGCTCATTAGGCACATTTGGCGCATGGGGAATGACGCGGTGGCCAATGAGCCTTATGCGCCCCATGAGCCCCGTGCGCCCATCCTCTACGTTACCCGAATATGCGCGTCGTTCAGGGCCTTCTCCGGCAACGCACTCGGCGCGTCCATGACGGACGTGTGGGCGGAGCCGGTCATTGGGAACGCCTGGACTTCGCGCAGGAACGTCTCGCCCGTAAGGATCATGATCATGCGCTCGACGCCGAGGCCGATCCCTCCGTGCGGCGGCGCGCCGTACTTGAACGCCTCCAGCATGTGGCCGACCGATTCTGCGATCTCCTCGTCGGAATATCCCATCGTCTTGTATGTCGCCCGAAGCGTCTTCGGATCGTGCGCGCGAATGCTTCCGCCGCCCGTCTCGTAGCCGTTGCACACGAGGTCGTACTGGGTCGTCAGGATGTTCTCGATGTTCGTGCCGGCAAGATGGTCTTCCAAAAACTCCGGCTTCGGCTGCGAGAACGGGTTGTGCGTGAACGTCCAGCCACCTTCCTCTGTCTTCTCAAAGAACGGAAAGTCCACGACCCACGCGTAGGCGAGCACGTTGTTCTTCTTGTCCTCCTCCGTGCGCATGTCGAACTTGTCGGCGCCGTACCGCTCCATCGATTCCTTGTACGTGAGCCGCGGGAACGGCTTCTCCTTGATCGTGAACCCGAGCGACTCCACGGCCTTCGTGATCATCGCCTCGATCGCCTGCATCACGTCCTCGCGCTCGACGAAGCTCATCTCGATATCGATCTGCGTGTGCTCGAACCCGCGGTCCGCGCGAGGATCCTCGTCGCGGAAGCAGCGCGCCGTCTGGAAGTACCGCTCGAACCCGGCGACCATCGCCAACTGCTTGTACTGCTGCGGGCTCTGCGGAAGCGCGAAGAACTTTCCCGGCTGCAGGCGCGACGGAACAATGAAGTCGCGCGACCCTTCCGGCGTCGCCTTCGTCAGGTACGGCGTCTCGATCTCGACGAACCGATCCTTCAGCAGATGCTGGCGGCACGCCTGAACGTAAAGATTACGAAGACGAAGATGGTGCTGAAGACGCTCCGACCGCAAGTCGAGATACCGGTACTTCAACCGCAGTTCCTCATTCACTCCCATCGTATCCTTGTCCACCTCGAACGGGGGAGTCTCGGAGGCGTTTAGTATCTTCAACGACTTCACCCCAAGTTCGACGGTCCCTGTGGGTAAGTCGGCTTTGATCTGCTTTTCACCCCTTTTATTCACGATTCCTTCGATTTCGACGACATATTCCGACGACAATTCATCGACGGCCTTGTTCGTCGCCTCGTCCAAATCCGGCTTGTAGCACACGACCTGAACGATCCCCGTCCCGTCGCGAAGGTCGATGAAGGCAAGTTTGTCGCCCATGCGCCGAATGTTCTGCACCCATCCGTTCACCTTGATTGTCTCGCCGACGTGCGTCGGCGTCTCGATGTTCCAAGTTCGTTGCATAGAATTTTTCTTTACACGTTTCCCCTCCTCATAGGGAGGAGGGGTCAGGGGTGGTCGTCGCGCTTCGGGTCTATCGTACGACCCCGAGATACTCGACGGTCGCGTCCGTTTCATGAGTGAGCTGCGTTTCCGTCTTGGTCGCCAGGTCGTACAGGAACAGATTCCCGTCGCGATCGACGACCAACGTATCTCCGAACCAGTCCTTGACGACGCCGTTCACGGTCGCGACGGGCGGGCCCTTGATGCTTGTAATCGTCGAAACGGGAGATCCGTACAGATGGACCGCATATTCCATTCCGTCTTCGGACACCATCGGATTTTCTACCACGGCGTTCGTCGACGCGACGACGGCTCCGGCGAGAAGACGCGCCTTGTTGGTATCGAGATCGACGAGATACGCGGACGACGGCCCGGTCGGATCCGCCCCAAGGTTTTCCGGTGGTGTAAACGTCACGCCAACAAGCGTCTTTTGTTGGGTGTTGATCTCATACTGATACAGGTTGCGCTTGCGAACGTCCGTGATTTCCGTAATTACCCCCGACGGCACGTCGAGCCTCCACAGGCCCGCGACGAACGATTCGGTCTCGACGCGACGACCGAGATAGATCGCGCTCTTGTCTTCGGCCGCCGCCACGGGAACGAGATATCCCTCGGCCCCCGACGGAAAGATGCCGAGTGCGACAGGATCAATCGTCTTCTTCAACAACTGCGGCCCGCCGTCCCCGTCAAACACGGTCAGTTTCAAAATGCCAAGATCGTTCGCTTCGCAGTCGAGAGCGAGCGACGAGACGACGTACGCCGGGTTGCATAGGTTCGACGCCTGATTGAACCGAACGATTCCCGGACCTTCGAACCCTTCAACTGGCCCAGTCGTTTTCTTCGACGAAAGCGAGTAGGCATACCCCTTCGCGTCCTCATTGCCAGACGCCGCGACGGACCACATGACGACCGGACGATCGTTCGCGACCGACGGGCCCTGCGATTTTACCGTAGTATCCGTCGCAACGACGACCTTCTTCCCCGCGTTTATCCGCCAAAATAACGCCCCGGCAAACGCAAGGACAATGGCGGCAACGACGATGGCGGGAAGGATTTTTTTCACAATTACGGCGTAATCCGGTTAATCAATCTCGGAAACGGAATCGTCTCCCGAATATGCTGCAAGCCGCAGACCCACGCGACGATACGCTCCAACCCGTAGCCGAACCCGGAATGCGGGACGGATCCAAACCGTCGCAGATCGAGATACCACTGGTACGGCTCGGTCGGGACGTTGTGGTCCTTCATGCGCTGGAGGAGCTGATCGTAATCGTCCTCGCGCTGGGAGCCGCCGATGATCTCGCCGTATCCTTCCGGGGCAAGCATGTCGGCGTTGAGGACGCGGGTAGGATCCATCGGGTCGCGCTTCATATAGAACGCCTTCACGACGGCCGGGTATTTCTCGACGAAGATCGGACGGTCGTACAGTTTCGTCAGCACCGTCTCGTCGTCTCCGCCAAGGTCGTCCATGTCGCCGATGTCGCTCCCAAGCTCGCGGAGCTTCGCGACCGCCTCGGCGTGTGTCATGCGGACGAACGGGGCCTGGACCTTTTCGAGGGCCGGGACGTCGCGCTCGAGGATGGCGAGCTCGGCGCGGTTCTTTTCGAGAACGTCCTTCACGATGCGGCAGACGAGCCCTTCCTGCACGGCGAGGTTTCCCTCGTGATCGACGAAAGCGGCCTCGGCGTCCATCATCCAGAACTCGGTGAGGTGGCGGCGGGTCTTGCTCTTCTCGGCGCGGAACACCGGGCCGAAGTCGAACGCGCGGCCGAGGCTCATGATGCCGGCCTCTAGGTACAGCTGGCCCGACTGCGACAGGTACGCGTTGCCCATGTCGAAGTACTCGATCGAGAACAGCTCGGTCGTTCCCTCGCACGCGGTCGGCGTGAGGATCGGCGTGTCAAATTTCACGTAGCCGTTCTCGTTGAAGTACGCGAACGTCGCGTTGATAATCGTGTTGCGCACGCGCTGGATCGCCCACTGCGATTCGGAGCGGAGCCAGAGGCTGCGTTGGTCGAGGAGGAAGTCCGGGCCGTGTTCCTTCTTGCCGATCGGAAAGTCCTCCGTCGGGATCTGGATCGCGGCGAACGAGACTCCGGTCAGCTCGAACCCGGACGCCGATCGTGCCTCGGCTTTCACCGTTCCGCGAACGATCACCGACGATTCGATGCGAACCGTGTCGAGTACGTTCCACTGGTCCTCCGGCAACTCGGCCTTCGAATAGACGACCTGGACGCGCCCGGTTCCATCGCGCAGCTGCAAAAAGAAAATTTTCCCGCTCGACCGGAAATTATACGCCCATCCCTTCAACTCAACTTCTTGGCCAACGTAAGCGCCGATTTGGGATATGGTTGTGGTGATCATAACGGAGAGATTGTACCAAAAAACGACCGTATGACGCAACGGTCGTCGTCTGTCAAAGGGAACAAGCGGCCCGAAGCGAGTTTGCGGGAATCACGGGGAAATGCGAGATCATAAGGCCCTCGACCGCCTCGTGAAACTCGTTGAGCGCGACGACGGGGAGCAGTGGTCGAAGATGCGACTCGAACGGTTCGGAGAGGCCGAAGCGAAGGAGCTTGAGGGTGTCGTCGGAGATGGCGCGGGCGGCGAACCACTGGCGGTTGTCGCGCGTGACGCACGGGCTGCACACGACGCCGCCCTTGAGCGCGTGCCATCGATACTGTCCCGCGACGATTGTCGTCTTGCAATCGAGGCAGCGCGACACCTCGGGACGATACCCGATCGCCGCGAGCAGTTTGAGTGCGAACCCGGCCAGGAGAAATCCGGCGCGGTCGGAGCTGACGGACGGCGCCGCGTCGATGGCGGCGAGCCAGGCAAGGACGATCGCGTATAGCGTCGGGTCGGCCTCCTCCTGGCGCGTGGCGATGTCGACGAGGTACAGAGCGTTGCGGACGAGGAGAAGGCGCGAGACGTCGGCGTATAGTCCCGGGAACGCGACGCGCCTGTCCGTCCCCGCGACGGTATTGAACTGACGTCCGTTCACGACGTGAAAGTCGATCACCGCCGGCATCTCGAGGTGCGGGGTAAGCTTCGCGAGCATCTTGTGTCCTCCGCGGGCGAGGAGTTCAATCTTCCCATGCTCACGCGTCAAAACAGAATACCACCGATCCGCTTCCCCGCGGTCGCGACGGGACAAAACGATTCCGGTGGTATTATACAACGTCGCCATTTTCTTTTTTCTCGTTCCCCCTCCTCATAGGGAGGAGGGGTCAGGGGTGGTCGTCGCGACGGTCTTTACTCCATCCCGCTCGTCGTCGGATCAATCCGATCCATGTACGACTGCAAAATCAACATCGCGGCAAGCGCGTCCTCCTCGGCCTGCGCCCCTTCCTCGCGCTGCAACCGAATGCTCTCGCCCGTCGTATACGACTCATCCTCCTCGAGGACGGGAATCGGCGTCGCAGCCTCGAGCGATTTGATGAAGGCGCGAGCCTTGTCGAGCTGCTTGGAGCTATGATGAACGCCCGTCGAAAGCGGGACACCGACGATGATCGCGTCGATGTCCTCGGACTTCGCCCGCTTCGCGAACACGCGGATCGTCTCGTCCCCGACGTTCGGAACGACGTCGAGCGGGACGGCAATGTTCGCCTCGGTGTCACCGAACGCAAGGCCGATCTTTTTGTCGCCGTAGTCAATGCCTAAAAGTCTCATACCGGCAAGGGCGTTAAAATCTCGATCCCCTCCTTCGTCACCGCGATCGTCACCTCGAAGTGCGCGCTGATCTTTCGGTCCTTCATTACCACGGTCCACCCGTCCTCCGCGGTTTCCACCTCCCACGTTCCGATTCCAAGCATCGGCTCGATGGCGAGGCACATGCCTTCCACGACCGAAACCTTCGGATAGCGCTTGTCGACGTAATTCGGAACGTGCGGCCCCTCGTGCACCTTGTGGCCGACGCCGTGGCCGACGAGCGCCTGGACGATGCCGTAGCCGTGCGGTTCGACGATGGCGACGACTGCGTGCGACACGTCGCTGATCAACCCGCCGACGTGGACGGCATTCGCCCCGGCCAGGCACGCCTCGCGCGTCACGGCCATCAGCTTGGTCGCCTCTTCTGAGACGGTTCCAACGGGGACGGTTACCGCCATGTCCGTGCACAACCCATGCAGCCACAGCCCGATGTCTAGCCCCACGATGTCCCCTTCCTTCAGCGCGATCGGCCGATCCCCGCGCCCATGCACGACCTCCTCGTTCACGGAGATGCACATCGTCGTCGGAAACGGCTCGTCATCCGGATGCGAGCGATACCCCATAAACGAAGGCTCGCCCCCGCCAGCACGAATCACGTCCGTCGCGATGACGTCGAGCTCGGGCAGAGTGATCCCGGGACGAACCGCGTCGACAGCCGCCTTGAGCGCGCGCGACAAGAGTTGTCCTCCTTCGCGCATCGCGTCGATTTCTTTTTGGGTTTTGGTCAGAGCCACAGATTTCTAATTTCCCATTTCTAATTTATCAACGATCCTCTCCTGGACCTCCTCGACCGTGCCGACCCCGTCGACGCGGACCAGCACGCCCTTCTCCTCGAACCTCCCGAGCATCGGCGTGGTGTCGTTGTCGTAAATGTCGAGCCGGCGGCCGATGGCGGCCTCGGTGTCGTCGTCGCGCCGAACGAACGCTCCGCCGCACGCGCACGCGTCGCCTTCCTTTGCCCCGTCCTTCGTCGACGCGACCGCGCCGCAGCTCGAGCAAGTCAAGCGTCCGCCGAGACGATTCAACGATTCCTCGCGCGGAACCTCGATCACGATCACGTGCGTCGGCGCGTCGAACGTAAACGCCGCATACTGCTTCAAGTTGCGCGGATACCCGTCGAGGACATATCCGTTGATCGCGTCAGGACGGGACAGACGCGCCTGGAGAACCTCCGCGGCGACTTCGTCGGACACCAGGTTCCCGGCCTTCAGAATCCCGTCGACCTTTAGCCCGACATCCGATCCCGCCGCGACTTCGTCACGCAGCAGCTGCCCCATCGCAAGTGCCGGAACGTTCAGCTTCTTCGACAAGATCTGCGCCTGCGTCCCTTTTCCGCTGCCCTGCGGGCCGAGAAGGATGATTTTATAGGTCATATGTTCTAAGTTTTTTGGGTGGTGGAATTTTTGGGTGGATTGAATCTGCCCAGCACAATGTAGTAAAAAATACGTGCAAAAATCCTAAACAACAATATCCAGATAAGTGGAAGACCGAGAAATGCCAAACTAATATTCAACCAACGTGGTTGTGTAATGATTGATAAGTTGTAAAGTCTGTGCTTATCAAAACATTCTGAATCTGTTAACTCACTTGATAAGAGACAGTCTGTCATTAAACGCCTGGATTCTGTTTCATCTCTGAAAGAAAAGTTACAATGCGTAAGAATTGATGTATCGTCTACATGAAGTTGCCCATTATACAGCCTAGAGAATATCTCATCAGAAGAGATTTTAGCATCTACGAGTGTGGATGATTTTCCAGAACCGCAACGAATGGTTGAATCATCGTAATTAATGGCAAGTCCGTTTTGATGAATAATAAATAAATAATAGCTTGCCGCAATCACAAACAATAACACACAAACACTAACAACCTTCAGCAGGCGAAACCACACGCGTGTGTTCAGTTCTTGAATGGAGTGAATTTTATTACTCATAGAGATGTCGCTTTATTTGCGGCAAATTCATCCACTCCCGTTTTAATTTCGATTAGTTCTTGATATCGAATGGGCGACGGTATGTAAAAATCAAGAATGGAACTATTCGTCAGTATTAACTCTATCACCTCACGATCGGTCAGATTTTCAAAAAGAATTACCCGTAGCGCAACTTTAATATCAGCCTTTTGCCAAGGAAGCTCGTCTTCAAAAAAATATAGTCCAGGACGCCTATTCTCAAGATACAAAGCAAAATCACCTACAACTTCCCACGCGGTTTTAGAATCTAGATTTTTTTTAAGATCGTCTGCGAGAGATTTTTGAAAACTCATACGCAATAATCACCACAGCTGGATACAAATACCCCTTGCTGCGGAGATACAATAAACACTTCTAAAGGAGTGGCGAATTTTAATTGTTTTATGCATCATCTCGTGAATGTTTGTATTTGTCCATGGGAAAATTCCAAAGTTGATCAGTAATTGTAAGGTTTTTTGAGTATCTATTGAATACTCTTCTGCCTTATGTCCCAAAGCCTCTCTTATCCTTATGGCATCATTTTGTATTCTCAACGCTGGAAGATCGAAAGACTCTCCACGTTCATATTTTTTTAATTGGGCGAGTTGAAACATATTCCGGAATTCAGGCTCCTCAAATGGTGTATTCCGAACGGGAACAGCATAACAATTTGGACCATTAGATTATTTTCAATTTCAGAATTCTTAATTTTAAAGAGAAGATCACACTCTGGTTCTAAATATTCTTGATCTTTAACTTCAAAAGAATACTTTGTGGAATTAATTTTATTGTATGTAGAAACAAACAAATTGCCAATTTCCCTTAATTCATCACGGCTTGGTTCTGACATATTTCCCGCTCATTATACCAGAAGACGAGGACTCTCGCCCCCGTCTTTGTAGCAATCCGTAGTATTTGTAGTTTAGCGGCCAATTCGTAGTTTCGTATCCCTGTCTCTACATGTCGTACTCGTGCATGCTCATCTGCGCCTCCATCTGCTTCATCGTCTCAATGACCACGTTCACCACGATCAGGACGGACGTTCCGCCGATCACGAGGGAGGCGTTGCCGGTCACCTGCTGGGCGACGAGCGGGAGGATGGCGATCATGGAGAGGAAGACGGCTCCCACGAGCAGGACGCGGTTGGTGACCCAGGCGATGTACTCGGCCGTAGGCTTGCCCGGACGGATGCCCGGGATGAAGCCGCTCTGCTTCTGGAGGTTTTCCGCCACGCGGTCCGGGTGGAAAATGACCGACGTATAGAAGTACGTGAAAGCGAACACCAGGCCGAAGTAGATGATGCCGTACACCAGCTGGTTCTGGAACACTTGGAGCACCCACTGCGCGGCGGTGCGCAGGGCCTCGGTTCGGGCGTTCAGGAAGAACTGGGCGATGACGCGCGGGAAAAGGATAATGCTGATCGCGAAGATGATCGGGATCACGCCGGCGATGTTGAGCTTGATGGGGAGGTTGGACGGCACGGCTCCGGAGAGACGCGTTCCGCGGGTCTGTCGGGCGTACTGCACCGGGATGTTGCGCTGCGCCTCGTGCATGACAACGACGGCGCCGAGCGTCACCACGACGAGGATGGCGAAAATGATCGCGGTGATCATCTGGGATCCGTCATAGAGCGCGAGCGACTGGCCGAAGTAGTTCGGAAGGCCGGCGATGATTCCGGCGAAAATCAGGATGGACGTTCCATTGCCGAGGTTCTTCTCCGAGATGAGCTCTCCCATCCACATGAGGAAGATCGTTCCGGCCGTAAGCGTTCCCATTACGAGGACCGTGGTGAACAGGTCGGCGGTTCCGGCCGTGAACAGCTTGGCGCCGGACTGCTGGTTGAACAGGAGCACGAGGCCGTATCCCTGCAGGAGGGCGAGCGGAACCGTGAGCACGCGCGACCACTGGTTGATCCGCTGGCGTCCCTGCTCTTCCTTCTGCATCTCCTCAAGCTTCGGGATGATCATCCCGAGCAGCTGGAAGATAATGGAAGACGTGATGAACGGCGCGAGGCCGAGCGCCACGATGGAGAAGTGCTGGAGCGTGCCGCCCGAGAAGATGTTCAGGAGGCCGAAAAACTGGTTGCCTTGAAAGTAATTCACGAGCGCGCTTGGGTCCACGCCCGGAACCGGGATGTGGGCCGCGACGCGGAAAATGACGAGCATCGCGAAGATGAACAACAGGCTGTTACGAACCTCTTTGGTCTTCCAAACGCGCGTGAATGAAAACATATTTGGTTTACAGGATGGAACCGCCGGCCTTCTCGATCTTTTCCTTCGCGGTCGCGGAGACCATGCACCCCTCGACGACCAGCTTGATCGCGATAGCGCCGTCGCCGAGCAGCTTCACCTTGCCCTTGGCCGGAACGAGTCCCTTCTCAAGCAGCATGGCCGGGTTGACCTTGGCGCCGTCGGGGAAGTTCTTGGCGAGCATCGCCACGTTGACGACCATCGGCTTCTCGTGAATGCTCTTGAACCCGCGGTTCTTCTTGGTGGAAAGCATGATGTGGCGCAATCCCTTGAGCTGGAGGCCGGAGCGACCACCAGAGCGGGCGCGCTGACCCTTCACGCCGCGGCCCGAATAGGAACCGCCTTTGGAAAGGCCGCGACCGACGCGCTTGGCCGCCTTGCGCGCGCCTTTGGCCGGACGAATTGTGTTGAGGGTAAACGCCATAGGGGTTATGCGGCCTTGGCTTCCGCCACGACCGGTTTCTTCGGAAGGCGAAGCTGCTTGATCGCTTCGAACGTGGCCTTCGCGATGTTGATTTTGTTGGAAGAGTTCAGAATCTTGGAGGAGGCGTTCGGAACGCCGGCGAACTCGAGCACCATGCGGACCGCTCCGCCGCACTTGAGACCGGTACCGCTCGGGGCCGGCTTCAGGAGAACCATGGCCGAACCGAACTTCACCTGGATCGGATGCGGGATCGTCGCGTGGGTCATCGGAACGCGGATCACGTTCTTCTTGGCCTGGCGGTAGGCCTTGTCGATGGCAATCTGCACGTCGACACCCTTGGAAACGCCAAGTCCGACGCGGCCCTTCTTGTCACCGATGACGAGGGTGCAGCGAAACGACATGCGCTTTCCTCCGGCCGTGACGCGCGTCACGCGGGAAAGGTCGAGGATCTTCTGCTCGAACTCCTTCGGCTCGGCATGACGGCCACCGCCTCCGGCTCGCGGCGGTCGGGCGCCTGGCGCGGCTCCGGTCCGGCCGCTCGGTTTTTTCTTTTGTTCTTCCATAGGAGGTTAAAAGATGAGTCCGCCCTCGCGCGCACCGTCGGCAAGCGCCGCGACGCGTCCGGTGTAGCGGTTCGAACCGCGGTCAAACACGACCAGGTCGATTCCGGCGGCCTTCGCCTTCTCGGCAAGCTTCGCGCCGACCGCCTTGGCGATCTCCACGGGCTTGGCCTTCTCGGCCACGTCCTTGTCGGACGCGCTCGCGAGGGTGACGCCCGCGTTGTCGTCGATGAGCTGGCAGCGGATGTGCTTCAGGCTGCGATGGACGCTCAGACGCGGGCACTCCTTCGTGCCGTGCATGCGCGCGCGCACGCGTTTGGCACGACGCACCGCTCGTTCCTTTTTTGCTTTGATCGTGTTTGGCATATGTTCTATGCGCTCGCCTTCGCGGCCTTACCGGCCTTGCGGCGAATCACTTCGTCGATGTACTTGATACCCTTGCCCTTGTACGGTTCCGGCGGGCGAAGCTTACGGATGCGGGCGGCGGTGAGTCCGACCTCCTCGCGGTCGTTACCGGTCAGGGTCAGGACGTTCTTCTCGGCAACGGCGCTGACGCCTTCCGGAAGCTCGAAGTTTACGTCGTGGGAGAACCCGAGGTTCATTACGACTTTCTTCCCCTGGACGCTCACGCGGAACCCGACGCCGTTGATCTCGAGCACCTTCTTGAACCCCTCGGTCACGCCCGTCACCATATTGGCGATGTTGGCGCGCGCGGTTCCCCACTGGGCGCGGTCTGCCACGAGCTCCGGGTCGGCCACCGTGACGAGAATGCCCTTTCCGCCCTCGATGTCGGAGACGGTGGCGGTCACGTGCGCGTTGAGCGAGCGGACCAGGGTCCCTTTCGGTCCGGTGACGGTCACCGTTTGCCCGTCGATGACGACGTCAACCTTCGCGGGAATAAGGATCGGTTTTTTGCCAATGCGGGACATATGTTAAAACACTTCGCAAATAACCTCTCCGCCGAGTTTGCGGGAGCGGGCCTCCTTGTTGGTCATCAGGCCGTTGGACGTGGAGATGATGGCGATGCCCATGTCGGACATGACGCGCGGCATCTCGTCGCACTTGGCGTAGACGCGGTGGCCCGGCGTGCTCACGCGGTGCACCTCCGTGATGGAGGCGGCGCCGTCGCGGTACGTCAAACCGACGCGCAGCGCCGGGTGCGAGCCCTCGGGCGTTCGCTTTTCGATGCCGTTCACGAACCCTTCCTTCTCGAGGATCTTGGCAATCGCGAACTTGACGTTCGAGTATGGCAAGACAACCTCGCGCTTCTTTACTTTGAAGGCGTTGCGCAAACGGGTCAGCATGTCTGAGATCGGGTCGGTCATCATATTACCAGCTTGCTTTTACGATTCCGGGGATCTCTCCTCGGTTAGCCAATTCACGGAAACAGATGCGGCAAAGTTCAAACGCGCGCATGAACCCGTGCCGGCGTCCACACTTCCAGCAGCGATTCACCTTGCGGGTCGAGTACTTTGGTTTCCGCTTCGATTTTGCGATCTGATTCTCCGTTGCCATATGGCTTACGTGCGAGCTTTACCTTTTTTATCAACGTCCTGGACGGCGAACGGAAAGCCGAGATGCGTGAGAAGGGACTTTCCCTCGGCGGCCTTCGTGGTGCTCATCGAAATGGTCACCTGCAGGCCGTGGATCACCTCGATCTCATCGGTGTGGATTTCCGGGAACGCGGTGTGCTCCGGGAATCCGAGGGTGTAGCTGCCCATCGCGTCGAATCCGGTCGGCGGAATGCCGCGGAAGTCGCGGATGCGCGGAATGGAAACCTTTACGAGCTTCTCGAGGAAGTCCCACATGCGCTTTCCGCGCATGGTCACCTTCATTCCCACCACCATGCCCTCGCGAATCTTGAAGGCCGCGATGGACTTGCTCGCCTTGGTCTTGACCGGGAGCTGTCCGGAGATGCGCTTGAACGTGTTCTCGGCGGTCTCGAGGAACTTGGCGTCCTTGAGGCCCTTTCCAAGGCCGATGTTCAACGTCACCTTCAGCACCTTCGGTACCTGGTTGGGGTTCTTGTACCCGAACTCGGACATGAGCGCTGGGACGACGGCCGTTTTGTAGGTTTCTTTCAAGTCCATATTATTCGATCTGTTCCGATCCGCCCTTCGAGCGAATCACGCGCACCTTCTGCTTCGCGCCATCCTTCTCGATGAAGGAGAACCCGATGCGTCCGGCCTTTCCGCTCTTCGCGGAAATGATTTGGAGGTTCGACACGTGGATCGGCGAAGGAAACTTGATCGCCTGGCCCTGGGCCTCCCCGCGCCTCTTGAGGTGCTTCGTGAGCATGTTGACGTTCTCAACGACCACGCGCATCAGCTTCGGGAAAACCTGAAGAACCTTGCCTTCCTTACCCTTGTCCTTGCCCGCCATGACGCGGACGTTGTCGCCTGTTTTAATCTTCATATTACAGCACTTCGGGAGCGAGTGAAACGATCTTCGAATACCCAAGCGCGCGCAGTTCGCGGGCGATCGGTCCAAAGATGCGGGTCCCCTTCGGCTCCTTGCTCTTCTTATCGACGATCACGCCGGCGTTCTCGTCGAAGCGGATGTAGGTCCCGTCCTTGCGGCGGGTTTCCTTGCAGCAGCGGACGAGCACCACGGTCACAATGTCGCTTTTCTTGACGGCGGCGTGCGGGACGGCTTCCTTCACGACCGCGGTCACAAGCTCGCCGATTCCGGCCGAGCCCTTCTTGTAGCCGCCGAGGACGCGAATCACCTGGAGCTTTTTGGCGCCGGTGTTATCCGCGGACTTTAACATGGAGCGATGTTGAACCATATTAGGCGTTCTTCTTTACCAGCCTCCACCGCTTATCGCGGGAGATGGGACGACACTCGACGAACGCGACCACGTCGCCTTCCTTCGCTTCGTTCTTCTCGTCGTGCACCTTGTACGTCTGGCTGCGCACGTACCGCTTGTGGTACTTGGAGTGCGTCACCGTGCGGTCGACTCGAACCACGATGGTCTTGTCCATCTTGTCGGAAACGACGACGCCGGTAAAAGCGCGGACGACTTTTTCAGTTTTGGCGGTGTTGGTTGGCATACATTTACTTCTTTTCGCTGAGCACCATGTTCAGGCGCGCGATAATTCGTTTGACGTCGCGGAGGACGCGAACCTGCTTCAGCTGGTGGGAGGCGGTCTTGAAACGCATGTCACACCTCTGTGCCGTGGCTTCCGCCAACGAGCGCTTGAGCGCCTCCACGGTCTGTGACCGCATGGTTTTCACGTCGTCCATAGATGGATATTAGGTTTCGCGGTAGAGAACCTTGGTCTTGCACGGAAGCTTGTAGGAGGCAAGGTCCATGGCTTCCTTCGCGAGCTCGCGAGATACGCCGTCGATCTCGAACATCACCGTTCCTGGGCGCACGACGGCCACATAGTGGTCAACGGCTCCCTTACCCTTTCCCATAGGCATTTCGGCACCCTTGATGGTGACCGGCTTGTCCGGGAAGATACGGATCCAGATCTTGCCGCCGCGCTTGATGGCGCGCGTCATGGCGCGACGGGCCGCCTCAATCTGGCGGGAAGTCACCCATGCCTCGGTCATGGCCTTCAGGCCGCACGATCCGAACGCGAGCGTCGTCTTGCGGGTCGCAATGCGCTTGCCTCGTCCGCGGCCTTTGTGCCACTTGCGGTGCTTAACTTTTTTTGGCATCAACATAGGGATTTTTTTACGCCTTCTCGACGACAACCGGCTTGTCGAACACTTCGCCGCGGTTAATCCAGATCTTCACGCCGATCGCACCGTAGATGGTGCGGGCCGGCAGCGAGGCGAAGTCGATGTCCGCGCGCAGGTTGTGCAGCGGGATCTTTCCGTTCGCAAGGGTTTCCGTTCGGGCGATTTCTGCTCCGTTCAGGCGTCCGGACAGGGTGATCTTCACCCCTTCCGCACCGCCCTTCATGACGCGCTCGATCGCCATCTTCATGATGCGGCGGAACGGCATGCGCTTCTCGATGTCGCCGATGATCTGGAGGGCGGTGATGCGCGACGAAAGCGCCGGCTTCGCCACCTCCTTGACATTGACGTTCACCGTCGTGCGACGACCGGCGAAAAAGTTCTTCTTGATCTTCTTTTTCAGCTCCTCGATTCCGGCTCCGGCCCGTCCGATCACCACGCCCGGCTTTGCGGCCAGCACGTTGATGGTGACGATCTGGCGGGAGCGGTCGATGTCCACGCGGTCAACCTGGGCCTCGCGCAACTCCTTCATCAGGAACTCGCGAACCATGACGTCCTCGCGCAGAAACGCTGGAAAATCCTTGTCGGCGAACCAGTGACCCTGCCAATCCTTGTTGATGGCCAGGCGGAACGCTATCGGATGTGTTTTTTTGCCCATACTAGTTCGCCTTCGCCGGTTTAACCTTCTTTGCCTTGGCCTCCTTCTTCTGGGCGGCGGCGGCCTTCTTCGCCGCCTTCGGGGCCATCACGTCGAGAACGATCGTGATATGGCTCGTGCGCTTGCGAATCGGGGCGGAGCGTCCGAAGGCCTTCGGCGTCCAGCGATGGATCACCGGTCCCCCGTCGGCCATGATCGTCTTCACGAAGAGGGTCTCGGGGGCGATCTGGAAGTTGTGATCCGCATTCGCCACGGCCGAGTTCAGAAGCTTCAGAACCGGCAGGGCCGCGTCCTTCTTCAGGAAGCGCAGCTGCGTCGCGGCGCGAGCGACGTCCATCCCGCGGATAACGTCAATCACCAGCCGCACTTTCCGCGGGGACATGCGAATATTTTTTGCGTAGGCCTTCACTTCCATATGGGATGATTATTTCTTCTTGGGAGCGGCGGCGGCAGGCTTGGCAGCCGGAGCGGCGCCCGGGCTCGTTGCGGCGACCTGACCTCCATGACGGACGAACTTGCGCGTCGGAGAAAATTCCCCGAGCTTGTGTCCGACCATGTTTTCGACCACGCGCACCGGAATGAAGTCCTTGCCGTTGTGCACCGCGATGGTGAACCCGACCATCTCCGGGGTAATCGAACAGGACCGAGCCCAGGTCTTGATGACAGTCTTGTCACCGGCCTTCAGGTTCAGAACTTTCTTTTGGGTTTTTTCGTCCACGAATGGACCTTTCTTGGAACTGCGAGACATAAGGTTTTATGCTCCCACGAACCGGCCTTTCGGACGTCGCTGGATGATGAGCTTGTCGGAGGCCTGCTTGTGGCGCGTCTTCACGCCGAGTGCCGGCTTGCCGGACGGGGTCTTCGGGTTCTTCAAACCGATCGAGTTGCGACCCTCTCCACCGCCGTGCGGGTGGTCGACCGGGTTCATCGCCTTTCCGCGAACGGTCGGGCGGAAGCCGCGGTGTCGGGTGCGTCCCGCCTTGCCCCAACGAATGAGGCGGCGATCCTGGTTGGAGACACGGCCGACAGTGGCCATGCACTCCTTCGGGACCTGGCGGATCTCGCCGGACGGAAGCTTGATGGTGGCAAACGATCCTTCCACGGCCATGAGCTGAGCACCGAGACCCGCGCCGCGCACGAGCTGTCCGCCCTTGCCCGGAAGAATCTCGACGTCGTAGACGTTCATGCCGACCGGGATGTTCTCGAGGCAGAAGCGGCTGCCGTCCTGCACGTCGCCCTTCTTCTTGGAGTTGACGATCACCGTGCCGACCTTCATGCCGATCGCGGCGACCATATAGCGCTTCTCGCCGTCCGCGTACTGCAGGAGGGCGAGGCGTCCTCCGCGTCCCGGGTCGTATTCGATCGCGATGACCTTGGCCGGGATGTCCAGCTTGTCATGCTTGAAGTCGACCACGCGGATGCGACGCTTGGCGCCGCCGCCGCGATGGCGAACCGTGATCTTTCCGTTGGAGCGACCCGCCTGCTGCTTCTTGGCGATGGTCAGCCTCCGCTCCGGCTCCGTCTTCGTGATATCCTCGAAGGTATCCACGGAAGAAAGCCGACGGGCGTTGGTGGTTGGATTGTATTTTTTGACCGGCATAGGATTTTAGACCCCTTCGTAAATGTCGATCGTCTTGCCTTTCGGAAGCGTCACGATCGCCTTCTTCCAGGATGCGCGCTGCCCGTTCGACCGGCCGAACCGAACCACCTTGCCCCGCATGTTCTGGATGTTCACCGATTCCGGCAGAATGCCGTACATCGCGCGAATCGCGGATTTGACCTGCACGCGGTTCGACTTCGTGGCGACGACGAACGTGTACTGCCCTCCGTGGGCGACGATCGCGGCCTTCTCGGTCACGAGCGGGCGGAGAACGACGCCGGAAAGGTCGGACGGAATGACCTTGGCGGTCTTCTTCGCGGCCGGCTTCTTTTTGGCGCCGTCCGTTTCCGCCGTCTCCTTCACGACCTTCGTGTCTTCCACGATGTCACCCTTGAGCTCCTGCTCCTTCTTCGATTTAAACTTTTCAAGAATTCCCATATTACGAGCGCTTAAACGTCTTCGTGATGGCGTCGATCGCTTCCTTGGAAGCCACGACGAAATCGTTTGCAAGCAAGTCGCCGATGTTCAGCGAGAGCGCGGAAAGCGTGGTTACGCGCTGCAGGTTGCGCGCCGCGCGGACGGCTCCGACGTTCGACGGCTCGAGGATCACGAGGGTCTTCTTTCCCGCGGAAGGAAGGTTCTTCATGACGCGAACGAGCGTCTTCGTTTTGTTTTCCGGAAGCACCATCGAATCGATGGCAACAAACTTCTCGCTCACAAGCTTGTCCGTAAGCACCATGGCGAGCGCCTTGCGACGCGCGACGCGGTTGAGCTTCAGGGAAAAATTACGCTCGTTGCGAGGTCCGAAGGTAATTCCACCGCCAACCCAGATCGGGGAGCGGCGCGATCCGTGACGGGCGCGACCGGTTCCCTTCTGCTTCCACGGCTTCTTTCCAGTACCCGCGACCTCGGAACGATCCTTGGTGTGCGCGAGAACCTGGCGGCCGTTGGCCATCTGGATCACGAATGCCTCGTGAATGAGGGCCGGGTTCGGCTTGACCTCGAACAACGACGCGTCGAGCTCAAGCTCGCCGACCGTCTTTCCTTCCTGGTTGAGCAGCGTTACTTTTGCCATACGAGCTTGCCTTCGCGGGCCACGACGAGGATTAAGCCTCCGCGCGCGCCGGGAATGGCGCCAGAGATCGCGAGAATGTTATTGACGGGGTCGACCGAGATGATTTCCAGGTTCATGACCGTCGCGCGCTGATCACCCATGTGACCTGCCATGCGCTGTCCCTTGGAAACCGGACCTTGGCGCTGCGAGGCGATGGAGCCAGGCATACGCATCTGGTCTTTCTGGCCGTGGGTGGCCGGACCTCCGGAAAAGTGATGGCGCTTCATGACGCCGGCGAATCCGTGACCCTTGGAAGTACCCGTCACGTCGACGTGCATTCCCGGGGCGAACGCGGTCACGTCGACCACGTTGCCGCGCGTCAGGTCCGTCGAATCGACGCGGAACTCGCGCAGCGTTCCCATCAGGGAAAGATCCTTGACGTGTCCCGCTTCCGGCTTATTGAGGACGCGCTTGACGTCCGTTCCAAGCTGGACCGCGACATATCCGTCCTTTTCCGCGTCGCGAATCTGCGCGACGATGTTCGGTTCGCACTTGACGAGCGTTACCGGAACGACCGTTCCATCCTCCCGAAACTGCTGAGACATCTCGATTTTTCGTCCAATGATGAATGGCATAGACATTGGTCCCGACGGGACGTGCTAACAACTGACTCGACCGGCCAACTGGCCAGGATAACGAAAAGTCAGAAGTTGGTAGTAAAACGTCGCGGAATCCTTCTAACGGTGGTTTACTAACAGCTTCTGACCTGTTCACTCTTAGAACAGTTTTTGTGGAGAATTCTTAATGAATGGGTTGGTTTCCTTCTTGCGACGTTGGAAGCTCCAGGAGGTTTTCCCCCTCCCGGCCTTGCGGCCGAGAGGGGGATCTTTCTTCTGTGTTCCTCAATCTGCGGGGATTGTACTAGGTCTTGATCTCCACGTCAACCCCGGCGGGTAGGTTGAGCGACATCAGGGCGTCGATGGTCTTTTCCGTCGGGTCCGTGATGTCGATGAGGCGCTTGTGGACGCGCATCTCATACTGCTCGCGCGAGTCCTTGTGGACGAACGTGGAGCGGTTCACCGTGTACTTGCGCTTCTCGGTCGGCAACGGGATCGGACCGTGGATCTTCGCCCCAGAGCGCTCGGCGGCCTTGATGATGGTCATCGTGGCCTGGTCGATGAGCTTGTGGTCGTAGGCGCGAACGCGGATGCGGATGCGCTGTCCGTCCGCCGTCTTTTCCGTCTTTGCTGCCGCTGGTTTGGTTGCGTTTGCCACAGTGGTAAGGAAAGAACAAGCACTCAATAATTATTTGACGATCTTGGTAACGACTCCGGCGCCGACCGTGCGGCCTCCCTCGCGGATGGCGAAGGTCATCTTTTCCTCCAAGGCGACCGGCTGGATGAGCTTGACCGTGAGCGTCGAGGTGTCTCCCGGCATGATCATCTCCGTGCCGGCCGGAAGGGTGATGTCGCCCGTCACGTCGGTGGTGCGGATGTAGAACTGCGGCTTGTAGCCGTTGAAGAACGGCTTGTGGCGACCGCCCTCTTCCTTCGTCAGGGCGTAGATCTCGGCCTCGAACTCGGTGTGCGGCTTGACCGAACCGGTCTTCGCCAGCACCATGCCGCGCTCGATGTCCTCCTTCTTGACGCCGCGGAGGAGCAAGCCGGCGTTGTCTCCGGCCATTCCGGACTCAAGCTGCTTGTTGAACATTTCGATACCCGTGACGACAGTCTTCGAGGATTCCGGCTTGAGGCCGATGATCTCGACTTCCTCGTTGATCTTGATCTGACCGCGCTCGATGCGGCCCGTGACGACGGTTCCGCGGCCCTCGATGGAGAACACGTCCTCGACCGGCATGAGGAACGGCTTCTCAATTTCGCGGATCGGGTCCGGGATGTAGGCGTCCATGGCGGCGACGAGGTCGAGAATCGGCTTCGAGGCGGCCGGGTCGGACGGGTTGGCGAGGGCCTTGGCGGAAGAACCGCGAATGACCGGCACCTGGTCTCCCGGGTAGTGGTATTTGGTCAAAAGCTCGCGAACTTCCTGCTCCACGAGGTCGATCAGCTCCGGGTCGTCGACCATGTCAACCTTGTTCAGGTACACGACCATGGCCGGGACGCCAATCTGGTGGGCGAGAAGGATGTGCTCGCGGGTCTGTGGCATCGGGCCGTCCGCGGCGGAAACCACGAGGATGGCGCCGTCCATCTGGGCGGCTCCCGTGATCATGTTCTTGATGTAGTCGGCGTGTCCCGGACAGTCGACGTGCGCGTAGTGGCGCTTCTCGGACTCGTACTCGGTGTGGGCCGTGGCGATCGTGATACCGCGGGCCTTGGACTCCGGGGCGTTGTCGAGGTCGTCGATGCCCTTCTTCTGCGCGATGCCGCCGTGGGCGGACAAAACGGCGAGAATGGCCGCCGTCGTGGTCGTCTTGCCGTGGTCGACGTGGCCGATGGTGCCCACGTTGACGTGCGGCTTGTTGCGTACAAACAAGTCTGCCATAGCGATTTTTTGAGCTTGGCCGCCCAATGCGACCTTGCCCGGCCGGCTCAATGTGTCACGACGCGTGCCACTGAACCAGGCGGGCAAAAAATGCTCTTGTTAGGGTTGTTTTTTAATTAACGGCGAAATTGTAACAGAGGGAAAGGGATAATGCAAGGTCTGAACCACCTGTCAATCCAACCTACTCGATCGGCTCCAAATAGAACTGTTCTTCGCCAAAATCCTCGTCTTTTTGATCTTCTTTCTTCGGCTCGGCCTCTGCGGCCGACTTTTCCGGTTCCGCCGTCGCCATCCCCTTCCCCTGTTGATAATTCTCAAACTGTCGCTCCAAGTCCGTCTTTTCAACGTCCGACATCTTCGAAATGTCCCACGTCTCCGATTCCGACCCCGCCGGACTCATCGCCTCCCAGATATCGGACGGCGGCGGTGCCTGTCTAGTTTCCCCTCCTTTTTGGAAGGAGGGGTCAGGGGTAGTCGTCGCGACGGCAACGCTCGGCGGCCCGACCCTTCCCTCTTCCTCTTCCGGCTCGCAATCATTCCACCATTCTTCGCCGAAGCCAGCTTCAGACGGCAAGCCAGACGATTTTTCAACGATTTCCTTAGGAACGACTAGATTTTCGTACTGTTCCAGTCCCATCACCACGTATACGTCGTCCCCGTTCGTGTCCGTCACGACCATCCGATCGCCCGTTTTCCGTACCAAATTCAGGATGCGTCGAAGTTGTTTGTCCATATCGGTAGGAAGATTAACAGGATTGATCGCATTTTAACGTAGAGGGACGTGAAGTCAAATCATACAGCTTGGATTGACAAACTGGCTAAAATTTGTTTAAATTCGCCCCTCGACGCGATAAAATCGTCGCGGTCGAAACAATCTCTCATTGGAGACAGTCATGCGGATTGATTACGAGGTCGGAGTCCTCGGCGCCGGAGTCACGGGAATCGCGACGGTTCTCGCACTCATCCTGTACACGAACGTCCGGAGCATCGTGGTGTTCGAGCGTCGCCGGGGACCCGCCCAGGTGAACTCAAGCCGGGTGAACAACAGCCAGACCCTGCACATGGGACGCGCCGAGTCGAACTACACCGAGGCGCAGGCAGTCGCGGTCAGCGAGGACGCGCAGCTGGTCGCCGGCTTCGTCGAGCGGTTCGCTCCCGAGGCGGGACAGCCGATGTCCACGCACATGATCGCGGTGGGCAGCGCGGAGGTCGCCGAGTTTCGGAAGCGCCACACGATGCTGTCGCCGCACTTCCCGGACCTGCGTCTGCTCGAGCGAAGCGACCTTGCGCGGATGGCTCCCAAGCTCATCGAGGGCCGCGATCCGAGCGAGCCGATCGTCTCGCTCTTCTCCGAGGCGGGCTATGCCGTGGATTTCCAGACGCTCGGCGAGGCAATGCTCGCGAGAGCCGTGTTGGAAGCGAAGCGGATGGGAAAGACGCTCGACCTGCACTTCGACACGCAGGTGGATACCGTCAGGCAGGAGAAGGACGGGTTCGTGATCGTCGCGAACGGCAGCGAGTACCTGGTGAGGACGCTCGAGATCGCCGCCGGAAACGGGTCGCTGCTGATTGCTCACCAGCTTGGGTACGGCCGCGAGTTCGCAATGCTCCCCGTCGCGGGAAGCTACTTCGTCACGAAGACGCTCCTCGACGCAAAGGTGTACGGGTTCCAAGACCCGTCGATCCCGCTCGCGAAGGCGCACTCCGACCCCGACGTGAACGACCGCGGCGTCATGCGCTTCGGCCCAACGGCCAGGCCGATGCCGCTCCTCGAGCGCGATTCCTGGTCGACTCTCTGGGAGTTCGTCCGCGTCGGCACCCTGAGTCCGCGCGGCCTCTGGGGGCTTGCCCGCGTTCTCCTGAACCTCCACCTCCTGATGTTCGGCGCGAAGAACGTCCTGTACGAGCTGCCATACGTCGGCAAGTGGTTCTTCGCCCGCATGGAGGCCCGCAAGATCTTCCCGACGATCCGCGCGCGCGACCTCGCGCTCGCCAAGGGCGCCGGCGGAATCCGCGGCCAGCTCATCGACCTGCGCACCGGTGCGCTCATGAAGGCCGAGCGGATCCTCCCGCCGGACGAAGTGCACGCCAACTGCATCCCCTCGCCGTCCCCGGGCGCCTCGAAGTGCCTCGGCAACGCGATCGTGAGCGTCCGTAACCACATGGTCTGGCAAGGTCCCGGCTACCAGTTCGACGAGGCCCGCATGCGCGCAGACCTCCGCCGCACCAACTACGGCCCGCGCAAGACCGCCGCGTCCTAGAGCCATCTGGCTCTTTTTTCTTTGAACAAAAAAACCGCGGCCTTTCGGTCACGGAGAGCGCGGGGACAGACGGATGGCGGTTGCGACTTTTTCGCCATAGAGAACCTGGTCCTGCCGTTCGCGGAGATCGCGTTCTTGCGCCAGATGACGCTGATAGTCGTCTGGCAAACCGGTCATCAGGATCGCATCCCGACGCGCGTTCAGGCGATCCCCTTCCGCAAGCAGGCGCCGTCCCTCGTCCGACAGGAACGCCAGCCATGCGGCCATCGGCGCGGAGGCGGTATTGCGGACGTACTGGAATCCGAGAACGGCGATCGTCACGGCGCCGACGAACGGAATCGCGAGAAACGCCAGTGCCCACGTTCCCATCGCGATCCACACGACCGCATAGAGGACAAGTGCCGCGACGTTCGCGACGTCGAGCGCGACCCGCAGGCGCGACGGATACGCGACCATCGGGTATGGAATCTCCCGCGCGCACCGCGGCCGCCTGTGGCCGGGAGGGTCGCAGAACGCCTGGGTCATGGCGATGCCGCGAGCGACGCGTCGTGTGCGACGACCTCGCCGGCAAGGTGTTTGCCCTGGCGGCTGAGGAGATCCTCCTCGTCGAACAACGTCTTGTTCCAGGCTGCCAACAGGCTGGCCTCCAGCTCCAGGATCTGCTGCGGGTCCAGGGCAATCGCGAGCCTTCGAAACGCCGCGAGGCTGCGCTCCCCGTTCTCGATCTCCCTTCGTCGCTCCGAGATCCTTACCCCCTCCCGCAGCAGGGCCCAGCCGACGGGCGTGCGGGACAGCAGGAGGATTTCCTTCGGCATCCAGATGAGGTCGCCGTTCCCGCCAAGAGTTGCCGACGGGCTCACGATTACCGCGTACAGCATCACGTTCCCGATCGTCGCCCAGAAGACAATCTCGACGACGCTGTCAAACGTCACGGAACCGGTCGCACGGTACTCCGAGCGTCCGATTGTGAGCACCATGATCGTCATGGCGGCGCACGCGATCTTCGCGGCGGTCAGACGGGCCTTGTACCAGGTCAGGCGTCGGCCGCACGCATACGGCCGAACGTGTCCTGGCGGGTCTTGCAGGGGAATCGACATTGAGAACCTCCGCCGAGACCCTACCCGACATTGACGATCGCGTCCAGATCTGGTTCACTTCGGCTCGCCATACGAGGGCAATCATGGATCTATCTTCCGCGACACCGCCTCCCACACCTCTTCGCATTTCCGAAACCACCCGCGTCATACCATCGACAAGCCCCGTCACGAGCGTCGCGTTCGGACCTCGCGGTAACGTCGCGATGCTCACGGGATCGCGACTGAAGGAGTACGATGCCGATCGAACGGAAACGAGGATCGTCACGAACGACCTCGGAAACCGGACGTTCGGCTACGATGCCGGTACCGGGTCCCTCCGACTCGATCCTCCCAAGGAGGGGCGGGCCGAGGCCGTCGTCGTCACGGACTCGGACGCGCGACGCCGGCTCTCCGCCGTCGGACTGCCGTTCGCGCGAATCCAGCAGGATACGATCCGCCTCGGCAAGGACGGGCCGGAATACGTCGCGTGGACCGACTCCAGGACGGGCCCGCTCACCGGCACCGTGTTCTCCGGGCCCGTGCGCGTCATCCCGAGCGAGGTCGTCGTGCTCGCGGAATCCGACGTCGACGCGCGCGTGATCATGGAGGGAAGTGGCATTCACACGATCCTCCGGACTCCCGACGGCAGAACCGTGGTCCGGTGCGGGTCAGAGCCGTCCGAATTCCACATTCCTCCGGCCCCGGACCTTTCCACGTGGACGTCGGTCATCCGCACCCGACGGCACGCCCTCGTATCGGGAATCTACGGTCACATCACGGACCTCCGCCATCCCTGCCGCATCGCCGAGTCTCCCTGGAAGATCATCGGCGACCCGCACCGCCTTCCCGGAGGCGCGGCGACCGAGGCGCACAACGGCTCCCGGCGCACGCTCATCTGGCTCCACGAGGACGGCTTCGACTGCCTCCCCGCCACGAGCCCGCTCAAGAGCCTCGTCCGCACCGGCCCGCGCGAGCTCACCGGCTGGCACATGCGCGGCCTCCAGCTCGTCATCCGAACGTACGCGCTCCCCCGCGACTGATCTGGTCGCGGGATTTTTATTGACACCGGATTTCCTTCATGGTTTCCTATCGCTCCGGAGTCCATGCAATGCCCATCTACGACGACCCAAAGGAACCATTCAAAGCCGCCGCTTCCATCGCCGATCGCATCGACGCGGAAGGGGCGATCTCCCTCGCCGTCATCGACGTGCACCGTGCGCTCGACCTGTACTGGTCGGCGGCAAACCTGCCGTTCGCCCTCCAGCCGGAAACAACCGGTCGCGGCCACGTGCGGCAGCAGGTCGAGATCTCTCCGCTCTCGTACCTGTCCGGCGAGCACCCGATCGCCACGCTCGCGCGACGCGTCGTCGCCGACCTTTCCCGCGCGTTCGACTCGCTCGAACGGACGCCCTTTGCCACGCCGTTCGCACCGAACGACATCGTGCTCCAGCGCTACCAGCCCGGATCGATCGGCATCACGCCGCACCACGACGGAACCAGCCGCGTGAACCTCGTCTGCGTCCTCATGCTCTGGGGCGACGGCGAGTTCGCCCTCTGCGACGACCGCGCCGGAACGAATCCCCGCCCGATCTTCGCCCCGCCCGGTCACCTCATCCTCATGAAGGCCCCCGGCTTTCGAGGGGCCGACCTCGGACCCTTCCACCTCATCTCCCGCATCTCCCGAGGCCGACTGATCCTTGGAATCCGCGAGAGACGCTTCCTGCCGCGTTAAACACGCGGTTTTTTGTTATACTGTCCCCGTATGCCCAAACATCTCGCCGACTACGGCTCCGCGCCCGTCGACTTCGTCCGCGGAAACGGGTCCTACGTGTACGACAAGAACGGAAAGAAGTTCCTCGATTTCCAGACCGGCTGGTGCGTGGGCACCGTCGGATGGAAGAACAAGGAGATGGCCGAGGCGATCTCGGCCCAGGCGCGCGAGGGGTTCCATGAGCCGCCGTGGTTTCGCGTCGAGCGGCACGAGACGTTCGCGTCGCGCCTCGTCAAGCTCGCGCCGGGAAAGCTCAACCGCGTGTTTCGCGCGTGCTCAGGGTCCGAGGCGGTCGAGTTCGCCATCAAGGCCGCGCGCGCCGCGACGAAGAAACAGACGGTTGTGACGATCGAAGGCGTGTACCACGGCCACACGTACGGTGCGGGATCGGTCGGAAACGCGTTCGGCGGAGTGCTGGAACCGTGCGACGGATTCGCGAAGGTACCGATGCCGAAGAATCAAAAGCAGGAAATCGAGACGCTCCGCGAGATCGAGGCGCTGTTCGCGCAGGGCGACGTCGCGGCATTCCTGTCCGAGCCGGTATGGACGAACGCCGGATGCTTCATCCCCTCGCCTGCCTTCTACCCCGCCGTCCAAACGCTTTGCCGCAACTACGGCGTCCTCCTTGCCATGGACGAAGTGGCCACCTGCATGGGCCGGTGCGGCAAAATGTTCGGATCGGAACTCTGGGGAATCGAGCCCGACATCGTCACGCTCGGCAAATCGTTCACGGGAGGGTACGCGACCATGGCCGCGACGCTGGTCACGGAATCCGTCTTCAAGAATGCCCGCGGCATCCCGTCGCATCCCACGTTCGGCTGGATGTTCCAGGACCTGGCCGCGGTCGAGAAGAACGTCGAGATCATCATCCGGGACCGCCTCGACGAGAACGCGGCGGGCGTCGGCGCCTACCTGCTCGACCTTCTCAAGCCGCTCGAGTCGCTCAAAAAGGTCAAGGAAGTTCGCGGCATCGGCATGGTCCTCGCCATCGAGTTCCACCTCCCCGTCGCCGTCCTCGTCGCCGCGAAATGCTACCGCGCCGGCCTGGTCGTCGAGTTCACCGATTCCAAGACCCTGTTCCTGAGCCCAATGCTCAACCTGAAAAAGTCCGACGCGCGCAAGGGAGCCGAGATCATCCGTGCCGCGTGCGGCCTGAAATAATCCTATGATCGACGAATCCTCCCTTCCCGCCATCGATCGACTGTCCATGAACGACCGCGAAATTCTCTCCCGGCCTGAGATTCGCGGCGTCCTCTCCGGAATAAAGCCGGCCGCCTTCGAGGACTGGCACGGGACAATCCAGAATCTCCAGGGAATCCGCGACTATCTGTCGTCCATTGCAATCGACGCGCTTGTGACGCCACACATCATTATGAACCGCGAAACCGTCGCGAAGCGAATCGCGGACGAGCCCGAGCTCGCGCGGCTTGCCGGCTGGCAGGACGGCGATTCGGTCGACCGGCTCGCGGAAAAATTCGAAGCGCTCGGTACCGCGAGCGAAAACGACGTCCTGCGCGGATTCCTTGTCGGATTTCCCGCGTCGGCCATCCTTGGATTTCAACGAAAGGAGGTCCTGGAGAAACAGGGCGTTCAGACGAGCCCGACCGAGTTCTTCAATCCGAAGTTTTCCGATCGCAATCCAAGCGCCGCCATCGACGAGGAAGGTCGCGCGCGGCTGGCAGCGTTGGCGGCAGAGTACGCCAACCTGCCGAGACTGAAATGGGAACGCGGCCCGGACCGTCCCACGGCCGAGGCGGTCGATGCGCTTCTCGACAGCCACCGCCAGGACATCTCGGATCTCTACCAACGCCTCTGGAACCTGTCGACATCGGACGCGGATGCGCTGGCATGGAGGAAAACCGTCGCGATCAAGGATAGAAACGGTGGAAACCTGTATGAGTTCTCAGCCTTTGGAAAGGACGGCGACAAAGCCCCGGACGTGCTTGCCCTGCAGGAAAAGGCTCGAAACGCCAAGAGTCCAATTTAGCTGATCTTAGCTAAAAAACTGTCAATCAACCCCCAAAACGCTTGACGGAATCCCGGAAGTCTGATAGTATCTCTTCTTGTGAGGCCAGACAGCTAGCACTGGCAAGGATTCAAAGGTATCCCAAAAGGAACATTGTCACAGGAAAGTAGAAAGATAACACGCAGGAACTAGTAACACTGTTTACAGCCTGAACTGGTCTTCTCAACTTCTGAATCAAAAAGAAATCGCCTCTCCGCTTGTCGGGGAGGCGATTTTGTTGGTCGCGGGGAAAAAAGAAAATCCAGGCCGTCTGGGCCTGGAAGCTACGGGGTCGCGGCAAGGAGCGCGCGCTCGACGAATCGCCTGGCGAGATCCGGGTCGATGCGATCGTGGCGGCGGATGTGGCGGGACGCGACGAGCGACAGCGGGTCGAAGTCGCGGACGACCCGCGTGAATCCGGCGTCGAACCGTTCCGCGGAAAGTCCGCCGGCGAGTCCGTACGGGACCATCACGCCCGCCTGACGGAGAAATCGAAGCACCAGCACGGCGCGGGCGTTGTCGATCGGAGCCCCGCACCCGGCGGCGAGGTCGAACATCACGGAGTCCACGACGTCGATCCGCACGTACTCCGCGACGCGTTTCGCCACGCGCATCGGATCTTCGCTCAGGTCCATAAAGCACTCCTCCGACACCCACAGCACGAGACGAACGTTCGGCCACTGGCGACGGAACTGCACGAGCGTGTCCCGCTTCGGCCAGACGGCGTGAAGGATGAGGACCGAGACGTTCGGGCACACGCACATCAGGTCGTAGAGCTGCTCCGCGAGCGACTGTTCCCACGACGGCGTGAAGTGTACCGCGATATCTGCCTTGTGACCGCCGGGCGTACACAGCTCCGCGAGCGTATCACGCGCCGGGAGGAACGGACGGCTTGCCGCGCCATGCAGCGTCCACCAGTCCGCGTACGTCCCAAGCAGCAGGCGGTGCGATCGTTCCGCGAAGATCGGCGCGAGCTCCGACAGCCGCGCGAGCTCGTCCGGGCACTGCAGGCCCATCAGTCCAACGAATGAGGAAGAATTCATGCAATCTCCGGCTGGCGTACCCTACGGGTTCCGGAGCAATCTGTCAATCCCATGACAGCCGCGAGGTATCAGCCGACAATCGCTTCCATCTTCCCCATCTTCTTTTGAAGATCGCGATAGAGCGCCAGCTGCCCCCTCGCCCGCGCCAGATTGTGCGCGCGGCGCGACGGATAGCGCGCGTCGTCCCAGCCGAAATAGCTGTCCTCGAAATAGTCCGCGAGAAAGCGCGAGGCGAGCTCGAGCGTGATCGTCGCGACGGACTTCGGGACGAGCTTGCGCTCGCGGGCGGAGATGAATCCGTCGGCAGCCTTGGCATACCCGTTCCATCCCGCCTTGAAGATGTCGAGCCGGAACGTATTCTTCGCGTCGTCCTCCTGCATGCCACACCACGACCGGAACATGTCGCCGGTCTCGACGAGCAACGGTCGTCGATTGCACGTGTCGAGGTCGACGACGCCGGAGGCGCGACCCTTGTCGTCGAAGAGGAGGTTCGAGATCTTCGGGTCACCGTGGATCGCGCGCAACGGAAGCGACGCGGGGAGCAGGACCTTGTGCATCTCGTTCGCGACGAACGCCACGTCCTCGGCCACGTCGTCGAGCAGCGGGTTCTTCCAATTCTTCTTGACGACCTTCACGAACGTCGCGAAGATCTTTTCCGTCTCGTGCAAAATCTTCTTCGACTTAAAGTCGTACTTCAGTCCCGCCATCGTCTTGTGCAGCCGCCCGAACATCGCCCCGGCCTCGCGTGCCATCTTCGCGTCACGAACGGCGGTGAACGTCGCGCCCGGCAGGAACGTCTGCACGCGCCAAACCCTTCCCTCCGCGTCCTTGGCGAGGACCTGCAGCTTCTTCGTGACGACGGTCTTCGGCGCCGGGAATCCCTTGTCGTTCAGGAACGTCGTGACGACGAAGAAGTCCTTCCCAATCGCAGCCGAAGCCAGCACCGGGTGCAGGCGCTGGGCAATGAAGGTTCCGTTCTTGGCCGAAATCTGATATGTTTGGTGAATCAAACCGATGGAAATCGGCTTAACAGACTTGATCGCCCCGAAATCATACGCGTCGACAATGTCTTGTGGAATCATATCCGGGTAGTTCGTGACTTTCGTAATATTATTCGTACTTCGTGACCCTGTGGATTATATCACCCCCGCGCTCTCTGTCACTCTCCTCGTGCTGCTCGCCGTTTCCGCCGTCGGCCTCTGGTACGTCATCCAGCTCATGCTTCCTCTCATCCACTACGGAGGCCCGTACGTGGTCTCCCGCTCGGAACACGTCGACGCGATGATTCGCCTGGCGAAGCTGACGCCCGCCGACCGCATCACCGACCTCGGCTCCGGCGACGGCCGCATCGTCATCGCCGCAGCCTCGGAGGGAGTCGCTGACGCCCTCGGAATCGAGATCAATGGCGCGCTCGTGAAGGCGTCCGAGTTTTCCTCCCACCGCCTCGGCCTCAAGAACGCCCGCTTCGTCCGCGAGTCCTTCTGGAAATCAAACATCTCGGACCGCACGGTCGTATTCCTCTACCAGGTCCCATACGCGATGCGAAAGCTCGAGACAAAACTCCAGGAAGAACTCCCGCCCGGCGCGCGCGTGATCTCGAACGACTTCAAGTTTGTAAACTGGAAACCCATCGAGGAGCACGGGAGAATCCGCATCTACGTAAAAAGCGAGGTCGCCTGACCCCGCTTTTTTCTATTCCTTAGTAACCGGCATCTTCGAGATCTCCTTCATCTCGGCCCGCAGCTGATCGGCGAGACCCGCGAGTCGCGCTGGGTCGGCGTAGGCGGCCGCTTCCCGTGCGATCCGAGACGACGCGACGAACTCAGGCCGATCGTCGGGACGCAGGATTCGCTCGGCGTCCTTCCGACAGTCCGACAACATCTCGTCGAGTTCGCCATGGGCGTTTCCCCAGTGGGGCGGACCAGGCCAGAAGTCCGCGGCGGTCGCGAGCTCTTCCGCGAGCACGTCGATCTCGGCGACCTTGGCGTACAGCTCGACGGACGACGGTCCCTTCGTCCCCCGCTTGAACGACGGGAACGCGCGCTTCGCCGCCTCAATGGCCGTCACAACGCGAGACATCAGGTCGACGGGAACGGGCTCGGTCGCGCAGAGAATCTGCATGTGCGCCAGAACGCCCTCCAGGTCGCCGACGAGGTCCCTTCCGTTTCCAATGGCCGCAAGCGCGCGGTCAATTTCTTTTTTCATGGTGACACCCCGCGCCTTGGCGCCGAGCGCGTCACGCAGCCGCGTCAACAGCATCTCATGAACCGGATCAATCCGATGTTCCAACGCCGAATGACTCACGATGGTCTCGCTTAGTTCCAAAACGTCCGTCGATCCTGGAATTTCCGACCATGGAAACCGGTCTTCCGGCATGTCCTCGGCGTCAGAGACGAAGGTCGTCATGACACGCGCCGACGGAAACGCCTCCTGAAATACCCGCGTTGCCGTTTCCAGCGTTTTGCCCGTCGCAGACAGATCGTCGACGATCATCACGTCCTTGTCCGCAAACTGGCTGCCGAACAGCCTTCGCAGCTCCGCGACCGCGTCCGGAGAAACAGAACGCGGGGCATCGATCGCCAGCCTCCCTCCTTCCGGCTTCCCCACGTTCATAAACCGAATCTGCGGACGGTTCAGCATCCCATGATTTTTCTTCCACACCTCGCGGACCAACCACGAGATCGGCCGTGCGCTCTTGTCGAGAAACACGAGCGCGTGCGTCCCGTTGTGGTATGCCGCCTCGACGATCGCCTCCGTCCGGTCGCGCAGCAGCCGACGAACATGCGAATCGCGCACGATCCGAAACTCGACGGACTTCGCGGTTTCTTGCTCGACGGACGGACGATTCTCGTTCATACGGAGACAGTTTAGCAAAAGAGACAAGATCCAAGAAGAGCAGGAGACAAGGAATGTTCAGGGATCAAAGAAAAGAGTCCAAGGATTTGACCCCTGGACCTTAATCTTATAATCTCCCTGTTTCTTGTCTTCTTGAATCTTGTCTCTTTCTTCTCTTGTTATGTCACGCGGCGGTTCATTCCGGAGCGCTTCTCGATGATTTCCTTCGAGACGTTGCTCGGGACCTCCTCGTAGTGGTCGAACTGCATCGAGTAGGACCCGCGGCCCTGCGAGATGGAGCGGAGCTGGGTCGCGTAGCCGAACAGTTCGGCGAGCGGGACGAAGGCGGTGATGACCTTGACGCCGGAGCGCTCGGTCATCTCCTGGATCTGTCCGCGCTTGGAGTTCAGGTCGCCCACGATGGTTCCCATGTACTCCTCCGGCATGACGACTTCCACGCTCATCATCGGCTCGAGCAGGATCAGGCCGGCCTTGCGGGCCGCGTCCTGGAACGCCATGGAACCGGCGATCTTGAACGCCGCCTCGTTGGAGTCCACGTCGTGGAACGATCCGTCGGTCAGCGTCACCTTCACGTCGAGCACCGGGTAGCCCGCGAGCACGCCGCGGTCGGCGGCCTCGTGCGCTCCCTTGTCGATCGCGTTCCAGAACTCGCGCGGCACCGAGCCGCCCTTGATCTCCTCGGAGAACTCGTAGCCCTTGTTGGCCTCGTTCTTCTCGAGGCGGATGCAGGCGTGGCCGTATTGTCCGCGCCCTCCCGTCTGCTTGATGTACTTTCCTTCTCCCTCGGACATGTCGGCCTTGATCGTCTCGCGGTACGACACCTGCGGGGCGCCCACGTTGGCCTCCACCTTGTACTCGCGCTTCATGCGGTCGACGATGATGTCGAGGTGCAGCTCGCCCATGCCGGAGATGATGACCTGGTTGGTCTCGTCGTCGGTGCGGACGCGGAAGGTCGGATCCTCTTCGGCAAGTCGCTGAAGGGCCGTTCCCATCTTTTCCTGGTCGACCTTCGTCTTCGGCTCGATGGCGATGGAGATGACCGGCTCCGGGAACACGATGGCCTCGAGGATCACCGGGTTGTTCTCGTCGCAGAGCGTGTGTCCCGTGAACGTGGACTTGAGACCCACGGCCGCGGCAATTTCTCCGGCGAACACCTCGTCGATTTCCTCGCGCTTGTTGGCGTGAAGGCGGACGATGCGGCTGATGCGCTCGCGCTCGCCGTTGAGCGGGTTGAGCACGTACGATCCGGCCTTCACCGAGCCCGAGTACACGCGGAAGAAGGCGAGCTTGCCCACGAACGGGTCGGCCGCGATCTTGAACGCGAGGGCGGAGAACGGGGCGGAGTCCGAGGTCGGTCGCTCGACGCGCTCCTCCAGGTTGTCCGGGTTATGGGCGACGACGGACGGAATGTCCAGCGGGCTTGGGAGGTAGTCGACGATGGCGTCGAGCATGAACTGCACGCCCTTGTTCTTGAGCGCGGATCCGCACAGCACCGGGATGATCTCCACCTTGATGGTGGCCTTGCGCAGCGCGACCTTGAGCTCTTCGATTCCCGGCTCCTCGCCGGCGAGGTACTTGGTCATGAGCGCGTCGTCGGTGGCGCAAATCGCTTCGATGAGACGGCCGTGGTAGTCGGCGGAGATCGCCTTCATGTCCTCCGGAATCTCCAGCTCGTCGATCACCTTGCCCTGGTCGTCGCGGTAGTAGAACGCCTTCATCTTGAGAAGGTCGACGACGCCGACGAAATCAGCCTCGGTTCCGATCGGAAGCTGGAGCGGGTACGCTTTCTTGGTGAGACGGTCGGCGATCGACTTCAGGTCCTTGTAGAAGTCGGCGCCCGTTCGGTCGAGCTTGTTGATGAAGCAGAGGCGCGGCACGTTGTAGTCGTCCGCATAGCGCCAGTTGGTCTCGGACTGCGGTTCCACGCCGGCGACGCCGTCGAAGATGACGCACGCGCCGTCGAGCACGCGAAGGGAGCGCTTCACCTCAACGGTGAAGTCGATGTGTCCCGGGGTGTCGATCAGGTTCATGCAGTGGTCCTTCCAGAAGCAGGTGGTGGCGGCGGCGGTAATGGTGATGCCGCGCTCGCGCTCCTGTTCCATCCAGTCCATGACAGCCTCTCCCTCGTGCACCTCGCCAATCTTGTGCGAGCGGCCGGTGTAGAAAAGCACGCGCTCGGAAACCGTGGTCTTTCCGGCGTCGATGTGCGCGATGATTCCGAAGTTGCGCGTTTTTTCAAGTGGGTATTGTCGGGGCATAAGGCGTTGTGAGGGTGGTAAAAATGGTAAAATTGGTTAATTGGTTATGACCAACTTAACCAATTTTACCAATTTACCTATATTATCTCGCAAAGTGAGCAAACGCGCGGTTGGCTTCGGCCATGCGCTGGACGTCGGCCTTCTTCTTCACGGCGTCGCCCTCGTTCTTGGACGCGGCGATGAGCTCGTCAGCAAGCTTCTGCGCCATCGGGCGGCCCTTCTTGGCGCGCGTGGCAATGAGGATCCAGCGGGCGGCCAGCATGAAGCGGCGCTCTCCGCGAACCGGCATCGGAACCTGGTAGTTGGCTCCTCCCACGCGCTTGGACTTGACCTCGAGCGTCGGCATGACGTTCTTGAGCGCGTTCTCGAAGGTTTCCACCGGGCTCGACGAGGTCTTCTTCTCCATGATGTCGAAGCAGTCGTAGATCACGCGCATCGCGGTGCTCTTCTTGCCGTCGTGCATGATGAGGTTGGTGAAGCGTGCCACGTTCTCATTGTTGAACTTCGGGTCCGGGGTAATCTGACGGCGTACAGCTTGCTTTCCGCGCATATCTTTAGTTGATAGGTCCCCGACCGGTGACTTCCTCCCTGCGTGGGGAGTACTCCGTCGGGGCTTTATTAGTTACAAATTACTCACGACTGCCACAAACTACTTTTTCTTGCCAGCGCCCTTCGCGACCGCTCCGGCCTTCGGCTTCTTCTGGCCGTAGAGCGAGCGTCCCTTGCGACGGTCAGCGACACCCTGGGTGTCGTAGACTCCGCGAACGATGTGGTAACGAACGCCAGGAAGATCCTTCACGCGTCCGCCGCGGATGAGCACGATGGAGTGCTCCTGCAGGTTGTGCCCTTCTCCCGGGATGTAGGCCGTGACCTCCGTGCCGTTGGAAAGGCGCACGCGCGCGATCTTGCGGATGGCGGAGTTCGGCTTCTTCGGCGTCATGGTCGTGACCTTCACGCACACGCCGCGCTTGAAGGCGGATCCCTTCGAAAGCATGGTGCGCTTGCGGTGCAACGAGTCGAGCGCGTACTGCAGCGCCGGGGACTTGGACTTAACGTTCTCGGTGGAGCGACCCTTGCGGATCAGCTGGTTCATCGTTGGCATAACGGATGTGATACATTAAGAAGCCGGGCGTTAAGGCCGATTGGGTCAGGTGACCTTCGGCTGGGCCCATAAAATATGGCCGTAAAGTATCATGGGGGGTTAAATGCGTCAACAGGTTGCGAATAACGAATTTGTTACTAAATTGCATATGACACGAATGGCAGCGAACGTCACGAATTCGCAACGTTCGCAACAATTGGTATCATATGCAATTTAGTAACAAATTCGTTATTCGCAAATCCCGCCTTTTTTCTCGTTATCCCGCGAAAATCGCATTGAAGAACCCCGCGCAAGAATCCCCCAGCAGAACGTCACACGTCGCGAACGCGGGGCGGCTGACGAAGAAGAACACGTCGAGGTGGGTCACGAGCGACAGCAGGATCAGGACCATCAGGAGCTGCGGACCTCGGACAAGGACGATCTGGCGGAGGTTTGCATAGCGCGGGGCGTCGAACAGGGCCAGGAACAGCTTCGATCCGTCGAGCGGCGGGACGGGGACGAAGTTGAAGAACATCAGGAAGAGGTTGAGGATGATCAGGAGAAAGAGGAAGACGATCAGGAGATTGAGCGACGTGACGATCTGACTGCCCACGAAGAACCGGATTGCCAGGGCCGCGACGGTCGCGACGATGAGATTTGAAAACGGGCCGGCGAGCGCGATCAGGACGGAATCCCACTTTGGGTTCTTGAGGTTGTACGGGTTGAACGGCACCGGCTTGGCCCAGCCGAACCCGAACAGCAGCATCGGAACAAACCCGAACAGGTCGAGGTGTGCCAGCGGATTCAGCGTCAGCCGCCCTTCCCGCTCGGCCGTGAGGTCGCCACGCAGCTTGGCCATGAGCGCGTGCGAGAACTCGTGGATGGTGAGCGACGTCAGGATCGCCGCAAGCCAGGCGAGCGCGGTCATGGGGCTGGCGGAAAGGAGGGATAGGAACATACGGGAGGATTATAGCACAAAGAAAAAGGCCGCCGACAGGAGTCGGCAGCCAAGGGTGTCCCGTTAGGGAGCAGAGCGGACGAGACGCGGGGTGCCGGGGCTGACCCAGCCGTAGTCGCGCTCGATGTCTTCGTCCGACGCAAGCCAGACACGGTCAGTTTCCACGCGGGGATCCTCGACCTCCCAGTCGTCCGGCCAGCCCTGGAGCTCGACGCCCGCGCTGCGCGTGCTTGCCTCGATGTCGCTGAGCTCGCGGATACATGTGCTCACCGAGGAGTCCCAGCGGGTCGCGGCCATCCGCGTCAGCGTCGCGCGAGGCACGCTGACATGCGTCATCGAGTCCGGGGCGCATGCGTGCATGAACCACCGCTTGAACTCGACGAGCTTCTCGCGCAGCTCGATGCGCTTTGCCACGACGGCGTTATGCCGGGCGATGGCATCAGCGCTCCAACCGAGCATCCCGATGTTGCCGCCGAACCCAAGGATCCGGAGATCCCCGGCCGCCTCGGGGTCGCCGTTGGCGGCGTGGTGCTTCTTGGAGAAGTTGTTCTGCACCTCCAGCGGCGCCATGAACTTCAGGAGGAGCACGACGGTCGGGATGATCATCCCGAGGACCCAAAGGGACATGGCCACGATCGCGTTGACCGGGTCGCTCGCGATGAGCTTCTTGAGCGTCCGGTACTGGTCCATGACGCCGCGGCTGCGAACCCAGTCGCCCGGGTAGGCCGCCGCAAGCTCGGTCTGCGACAGGGCGCGGATCGCGGCGATCCTCTCGTCGCGCTCCGCGACAACCGCGTCGCCCGCGGCCTGCCCGCCGGAAACCGCGTCGCCCTGCTGCGTCGCTGCCGCCGCGTCAAACTCGGAGAGCTCGACCTTGGCCGCCGCGTCGTAGTCCTTCAGCTCCTTCCGAATTGCCGTCGCTTGCGCGGTGAGCGTTCCGGTGGTCATGCCCGCGCCAGGAGGGCCCATGTACCGGCCCGCCGACTCACGAACGGCGTCCAGCATGACGGCGGATAGCCGCTTGGTGATGTCGGCTCGGTTCGCCTTCTGCGTGGCGACCAGCGTGGCGCGGTTGGCCGCGCTCGTGGCCTTCACCTCGTCGGGACGCCCGCCGAGCTCGGCCTTCTTGTCCGCAAGCCGCGCGGCATAGTCGGCCTCGATCGCGTCGATCGCCGTCTGACGGATCCCGTCCGCGTCCTCCTTCTCCTCCTTGGTGATCTGCTGGTCGATCGAGTCGTGGAAGAACAGCAGGTCGAACACGGTGGACGTGAACCCGCTCATGACGAACATCAGCAGAACGCGTGCCGCGATGAGACCGGCGACCCGCTTGAGTCCCTCCGTCGTGTCCTGCGCGCCGATGGTCACCTCGAGCACGAGAATGGCGAACGCCATCGCGAACCCGAACAGGATGCTGACCGACGACCCGCTGAGCGCGATTCCGAAGACCGCGGTCCACAGGAACCAGTCCATGAAGAACTGGACGACGATCATCTGCGCGTACATGCCGAGGTACCGCTTGACGCGCGGCGACATACGGTCGATGCCATACGCATCGAATCCCATCTTCGTGATCAAGAACAATGTCATTCTGACTCCTGGAAAATCCCGTCCCACCCCGCCACCATGGCAGAATGAAACAAGCCGGAATGCTATCACATTCCGGCCGCTTTGTCAAGCGTTCTATGCTCAACCTAGCTAATTTTACGCTCAATCATAGCTCCGACGCCCCTCAGTTTCTCCACCAGCCGCTCATATCCCCTGTCGAGATGATGAATCCCGGTGAGGACGGACGTTCCTTCCGCGACCAGCGCTGCGATCGCCAGCGCCAGTCCCGCGCGGATGTCCGGGACCTCCAAATCCGTCGCCTTCAACGTCGTCGCGCCGTTCACAACCGCGCTGTGGCGATAGTTCTGCTCCTTGAACCGGCACGGTGATTCTCCCAGGCAGTTGCTGAACAACGTCACGTCCGCGCCCATCTTCTTGAGCGCTTCGGTGTAGCCGAGACGTCCTTCCATGACCGTCTCGTGGACGACGCTCGTTCCCTCCGCCTGGGTCAGTGCCACGAGGAACGGCTGCTGCCAGTCGGTCATGAAGCCCGGGTGCGTTCCGGTCTCGAGCTCGATCCCGCGCAGACCGCCCTTTCCCGAGAACCAGATCCCGTCGTCCTGCACGCGGTAGTCGCCGCCGATCTTTCGGACCGCATTCAGGAAGGTAATGAGATGCTCGTGCTCGGCGCCCTTCACGAAGATTTCGCCGCGCGTTCCGAGTGCCATCGCCGCGTAGCTGGCGGCCTCGATACGGTCGGGCATCACGGTGGCCTCGCAGCCATGGAGCTTCTCGACGCCGATGATCTCGACGTTGCGGCCCGAGTTGATCTGGATCACCGCGCCCATCTTCTGCAGCATCATGATGAGTCCCTTGATCTCCGGCTCCCCCGCCGCATTGCGGATCACGGTTCGACCGTCGGCAAGAACCGCTGCAAGAAGCGCCGTCTCGGTCGCCATCACGGATGGATATGGAAACTCGATGAGCGCGCCGTGCAATCGTCCGTTCACCGTCGCATGGTATCCGTCGGCGGTCGCTTCGACGTTCGCGCCCATCTTCTGCAGCGCATCGACATGGAAGTTCACCGGCCTCTGCCCGATCTTGTCTCCTCCGACCAATGGGACGAACGCCTCGCCCGCGCGGTGAAGCAACGGCGCGATCGCAAGGACGGAAATGCGATTCTTCTCCGAGAGCGCGCGCACCGACGCGGTCGACACGACCGGCGTCTTCAGGCGCAGCACATGGTCGCCCTCCCACGCCGTCGTCGCGCCGACGGTCGTGACGATCTCCTCGGTAATCCCCGTCTCGCGCTGTCGCGGGACATTTTTTAAAATGACCTCCTCGTCGGTAAGCATCGACGCGATGATCATCTTGGACGCGCCGTTCTTCGCGCCGGAAACCTCGATCGAACCCGAAAGCGGGCGCCCGCCGGTGATGTGAAGTGATTCCATAGTGGGAAGTAGGATAGCGCGTCGAATGGATTGACGCAACCGCAAAAATGCGCTAGGGTTCGTGCAGGAGGCGACATGAGGAAGCCATGGAAAAAGCGGCTGCTCGTTCGAGCCTCCGCGTTCGTTCGCAAATGGAAGCAGTTGTTCCGTGAGACGGCGGAGATTCTCCGGCCTGTGGACACGTTTGTCCTCGTGGTAACGCACGTCCTGTTCGTCTTCGCAGAGGACGGGCTCGCCCTGGCCGGATTCGCGACGTTCGGAAAGTTTCCCGCGGTCATCCAGCCGCGCGGCACCGCGCGCGCGACGATCGTCCTCGCACCGGGACTTCAGCAGACGCCGTTCTCCGCCTACCCGTTCGGATGGTTCCTCGCGAAGGCGTTCCGGTTCCGCGTCCTGCTCGTGCAAACGCCGCGGCAGGGCAACTACGAGACGTTTGAAGAGACGATGGAACGCAACGCGTGGATCCGCGACGGGGTCGGCGAAGGCCCGGTGATTGGCATCGGGTTCTCCAAGGGTGGCCAGGACCTGGCGTGGATCTTCTCCGCGCTGCTCTACGACGACCCGACGCTCGTCCGCCGCCTTGCCCTCGTGATGATGTGCACGCCGCTGCGAGGATCGAGGATGGCGAAGGTCGTCCATACCCGCGGCGCCCAGGCGTTGCTCCCGGACGCGCCCGAGATCCAGCAGACGCTCCGCCTCGTGGAGGGGTTCGCCGAGCTTGGCATCCCGCTCAAGTTCTACTGCGCCGTGTGGGACCGCATCGTCCGCCGCTCCGACTCGCGCATCGCGAACGGACAGCGCTATCGCCCGCCGACGTTCCTCGAGCGCCTCCGCGGAATCCGGCGCGCTCAACCCTGGTACTGGTCCCAGACCCTCTGGTTCCAGTTCGGCCACACCGCCATCTACAACTGGATCGCCTGGATCCAAGTCGGCCGCTACGTTGCCAACGACCTCGTCCCGCGTTTGTAAGACGCGGGAATTTTTATTACACTCGAACGGATATGGAACGTCGCGGAGACAACCCAAACGACGATAAAAAAGAACGCCTGCGACGCCGGCGGCTGGAGGAGGCTGCCTCGGCGCAGGTCGTCGCAAACAAAGAACAGGAGCGTGCGCTCCTGTTCGGCCTCATCCAGAAAACCCTTCCTCCCGAAGCCGCTCCGCCTTCCGCCCCTCCCCGCGATTATATCCTCCCGTTTTTCCGTCGGAACGGATGACCCGATGGCACGGAATCGTCGGATCGAAGTTCCTGCTCAATATCGTCCCCACCGCCCGGCACGCCCCGGGCCTCCCCGCCGCGATCGCCACCTGCTTGTAGGTAAGCGTCTTGCCGCGGGGAATTTGTTTTACGATCGCGTAGACGTGTGAGGCGAAAGGGGTCATAGATATTCCCAGGGACTTTAGTCCCGTCCTCCGAGTCGCGACGTTCCCACGATCGGGACTAAAGTCCCTGGGAATACGAGACGCCACTAAAGTGGCTGGGAAAACGATTTCATAGGGACTTTAGTCCCGTGCGCTTCCCAGGGACTTTAGTCCCGCCGTGATCCGCGTCGGCAATGACTCAAAGAATTCCTTTTCTCCCAGCGACATCACTGACGAGATAACATCATCCGCATACTCCTTCCCCTCTCGTACGATCACATAGCGATACGACGAAAATGGCCAGTCGAATAATTCCTGAAGATCCGTCACGTCGCCATGCTTCAAAGGATTGCCAATGACATATCCACGAACGCGATCGAGCAACGATTCCTTCATCGGAACGAATACGTGATATTCACCCCAAACCGGCGACGCGATGTCCACCTGCCGTTTGACCTGAAACGAAACGCCGCCGTTAATCCACTGCAACATCGTAGGGATTACGTCGCTCTTCCCAAAGCTTCCAAGAAAATGATAGTGGTCCTCCATGATTCCATAGTCGGGACACTCGACGCCGAATTTGACGAACGCTTCCTCGAGGCGAACGCGAAGAAGTTCGCGGAGGGCGAGATCCTTGAAGATCGGTCGGTGACGATCCGTCGGGACGGTGATGAAGTACCAGGAATCGAGGAGGAAGAAACGAGACATACTCGACGGGACTAAAGTCCCTGGGAATTCTTGACGCCACTGAAGTGACTGGGAATTACGTTTACGCTCTGACAGGATTCACAGGGACTTTAGTCCCGTCGGGTTTCCCAGGGACTTTAGTCCCGTTCGCTTGGAAGAAGAAACCGCGTCAGTTTCCACGCACACACCCTGCAGCTCGACACCGTCCGATACGCGATCTCCGACGCCCATGCGAACGGCGGAACGCGGCGATACCACCAAAGCAATCGCCCGGGCGTCGACGTGGCCAGCAACCGAAATACCCCCTCCGCCCCGCGGCTCACCGTGCCGTCCGTCGCGACGAACTCGGACGACGGCCTCTTCTCCGCGAACGGGACGTACTCGACCGCCTCCCGCGTCGTCCTCTTCCACCGCTGCACCCATAGACGACAAAACCGGCACGTCCCGTCGTAATAAAATCGAGGTCTCTCCATAGTTCGACAAACTCACTACCCGTACGTCTGCTATACTACCCCCGATATGAAACATCTCAAAGCATTCGTCCCGCTCCTCCTGGCGGTGTTCACCGACCTCATCGGCTTCGGTATCGCGCTTCCCGTCCTTCCGGGACTGTTCCTGAGCGCAAACGGAATTCTGCCGATTGGCACGCCGTACGCGACGCGGACGATCATCCTCGGGTTCATCCTCGGCCTCTTCCCCCTCATCCAAATCTTCTCCGCCCCGGTCCTCGGCGCGCTCGCCGACCGGCACGGCCGCAAGCCGATCCTCCTGCTTTCGTTCGTCGGGACGCTCGTCGGATACCTGATGTTCGCCGCCGGAATCGTCACGCAGCAGCTGTGGCTCCTCGTTCTTGGTCGCGCCATCGACGGCGCCACGGGCGGAAACATCTCGGTCGCCTCCGCGGCCATCGCGGACCTGTCGACGGAGAAGACGCGTGCGAAAAACTTCGGTCTCATCGGAATGGCGTTCGGGCTCGGATTCGTGATCGGGCCGTTCCTGGGTGGAAAGCTGTCCGATCCGGCGATCGTCTCCTGGTTCTCGTACGCCACGCCGTTCTGGTTCGCCGCGATCCTTTCCGTCGCGAACATCGCGCTGCTCGCGCTTTTCTTCTCGGAGACGCTCAAAACGAAGAGACCTACTCCGGTGACGATCATGACGGGAATCCGGAACATCCGCCTCGCGTTCACGATGCCCCGCGTCCGCCTGCTGTTTCTCGTCCAGTTCCTGCTGACGCTGGGGTTCACCAGCTACACCTCCTACATGCAGGTGTACCTCATCGACCGGTTTCATATTTCCCAGAGCCAGATCGGCGACGTATTCGGGTTTATCGGCATCTGCATCGCCATCTCGCAGGGACTCGTCGCCCGCCCCGTCGCCGACCGCTTCTCTTCCGCCGCCGTCCTTCGAATCGCCCCCGTCGGCCTCGCCGCGACGCTCGCGCTCGTGCTCGTCCCGTCAGAGCTCAAGACGCTCTTCTTCGTCTTCCCGTTCATGGCGATCTTCCAGGGACTCGTCTCCACGAACGTCATGGCGCTCATCTCCGGGAGCGCCGACAAGGAATCGCAAGGCGAGATCCTCGGCCTCAACCAGTCCGTCGCCTCGTTCGCCCAGTTCCTCCCCGGCCTGTTCGGCGGCGCCATCGCGGCGATACACCCCGCTGGTCCGACGCTCGCCGGGGCGATCCTGACGCTTGTGGCATGGGTGGTGTTCGTCGTCGGATATCGAGAAAAGGACGCCGGGAAATTCCATGAGGCGTAAAAAAATTCTCACCCGGAGTGGGGTGAGCGAGACAGCTTGTCCGCGAGATCCTTGTCCATGCGGTCGAACGTCCGTTCGAGAAATTCGTCCGGATCCGACGGGTGCTGGTACAGGTCGATCGTGATGTCGAGCCTGTGGTCGCACAGCTCCAGCATGGAGTAGACGGTCTTTCCGCCCGGTGGCGTCGGCCAGAGAACGGTAACGATGGCCACGCCGTGGCTGGGAAGAGCGTCGCACATCTCGCGGAACGTTCCCTTTCCGACCAGCTCTCCGACACACTTGCGCGTTGCGCCTTCCTTCGGGCCGGTAAACCGCTCGCCCTCGGGGAAGATTCCGACGCTGACCGCGTCCTCGCGCGCGAGACGGTAGTACTCCTCGAGAACGGGACGGTTGAACTTGCGACGATCCTCACTTGAAAGGTCCGGCATGTCCTTCCGACGCGCGACAATTGCATATCCGTTCCCGCGGAACAGTTTTCCGAGGAACGGGATTTTCACGATTGCCCATTTCACGACCCACCGGATACTCATCTGCCCGATCATCTTGGTGGCGACGGGATAGTTCACCGCATCCATCGCATGACGATGGTTTCCCGCGACGATGAACGCTTCTGGACGATCCAGACCGCGGATGTTCGTCCGAACGTGCGCCTCGATGGTGAGTCCGATGAAAAGCCGGGCCAGGTAGTACAGCGACGCGCCCGCTTCCGCGAGATGGCTGGCGTTCCTGCGCCGGCGCTCCGCCATGTCGACCCGCGTCACGGCCATCCATCCGCGCTTGGCCATTCCAGCGGGGTAGAAGACGAACAGAAGCGCAAGCCCCCACGCGGTGAGCCCGACTCCAAGGCGAACCCGATTGACGTATTTTTTCATTTCCGAATGTCCTCCGGAAAACCACCCTACTCCGCGGAACCGATTCGCACAAGGGACACCCCCAAAACGAAAAATCCCCCGTCCGATTGTTCGGACGAGGCACGGTTACCGGGAAACCGGACGGGGGCAGAGCCAAGACGAGGCGATCGTTGCCACGAGCAGGAGCTCGGAGGCGATCAGCACGGCGACGGCGAGGCTGGGATCTCCCGAGTAGAGGAGACCGGCGGCCAACGGGACGCGAGCAAGAAGGATGGTGAGCGCGATGCGGGACGGAATGCGGATGGTCGCGGACATGCAAATGCTCCTGAGCCGTTTTGGCCGACCGGCATTGTACGCCATTCCGCGGGATTGTCAATGGGGGCGTCGAATTGAACAAAAAGCGCCCGCCCGGAGACACGGTCTCCGGGCGGGCGCTTCGACGTTCCGCCTATTTTCCATCCGGTCCCGAGGCCGCGTACCGGACGGGGACGTCCAGCTCGTCGGCGCGGGATGGGTCGCCGGACGGGTTCGAGCGCATCAGGACGATGGTGCCCGATCCCGGCATGATCGCGACGTAGTCGAGATCCAGGGTAAACGGGACGAATTCGGTCGTCATCCACTCGCCTTCCGTCTTCGCGGTTCCCGTGCCGAGCGTCTTGCCGTTGGCATCCACGAGCTTCACGAGGAACGATGCGCCGAAAAACCAGCTGCCGCGCGCCTCGCCGGCGATGGAGATCGGGCTCGACACGTCCGCGTTCGGCTTCGGGCTGGTGACGCGGATGAGATCGCGTTTCGCGATGGCGTTGCCCGTGTTCGTCGGCGCGAGCGCGTCCGCGTTCGGAGCCGCGACGGCCGGGTCGGACGGATCGGCCGTCGCGTCCGTCGGAGCAACCGTGGTCGATACGGGAGCCGGGGCGGGCTTCACGGACGGACGTGGCGAGACGTTCGCCGACGAGGAGCAGCCGAAGCCGGACAGGACGACGGCGAGCAGGATGGCGGCGAGATTGAGCGTGCGCATACGGGGATGATTCGCGGATTAGCTGACGATCATTGCATCATCCTCCCAATCGCTTATTTGCGCAAGTGTTAATTTATTTCGAACGGATTCTCCATGTCGAACACGACCACCGGCGAGTGGTTGTTAAAGTGATCCTCATCGAATCCGTATTTCCGCGCGTACAGCGTGTCCGTCGAGCAAAACAGCGCCGTCACGTAGTCGAACCCGAGCTTTTCGGACGCCGCGCGCACCGTCGCCTCGTCGCGGCCCTCGACCTCGACGAACGGCTCGAGAAACGGCCACTCGTCGATGGTCACGTCGGTCCCGTCGAGCCGCCACAGCTCGCGCCGCGTCTCCTGGTGCGCCTTGCGGTCGGCCCCGGCCAGTGACAGCAGCTCGACCGCCGCGCCGAAGTCGTCCACGGTCAGGCAGATCTCCTTCTGGTCCTCGATCGCCGAGCCGCTCACGACCTTCAAACTCATCGTCACCTTGTCGCCCTCGTCCCGCACCCGAAGCCACGCGCCCGGAATCTCGTGTCCCTTCGGCAGGTTGAACACCGCGCGCCGCTGCGTGAACTCGGGACGGACGAGCGTCGCGCCGGCGGCACGAAGTTTTGCGCGAACCGCGTCCTTGTCGACGTTTTCAAACGTTGCCTCGTATTCGATGTTCATAGAAATATGCGTTTCGTCCCCATGATGCGACAGAATGCACCGGACGGCAAGGAAATAAAAAACCGGCACGAATGCCGGAGAGACTAGCGGACCGTGCCGGTCAGCATGACGTAACAGCGGGGCGGGTCGAAGCGACCTTCCCAGTCGGTCTGGTTCGCAAGGCCGAGGCGAACCAGGCTCGCCGGGCACACGGAGCCGGATGGCATGGTGCTGCCTCGAATCTTCGCGAGGAAGATCTCCGATTTGACCTTGCAGACCAGCCTTCCCTCTCCTGGAACGAGAACCTCCGCGTACTCGTCGTCCCCGACCGTCAGCTTCTCGCAGGGAACGTACCCGACGGAACGCGGATGCGAGACGAATCCGTACGCGAATGCCTTGTCGTTGTCCTGACGGAAGACGTTCGGGAACAGGAGTTGGACGGTCTCGAACGTGAACGCGGCGGTGTACCGGCGAATCGTCGGTTCGTTCGCCATTCCAAGGAACCTGATCGAGGCCAGGTCGACCAGGCGATCCTCCGGGTGCGTGATGCGTGGGTTGGAACGGACGGGTTCCGGCATCCGGATGATCCGGCCGGGCCTCCAGAGATTTCGGACCGACTCGCCTGCGACCCCGAAGAGACTCGGGTGCAGGTGCGTTCCCACCGATGAGAGCACGCGTACCTGTTCCCAGGATCCGCCGCGCTCGATTGCCGCGCACCCGCAGAATGCTCCGCCCGACATCTCCGTCCTTGAAAGCACGACGGCGGTCACGCTCATGACGCCCTCCGGCCCGGCATGCGGGACGCGGGAATGTCCGCGCTCGGGATGGGCTCGAGGAGGTAGCGCCGCGGACTCTTGAGCGACGGCGCGATCCCCCCGACATTCTCGGGACTGAGGTGCGCGACCATGACTCCGTCCACGTGCTTCGCGATCATCCCGAGCAGCACGCGCCGATGGCAGTCCTCGTCGTGCTGGCACGCGCAGAGGAACGCGATGCGCTCGTGCGGGCCGTATAGGAGCTCGCGCAGGGGCGATCCTTCTCGCAGCACCTTCCGATCGGTCGAGAGAAGTCTCGCATACCCCTTCAGGAACGCCGTCCAGGCGACGGCGCGCTCCTCGCGGGCAGCCGATTTTCCGTCCGCGACCTTGTGATACGCCGCGCGGAGGTCGGCCGTCGGAGCAAGCTCCGCGATGTGCGCATAGCCGACGTCGTGCCGTTCGCAGGCGTAGGCGATGTCGTCGCCATGCGCGAACCGCGCGTCTCGATACGTCGTGGTCTGCCGCGTGTCCACGAGCATCGTGACGCGCTCCGCCTCAAGCGTCCCGAAGAAGTGCCGCGCGCTCATCCCGCAGCTGATCCCGCACACCGTGGTGAGCGAGGACGGCCGCGGGAGTCGCACCCGGGCCGAGTCGGTCGTTGGGACGGGCGTCCCGAATGCAATTCCAAGCTGTTCCGGCATGAGAGCCCTCCGTTGCTGGGCACGCGAACGGTAGCCGAAAACGGCCGCCCCGTCAACGGGAGCGGCCGGTCCTCCTCGAAATGCGATTACCGCTCCACCGGATACCCCGCCGCCGCCCATGCCGTCACGCCGCCCTCGACGCTCGACGCGTCCGGCAGGCCGATCTCGCTCAGCCGCGCGCAGACCCGCCCGCTGCGCCCGCCGGTCAGGCAGTGGACGTACACGTGGTCGTACGCGCGCAGCGCCTCCTCGTAAATCGCCAGGCCGCCGATTGGTCGGTTGATGGCCGACGGAATGTGCCCTTCGGCGTATTCGTCCGGCGATCGGACGTCGATCAGGATGCTCTTCCCCGGCGCCGGATTCTCAAGGCGTTCCTTCAGTTCCTGGACGGTAATGGTTTTCATACGGTTGAGATGAATTGTTCTTTCTCCTCCCTCGACAGCCTCTTCAGCGAAACCTCAAGCTTCCTTGCGGTCGTCCCGTCCTTCGTTTTCTTCGACCACACGATTTCGACGGGTCCGCGTCCCCGCGTATACTTCGCCCCCGTCCCGCCGTTGTGCGCCGCGAGGCGACGGTCAAGATCCGTCGTGATCCCCGTGTACAATGTCCCGTCGACGCATCGAAGGACATACACGAACCATGGGCGCGGCGACGCCGTCGACGCAAGGTGCGCGCGGATCTTTTCCAGCCACTTCTCCCGCGTCCGCTTTCGCATCAGCTCGCCCTCCCAGACTTTCAAGACGCTCCACCCTGCCTTTCTCAGCGCCGCCCGCGACGCCCGGTCACGCTTCATATTCCGCTCGATCTTCGCGCGCCACCAGTCGTTCAGCTTCGGCAGTCGCGTCGCCGCGTTCCGACCGTGCCAAAAGTCGCCGTCGAGAAAGATCGCCACCTTCCGCGATGGAATCGCCACGTCGGGACAACCGACGACCCGATCGTAATGCCGCTGAAAATAAATCTTCTCCTTCCGCAAAAACGAAAACACCACGCGCTCGACCGTGGTGTTCTTCGAGCGGATCTTTGACATGACGTCGCTGCGCTTTTCCTTGGAGAAGATGTCGGGCATGAGTCACGATTACTCCGAGATGTCGACGATCTCCGGGTTCTCAATCCTCAGATAGTCCGCGTACGGCATCGACACGGAATCCGTGAGCGAGCCCGCGTTAAAGTGGATCGTCTCGTTTTCCGCGAGACGCGCGTCGCAGTAGGTCTTGAGCCCGATCACGGAGCCGAGCGGCGGGACGCTTCCGCGGACGCAGCCGGTGACCGTTTCCGGGTCCTGCGCGAACGATACGGCCTCGCCGACGATCGCCTTTGCCTTCTTGGCGTCGAACCGCAGATCCGCCGGGATCACGAACAACCAGTGCGTCCCCGTTTTCTTTCCGTGGATCACAAGAGCCTTCGCCCCCGCGTGCATGCTCACGCCCCGCACGCGCGACGCGTCCTCGCTCGTGACGGTCGGCTCATGGTGCTCGGTGGTGTACTTGGCTTCGTTCGTATTTAGCAGTTCGATGATTTTTTCATAGACGGTCATACCGACCACTTATACCACAACCTCCTCCCACGAGAAACCGGGCTTCCCGAAATGCCCATATGACGCGGTTCCCTGGAACACCGGCTCGCGGAGGCGGAGTCGTTCGATGATCGCCGCCGGACGAAAATCGTAGACGCGGGCTAGAGCGGAGATATCGCGGCCGTTCTCATCGCGAGCCGAGACCATGAGTGGCTCGGCGCGGCCGATGGCGTATGCGACGGAGACGAGGCACTCGTTGGCGTCGCCGCGCGCGACGATGTTCTTGGCGACGAACCGCGACATGTACGCGGCCGAGCGGTCGACCTTCGTCGCGTCCTTTCCGGAGAACGCGCCGCCGCCGTGCGGGATGAACCCGCCGTACGTGTCTACCATAATCTTGCGCCCGGTCAGCCCCGTGTCCGCGTCGAACCCGCCGCGCACGAACGAGCCGGTAGGGTTCACGAGGATCTCGACGTCGCTTCGCAGGCCGAGCGGACGGACGAGACGGTCGACGATCGTCCGTCGAATCTCGTCCTGACCCACGTCCGCCGCGTGCTGCGTGCTCACGAGCACGGTTCGCACCTCGCCGTTCTCGACGGTCACCTGCCCCTTCCCGTCCGGACGCAGCCAGAGCACACCGCCGTCGCGTCGCAACGCCTCGAGTCCGCGCGTTAACGCATGCGCCGCCACCACCCCGCGCTGCAAAAACTCCGGCGTCTCGTTGGTCGCGTACCCGTACATGATCCCCTGGTCGCCCGCGCCGCCCGTGTCCACGCCCATCGCGATGTCCGGCGACTGCGACACGACGCTCACGATCACGCGCGCCGGCTCGTCGTACCCGATCGCCCTGATCGTCGCCCGCGCGATCGCCTCGTAGTCGACGACCGCGGCGGTCGTCACTTCCCCGCCGACGACGAACAGCCCCGCCGCGCCGAAGCACTCGACGGCCACGCGGCTCCTCGGATCCTGCCGAAGGCACGCGTCCAGCACCGCGTCGCTCACCTGGTCGCACACCTTGTCGGGATGACCGCTCGTGACGGACTCGACGGAATAGAGATTCGGAATGTGGCTCATAACGAAAACGCGCTCCCAAAAAGGGAGCGAATAAAATAAATTATCTTTCCCCGACGCGGGCGAGAATTGGCACCGGTTTCGACGACGCGTCGAATGGTTGCCGGCAGGTCACAGGGCTCGTTCCCTCGCTGCGCTCTGGATAGGATCGATTGTACGCACGCGCATGATACCACGCCCGTTGACAATTCGTCCACGAGGCGATACTCTCCCGGCGCACATGGGATTCAGCATGAACGTCCTACTCATCGTCTCCGCCCTCGACCTGACCAATCTTTTCGGCGAAAGCTCTTCGCTTCGAAGCGAAGGCGTCCTGGATGCCGTTCGCGGCCTTGCCACCGCGGTCAACGACTCGGACGGGATCCTGATCGCCGTCGAGAACCAGAACGTCATCCAAGCCATCACTCCGCACCTTCTTCCCTCGCGACTGCGCATCATCCAGCGCGGTGCCGAGCCGGTACTCGCGAACGTTTCCGTCGCGGTGCTGATCGGAGGCGGAACGGAGGAGATCGTCCTCGCCCGTCGCATCCGAAACGCGCGCATCCGTGTCATCCCCGTCGCGTCCACCGGCCTCGCCCCGATCGACCTGCTCGTCGAGATGGAGACGAACGACGAGATCAGCAAACCGAATGTGGTCGAGCTCCTCTCGAACACCGACTACCCCGCGCTTTTCAAGCGACTCCTGTCGTCGTAACCCGACGGCTTTTTTTCTTTTCCGCGCGCGGACATTCCTGAGACATGGGATAATCGAATTCATTTGACGTGGGGGGGCAAGGCCACATGATAACCTCCACCAGCCTTAAGGAGGCTTCCGTGAAAAAATCAGTCGTGTTCTTCGTTTTCTTCTTCGCCACGTTCTTCGGAATCGGCCAGCACGCCCTGGCTTCGGGGGTGTGTCAGATTCAGGTGTCGTGCCGCCACCTCGTCGCCTGCGTCCACCCCGTCACGACGACGACGACGATCGTCGCGTGCCAGCACTACGTGACGACGCAGTACGGCACAACGGTCGCGCACCCTTCTGGTGACATCGTCACGCACACGGTACCCATGCATCCCGGCGGAGATTTTCTCCACTCCTACGACCTGGAAAACGTCGACTGCGGGTACTAGTCTGTCCCGCGAGACAGATGATAGGGCCACCGGCTTCACCAAGACCCTGCGTCGACGTCCCGTTCTCCAAGCGTCTCCTGTCGTCCTGAACCGGACGGCTTTTTTCTTTTCCGTCGATTGACATTTTCTCAAATATCCTGTATATTGCTCGGTCTCCCGCACTATCGCGGTAGCAAAGGAGTTCAAGGTGGAACAGAGAAACATCGGCGGAAGACGCCCGGAAGGCCAGCCGGAAGACCTGCTCAGCAACTTCCCGGCGCTCGCGTTCGTCCTCGACGGCATGGAGCTGGCATCGACCGAGGGGTTCATCCAGGGGATCAAGTTCCCGGAAGGCGACCCTCGACGCGAACAGGCGTTCCGCATGTCGGGCGGAAAGGCAAAGCGGATGGCCCGCGGCGCGGAAGGACGATTCGTGTGGTGGCAGGGCAAGGAGATCGCCTACGGGTCCTCCGAGCATCACGCCCTTATCGAACGCGCCATCCGCGCGAAGTTCGAGCAGCAGCCGGCAGCGATGCAGACGCTGCTCGAGACCGAGGGGATGGAACTGATCCACGACCTCGGCACCCCGGAATCGGCGACCACGTCGCTGCCGGCCCGCGTCTTCTGCGCGATCCTCACGAGGATTCGCCAGGAGCGCCTCGCCCGTCCGTAACGCAAGTTACGGACGGGCTTTTTCTTACCGAATGAGTTGACACGAAGACGAAATCATGGTAGATTCACGATCCTCTAACAAAGAGAGGATCAATGAAGAACGCTCGTTTCAACGGCCGCAACGGCTTCTCGCTCGTCGAACTCATGATCGTGGTCGCGATCGTCGGGATCCTCGCCGCGATCGTCATCGGCGGATTCTGCCTCTGGGCTTGGAGCAAGGCCTCCGTGGACGTCATCGGCTCGAACCGCGCCTACGACGCGGTCGGCGCCGCGCAGTACTCCAACCCGGAGCTCGTGATGACCTACGACGACGAGTCCGCCCACTGCCGCGCCGCAGACGACGTGGTCGCCTACCAAATGCGGGCCACGGACAAGAGCGGCGCGCGGCAGGATCTCACGGTCTGCTGCGGCTCGGCCCTGTCGACGAAGCCCTGCTCGATCACGCTCGATCCGACACGGGCGGAGTGATGAAGATCACCGCCGGCACGCTGACCGTCGTCTGCGCCAAAGACGGGTGCGGACACAAAAACGTCCTCCACGACGTGAAGGACGCGAAGACCGTCGTCTGCGAGAAGTGCCATGGCACGATCGCGCTTCCCGCGAGCCCCGTCGGCGTCATCACCGCCGGCAACGTGACGATCATCTCGGGCAACGTCAAGGACTTCTCGTTCGACTAGCCCGCTCCCAGCCTTCTTGGCTGGATTTTTCTTTTACGCCGCGTTCCGCTCCGCCAGATACGCCCTTCCTTTCGCAAGCGCCTTCTTTTCCAGCGCGACCTCGAGATCGATTTTTAACATCGACGCGAGATGCAGCACGGTTACCGCCACGTCCGCGATCTCAGCCGCGAGGTTCGCCTGCGCCGTCTCCGGATCCACGCGCTTCTCCGCGCGGCACAGGTTCCGGCTCACGGTCAGCGCTTCCGCGAACTCGCCGGTTTCTTCCATGAGCTTGAGAACGAGGAGATCGACGCTCAGCGGGATGCCATGCTTTTTCGAATAACGTTCCGCGTTGGCATCGACGAGGCGTTGGATTTCGGAGAGGTCCATACGTGATTATTCTTTTTTCGGCGGCGGGCACGCGTCGCCGATTTTATGGAAGCGATAACAGAACGGACAGCGGGCAAACTTCGTCATGTAACGGCGGAAAAGGATGAACGCAAGGACGAGAACGCTCGCGACAGGGACGAACGCGATGAGCGTGTCCGAAGCGGAATGGGACGTCTTGTCGATTCCCTGAAAGATCCTGACGGCGACAAAAAGAAGGTTGAGGCCGACGAGCCAGGAGATCGCGTTCGTCGTGTCGAATTGTTTTTTCGGTTCCATAGGGGCGAGACCTATGCTCGCGTCGCCATAAACGTCGCGACGATGGCGGCGGTTTCGGCGCGGAGGATTCTTGGGCCGAGGTTGGCGGGGGTGAAGGTGGCGGCGCGCATGAGGTCGAGCTCGGCGGGGTCCCAGCCGCCCTCGGGGCCGATGAAGAGGCCCGTCGAGCCCGACGGGACTAAAGTCCCTGTGAAGTCAGGCGAGCCGGGCTCGAAGAGAAAGTTCGTCGCGTTCGATTTCGCGTGGACGATGGCGAGTCTCAGCGACATAGGCTCGACAATCTCGGGAACGACGCCGCGGCCGCTTTGCTCGCAGGCTTCCGTCGCGATCTTTTGAAGGCGGTCGAGCTTCACGCCGAGCTTGATCGTGCGCGACGAGATGACGGGGATGATCGCGGCGACTCCGCACTCGACGGCCTTCTGGACGACGAGTTCGAAGTTCTCGCGCTTGAGCACGGCGCAGTAGAGCGTGACTTTGGTTGCGCTCTCGGTGTCGACGGCGCGACGGTCGATGATCTTCGCGACGATCGTCTTGTCGTCGGACACAACCTGCACGGTCGCCTCCATCCCCTTCCCATCGCAGACAATGAACGGGTCTCCCGCCTCCATCCGAAACACGTTCCGAATCTGGTTCGTCGCCTCCCGATCGGAGATGACGAGTTCGTCGGCGGAGAGGTCGAGGTCGAGAATGAATCGGTGGAGGCGCATAGTGTATGGATGGTAGCGCAGAAAAGAAAAACGCGCGAATGGTCGCGCGCAGAGGCCGGAGAATCCGGCAGAGGACGGCTACAGGCACTCCCGACGGCCGGTCCCGAACGACGACGCGCCTGCGGCCGATCGACCCGCCAGGAGCGCGGCGAGAAGCGGCGAAGCCTCGTCTTCGCTCAGGCGAAGCGGCAGGGTTTCGACGGACCCCATGAACGGGTCGTGAACCCACCGCTCCACAAGCAGCGACACGAAGCCGACGGTCGGCCGCCAGTCCACCCCCACGAGCGTCTCGCCGGGCGGAACGAGGTCCAGGGCGACGGAACGGACGCGCGGATCGAGATCGGCGAGCGGAATCCAGGACGGGAGTCGAGCGGACATGTGTTCTCCGGAGGATGATGGCGTGAAAGCGCTGACCAAAAAACCGCCCACGCGGGCGGCTTCCTGTTTGGATCGTTACGCGCAACGATTACCCACCAAGAACCGCCCGGCCTTGAATAAGGCCGAGAAGGCTGATGATGGAAATAGATACGCGAACGGATGTCATAGCTTTGATATCAGATTATCGCGGGACGAATTTGATGTCAAACGACCAAACAAAGAGCGCGCCCGCGGGGACGACATGGCGCAAACGCGCTCGATGTCGCCCGCGCGTGACGCGCAGACTCTTCAGACGGAGATCGTGTTGCCTCGTGGCCCGTGCATCATCAGCATGACCATGGCACCGTCCTTTCGAACGAGGCCTCCGAGGGCCTGAACGATGGAGCGGGCGGTACGACCGGTATCATCGGACGGCACATGGGATGTGATGGCCGCACCGTACGGACAGCCAAGCTCGCTCTTGATCCGCCGAACGATCTCCTCGTCGTCCGACGACGTGCGAACGATACCTCGTACAGCAGCCTTGATTTCCTCGTCAGATTTCGCACTCCACATGAAGACTCCTGAAGTTGTGAGTGGGAAAAATATATCACAGAATTGACGAAATGTCAATGGATTCAGGCGGATTTCGAAAAAAATACTAACAAAAACGACCGTCAAAGACGGTCATTTTTGGTCGAGCCAGCGGGACTTGAACCCACGGCCTCTTGCCCCCCAGGCAAGCGCGCTACCAACTGCGCCATGGCTCGGTATGGCCCGTAGTGTAGGCGATCCGCCGGGTTTAGGCAAACAGGTCGAGAAACTTGGCGATCAGCGTGCTCGCTTCCGGCGACGGTCGGAGCGCGGCCTTCATTCCCGCGACGATCTCCGGGGTCAGCTTGTACTCGGTTGCGTAATAGTCGACGCGGTACAGAACGCCATCCTGGTCGAGCTCGGGATGGAACGTGAGCGCGTATACCGGTGCATCCGGAAACCTCCATGCCTGGTGGATACTGCGTTCCGACGAGGCGAGGTGGACGGCGTCGGACGGGAGAACCGTCAGATGGTCCTTGTGTCCCAGCTGCGCGTCGAAGCTCGGCGGGAGGTCGCGAAACAATTCATCGTCGCTCCCCTCCTCGGTCCTCGACACAAGGAACGTCCCGACCTCCGCGCGCGACTCGTCCTTTTCGACGCGGCCGCCGAACGCGTGCGTGAGAATCTGAGCGCCGAAGCAGATGCCGAGCGTCGGGACATTTCGATGGCGAGCCTCGTCGAGGACGGGCTTGAGCGCGGCGAGAATTTCCGGGATGTCGCCGCGCGAGATGAGGTAGTCGCCGGATCCGCCGAGGATGATCGCATCCGCTCCGTCGAGAAGGTCGACGGTCAGCGGCGCGGTCGTTGCGTTTACCGGGACGAAGTCGAACGCGGGACGGTTGGAAAAACGAACGACGAGATCGAACTCGTGGGCGGCCATGATCGGGTCAGGGCGAAACTGGAGAAGGAGGATGCGCATATCGATGGTAGGATACAGGAATTTGAAGTCTTTTGATAACCGTTCACGACGACCACCCCTGACCCCTCCTCCCTATGAGGAGGGGGAAACTTAGGAAGAAAAGAGACCCAGGACGCGGCGCGAGGCCGGGTCGGAGGGTCAGAGGGCGATGCCGGGCGAGCCGACGGACGCGCAGATGGTGGCGAGGTCGACCGAGCACGTTTCAAAGAGCGCGGCGGTGGATCGCGCGAGCCTGTTGCCGGCGACGTGTCGGCGAAGGATCTCGGTGCGAACCTGCCGGATCGTGAGCGAGCCTTCGAGAAAGTTCGCCTGGAGATCGGCCGGCATGTGGCGCGCCTCGTCGACGATCGCCGAGACGTAATCGGGCGGCGACCGGTGCGGGCTTGCCGACGGACGGACGCCCGTGAGCGTCACGCGGCCGTCGAGCAGCAGGCGGAGGGAATTTTCTGACAGCTGGGAAAGAACGCGTGTGAGCTCGTCCAAGGGGACTCCGGGGAGAAAGAAAGCGAGCCGTCGCGGGTTGCGACGGCTCGTTGGTGGGCGGGGATGTGAGGGGTTCACGATCACGGCACAACGGGCGTCGCAGGCAACTTCCAATCAAACGAAACGTACGCACAAATCATGTGGCACGTGACGGAGAGATTGTTTGCTGCGACGTTTGTCATACTGTATCTAAGGTATCGTCGATGGGAGATCGTGTCAAACGCGAGTTATCCCCATTTCGACTTCACTCAGTGTCTGCGACATCACGAAAAGAAAAAGATCCTGAGCGAGGCTCGGGACCGAGTCGAAGGGTCAGTGCTTGCTGCCGTTTCCGTTACGCTTCTGGCGCTCGTGGAACCATCCGAGGTTTTCGCGCTGGCGTTCGTAGAGAAGCTGCTGCAGCGACGCGTCCTGCCAGGACTGTTCCGGAAGATAGATCTTTCCGGGAAAGAGCAGCGGGAGCATGTTCTTCATTCCCTGCCGCATCTTGTAGATGGTGTGGTTCTCCTCGTCATGTGCATACTTCGCGGAGTAGAACACTCCGAACGTCACGATCTGGAACTCGTACCAGCGGTTGTGCCAGAACACCGCGAGTTGCTTCTGCTTGTACTTTGGCGAGCTGAGCGAGTTCGTCGGATCCGCTGCCGTCCCGGTTTCCTTCGTCAGGTTGTCGCTGTCCGGATATACTTCCGCGCCGAACGCGATGAGGTTCCACACAAGCTCCTCCGCAAGTGCGTTTACCGCATCGATGCTCTCGACGACGAACTTGAATCCGCACCGATCCTTCACGAGCATCGGGTCGTGCCCCTCCTTCGGGGCGATCTGTTGCTGCAGGAGCTTCATGACCGTTCGGAACCGGTTCTTCGCCCTGGTTCCGGTTCGGAGAGTTACTCCTTCGCGAGTCATGCGCACGCGGCTGTTGTGTTTGCGTTCCAAAAGCTTGCCGAACGTACCAGGCACGTCGTACGAGACCGCCTTCACGCGATACATGTCTTCCGGGTCGTGGTACGTGTAGATGAACCGCTTGCGCGAGCCGTCGATGAGTACCGAGCGCTGGAGCAACTGCCTCATGGCATCGACGTCTTCTTCCACGTCGACCATCGGGTCGATGCGCTCAAGCTCGTAGCTCATCGCCGCGAGATCGAGCACGCACAGCGCCTCAAACCGTTGTTGCACGTTCTGCTCATCATCTCCGTGCACGTCGGCAAGGGCGAGAAGCTTGAGCGGATGCGATACGGCATACACCTCGTCCGCCATCTCCAGCTCGTCGAAGATAGGCAAGGCAAGCTCCTCCGCGAGGTCGAGCCGACCGTCGCGAACGCCGCGGGCCCGGCTCGCAAGCTTTCGGATCTTATTCGGCTCGATCGCCCTCAGGTAGCTGCGCCGCGTACGGATCGCCTTGGGATCGCGCTCCCCGGTCCAGTCCTTGTGCCACGAAAGAACCATTTTCAGCCGTTCCAATCTTCCCCCTTGGTTGGAATCTCCACCCTACGACCCCGACAGCGCGGCGTCAATCTCGGCCTCGGTGAGGTACCGGCGGACCTTGTCGATCTGCTCCGAACATTTCGGTTCGACGCGGACGGCCAGGCGCAGATCCTTCTTCTTCAGATTGAACCGTGCGCGCTCGCAGAACTGGACGATCCAGATCCGCGCCGCGGCCTTCTTGGCCTCGATTTGCTCATCCGTCGCATACGGCATGCGTTGGATTTCCTCGACGGTCGGATCTGGGAACGGCGGCCCCGTGTGTTCGCGCATGATTTCCTCCAAACGAAAAGGGGTCAGTGGGTTCAAGGGGATCGAAGGAGTCGAGGGAAATATTTCCCTTGATCCCTCTGACACCCTCGATCCCCCCGACCCCTTTTAACTAGACCCCTTCGCCAAACTGGTAGCGGTCCGTGATCTTCTCGTAGGCGAACAGCTCGTCGTCCTGGAAGAAGCGCTTTACCTCGGTCGCGGCCGCTTCCGGCGAGTCGGAGGCGTGGATGAGGTTGCTCGGGACATTCATGGAGAGGTCAGCGCGGATCGTTCCGGCGTCGGCGTTCCGCGGGTTGGTGGAGCCGACGATCTTGCGCACGGACTCGACGCTGTCGAGGCCCTCGAGCACGAGGCCGACCACCGGGGTCTGCATCATGAACTGCTTGAGGGAGGCGAAGAACGGCTTGTCGGCCAGGTGCGCGTAGTGCTCGGTGAGCATCTCGTCCGTGAGGCGGATCAGCTTGAGGCCGACGATCTTGAGCCCCTTCAGCTCGAAGCGGCGGATCACTTCGCCGAGGAGGTCGCGCTGCAGGGCGTCCGGCTTCAGGAGAACGAGCGTCTTTTGGATTTCGGCCATATCGATATGATTATAAATTAGGCGTAAGGCTGAAAGGCAAAAGGCTTAAGGGAAACCCTTACGCCTTTTGCCTTAACGCCTTAAGCCTATAGCCTTTTCATCAAAACGGCAAGGGAGAGGGCTCGACCGTCGGTTCCCCGCCCGTAGAGGTCAGGAGGATGTCGCCGTCGAGGTCGGTGCGCTCGACGCGAATGTGGCGGTCGTCGAGGCGTTGGAGCGTCGCAGGATGCGGGTGGCCGTAGCTGTTATCGATGCCGTCGGAGATAATCGCGAACTCCGGGGTGACCGCGTCGAGGAACTCGGTCGACGACGAGGTGCGGCTCCCGTGGTGTCCGACCTTGAGGACGTCGACGTCGCCGACCTCGGGAAGGATGTCGTGCTCGACGTCGGCCGGCGCGTCGCCGGTGAGAAGGAGGGTCGTGTCGTGGTACGTGACGAGCATCACGACGGACGCCTCGTTCGGATCCTTCGGGTAGGTTCCGTCGATCGGCTTCGTCGGAGCGAGCACTTCGAGCGTCACGTCGCCGTACGCGAAGTGATCGCCCGCGACGAGATGCTTCGTCGGCGCATGCTCGGCGACGGTATCGGCTTCGAACGCGTCCATCTCCCCCGTGTGTGAAAGCGCACCACCGTCGTACACCGTGGCGACATCATAGCGCTCGAGGACGGAGACGAGGCCGGCGACATGGTCTTTGTGCGGATGCGTGAGCACGATCGCGTCGATGGACCGGTCCCACGGCTGCATCACCTGCCCAAGCTTCGAAAGCACTTCCTGCGACGGGCCGCCGTCGACGAGGATCTGATGGTGGTCGGGAGTCTCGATAAAGATGGAGTCGCCCTGGCCGACGTCGAAGAACCAGACGCGAAGCTCGCCCGAAGAGACGAACGGCGCTGCGGGAACGGACGATACGACGGGCACCGGAACGTGCGACTCGCGGACGAAGAGGATCGTCGCAATGACGAGCATCACGGTTGCGACGAGGAGATGCTCGACCTTGGAGCGGTGGCGAGAGAGGAGGAGGCGCGGGGTAGATTGACGTGATGTGCGGAGGGTCATACAGCAGAGATCTCCGTTTCCCCATCATTTTCCTTACACGTTCCCCCTCCTGATAGGCAGGAGGGGTCAGGGGTGGTCGACGAGATTTTCGTGATGGTCATCGCGCCGTCTTGGATCTTTTTAACGATCCTCGCTGGCAATCCAACTTCGATTTTCCTCAAGACCTTCTCCATATCCCCATACACGTCCCCGTTCGCGACTCGCACGACGACGATCCCCTTCGACTCGACATACTTCGTCCGCGCAATGTCACTCTCCCGTTCGCCTTCCTCAAAATGACTCTGGCCATCGACCTCGACGACGAGGCGAGCTTCAGGGCAATAAAAGTCGACAACGTACGGACCGATTCCGTGTTGACGGCGGAATTTTAAACCATGGAATTTTCGGCCCATGAGAAATGACCATAATATTCCCTCGGCCGGCGATGCCTCGTTGCGGAGGGTTTGTCGGAGTGCTTTTTGGGTGGTGAGGTTGTAGAGAAGTTGCATAGAAAAACGCATAGGGCGCGACGACCGCCCCTTATCCCCTCCTGCCTATCAGGAGGGGGAACGTGGTTGAAAAATCGTTTCCCCTCCTGATAGGCAGGAGGGGAAACTTGAAAAGGGAGACGAATTACGACTGCCATCATACCGCCCCGAACCACCTGACCACGTGCAAGATCACCGACGACACCGCGATTGCCGGGACGGCGACGATCGTTCCGACTGAGGGGACGAGGAACCCGGCCGCGAGGGCGATTCCCGTCATGGCCATGAGCATAGGGACAAGCGGGAGGACGATGAGGTTGACCACGGGCGACAGGAGCGACACCGAGCCGAAGTGCCAGAGCATGATGGGGAGCGTCGCGACGATCGCGGCCATGCTTCCCGCGAAGGACTTGCGGAGCTCGAATGCCTCGGGGATGAATTTGCAACGTTCCTCGATCCTCGACGACCAGCCGAGCATCGCGGCAGTCGCGACGAACGACAATTGGAATCCAACGTCGTCGAGAAGCAACAGCGGGTTCCACATGAGCATCGCAGCAAGCGCGAGGAGCGTTACGTTGAGGATCGACGGCTTGCGTCGAATCAAAAACCCGACGAGCGTCATCGCGCCCATGATGCCGGCGCGAACGACGGCGGCCGAGGCGCCGGCGACGATGACGTAGGAGACGAGGAGCGCGGCGGTAAGGTACGCGCCCTTGCGGCGACCGAGGACGGTGTGGGTGATGAAACCGAGGAAGACCATCGAGAACAGCGAGACGTTGAACCCGGACGCGGCGAGGATGTGCGAGGTTCCCGTCGCGGAGAAATCGTCCTGGAGGTCCTTTGAGAGCGTCGAGCTTCCGCCAAAAATGAGTCCCGCGAGGAACGACGCATGCGGCTCGGGGACGATCATGCGGAGGCGGCCGATCACGACGCGCTTCACCGTCAACAACGTCGCGACGATCCCGCCGCTCGACGGTTTTACGTCGACGAACTTCGGAGAAAAACACAGCGCGAGCACGCCCTGGCTGCGGAGATACTTGTCGTACGCGAACGTGCCGATCTGCGTCGGAACCTGAGGCCTGCACTCGAACGTGAGCGTGTCGCCGTACGCGATGGGCGGGAACGCGTCGAGCCAGACTTGGAGTTTTCCGTCGACCGAGGCGTCGGCGACCGAAAGACCGTCGAGAATGACGCGCTGTCCCGTGCCCGTCTCAACGACCTCGGACGAGACCGTCCCAGCGATCCGCGACGACCGGTCGGCCGCGTCCGCGATAGTCGGGACGTTCGAAGGGACGAGTGCTTGGCCGTAGCGCCAGGCGCCGAGGAGGAAGAGGGCGAGGCACAGGGAAACAAGAAGGCGCGACGACCACCCCTGACCCCTCCTCCCTATGAGGATGGGGAACGTGACGACGAATACTGCGATTAGCAGCGCGCGGTCGAACCCGAGAAACAACGGCCCGACCAATATTCCAAACGAAAAACAGACCATCGCCGCCGCGAATGACTTCGACGGCGAGCGGACGATCTTAGAGAGCAGGGACATACGCAGGAAAGAGACAGGATACAAGATTCAAGAGACAAGGAAATTTCAAGAAGCAGACTGTAAAAATTTAAATTTTGACCTTGGCACTTGATTTCTCTTTGCGTCTTGCCCATCTTGATTCTTGCCTCTTTCTATCGAATCCCAACCCCCCGATAAACAAACCCCATCCCCTTCAACCCCAACTCCGCCAGCAGGTTCCTCCCGTCGAACACATTCGGCTCGGCCATGCGCTCGCGGACGGCCTCGAACGAGACGTCAAGAAACTCGGGCCACTCGGTGAGGACGAGGAGCGCGTCCGCGCCAGTCGTCGCGTCCACCGCGGTCGGGGCGAACTGGACCTGCTCGGGCAACATGCGCTGGGCGAGCTCCATTCCCTGCGGATCGTACGCGACGATCTCGGCGCCGAGGCCGACGAGGCGCTGGACGATGTCGATCGCGGACGATCCGCGCACGTCGTCGGTCCCGCCCTTGAACGCAAGGCCCCACACCGCGAGGCGGCGCCCGCGAACTCCGTGCATCTGCTCGACGATGCGCGTGACGAATCGCTCGCGCTGCGCGTTGTTCACCTCGATCACCGCGGACAATAGCTTGAACTCATACCCGGTCGTGCCGGCCATCTGGTGGAGCGCGGACACGTCCTTCGGAAAGCACGATCCGCCGTAGCCGATTCCGGCCTGGAGGAAGTGCGGCCCGATCCGGCGGTCGAGCCCAACGGCGCGCGCGACCTCGCGAACGTCGGCGCCGGTGCGCTCGGCGATGTTGGCGATCTCATTGATGAAGGAAACCTTTGTCGCGAGCAGCGCGTTGGCCGCGTACTTGGTGAGCTCGGCGGATTCGAGCGAGAGGAGAACGCGCGGCGCCGTGATCCCGTCGTGCAATCGGTCGAGCGTCTGCTGGGCCACGGCGTCATCGGCTCCGATCACGATGCGGTCGGGCTCCATGAAATCCCTGAGCGCGAACCCCGGTCGCAAAAACTCCGGCAAGGACACGACGTTGACGATCGTCGTCAGTGCCTCTCGTCCCGCCGCGCCCATCGCGCGACGAATCCGATCAAGCACCGCGCGGTTCGTCCCGACCGGCACGCTCGACTTCACGACGACCAGCGCCTCGTGGTCGAGCAGCGACCCGATCGAGTCCGCCGCCGCCTCGACGTACGACAAGTCCGCGAACCCGTCCTTCCCCGCCGGCGTCCCCACCGCGATCATAATGATCTCGGCCCCGCCGATAACGGATTTCAAATCCGTCGTAAACACGATCCTCCCCGCCTCCTGCATCTCGCGCAAAAGCTCCGGCATGCCGGGCTCGTAGAAGGGAGTCTCGCCCAAGTCGAGGCGACCGACCTTTGCGGCATCCGTGTCGACGCAGGCGACGCGGTGGCCGAGTTTCGCGAATCCGAGGCCCGTAACGAGGCCAACGTAGCCGGTGCCGATCATGACTAGGTTCATACAGTTCGACTGCGCTCAGTGTGGATAGTGTGGGAAGGGTAACAAAAGGCTTGGAAAACTACAAACTGACGTAGTTTTTTATGTGGTTTGCCACCACACCGCCATTCCGAAAGGGCGGGGCGACCGCATGGTGTTGCGCAATTGTTTTTGGCTGATGCAGCTCCTTTTCCTTTCCCTCACGTTTCCCCTCCTGATAGGCAGGAGGGGTCAGGGGTGGTCGTCGCGCCGTAAAATCAAGAAGACTTCCATCCGGTCGCCGCCCTGCCGGAGCGACCCAGCCAGGACGTAAAAATCTGACGGCGGCGTCAGCCGGGCGAGGATTGTCTGAGCGTACGAGCCCGCAGGCGAGAAGCGAGTTCCGCAGCGAGTCAGATTTTTGCGCCCTGGCGTAGGAGCGGATGGCCGGGCGGAAGCGGCTTTCTTTGGTTACTTTCTTTTCCGCCCAAAAGAAAGTAACGCCCGTGGCGGCGAGCCACAAAAGGAAAAGCGGGGCATCAGCCCCGCAATGGAAACAGACACCTATGCCTGTTCCAGCTCCAACAACCCATCAATTGCACTAACGGCCCGTTGCGCGACATGTGCCTGGTTCACGCGGTACGTGGCGAGCGCGGTACCGAGTTCCATCACCGCCGCGTCGTCCATCTCTGGCAGACTCGCGAGGAGAGCTTTCTTTTGTTCCGGTTCCAGATCGACCTCCTCGATGAGAACCTTCAGCGCATCGCGTGGGCTCATACGGTTCCCCCGTCAGCGGAGAATACGTCGATGGCGTTCTGCACCTTCGGCTCAATGACCGCCTGCGCGGCCGCGATCTCGCGGATCCGCTTGTAGGCGGCCCAGACGCGAGGGATGTCTTTGTTCATCTGCATGACGCCCTCGATTGTGCGCATGGGAAGGAATCCGCCAGAGCAGAGCTCGAGGATCTGGAAAAAGACCGAGGTACGCAACTTCACGTGCGGCGTAAGATCGAACGCCTGGATCGCCGAAGTTTTTCCGTCCTTGTCTTTTTTGGCGGGCCCGTGAAACCACTTTGCCAGCTTGTCCAACTTTGCCACCCCCTTCAGCACCGTCGCGGAAAAAGTGAACGGAAGCCCGAGGGACATGGACAGGTCGCCGCACGCGAGCGCGGCGTTGAGCGACGTGCGAATGGCCGCCTTCGTTCCCTCCGCGACGGTCGGATCGTTCAGATATGGCTCCATCTCCTCGACAAGCCTTTCGTATTTCGTGCGAAACTGATCGTACGCCAATATTGAGTCCCGAAGACTCATGTCCACGGACTCCATCATCGTCCTCTCTCCGCGTCCTTCCATATTATTTTACGACAATGTTGATCAACCTCCCCGGCACGTAAATCACCTTGACGATCTCCACCCCTTCCAAAAACTTCGCAACATTCTCCGTCGCCACCGCGCGATCCTGGACGTCCTTCTCGTTCGACGACGGATCCATCTGGATCGTCCCGCGCAGCTTGCCGTTCACCTGCACCGCGATCGCGACGAGATCGTCGACGAGCATCGCCTCGTCGAATGTCGGCCACGCCTCGTCGAACACGCTCGACGCATTTCCAAGGTCGTGCCAGATCTCCTCGCCAAGATGCGGCGCGAAGGTCGCGAGCAGTTTGACGAACGACCCGTACGCGTCGCGCGGGATCGTCTCGGCGGTCTGCAGCGCGTTCGCGCAGATCATCATCGCGGAGATCGCCGTGTTGAACTTCATCGCATCGATGTCCTCCGAGACTTTTTTGATCGTCTTGTGAACCGCGCGCATCGCGTCGGAGTTGTCACCGTCGACGACCCTCTCCCGCATCATCCAAACCTTGTCGAGGAACCGTCGCACGCCGACGATGCCGCTCGTGTCCCACGGCTTCGCGTCCTCGAGCGGACCCATGAACATCTCGTAAAGGCGGAGCGCGTCGGCTCCGTACTGTTCGACGACTTCGTCCGGATTCACGACATTTCCTCGTGATTTCGACATCTTTTCGCCGTCCGGGCCGAGGATCAGGCCTTGGTTGCGAAGCTTGAGGAACGGCTCCTCGAAGTCGAGATAGCCGAGATCGTGCAGCGCGTAGGCAAAAAATCGCGAGTACAAAAGATGCATCACCGCGTGCTCGGCGCCGCCGACGTAGAGGTCGACCGGGCACCATTGCCTCAATGCCTCGGGCTCGGCGAAGACTTCCGCGTTCATCGAGTCGACGTAGCGCAAGTAGTACCACGACGAGTCGACGAACGTGTCCATCGTGTCGGACTCGCGACGCGCGGGACCGGAGCACTTCGGACAGACGACGTCATGGAACGTCACGGAGTCGACGAGCGGGGACTTCCCCGTCGGCTTGAAGTCGACGTCGCGCGGCAACAGCACCGGCAGCGCGGACGGCTCCACCGGCTGAACCCCGCACGTCTCGCACCACGCCATCGGGATCGGCGCGCCCCAGTAGCGCTGTCGAGAAACGAGCCAGTCGCGCAGATGATAGTTCGTCACGCGCTTTCCCTTTCCGGCCGACTCGACCGCGGTCGCGATCGCATTCTTTCCTTCCGTGGAGGTCAGTCCGTCGAATGCCCCCGAGTTTACGAGGATCCCCGCGTCGCAATACGCCGCGGACGCGAAGTCGTGCTCCGTCGTCCCCGCCGGCGTCGCGATTACCTGGTGAACCGGCAACGAATACTTGTACGCAAACAGATAGTCGCGATCGTCGTGCGCCGGCACCCCCATCACCGCGCCCGTCCCGTAGTTCACAAGCACGTAGTCCGAAATCCAAATCGGCACCTCCTCGCCCGTGAGCGGATGCTTGGCGTACGTTCCCGTGAACACGCCGGCCTTGTCCTTTTCCAGCTGCGTGCGCTCAAGCTCGGACTTCTTGCGCGCCTGGTCGCGGTAGGCGACCACGGCCTCGCGGTTCTCGACGGTCGTCAGCGCGTCTACGAGCGGATGCTCCGGCGCGAGGACGATGTAGGAAACGCCGAACAGCGTGTCGATGCGCGTCGTGAACACCGGAATCGAAAACTCCGCCTCGTGCACGCGCTCGGCCCCCGGCTCGCCGATCATCTCGCCCTTCAGTCCGCGGAACTCGACCTCGACGCCTTCGCTCCGACCGATCCAATTCTTCTGCATCGTCTTGATGCGCTCGGGCCAGTCGACCGTTTCGATCCCGGCGAGGAGACGGTCCGCATATTTCGTGATGCGGAAAAACCATTGCTCCAAGTCCTTCTGCACGACGACGGTCGAGCAACGATCGCATTTGCCATCGACCACCTGCTCGTTCGCGAGGACGGTCACGCACCCGTCGCACCAGTTCACCGGAGCCTTCGCGCGATACGCCAGATCGTTCTTGTAAAACAGCAGGAACATCCACTGCGTCCACTTGTAGTACGCCGGGTCCGCGGTTGACAATTCGCGCGACCAGTCGAACGAAAGCCCGAGCGACTTCATCTGGCGCCGGAAGTTCCCGATCGCCTTGTCCGTCGTCTCCGCCGGATGCACGCCCGTCTTGATCGCATAGTTCTCCGCCGGCAGCCCGAACGCGTCGAATCCGATCGGAAACAGCACGTCGTGCCCCTCCATGCGCTTCTTCCGCGCGACAATGTCCATCGCGGTGTACGACTCGACGTGCCCGACGTGCAGCCCGGAGCCGGACGGATACGGAAACATGGTGAGCAGGTACAGCGGATCCCTGCCATCCGACGATTTTCCCGTCGTCTTCCCCGCCCCCGTCTTTTCCCATTCCCCCTGCCACTTCGGCTCGATCTCAAGATGGTTGTAACTTGGCATAGTGGCAAGATCGTAACACGGACGCGGAAACAAAAAAAGACGGTCGAAACCGTGCTATACTGTCCGTAATTCACTCATCATCCTATGGACAAGAAGGGCAAGCCACCTGAGGGCGCAATGGAGGAGACGACGGCGGTCGACGACGCGCGACGACCACCCCTGACCCCTCCTCCCTATGAGGAGGGGAAACGTAGGGTATCGAGGAAGACCGTCGAGAGTGCCGCGGCGATTACGGCGGCGGCGATGGGGATTGCGCATGCGGTGATTGAGGTTCCGAAGGAGGGACCGACGGCGGACGAGTCGTCCGAGGCGAAGGGCGAAGATGCCGAACATCCGGAATGGAAATACAACGCGGTCGGCGAAATCGTGCGCGAGACCGTCTTTCACGACGAGAACTCGACGGGCGGCGTGCAAGACCAGTACGTCAGCCTGTTCAAGACGGTCTTTTCGTCGCCGAAGGGAACGTGCGTCTATTACGACACGCTGGGCAACGTCCTGCTGGTCGACAAGATGCCGGACGTCCTGGCGCAACTGGCCGAGTCAATCGAGAAGGGCGCCGGCACGAAAAAAGAGCTGGACGCGATGACGAAGACCTGGAAAGACAAGGTCCAGGCATGGCACAACGCGAACCGAAAGAAAATCTCGGCCGTGACCGTGACGCCCTCCGACTACGACGACAAGTGGGCATATCCGTTCGTCGCGAGCCCCGTGCTCAAGAACATGCCCGCCGAATCGGAAGCGACCTCCCTGATCGAGGGGATTCGTGAACGGCTCGTGGAAAAGACGAAGAGTCCGGAGAATGGCCCGTCTTACTTCGACGGCGCGGAGCGTTCGATCTACGACGGCATCTCCGAGATTGCGAAAGCGTACGACATTCCGCTTGCCATCGCGCTTGGCATCGCCGCGAACGAAAGCACGTTCAACCGGACGGCCCACTCGGATGCCGGCGCGAACGGAATCTATCAGGTTACGGAAAAAGGGTTCGGCGACGCCAAGGCGTACATCGCCAAGCATCCCGAGCTCGGGGCGGCCGTCCGATCGGGATCCATCGGGTCGTACGAGGACTCCTGGAAGGACCGCTTCGTCAGCGCCGAGCTGTGCTGCGCGTACTATCTGCTCATCCAGGGGCGCATGCGCAAGAAGCTCGACGCGCTCGAGACGCGCCTGCTCACGCTCGACCCGACCTTTCCCGTGGGAACGTTCCTCGACATCGCCACGATCAATTCCTACAACGCCGGCGACGGGCGCATGCGTGACTGCATCGACCGGTTCCTGTCCCTTTCCGACGACGAGATCGTTGCACACATCGGCGATCCGGAATACGGCGCGGACGTCTGGCTCGGCGTGGTCGGCCTCTCGTACGGGCTCACGGACGACGGAAAATTTTCGAACGTGGGAAAGGACAGCTTCCTGTATCCGCAAAAAATCCTCGCCATGGGATCGCTCATCATGGACGCGCAGAACGCGATGTCCGCGGTCGACCGCGACCGGGAGGACGAGGGCGTCGACGCAGGCGACTTCGTTCCCGACTCGGCGACGCGCCGCGGTTTCTGGAGGAACCTGTCCGTCGCCACCGGCATTGCGGGCGTCCTTGGCGGAATATTTTCCGGCAACGGCGCGGTCCGCGACATTCGCTCGGAACCTCTGAACACAAGCGTGAGCAGACGGAATTTGCTGAAAGGGACGGCAAAGGCCACGGCCGCGGTCATCGGAGTCACCTCCCCCGTCATTCGCGCCGGGGCGGACTGGCTCGATTCGCGCCCTGTGACGGAGACTCCGCCTGAAGTGCCTCCCGTGTCCCCGGAACAGCCGTACGCTCCCGTCGAGCTTGAGCCACTGAAGGACGTGGAAGCGGCCGCGACCGTCTCGCTGGACGCGGTGTACGAGACGCTTTTGGAACGAGCCGCGCAGAAGAAAACGGGATGGACCCCCGAGGAATCCAAGCGAAACAACAACCTCTTTCCCGTTCCAGAAAATCGCAGGATGCTCAAAGAGCGATTCATCGCCATGTTTGGAAAGGACCTGGTAAAGAAATTCAAGGCATCCGAAGGCGACACGTTCGAAAGCCGCGCGCATCTGTACGACGAGGCTCGCGCCCAGCAGGTCGCCTACATCGAACGGCAGGTTTCCACGGGAAGCTTCGTTCGTCTTGCGGAAGACGACCCGACGAAGCCGTACTTCTGCGAACAGGTCGACTCGCTCTCGGGTATCAAGAACAACCCGGACGGACTCTTTCTCCGCAAGGAATTTATTCCGGTGATCGGAACGCTGATTGAACTCGTCAATTACCAGATCGACAAGTTCAATGCCAACAATCTGTACTACGGCATCCATGGGGACAGTTTCCCGACCCTTCCGTACATCTCCGCCTTGAAAATCAGCGGAGCCCTCCGATCGACGCTTACCACGAAGGGACAGTTCGCGTCTGGAAAAGGAAAGGACACGACTCCCGGGATGACTCCGCATTGGCTTGGAAGCGCAATGGACATCTCTTCGTTCGCGACCGTGCCGCACAAGGACAAGAAGTCGGGAAAGATGGTGGGTCCGATGGGACACATGGCCCGGCTGGATGGCGACCTACTGGCAAAGAAAGGCGGACGGGTCATCGTTCGTCGCGGAGAAAAGCTAAACAACGGCGGCGACGGGGCAACGACCCGCGACATACTCACGCACATGATCGGCCGCGCGCTTTTCGCGATGCGCGACCCGCTGATGGAACTGTACGGGATTGAGATTCAGCCAAAGTGGGAGAATCCTGCCAAGAACTGGCACGTCGCGCTGGAGGCAAAGGATGCGAAGTAACGAAAATACGGCTGACGCGATCGCGTCAGCCGTATTTTCGACTCAGTATCCAATCAGCATTTCCACCCGCTCCTTCCCAAGCGCCCAGATGAACGTCGACAACCTCGGCCCGGTATCCTTCCCGATCAGCAGCTGGTACAGCGCCTTGAAAAAATCGCGCTGCGCCGCCTTGAGTTCCTTGTCCGCCAGGCCGTCGACCTTCGGGATCGCGTACAGCTTTTCCTCGAGCGTCTCAATCGTGAGCGTCTCGAAGTCCGACGCGCGAACGAACTCGGCGAACGCGGAGACGAATCCCTTTGCCCGCTCGTCCATCGTCGCCGCGTACTCGGCGTTCGGCGCGTCGCGTACCACGATCATCTCTCCCGGGTTGTATTCCTCGAGCCAAGCCTTCGCCTTTCCGATGCGCTCGACGACGGATTCGGCGTCGAACCCGAGGCTCATCTTCTCGACCATCGCGAGGATCTTTTCCATGTCCCACTGCATAATCTGCCCAAGCGACACGGCCTGGCGGAACGGGATCGGATTCTTGGTCGCGTCGACGGCTTTCATTGCGCGGTCGTACTCGTCGTACTGGCGGATCACCTCGCTGTCGAACGCCAGGTCGAACGGCTGGTGCGGATTCTTGCGCGTGTACAGCCACTTGAGCAGGTCCGGCGCGTATATGCGCAGCAGCTGGCCCGGCGTGATGGCGTCGCCCTTCGACCCCGACATCTTGCCGTCCATCCCGCGAATCCCGATGAACTGGTACCCCACGAACACCGGCGGCTCCACGCCGAATACCTCGCGGGCGATGACGCTCGACGTGTCATAGCTCCCGCCCGGCGACGCATGGTCGTGTCCGCCCGGCTCGAAGACGACCCCCTCCTCGCCCCACCGCATCGGCCAGTCGACCTTCCATGACAGCTTCGCGACGTGGTCCTTGCGCAGGTCTACCGTCTCCGTCTGGTGCGTGTCGAGGCACTCGTACGTGATCGTCGAGTCACCGTCGTACGAGGTCACGCGCGTATTGTCGCGACCGGTAAATCGAGAATACACCGAGATCGGATAGTACGACGCCGCGTACTCGTTCTCGTCGATGCTCTTCGCGGCCTTTCCTTTGTCCGACATCGACACGAGCAGGATCCGCGCGATCTTCTCGCGCGAGCGCAGCGCCTTCACGATCATCTCGTCGTACCGTCCCGACGCGTACTCGGCAGACTGGTAGCGATATTCCAGCTCGATCCCCATCTCCCGCATCGATTCCTCGAACGCCACCTCGAGCGACCGCGCGTACGACGATTCCCTTCCGGCAGGATCCGGCACCGCGGTCAGCGGCATCCCGATATATTTCGAAAACGACGGGTCCACGTTCGACGGAATCTTGCGCAGCCGGTCGAAGTCATCCCACGAGAACAGCAGCCGCGTCTTCTTCCCGCGCCGTTGAAGTTCCCGCAAAAAGACAAGCGACGTCATCACGTCCCGAAAGTTTCCGAAATGGACGGTTCCGGACGGGCTGATTCCCGCTGCGCAGGTGTAGACGTCCTCGCTCGGGAACACCTTGAGGATCTTGTCGACCACTTCCCCGACCCACTCGGCCTGGGACATCGTATCGACGCGGTTGCCAGGCTCGGCGGCGACGGGACGCTCGGGTTGCGGAGGAAGGTCGTGAGGATGCTTCGGATCCATAATGGCGGGTCAGGGATTGTTAGGCCGTTTCGACGAATGGGGAAAGTGTACATGCCCGGGCGCCGTCCGGCAACGAAAAACCGCGCCGAAGGCCAGCGAGGCTTTCGGCGCGGCAGAAGCTGTCGCGCGCTCGGTCAGTTGGAGGCGAGGAGGTTGAGCTCCGTCGCGACCGCGGGATCGAGGTTGTAGTTGGTGTCGTAGGCGCCGTCGTCGGTAAGGACGAGGAAGAAGCCGGACACCGGCGCCTTCAGCACGCGGGGGTGCTCGCCCTTGATCTCGGACCACCCGTGCGCCGTACGCAAGGTGTGGCTCTGGAGACCCCAGGCCTGGACGTTCTCCCAGGCGGTGTCAACCATCAGACCGGCAAAGGCGGCAAAGACGCAGAGGACAAACAGGTTCGAAAGGACACGCATGGTGGCCTCCTTTGGATAGGGGGGATCAACAAGATTCTGTGGTTCAGCGGAGGGGTAGGATATCATAAAAATGGGGTTTTGTCAATGGATTCGCCTATTTCCGAATAAAAAGAACGCCTATGAGTAGGCGTCAGGTTGCTTGCGTCCTGAGATCCGCGACCACGGCCGCGCAGTGGGTGAGCTTGGATTGGTCGCAGGCGGCGAGGAGCTTGTGGAGCGCGGAGTGCGGATCGTCGTCCCCCGACGAGATCGATTGGATCGCGACCTGTCCCTCGGGACCGGTGAGCGCGGACCAGACGCGGGTCGTGGCAATGAGCAGGAACGCGGCGCTCGGGTCGCGCCTCGTCACCGCGATGTCGGCTTCGCAGGTCGTCGACGACGAGAGCCCCCTGCCGATCGCGTGGCTGCGACGAAGCTCGCTTCGCTCGGCCCCGCGGATCAGATCGTCGCACCGCCCGTCGCCGACGATCGACGCCCGCGAGTTGCCGACGTGCGCCGCAACGACCAGTTCGTTGGTGACGTGAGCAAGCGCGAGCGTCATCCCTCCCGGCCCGATGTGCCGAATCCGTCCGTCCAGATCGAGCAGGGTTTTTCGAATGGCCTCGTGCGGTTCCATGGCGGAATATCCGTGGAATCGCAGAAGGTACGGAAGTTCGCTCTCCACCTCCTCCGCAATCTTCGTCCGGACCGTCCCGTGTCCCTCGCACACGACGACCAGCCCGCCGTCGCACCAGTCCTCGGACACAAGGATCCGATGCCCCGTATCCGCCCCGTCCTCGGAAAAGAACGCCGCCCATCCGGGCCCGTCAAAATTCATTGGTTTCTCCGCGTGGAACCGGATGGTACCAGAATGGGGAGAGGCGTCAACGGAACAGGAATGGCGGACGGACGATCAAAAGAAAAAGCCTCCCGATTGGGAGGCATAAGGTCAGGCGGCCAGGACCGACTCGAGTGCGCGGAGGGTGGTCCTTCGTTCCCGTCACGACCTGCTTGTCTCCGACCCGCTCCTTGGTCTCTTCGACCCAGCCTTTCCGGAGCGAGACGATCTGGAACGCGCCCCGAACACGGAGCGGAGGACAGGCCACGTACCCGGACCCGTCGTTGAATGCCGCGACGGCCTGCTCCCGCGTGAGGTGCGGGCACAGCTTGGCCATGTCGTCCTCCGTGGGGTTGACGATGGGAAGAAGGCCGAGAATCTGACGATAGGCTGAAACGTCCATTGAGGACTCCGTTGTTGATTGTTGTGAGATGACGAAGAGGGCCCGCCCAGATATCTCTGGATCTGACGGAAAAGAATGATATCACAAAAATGGCTCTTTGTCAATGCAAAAACCGCCTTTTTGGCGGTTTTTGAAGGATATTTCGATTCTATTCCTTGCTCGCAAGCCACCGCTCCGCGTCGATCGCGGCCATGCAGCCCGTTCCGGCGGCGGTAATTGCCTGGCGGTAGTAGTGGTCCGCGACGTCGCCGGCGGCGAAGACGCCCTCGACGTTCGTGCGCGTCGACCCGGGCTGCGTCACGAGGTAGCCGCCCTTGTCCATGTCGAGCTTGCCGACGAACAGCTCGGTGTTCGGCTTGTGCCCAATGGCGACGAACACGCCTTCCGTGGCGAAGTCCGTCATCTCATTCGTCTGATTGTTGAAAAGTTTCACTCCGGTGACGCGCGTACCGTCGCCGACGATCTCCTTGACCTCCGAGTTCCAGACAAAGGAGATCTTCGGGTTTGCCTTTGCGCGCTCCTGCATGATCTTCGACGCCTTCAGGACGTCCTTTCGCACGATCACCGTCACCGTCTCCGCAAACCTCGTCAGGAAGTTCGTCTCCTCCATCGCGCTGTCGCCGCCGCCGACGACGATGATCTTCTTGTTCTTAAAGAAGAACCCGTCGCACGTGGCGCACGCCGAGACGCCGCGGCCGCCGTATTCCTTTTCTCCCGGCACGCCGATCCACATGGCGGTCGCTCCCGTCGAAACGATCACCGCATCGGACGAATAGGTCGACGTCGACGTGATCACGACGAACGGGCGCACGGAAAAGTCCACGGCCGTCACGTTCTCGGCCAGGATCCGCGTGCCGAACCGCTCGCTCTGCTTCTTGAACAGCTCCATCATTTCCGGGCCCATAAGCCCGCCCGGGAATCCCGGAAAGTTCTCTACCTCTGTCGTCATCATCAGCTGCCCGCCCGGGGTCGAACCTTCGAACATCAAAGGCTTCAGCTCCGCGCGTGCGGCATAGATCGCGGCCGTGTGACCGGCCGGGCCGGAACCGATGATAATGAGCTTTTCTTGCATACACTCGAACGATTAGGCGTAAGGCTGAAAGGCAAAAGGCTTAAGGCGATAAGGCAATACCCTTATGCCTTAAGCCTTTCAGCCTTACGCCTCACGGCACGCTTATGCGTGCTTCTCGATCTTGGCGCGAAGCGCCTCCTTCGTCATCGATCCCGAAAATTGGTCGACCACCTGGCCGCCCTTGAAGATCAGGAACGTGGGGATCGACAGGATGTTGTAGCGCTGGGCGATGTCGGAGTGGTCGTCGACGTTCACCTTGGCGAACACGACTTCCGTCATCTCGGCCGCGAGCTCTTCCATGACCGGGGCCATCAGCTTGCACGGACCGCACCACGGGGCCCAAAAATCCACGAGCACGAGGTCCGAGGAGGCAAGGACGGAGGCGTCGAAGTTCGATGATGTGAGTTCTAACATAGTGGTTGAGTGATGAAGTGATTGAGTGATTGAGTGATGGAGGATTAAGCCGCAAAGCCACTCCACGACTTCACCACTCCATCACTCCGTCACTTCTTTACCGCAGATCAATTCCTTCGATGTTGAGAATGCGCGTCTTGGATTCCTCGTAGTACGTTTCCAGGATGTCGCCGACTTCGATCTTGGCCTTGCCCTGATACTCGATGCCGCACTCGGAGCCGCCGTTCACTTCCTTCACGGACTGCTTGCCGTACTGCAACTTCACGATCTCCCCCTCGCCGATGACTTCCGGCTCGCCGGTGACCGGGGACATGCGCATCGCGCGCAGCTTGCATCCGACGCGAATCTTCTCGCCCAGGATCTTGCCGCCGATGACGCCGCCCTTGTCGAGCTTCTTGAACACCGCGAGCACCTCGATCTTTCCGGTCTCGGTGATGATCTGCTCGTTCGGAAGCATCTTCTGCAGGCGCGCGAGGATGTCCTCGAACAGCTTATAGATGACCTCGAACTGGAGGATCTCCACGTTCTTATCGCGGCCGTGCGAGGCGGCGCTGGCGGTCGGCTTCACGTCAAAGGCATACACGATGGAGTGCGTCGCCTCGGCCTTGTCCACGTCCACGTCGGTGATGTTTCCGAGACCCTTCGCGACCACTTCGACGCCGACCAGGTCGTGCTTCACCTTCTCAAGCATGCCGAGCACCGCCTCGAGCGAACCGAGCACGTCGGCGCGCAGGATGATGTTGAGCAATTTTTTGCCTTCCTTGTTCTCCGGCTTGGAAATCGTCGAGACGGTGGATTCCACGGCCGACGTCACCGGCTTGCGCATGCGCGCCAGGGCCTTCTCGTCCTCCGGAACCTCGATCACGTCTCCCACCGCCGGGGCGACTTTAAATCCAAGAATCTTCACCGGCATGCTGGGCGCCGCGTCCTTCACGATCTCGCCCTGCCAGTTCTTCATCATGCGCACGCGGCCGAACAGCGCGCCGCGAATGCCGATGGTATCGCCCATGCGAAGCGTTCCGGCCTGGATGAGCGCCGTCGCGACCGGGCCTTCGCCCTTGTCGATGTGCGACTCGATGATCGTTCCGGCCGCGCGGCGGTCCGGGTTTGCCACGATCTTGGCCTGTTCCATCTCGTTGACGAGAAGCAGCGCGTCCAAGAGCTCGTCCATCCCCTGCCCCGTCTTCGCGGACACCGGGATGATCATCGTCTTTCCACCCCACTCTTCCGGCAACAGGTTGAGCTCGGCGAGCTGTCCCTTCACGCGCTCCGGATTGGCATCGGGCTTGTCGATCTTGTTGAGCGCGACGACGTACGGAAGACCGGCGGCCTTGATGATGTCCACGGCCTCCTTGGTCTGCGGCTGCACGCCGTCGTCGGCGGCGACCACGAGAATGGCGATGTCGGCGACCTTGGCTCCGCGCGAACGCATGACGGTAAACGCCTCGTGTCCAGGAGTGTCGATAAACGTAATCAGCTTCTCCTTGCGGACGACCTGGTACGCGCCGATGTGCTGCGTGATTCCTCCGGCCTCGGATTCCATCACGTTGGTGGTGCGGATCGAGTCGAGGATCTTCGTCTTTCCATGGTCGACGTGGCCCATCACCACGATGACCGGCGGACGTGCCTTCAGGTTCTCCTGCTTCTCGCCGGCGAACAGCGCCGTCAAACGCGACGCGCCCTCGTCATCCTTCGCGTCGTCGGCAGGCTTTCCAACCTGCGGCTCGGCCTTCACGCCGAGGTCGCCGGACACGATCGCGGCCGTTTCAAAATCGATGCGTTCGTTCAACGAGGCCAAGATGCCGTTCTTCATCAGTTCGCGCATCACCTTCGCCATCGGGATGTCGATGAGCGCCGCGAAGTCGCGCACGGTCATGACCGCCGGAAGCATGACGGTCCGAATGACCGCCGGAGCATCCCCAGCCTTCTGAGCCGCCCCGCGGTTCAATTGCTCGTCGCGAATCGCCCCCATTCGCTCACGTCGCTTCATTTCGGCCCATGCCGCAACAATGCGATTCGCGTCGCGATCGTTCACCTTCACGGAGTTGCGCCCATATCCCAAGCCCAACGTGGGAAGTTTCTCGCGCAGCTCATCGGTAGGAACCTTCAGTTTACGGGCGATTTCTGTAATGTTCATGCAGGGGGAGTATATCGGGATCGGGGGTTGGAGTCAATGGATTCGGAGACGCGGCGTGCCAGCCTTTGCCCGTTGCCATGTGCCAGGAGTCCTTGGTACGACGCAATGGCCAACTCTCCCGCGCCACCATTGATCGCGGCGAACATGCGCGCCTCCGTCGAATGTCGAAGAACTCGATGGTCCGGAAAGTGGACCCAACCTAGGAAATCAACGCCGGATGCGAACGTCCGGATCTCGACCTTGTCGGGATGGAGTTCAAGTTGGAGCTCGCGCGACAGGAAGTCGCGGATGCAGTCCAGGGCGACGACAAGGTAATCGCGATCGTGGAACAGTAATGCGAAGTCGTCGGCGTAACGAACATAGTGACGCACGCTCAAGCGACACTTCACGTACTGGTCGAGCGCATCCATATAGACGTTCGCAAACAACTGCGACGTCAGGTTGCCGAGCGGCAGCCCCTTGCCCGACTGGACATGAAAACTCCGCACGATCGTTTCCAGGAGCGCGACGGTGCGCGTGTCGGCGATCCGCCCGCCGACGATTCGCAAGAGGACGTCGTGATCGATGGACGCGAAGAACTTCCGAATGTCGCATTTCAAGACCCAAGCGGTTCTACGATGGTTGCGCGAAATTTGTCCCGCAAACATCCGAAACCGATCCATCGCCGCGTGCGTTCCCTTCTCGTCGCGGCAGGAAAACGAGTCCGAGATGAACGTCCGGTCGAAAGCGGGGTATAATTGCCGGTGGATGGCACGGTGCAGAACACGGTCCGCGACGGTCGCCTTGTGAATCTGCCTCGGCTTCGGGTCGGAGATGGCGAACGCACGGTACGGCCCGTGGCGGTACGTCCCGTTTGCCAGCCGTCGGTGAAGCTGAATCAGATTTCCCATCAGACCAAACGCAAACGCTTGCGTATCTTCCCTCCCGCGCTTCCCGATGACGAATTCTTCCCATGCGCCTAACAAATTCTCGAGCGAGATAATTTCCTCATAGCTATGCAAGTCCAACGTTCCCATGCCAAAGATGCTACCCCCCCCCCGCAATTTCTTGCCAGTGCTCCAAAAGCTGAAGTCGGCCTACCTCGCCTGGTTTGACGACTACGCCAGGCTCCCAAAGGTCCACAGGTATTCCATCGGCACGCGCGTCGACAATCTGCTCGTGGAATGCATCGAGTCGGTAAGCGAGGCTGCGTTCACTCCGGGGATGGACAAGGCTCCGTGCATCCGCCTTGCCGCGCGAAAGCTCGACACGGTAAAGCTATTCCTCATGATCCTGTGGGAAGCGCATTCGATCGACCAGGGCCGATACATTGAGCTTTCCGTTCGGTTCGACGAAATCGGCCAGAACCTCGGCGGGTGGCTCGGCAGCGTTCTCAAGCCGAAGCCGGAGCCGAAACAAAACTCCCCGGAGCCGGTGTCCGAGGAGAAATGAAGAGGGTTGCGGCGGGCGCGGAAACGGGAGGCCGGCGGGACCACACGCGCACGGTATCCGC
>JBAXQK010000003.1:0-142601 GCA_037131775.1 Candidatus Uhrbacteria bacterium
ACCTCAAGGGTCGAGGCATCCGAGACCACCTTGCCGTTGACGGTCACGATCGAGTAGCCGCGGGCGAGGACGCGCTTTGGGTCGACCTGTTTGAGGACGCGCTCGTACGTCGACAATCGTTCTCGCAGCGTCGTCTTCCACGTGCCGAACGCGACGGTGAGACGGTCCGCGCGGGACAGGAATCGCTGGCGCTCGCGGTCGAGGACGAGGCCGACCGTCCGCGTCGCGCGGTCGACGGACAGTTGTCGTCGCGCGATCGTCTCGGTAAGTCGTTCCTCCATGCGGCGCGTCATCATGGCGAGCTCGTACTCGACGTCGGTGCGGTTGGGCACGATGCGCTCGGCGGCGTTCGACGGCGTAGACGCGCGCACGTCCGCCACGAAATCGCACAGCGACTCGTCGCGCTCGTGACCGACGCCGACAACCACGGGGATCTTCGACGAGTACACGGCGCGGGCGACGGACTCGTCATTGAACGCGTGAAGATCTTCGAGCGATCCGCCGCCGCGGGTGAGGACGATGAGGTCGAGGGGGTCTGAAAGGTTAGAAAGGTCTGAAAGGGCCGAAAGGATGGACGGGACGGCGTCGTTGCCTTGGACGCGGACGTGGGCGAAGACAACCTCGACGCCGCCCCAGCGATTGTTCAAAATCCGGAGAAAGTCGCCATACGCCGCCGCATCGCGACTCGTAATCAGTCCGATCCTCTGCGGAAACCTCGGCAACGATCGCTTGCGTCCCAAGTCGAACAGTCCCTCCCCCTCCAGCTTCTTCTTCAGCGCGTCGTACGCCTTCTTCAGCGCGCCCTCGCCCACCGGTTCCATCCGCTGCACGTCGATCTGGAACGTGCTCCATCCCTTCACCGTCGGATACCCGAACACGCGCACGCGCATCCCGCTCTCGAACGCGCCGACGATCTTGAACGTCGTCCCGAAGCACGCGACCTTCGTCTTGGCATCCTTCTCGTCCTTCAAATCAAAGATGATCCACTTCCCGTCCTTCACGGTGTACCCGCCAAGCTCGCCCTCGACGACGATCTCCTGCGACGGGACATGCTCGCGAAGGACAGCGTTGACGATTTGAAGATACTGGGAAACGGAGAGGACGTTTTCGGGCATATCTAGTTTACGAAAAAGAAAGGCTGGTAATACTTCGCCAGCAGCCACATTCCAACTCCGAGAATCATGTGCGACGCGAGCATCTCCATCCACACGCGCTTTCCCTCGCGCCGGCCGAACAGGCCGAGGCCGAGCGCCGGGAAGACCGTCGTTCCGGCCACGATCCAGCTGCCGAACGCGAAGATGAGGAGCGAGACGATTGAGTACGGCGAATGCGTGAACACGAGCCAGCCGTTCTTGACGAACGCGACGTAGACGAGGCCGAACAGCGAGCCGATCACGAGATGGATGAGAAGCGCCATGAGGAACACCTCGTGCTTCTCCAGCTTCTTTCCCCACATGGACTTCACGTCGAAGTACAGCGCGTTTGGCAACTTGAAGCGGTTGATCGTCTCGAGGACGATCGCGGGGATCGAAAAGGCGAACGCGGTAAGCCCGCCGATGGCCGTGCCGAGGATATAGTCGTTCATAATGGGTACATGACGATCACAACTTTCTTCCCGTTCCCCACGTCTCCCCCGTTCCAGTCGTGCATCGCGGACATGACCGTGTCGATGTCGTAGACGTACGCCTCGCCGCGCCGCGTGCCAGGATCGTTCGCGATGAACTGGGTCTCGGTGTAGCCGCGGATCACGATCATGTGGTACGGCGGGCCGTCGCCGGTGAAGTTGGGGTTATGCAGCATGCGCCCGGCAGTCGGGACGATGACCGGGTGGCCGGACGCGACCTCGGCCTTGATGTTCTCGGCGGTGAGGTCGTTCATGGTCTGGACGTGCAGGGTCGGGTACGCCTTCGACGCGAGGACCATCGTCTCGTCCGCCGTCGTGTCCTTGTAGTAGCCGAAGGTCGCGTTCTCGATCGCGACGAGTCGCTGCAGTTCCGTCTCCGCGACCGTCGGGTCGATCTTCCCAGTGATGCCTTTGAAAAACGACGCGACCATGTAGATTGCCGTCTCTTCGCACGTTTCCTCGTGAACCTCGTCCCAGTTGGAAAACGGCGCCTGAGAGGTAAACGGGACGTCGAGGTTGAAAGACGATGGGATCGAAGGGGTCGCAGGGTCCGGAGGCGGATTGACGGGCTCGGGGGCCGGGGACGGTTTCGTCGCGACCGGCGCCGGTGTCTTCGGCTCTTCGACCGCGACCGTCGTCGGAACGGCCGTCGGAACCGTCGCCGGAGCCGCGTCGACCGTGTCCTTGTACGCGACCGCTGCCGGCAGCGTCGGTGCCGATGCCTCCCCGATCAAGTCGGAAATCCGAACCCGCTGCGTGTAAAACGCGGCGGCGATGGCGACGAGGACGACGATCGCGCCTACGGAGGTTCGGATGGCTCGTTTCATAGACTAGCGAGTGATTAGGTCCGGCGGCGGCTTGGATCCCGCGCTCGCGGACGGCTCGCAGCGATCGCCGCCGTGCGGGCACTCGTATCCCCTCGGGCACTGAGAATCGGCGTCGCACGCGCAATAGGACGCCTTCGCGTCGTTGCACGACATGCCGCCGTTGCCGTCCGTGAAGAAGCACGGCACGCCGAACCCGCACACGTCGCGCACGCTCGGACTCTGGACGCACTCGCTCACCCGCTCCCACCTTGGCGTCCCGCCCGCCTCCGCGCACACGGCCCACTCGGGACCGTACGCGGCATGGTCGCGCGCGAGCGGAAGATCCTCGACGTTCACCGGGGGCGCGTGGACCGTCGGGACGCGCAGCGCAAACGAGGCGACGCCCACCACGAGGGCAAGCGCGACGACGAAGAAGATCAGGATGTTTCGCTCGGAGGATTCCATAGGATTATTGGGCCAGTGGCGCCGATGCCGGTTCCGTTATCGGAACGGCCTGAACCGGAAAGGACTTTCCCGGATACGGCGCGTACTGCACGACTCCCTTTGGCGCGACCCGCGACGCAAGCGCGGCCGCGACGGACAATGCGACGAGCAGAACGACGAGAATCGCGACGATGAGCTTTTCGTTTTTCATACTATGTATGCTTTACGAGCCAGTCCTTCACCACCCGCGTGGCCCTGACGTCATCCTCGTTGTAATCGAGGATCTTGTCGAGCGTCTTCTTCTCGCCGGTTCGCATCCACTCCTCGAACCACAGCACCGAGTTCGCGCCCGACGCGTCGTCGCTGCGCCAGTGGAACCCGACGTACGCGGCGATGTCCTTGAGCGAGTAGAAGGTGAGCGGGAACACGACGGTACGGCGGATGACCTCGATCACGTCGATCATGTTCTCGCGCAGCGCGTCGCGAACAAGGTCGGAACAGCCGTACTTCGCGGCGAACCGGTTGATCACGTCGGTCTCGAAGTGGCCGTAGTGGTAGACGGGAACGTCGAGATGGCTTTCCACGAACGCGACGAACTCCTTCCACATGGACGCCTCGTCCTCCGGTTTCTTTGCCAGAAACGGGATATACTTCTCCTTCCCCTTCTGGACGACGATCACGCCGAACAGATAGTCGAAGTCGCGCAGCGGGTTCGACTCGATGTCGAAGTAAATCTCGATCGTCGACTCGGGAAAGCTCGCGGACTTGCGCACGATGTGATGGTTGTCACGGATGGCGATGGCCTGGTCGCGCATCATCTCGAGCCGGCCGGCCTGCAGGTCGGGGCACAGGCGGCGCAGGTCGTGGACCGACTTGCCGGCGAGCGCGTCGATCGTCTCGATCCTCGCGTCCTTCAGCCGCAGCACCTCCTCGTTCCACACGCGGTTGAGCGCGGAAAGCTCGTTGCACGCGTGCGATTCCTTCCGGCATTCCGAAAACCACGGCGACTGCTTGCATGCGCCCGTGACGAAATGGACGGGACGTTTCCCCGCCACGATCTCCTCGATGTCGTCGAGCGCAAGCTTGTACTGCGCCTCGAACGCCTCGATCTCGTACGGCAAGGTCGTCCCGTCGGGCGTGATGACGTATCCGCGGACGGGCTTCGTCGACTGGATCTTCGACAGCAGCTCGGCGTAAAAACATCCCTGAAACTTATATTCGTCACGAACCTCTCGACCTCGCTTAATGTCCGCCGCGACGTAATAATAATCGCCAAGCGATGACGAACCCTCCACGCGCTCGAGCACGTCGGGATGCCCGACCCAGTGGCGATCGACAAGAACGCCCTGGTAGATCGTCGTCCGCCCCTCGCGCATCAGCTCGAGCGTCTGCCGAAACGCGTCATCCGGATCCTCGGCCGTCACCTCGGCCACGTCGACCCGATCCGAAATCGCCGCGCGCTCGCGCTCGTCGACGAGACCTTCCTCCATCAGCTTGTACAGGAGAGGATCGTGCGGCTTCGGTTCCGCCGAATGCGCGTCAAAATACACCCAATTCGGGCATTTGATGAGCTGGTAAAAAGAGGATTCGGTGATTTGGCGCATGGCGACAGTATAGCAGTTCATTGACAAACAGGCGATTTTGCGCAAAGATCTTCCCGCAAGGAGGTTGCATCATGACAACCAGCATCAATCCGGCGCACTGGGACGTCTTTCTCCTGTTCCTGAGGACGGCCGCGCGCGACACGGAAATTTCCTTCGCGCTCGATACCATCCGTGACGTCATCTGGACGCAACGGTCCGGCACGTACGACGACCGGCAGCCATCCGTGGTCTGCTCCGCGCTGGCGGATCCAGACCTGCTCGACCGCGCGACGGAAAGCGGGTTCATCCTGGTCGCCTGCTCCGCCGGCTACCCGCAGGCGTCGCGGCAGAGCTTCGGCGCGCCGTCACTCGCGCTCAAGGTCCTCGAGATGCCGAAGGAAGAGGGCGCGGGACGCACCTTCCCCTTCGCCTACGACCTGTTCGCGGACGGACGCCACGTCCTCGAGCTCCCCGGCCTGCGCCTCGACACCGAGGCCCGCCTGAGCCGCTACAAGGTGGGGACGATCGGCAACGACCTCATGGCGATGTCGACGGCCGTCCCGGAGTACCTCCGCCTCATCACCTGGCTGGTCGAGTCGTTCCCCGACCGGTCGGACCACCGCACCACCGGCCCCAAAAAATGGGCGCTCGAAGACCTGCTCTCGGCATGATCCGACCATGTGGTCGGTCTTTTTCTTTTCCTGGCGGAATGGGTTTTTCCTGTGGCTTGCCGCCACACCGCGTCACTTTCTTTTGGCCGGAAAAGAAAGTAACCAAAGAAACCGTCCGCCCGGTCTCCATGGCGGGATGGGACGCAAAACTTGGCCTCGGCTGCGGAACTCGCTAGCCTGCCGAGCATGACGAAAAAAGCAGGACGTCGCTCAGACAATCCTCGCCCGTGCCGATGCACCCGGCCAAGTTTTGCATCCCATCTCCCATCCGCCATTCCGACAGGGCGGGTTTGCCGGGCGGTGTTGCGATGTTTGTTTTTGGCTGATGCCGGAAGGCAAAAAGCAAACCACCATCCGGTCGCCGCCCTGCCGGAGCGACCCAGCCAGGGCGTGAAAAATTAGCGGGTCCATCAGGACGGGCGAGGATTGTCTGAGCGTACGAGCCCGCAGGCGAGAAGCGAGTTCCGCAGCCGAGCCAATTTTTCGCGTTCTGGCGTAGGAGCGGATGGCCGGGCGGTAGCGGCTCTCTTTGCTGACTTTCTCTGTCCGCCTACAGAGAAAGTCAGCCGGGTGCAGGGCGGAGCGCCTGCGGAAAAACAACTTCCGATTAATCCGAAAATAAAAACGCGGACGTCTCGTCGAGACCGTCCGCGTTTCGATCAATCTATTTCTTCAACTCCTCGACACTCACCGTGTCCATCTTGTCGCTCTGCCTCAGCTGGTCCACCACGTCCATCCCCTCGGTCACCCGACCGAAGATGGTGTACAGCTTCTGCATGCCGCGGTCGGAGATGGGGGTGTCCCTCAGCATGATGAAGAACTGGGAGCCGTTGGTGTTCTTGCCGCTGTTGGCCATGGCGACCACGCCGCGGTCGTACTTGTACGAGTCCGTCAGCTCGTCCTCGAACTTGTAGCCCGGGCCGCCCGAGCCGGTGCCCGTCGGGTCGCCGCCCTGGATGACGAACCCCGGGACGTAGCGGTGGAACGTGAGGCCGTCGTAGTAGCCGCCCTTCGTCAGGTTGACGAAGTTGGAAACGGTCTTCGGCGCCGTGTCCGGGTACAGAGAGAACACGATGTCTCCCTTTTCCGTGTGAACGCGGATCTGCTTGTTCTGAATCTCCGCGGCCGGGAGAACTCCCGGGAACGAGAACTTCTGTTTTTCAACCATAGTGGAACCGTCGATTACCTTTGCCGGGGGAGCCGTCGTCGCGGGAGTCGTCAAGACCGGCGCGGCCGTCGAGACGTTCGTCTCCGACGAGGACGCGCATCCGCCGCCGACGAGGACGAGCGAGAACAGGCCTGCGGCAAGGGGAATGGAGAGACGCATAGGAACATTAGTTAATCTTACGGGCCGCGGCCACCACCGGCGAGCTGAGCAGGCGGTGATACGCGGTAATCTGCGACGCCGTTCCGCGAACCGTCACCGACGATGCCATGAGCATCGCCGACAGCGTGAAGATGATTGCCACGAGCACGCCAACGACCATGTTGACGCCAAGCGGGATGTGATTGCAATTCTTACATCCGGCAAGATATACCACGCGGGCCGTCGCGCGGGCCTCGGGAACCGCCTCGGGCTCCATCATGATGGGCTCCGACGTCTTTGGCAAGTCCATGACGTACACCGGCTCGGGCAGCGACGTGCGGGCGGGCGGGCGCCTGGCCGCGACGCTTCGGCGAACGACCTTTTTCGCGACCGTCTTTGCGGCCTTCACGGGCACGACGACTTTTTTGGTTGGCATAGATCTTCGTCCTTAAAGAGCTTGATTGAATTTGAGAGGATTATACTACACATCCGCCTCCCATGGAAATCCCGCGCGTCCGAAATGCCCGTAGGCGGCGGTGCGCTGATAGATCGGTTTCAGCAGGTCGAGCCGCTCGACGATCGCGTCGGGGCGGAAGTCGAACTGCTGCTTGATCAGATTGGTAAAATCCATCTTGCTTCCGCGCGACTTGTCGGAAACGCCGTTTACCTCGAGGTGCGCGGGCTCGGCGCGGCCCGGAACGTAGACGACGGTGACCATCGCGGAGGTGGCGAGGCCCTGAACGACGAGGGATCGCGCGGCGAGGCGGGCGAGATAGGCGCCGCAGCGCTCAGGACGGGACGGATCTTTTCCCGAGATCGCGGAATCGCCGTGCGGGATCAATCCGCCGTACGTGTCGGACCCGAGCTTATTGCCGCTCATTCCGGAAGTCTGCGAGAAGCCGGACGCGGTGAACGCGCCAAGCGGGTTCACGAGGATCTGCGGATGGTCGTTGCCCACGATCGGCGCGATGACGCGGTCGAGGATGGCAACCTGCACGTCGCGCGGCAGGATGTTCTCGACGTGCGCGGTCTGGATCGTGACGGCCGCGACGCGATCGCGCTCCATCATCACTTGGACCTTTCCGTTCGGCAGGAGCCAAGAAAAATTCGGATCGGCGTTCCGCACGTCGTCGAGCCGTCGCGCGAGGTTGTTGGCGTAGACGAACGCGCGCGGAAGCATCTCGCGCGTCTCCTTCGTCGCGTAGCCGTTCACCACGACCGAGTCGGACTGGACGCGCGGCGCAAGCTTTTCGGGAACGGTCACGTGAATGTTCGCGAACACCTCCACGTCGTCGGCATGCCCGATGGACGCGTACACGCCCTTCACCAACGACGCCACGTCGAAGTCCGCGTGCGACGCGACCTCCCCGCCGATCATCACCATCCCGTGCGACCCGAACACGCTCACGTTCACCCGCGCATGCGAGTCGCGGCGCAAAAACTCGTCCAGGATCGCATCCGCGATCTGGTCGCACGTCTTGTCGGAATGCCCGGAGGTCACGGCCTCGGCGGCTTTGCGCATAGGGGAAAGTGACGGAGTGGTGGAGTGACTGAGTGATGAAGAGATGCACCAAGTGACGCGATGGTAGCAAAAAAACAGGTTCGTCGCAAAAGAAAATTAGATATCAAACTTATCCACACCCAACCGAAATTCCGCGAACCTAAAACACTTGCGTTCGGTTTTTGTTCGGTCTATAATACGAACATAAGCCGAACAAGAGTGACGGAGTGGTGAAGTGACTGAGTCGTGGAGTTGTTATGACAAATATAAAATCATTTAAAGACCTGCGAACCTGGCAGGAAAGCCATTTACTAACTCTGGAAATATATCGGCTGAGCAAAAGTTGGCCACGGGAAGAATCATACGGCCTTACGTCGCAGATACGACGGGCTGCCGCATCTATTCCGTCAAACATTGCCGAGGGGATGGGTCGGGGTAGCACGAAGGATCTCATCCGGTTTCTCATCAATGCTCGAGGATCTATTCAAGAGGTCATCTACCAACTCCTTCTCGCGAAAGATCTTGGATATATATCCCCGGACGATTTCGACAAAACCCAAAACCGTTACAGTGGTCTCAACGCCGGCAACAACTCCCACATGGCCGAACTCTCCCGCCAAAACCCAGAATAGTTCCACCAATCACTCAATCACTCCACCACTTCATCACTCCGTCACTCCCCTATGGGCCTCACAAAAAAACAATCCGAGATGCTTTCCTTTATTCGCGCGCAGATCGCGGCGAACGGATACGCGCCGAGCTATCGGGAAATCGCCGAGCACTTCGGGCTCTCCTCCCCCGCCACGGTGCACCAGCACGTGCAGGCGCTGGCCGAGAAAGGGATGATCTCCCTTGGCGAGGACGGAACGGCGCGTTCGATCGAGCTGGTCGAGAAACGCCCGCTCGATCCGTTCTCCATCATGCTGCCGCTCGCCGGGCTCATCACCGCCGGTGTGCCGATCGAGGCGGTCGAGGAGCATGAGACGATCGCCGTGCCGGCGCAGTTCGTCGTCGACGGTCTGAACTCGTACGTGCTGAAGGTGAAGGGAGAATCCATGATCGAGGAAGGAATCTTCGACGGCGACTACGTAGTCGTGGAGCGCAATCCGAGCCCGCGCGACGGCGAGGTGGTCGTGGCCCTGCTCGACAACGCGTACGCCACGCTAAAAAGATTTTACCGCGAGCATAACCGCATCCGCCTCCAGCCAGCCAACTCAACGATGTCCCCCATCTACGTAAAAGATTGCATCATCCAGGGGGTAGTGCGCGCGGTAATTCGCAAGTTCGGGACGGTATAACGTCGAACGGGACTAAAGTCCCTGGGAACCTAGAGACTCATAGCCACTTTAGTGGCATCGAGATTCCAAGGGACTTTAGTCCTGTCACGATCGATAATTTGAAGCCCACTGACGAGGGACGAAGGGATCACGGATCTCGTCGGCGGACTTCAGATTATCCGAATTTAATTCGTAACGCATGATCCCCACACCAATATGTCCACCATCGCCCTCCGCCATCATGCGTTCACGTTCGCCTTCCTCCCGGTCCGCCGCGTCCGCCGCTTTGAGTCCGCGCTTAAGTCGCTGAGAATCCGCGCAAGCCGCCGACAAATCAAGCGCGCGATTCGAGCGATGTTTACATAGTCTTATGCATACTCTCATCGACGACGCCGTGGACGTAATCGTCTCGTTCGACCAGAATCGCGTCATTCCAAAGCGCATGCGCTGGGACAATCGCATTTACAACCTCAAGGCGGTCAATCTCATCCACACCGCCCGCGAAGGCGCCAAGCGCGTCTTCTACTTCTCCGTTTCCGACCTCACGAATTCCTTTAAGCTAAGGCTCGACACGGAATCCCTCGAGTGGCGATTGGTCGAGACATATAGCGCTGGGTAGCATTCTTAGATGTTCCTGGCTTATGGGGGCGGAAGAACAGGACTCCTGTCGCCCGGAGCGAGGCATCAGCCGGAGTGAGGACGATAGGATGTTCTGCAGCAGGGGCCCCATAAGCATTGGCGCATTATGAACCGCATCATCATTCACATCGACATGAACTCCTACTTCGCCTCGGTCGAGCAGCAGGCGAACCCGTTTTTACGCGGTAAGGCTATTGGGGTGACCGGAAAGCGCAAAGAGCGGTCCGTCGTCGCGGCCGCGTCGCGCGAGGCGAAAAAGCTTGGGGTGAAGACGGCCATGTCCACGTGGGAGGCGAAGCGGATTCTGCCTTCGATCATTCTCGTCGCCGGCGATCCGGAGAAGTACGGCGACATCACGCGGCGGTTCAACGCGATCTTTCGGGACTACACCCCGCTCGTGGAACAGTTCAGCGTGGACGAGAGCTTTCTCGACGTCACCGACGTCGCGCAGGACTATCTCGGGGCGACGGCGATCGCGCTTGCGATCCGCGAGCGGCTTCGCGTCGAGTGCGGCGATTTCATTACCGCGTCCATCGGCATCGGGCCGAACAAGCTCCTCGCCAAGCTCGCGTCCGAGACGGTCAAGCCGAGCGGCCTCACGGTCATTCGACCCCATGAGGCGATCGATCTACTCGACCGCTGCGCGCTCCAGGATCTCTGCGGCATCGGCCCGCGCATCGCGGATCGTCTCGGCGACCTCGGCATCCGCTCGTTCGCCCAGCTCCGCCAGTTCCCTCTCGACAAGCTCGCCGCCGAGTTCAAATCCTACGGCCTCTGGCTCCACAATGCCGCCCACGGAATCGGCGACGACGTCGTCTCATCCGTCGCGGACGATCCGAAGTCCGTCGGCCATTCCTATACGCTCCCAGCCGACACGAGCGACCCAACCGTCGTCCAGCGCCACCTCCTCGCCCTCTGCGACAAGGTCGCCTGGCGTTTGCGTCGCGACGGGTTCGCGGCGCGCTGCGTCACGGCCTACGTCCGCTTCGGCGACTTTTCGGGCGCGGGAAAGCAACATCGATTCCAGGAACCGACGAACAATGGGCTTGAGCTTTTTAAGATTGCCTGGAGCCTGATTCGTCAAAACGGATCGGACGTTTCACTGAAGCAGATTCGCCTCGTCGGCATCTCCACGAGCGAGCTCATCACCGGCTCAAAGCCAACCTCCCTTTTCCGAAAGGACCGCAACGTGGTTTCGACGCTCCATGCCCTCGACAAGCTCCAAACCCGCTACGGCGACCGCGCCTGGACGCGCGCGTCGCTCCTTTCGACGAACGTAATGGAACGCACGAGCGGATTTCGGTACGATCACGAGCTGTAAGCCATTGACGCCCCGATTATTTTCTGGCTCAATGCGTCCAAGCTAGGAGACCACTTGGACGTTCTTTCTCACCTCGCCCGATTCGTTGAAATGTTTTACCTGCACGCGCGCACCGGTAGCGGGTCGCCCTTCACAACGCACAAGGGGTACCGCGCATATTTCAGTCTGATCGAGGACGAGGCTCGAAAGATTGAGATGCGCGACTCCGACTGTCCGATGTTCGCGGACTACTCGGTCGCGAGACAAACGCTGCCGGCACTCGCCGGAGCCGGCGACGAATGGAAAGACTGCCCGATGAATCCGACGTACTTCAAGAGGTCGCCGATAAAGAACGCGCGCAACTTTGTCGGCCCGCAGCCGTCCCGCGCGTTCTTCCGCGCCTTCGCCACCCCAAGGTTCGACCCCGAGCGCAACAAGACCATCCTCCTCCGTCCGCGCGAGGTGCTGTTCTTTCTCGCGCAGTACCGCGACCAGCCTCCGTTCGCGGACGGCCGAAGCCTCCGATTTCCGTCCACGACAGAGGACGGGAGGACGATCCGGTACGTCGCGCCGCGCGAGGACGAACGGACGTACGGGACTAAAGCCCCTGTGAAAGCGACACTCTCGTTCGTCGAACCGAACGCCCCACTCGCCGAAAACGAATCCTGGCTCCTCGTAAACCACGTCATCTGCCTCTGACTCGCCCCGATGTTCATCGCGGCGTTTTTCTTTCCACAAACCCAAACCCCGCCGATTTCTCGGCGGGGTTTGATTGGTCCAGGCATTGGGTAATTAACCCTTGGTGGACCGGACGGGAATCGAACCCGTACCTATGGGTGACAATCCTATCGAGGCTACCATTACCTCCACCAGCCCACGTCGATGCCGGGAAAAAATAAAGCCCCATGCATAAAATATGCCTGGGACTTTATTCTGTCACCCATTCGATCCACGGAGGACCTCGATAGGATAATAGTATCTTATCCTAAAAATGATTTTTTGTCAACGCAATCGCTGTGGACAATCGCCATTTCCCTATGCCAAGTCGTCCCACGCCAGCACCTCGTCGAGCGTCTTCGCGCGCGCGAGACGTCGCCTTGCCCCGTCGCCGCGCTTTACCGCATCCAACGCGACGTTGTCGATCGCCGCCTCGACCTTGGCCTTCCATTGCTCGTACGTCAGTCTGGGAATCTCTGGATCATCGGAAAACCTCAACATGTTCGCTTTCCCAACCTCATCTGAATACGTGTCAAAGTATCCGCGGTTCGTAACCGATTTCTTCAGTCCGGCCCAATCGTCCGTCTTGCCGTTTCTACCGGCATTATCGGCATAGTACGCGAAGATCTCATCGATCGCCACGTCATAGCCGCTTCGTTTCGTTGGGTCGATCGTATGGGTCATCTCGTGGCGAATCACTCCTGCGCCCTCGCCCGAGACGATCAGCTGCACGTCCTTGATTCCCCTCGCCTTTGCCTCGGGAAACACAACAACAAACCCGGCCGCCTTCCCGTGATGCTCCTCGGGTCTCATCGTGAAAAGCGCGCCAATTTGATTCAGCAATGCGCGGTCTGTTACGACGAATACCGGACGGACGATCTTTTTCCGCGCAATGGACGAGACGTCCTTGCTGTCCGCGATGACCACGGAGATCGACGACCGCTCGGCGGCCGTGAGAGGAAAATTACGACGGTCGCGAGGCAAGAGGTCAAGCTGCGGCTTTAAGACGGACAGCAAAATGTCCGCGTGCGAAACTCCGTCCTCGACCATCTTCCCCAGCCGCTCCGTAATTACCAGATATTCCGCCTCCCGCCGCTCGTCCAACGAAAACTCCCGGCCTTCCTTGGCAAGCTGACGCTTTCTGAGCACCTCCGGCGTGGGAGGCTTTTCCGTCATCTTCGAAAAATCGATTCCGGTTGATTCTCCCATAGTTTCCGCATGATACCACAACCAAAAGACGGAACCCACTCGGGCTCCGTCTCGTTCTCATTACGTTCCAACCTTCTTGCTCTCCATGCGCTTGCGCGTCGTGGAGTCCAGAATCGCCTTGCGGATGCGAAGGCTCTTCGGCGTCACCTCGAGGAGCTCGTCGTCGCCGATGAACTCGAGGGCGTTTTCCAATGTCATGTCGCGCGGGGTGTCGAGGGAATCGGCGGCGCCGTCGCCCTTCGAGCGCATGTTCGACAATTTCTTTTCCTTGCACGGGTTGACCTCGATGTCTTCCACGCGGGAGTATTGGCCGATGATCATGCCCACGTACACCTGGACGGCCGGGCCGATGAACAGGGCGCCGCGCTCCTGGAGGTTGGCGAGGGCGAAATGCATCGTGACCCCGTTTTCCATGGAGATCATGGATCCGTGCTCGTTGGCGGCAATGTCGCCCACTGTCTCGCGGTAGCCGAGGAACAGCGAGTTGATGATTCCCTGGCCCTTGGTGTCGGCCATGAAGTCGGTGCGGTAGCCGATGAGACCGCGGGTCGGAATCTCGAACTCGAGGAATCCGGTGCCGTTCTCCACGCGCATGTCCTTCATCTCACCGCGGCGGCGGCCCATCTTTTCGATGACCGCGCCGGTGTTGGCTTCCGGACACTCGATCGAGACGGCCTCGAACGGTTCCTGCACCTGGCCGTTGACTGTCTTGAAAATAACCTGCGGGCGCGAAACTTCGAGCTCGAATCCCTCGCGGCGCATCTTCTCGATGAGGATGGCGAGGTGGAGCTCTCCGCGTCCGGACACGACGAATCGCGAGTCGGAATCGGACTTCTCGACGCGCAGCGCGACGTCGTTCAGAAGCTCCTTTTCCAGGCGCTCCTTCACGTGGCGGGCGGTGGAGAACGTTCCCTCGCTTCCGGCGAACGGAGAGGTGTTGGTTCCGAACGTCATCTTAACGGTCGGCTGCTCAATTTCCATGACCGGCAGCGCGACGCCGCCGACCGGGTCCACGAGCGACTCGCCGATCTGCACGCCCTCGATTCCGGCAATCGCGCACACGTCTCCGGCGGTCGCCTCGGGAACGTCCACGCGACCAAGCGCGTCAAACACCTGAACGGCAATGACCTTCGACATCTTTTCCTTTCCGTCGCGGTCGATGTGCTTGATGCTCTGGCCCTGCTTCACCACGCCGTTGTTCACGCGGCCGATGGCGATGCGACCCTTGTAGTTGTCGTAAAAAATGTTGACCACGGCCATCTGGAACGGAAGCGACGGGTCTCCCACCGGGCCGGTAAGATGCGTGACCACGGCGTCGAGGATCGGCGTGATGTCCTTCATCTTCGCCATGTCCGGCTCAAGCCCGGCAAGGCCGTTTACGGCCGAAGCGTACACCACCTGGAAGTTGCTCTGCTCCTCCGTGGCGCCCATGTCGATGAACAGGTCGAAGGTGCGGTTCAGCACCCAGTCCGGTCGCGCGTCCTTCTTGTCCACCTTGTTGATGACCACGATGATCTTGTGCCCGGCCTGGATGGCCTTCTTCAGCACGAACTTGGTCTGCGGCATCGGGCCCTCCTTGGCGTCGACGAGCAGAAGGCAGCCGTCCACGAGCGACATGATGCGCTCCACCTCGCCGCCGAAGTCGGCGTGTCCCGGGGTGTCCACGATGTTGATCTTCTTCCCGGCCCACTTGATCGCCGCGTTCTTTGCGAAAATCGTAATGCCGCGCTCGCGCTCGAGCTCGTTGGAGTCCATGATGGTGGTCCCCTGCGCGTCCGCGTCGCGGAACGTGTTGGACTGTTTCAAAAGCGCGTCCACGAGGGTGGTCTTCCCGTGGTCGACGTGGGCGATAATGGCAATGTTGCGGAGGTCGTCTCGAATCATAGATGGGGATAAATACCCGCGGATAATACAGGATTACGACGAAAGAGTCAAGGACGGAACCTTGATATTTCGGCGTAAATTTAGCGATTTTTAAATTGAAGGGTCGATGTCAAGACCGTTTGAGGACAAACCGGCCGTTGAGAACAGAAAAACATCCCGCATTTGCGGGATGTTTTTCTGGTGCGCTGGGTGGGGATCGGACCCACGACCGCGGGCTTAAAAGGCCCTCGCTCTACCACTGAGCTACCAGCGCGTATTTGCGCCGAGATCATAACAAAAGATATCGCTCTTGACAACCCTCTTGCGATCTATTGGCCGCCAGCTATAATGTCCCTACATAATTTCTAAATTTCTTTTGTATGGCAGACACTGGGGTCTGTACTCGCTGCGGTGCTGGCGAGAACGGTGACGAGGTTGAGTTGAACGAGATCGGCCTGTGCGTCGACTGCGAGGGCGAGGAGAGCCCGGACGGCCTGGAGAAGATGGACATGGGTCTGGACGAAGAAGCATAATCGAAAACGTCCTCCGCGAATTGCGGGGGACGTTTTTTGTCCCTGTCATTGCGAGGTCATAGCCGAAGCAATCTTTTGGAGACGCTGGACGATCGTCGCGGCGACGTCCGTCCTCAGCAGCTTCTGAACATTGTCGCCAAGCGACCGTCGACGCTGTTCGTCGCGCAGCAACCCGCGAATCGCCTCGAGACACTCCTGCGGACTCGTGGCATCCTCGCAAAGGACGACTGCCGCCTCGCCCGCCTCGAGAACCCGCGCATTGTCCTCCTGCGGCGAATTCGGCAGCGGAACGACGATCGCCGCCTTCCCTCTCGCGGAAAGGTCCGAGATCGTTCCCATCCCGGCGCGACACACGACCAGGTCCGCGGCGGTCAGCGCGTCGGACATCGCCTCGGTAAGCAGCTCGACCGCGACGTAGTTGTCGCCCATGGATTCAAGCGTCGGCGTCATCTTGCCCGTCCCGACGATGTGGATCACGTTCGCGGTCTCCGCGATCTCGCGCCCGATCGTTTCCATGAGGCGGTTCAGGAACAGCGCACCTCCGCCTCCGCCGAAGACAAGGACTGTTGGGCGCGAGGGGTCAAGACCGAAGCGACGAACGTAGGACTCGTGAAAACCCGACGGGACTAGAGTCCCTGGGAATTCCGTCGAGACGGGACTAAAGTCCCTGGGAAACGAGTTCACAGGGACTTTAGTCCCGTTCGCTCGCACAGGATTCCCCACCCACGCCGACTTCCCCTTCGGAAACGCCGCGAGCGACGATTCCCAGGCCGTCGAGATCCACGTCGCGAACGGGACGACGAGACGGCTCGACAGGATCGGACGAACGTCCTGCTGGTGGAGCCACGACGGGATCCCGAGCAGGCGCGCGGCGACGATGAGCGGAACGCCAGTAAATCCTCCCGCGGACGCGACAAGGTTCGGCTGTTCGTCCTTCAGAATCCCCCACGACTGCCGCGCCGCCCGAAACAGGTTCACCGGCAGCGTCAGCCACTCGACCGACGGATATCGCGTCAGACGCGCGACGGGAATCGAAACGAACCGCAGCCCCGCCGCCTCCACGACCTTCCGGTCCGGCCCGCCCGGCGTCCCGACCCAAACGAACTCAACCGCAGGATCGACGACGCGCCAAGCCTCCGCGACGGCCAGAAGCGGCGTCACGGGCCCGAGCGTTCCTCCGCCGGCGAATAATATCTTCATAGTCGCTGAGTCATTGAGTCGCTGAGTCGCTGAGTTGAAAATTCCCAAGCAATTTTCCTTCACTCAATCACTCAACGACTCAACGACTTAATCACTTTTTCCTTTTCCATACCTCGAAATATTCAGAACCACCCCGATCGCGCACATGACGATTGCCATGGACGATCCTCCGTAGGAAATAAGCGGGAGGGTGATGCCCGTCATGGGCATGATGGCTACCATGGACCCGATGTTGACGAACGCCTGCAGCACGAGCCAGACGCCGATGCCCGTTGCGACGTATTTGCCGAACTTGTCCGGGGACTCGTCGGCGATCTTGAGCGTGCGCCACAAAAACACCAGGAACATCACAAGTACGAGGACGGCCACGACCATTCCCATCTCCTCGCCGATGACCGCATAGATGGAGTCGCCCTCCACCTCCGGAAGGTACTGGAACTTCTGGCGCGAATGGCCGTATCCGAGGCCGAAGATTCCTCCCGATCCGATGGCGAGCAACGCCTGGTTGATATGGTAGCCGATCCCCTGCGGATCGAGCTCCGGATTCAGAAAGGTCGTGAAGCGAGCCGCGCGGTACGGGGCGATGCCGATCAGAATCGCGAGCGTCGAAGCGCCCGCGGCGATCAGTCCTCCGACGTATACGAGCGGCGCGCCGGCGACGAAGTAGACGACGAGCGACATCGCCGCGATAATCGTCATCGTGCCGACGTCCGGCTGGAGAAAGAGGAGCATGAGAATGATACCGAGCGTTCCGATGAACGGAAGGAACCCGCCTTGCACGTCGCGAACGCCCATTTCCCCGCGCTTCTCGAGCCAGGCGGAAAGATAGAACAGGAAGGTTAGCTTCACGATTTCCGACGGCTGGAGCGAGAATAGCCCGGCGATGGAAATCCAGCTGTGCGCCGTTCCAATTCTGGCAGAGATGCCCGGGATGAATACGATGACGAGAAGCCCGATCGAGATCAGCAGCAGGTTCCAGGCGTTCTTTTTCCAAAACGTGTACGGAATGAGGCTGAAGCCGATCATTCCCGCGAGGCCCGGCAGGAATCCGAACACCAGCTGGTGGACGACGAAGTAATAGCTGTCCGAAAACCGCGCGTACCCTACCGGCGCCGAGGCCGAGGCGAGCATCATCATGCCGAACAGCGCGATCGCGGACACGATCGCAAGGTAGGTGTAATCGAAGGGGCGGAGTTCTTTTGCCATGTCGTTATCGCATCAATGCGTCGAGAAGGGCGAGGGCGATTCCGATCGCGGCGGAGACCATCGAGATGACCCAGAGCCGCATGACGATCTGCGGCTCAAGCCAGCCGGAGGCTTCCAGGTGATGGTGGAATGGCGCCGACAGAAACAGCTTTTTCTTGAACAGCTTGCGCCAGGAGATTTGGAAGATAACGGACAATGACTCGAGCACGAACACGATTCCAATCACCGGCAGGAGCAGCGCCGAGTTCGTGAGCATCGCCACGATGCCGAGCGTGACGCCGAGCGACATGGCGCCCGTGTCGCCCATGAAGAACTTGGCGGGATAGATGTTTTCCCACAGGAACGCCAGCAGTGCGCCGATGATCACGCCGCAGAACGCCGACAGGTCGTAGTGGCCCTGCGCGAACGCGACGATGGCGTACGCGGCGAACGCGGTGAACAGCGTGCCTCCCGCGAGGCCGTCGAGGCCGTCCGTCTCGTTGACCGAGAACGCGGTGGCGACGATGACGAAGATGAAGAACGGAACGTACCAGATGCCCACGTGGAAATCGCCCATGAACGGGACGTGCAGCAGGTCCCAATCCAGCTTGGCGCGGAACCACCAGGCGCCGATGACCGCGATCAGCGTGTAGATCGCCAGCCGGTGGCGGGCACGGAGACCTCCGCCGTGCGCTCCGAGGCCGCGGATGTTGAAGTAGTCGTCGACGAATCCGACGATGGCCGAGGCGACGAGCGCGCCGAGCGGAAGAAGCGTCTCGGAACGCGACAGGAAGCTCAGGCGCTCGAGGAACGTTCCCGGCACGGCCTGAGAGAGGACGGAGAGGCCGACGGCAAGCAGGAGGACCGTTCCCCAGATCAGGATACCGCCCATGGTCGGCGTCCCAGATTTCTTCGCGTGCAATTTCGCGAACACCGGCGTCTCGGCTCCCGGACGAATCGACTTTCCCGCGCGCCAGTGCACGAGCGCCCAAAGCAGCATCGGCATCCACGCGAATGCGACGCCGAACGAAAGCGCGGTAAGCACGAGAACTCGGACGATCTCTGATGTTTCTAGGGTCATAGGTTCAGGAGGACGATCAGGACCATCGACACGAGCAGAATTGCCTCGGTCGCCACGGTCGCGACGGCGAAGAATGTCGACAGAACCTTTTCGCGCTTAGACAGGAAAATCTGAAAGATCGTGTTAATGACCAGAAGCGCCAGCCCGATCGCCGGAAGCACGAACACCTGCTGCCATGGGCCGGACTCGTCGATGCCCATGTAGACGTTGTAATGCAGCGGGATGAACGGGGTCGTGCTGGCGATTGGAAGGATCCTCCATGCCGGGAGCGCGAACGTCATTAACAGCAAGACGCCGGAGACAATCGTCGTCCGGCGGTACAATTTGGATGTCTTGAGCAGGTCCCTGAGGTCTTTTCGAAGCATGAGCACATTATACCGCATCTTCGTCGTCGACGGATACGACCTCCTTGACCACGTCCGGAAACGCGTCGGTCAGCGCCATCTCGATCCCCATCTTCAGTGTGATCTTGGACATCGGACAGCCGCGGCAGGCTCCCTCGAGGCGAACGCGGACGACTCCCGTTGCCTCGTCAAAACTCACCAACTGAATATCCCCGCCATCCATGCGGAGGGCGGGGCGTACTTGATTCAGGACCTGTTCGATTCGGTCGCGCATAGGGGAAGGGGTCAAGGGTTTCGATGGGTTCAAAGGTTTCGAGGGGTAATTTTCCCTAGATCCCTTTGACCCCTTCGACCCCCTCTTATGCCTTCACCTCGATCACGTTCGCGTACGTTGCGCGCTTCAGGGCGCCCGTAAAGTTCGTGCGCATCTTCTTGGAAAACTTCACCATGCCGTCGATTCCGGCGTAGATGGTGTCGTCCTTCCCCTTTTTCACGCCGGCTCCCGGGTGAATCTTGGTGCCGCGCTGGCGAACGATGATCTGACCGGCCAACGCGCGGTCGCCATCCGAAATTTTCACGCCGAGGCGCTGACCCTGAGAATCGCGACCAAGGGATGTAGAACCTGCTGCTTTTTTATGTGCCATAATTGGGTGAAAACTCGAAGCAAGAAGCTCGAAGTTCGAAGAGTAATAACGCCGGAAATGTACAGGAAAGGCAGGATTGTGTCAAACCATTCTGTGAATCTTGGGTAAAAGGACAAAAAAAGAACCGCGATGCGGTTCAGTCAGCTCTGTTCGAGACGAGCGATTTCCGCGTCAATCGGGCGAAGTTCCCGATTCGTGTGGACGAAGTTCCACAGGTTCAGGACGAGGACGAGTCCGAACGGGGCCGACAAGGCGAGCCTTGTCTCTCCCTCAGACTCGAACATGCGACCCATGACAAGCATCATAACGCCCGTCTCGACCCCGATCGCGAGCGGAACCGTGAAGATCGTCACGTAGAATGCCCTGGCCCGCGCCATCCACACGATCGCATCCCGCTGTTCCCGCAGCTCCCCGTGCTTCACCGGATCCAAAATCGGCTTTCGAATCGGCGAACGTCCGCCCGGATATATCCTGAATCTTCCTCGATCCATTTGTGCCTCCCTTCGATCAAAGCTATCGCGTTTGGTCGAAACGGTCAAAATTCAAACAAAAAAATACCTCCGCCTCAGTAGGCGAAGGTGAACGTGGAGCCAGAGGACTCGATGGCGACGCTGACGTCGGTGAGCGTCTCGTCGACGTACCAGTGGTCCATGTTGGCCAGGCTGATGATGCCGTCCGCGTCGGTGGCGTACGGGCTGAAGCCGGTACGGCCTATTGAGATGGTCGTAGAGAAGCCGTCGCCGCCGTACGTTCCGTCCATGTCCGAGTAGCTTTTGTCAGTTGCCACGAGCATGATTCGGGCCGGCGAGAATCCGGTGGTTTCCCAGGCATCCTCGTATCCGACGGGGACCGTGATCGTCACCTGGAAGCCGATCCCGTCGTTGTGGATCGCGACGGCCACCTCGCAGTCGGCGGTCGGCTCGTCGATGCCGGCCGTGCCGTCGCAGTCGAGATCTTCCGACGAGCAGCCCTCGTCAACGCCGGGGTGGACGCTCGCGTCGCGGTCGTCGCAGTCGTCCTCGCAGCCGAGGTACCCGTCGCCGTCCGCGTCGGAACCGGGAAAGGTCGAGGTGTCCGAGTCGTCGCAGTCGTCGCCGACCGTCGTCGCGTTCCAGAACGCGGTCGGATTGCAGGTGACATCGGTCACGCCCGGGTCGCCGTAGCCGTCCCGGTCGCCGTCGTTGTACCAGGTCATCGCATCCACCGCGTCATTGTCGACCTGCCCGTCGCAGTCGTTGTCGCTCCAGTCGCAGATCTCGGGAGCGCCGGGATAGCTGACCGGGTTCCAGTCCTCGCAGTCGGTGGCATCCGCGACGTAGCCTTCAGGCTGATCGCAGGCGAACTCGACCTTTCCGGAATCGCCGAACCCGTCGGCGTCGCTGTCGAGGTAGAACGGCGTTCCGTCCTCGGGATCGTCGTCGACTTCCCCGCTGCAGTCGTTGTCCACGCCGTCGCAGAGCTCTGTCGCCGCGGTCCGGATCGCCGGGTCCGCGTCGTCGCAGTCGTACCCTTTCGTCGCGTAGCCGTCGACGGGACGCTCGCAGGCGATGACCATGACGTCGGGGTTGCCCTCGAAGTCGCCGTCCGCGTCCGCATAGAACGTCTTTCCGTCCACGGGCTCCTCGTCGACCGCGCCGTCGCAGTCGTCGTCGAGCCCGTCGCACGTTTCGATCCCGGCCGGGCTGACGGCGGCGTTTCCGTCGTCGCAGTCCGTGCCGTCCGCGACGTATGCGGAAATCGTCTCGCAGGAGACGAACGGGGCGTTCGGATCGCCGAACCCGTCGGCGTCCGCATCGGCGAACCATGAGGTCGCGTCGAGCGAATCCGTCGGATCGACCGCGCCGTCGCAGTCGTCGTCGATCCCGTTGCAGAGCTCATCCGCGCCGGGGTGAACCTTCGGCCTCGCGTCATCGCAGTCGTCCGCGTTGTCCGCGTAGTACCGGAGCTTGACGCACGACGAGATCGTCTCGCCGTTCGCGTCACCGTACCCGTCGTCGTCCGCATCCGTGTAAAACGTCGCGGGTTCCTGGCCGTCGACGCAGGGTGACGAGTTCGACGGAGAAACGGAATCGTTGGTCGTAGCGATCGTGGGGTTCTGGCAGGCAATCGTCAGCAAAAGAGCGAGCATCGTGTGTATTCCTCTGGTTTGGTTGGGTATCGGTCCGGCCACGCCGGCCGCCGACGGTATCAAGAACGAGGCTGTTTGTCAATCGTTACATGGGGAGAACCGTTGCGTTTGCGTTGACATACGGTCATTTTTCTGCTATTCTCTCCCCTTCTCACACAAACAGGAGGTGCGAGATGATTCTGGAACCTTCGGCCGCGAGCGCGGTCAAGAGAGCAATCGATGCCGTCTACCTCATGTGGCGGCAGGTGGGAATCGCGGTTCCCGGGATAATCGCCCCCGAGTCCCCGCCGATCATCTTCGCGGAGACCGACGGAACGCGCCACGCGATCGCCGCAGGATCGTCAAACGACGTGTTCGGCGCAGCCCATCTGTCCGCCGGCCACATGTGGCCGGTATATGGAAGCGGATGCGCTGTCAAAGGATCCGTGCAAATCCTGGACGATTCCGGGCAAACGGAGATTCCCGGATTTGTTCACCTGCACCGACGGGGGATCTTCGTCGGAGGCGGAAGTTCCGACAGTCCGGAGTCGGAAACAATCCGATACTTCTTTCGCCACCGGTCCGAGTACTCCGCCTTCTACCCCGTCACGTTCCGCCGCGTCCTCGACGCCGAAACGTACCCCTGGCGCGCCTTCCGTCGCGACCCGCCGGCCTCATCCTGAGGCCGGCACTTTTTGTCTAAACCAAAAGACCGGACCAACCGGCCCGGTCTCAATCGTTTACGCGACCTCCTCGACGACCACCTTCTCCGGCATCTTCACGCGCGTCACGCGGCAGACGAAGCTCTTCAAGTAAATCGACTCCGGGAAATACACGCTCTGCGGATGGTCGGCGGCCTGGCGGATTACCGCGAGGATCTCGAGGCGAAGTCCAGCCTGGACGGATGCGCGGCGAAGGATGAACGCGAGGTCTTCCTCGGGAAGGAAGTGCGAACAGCTGGAGGTGATGAACAGGCCGCCGTCGGCGACGAGGCGCATCGCGGCGCGGTTCAGGAAATGGTAGGCCTTCTTTCCTTCCTCGGCATCGCGGCCGGCCTTGATGAGCGCCGGGGGGTCGATGATGACCGCGTCGTAGCGGGAGTCCTTGTTCACGTTCAGGAAATCAAACGCGTCGGTGTCCTGGACGGTGAACTTGTCGGCGTCGATGCCGTTCATCTCGGCGTGGCGGGCGCATCCGGCGAGGGCGGCCTCGGAGCCGTCGACGTTGTGCACGCGCTCGGCGCCACTCTTCATGGCCGCGATTCCGGCGGCTCCGGTGTACGAGAACATGTTCAGCACGCTTCCCTTCACGCCGTGGTCGAGGATCCACTTGCGCAGGTCCTTCTGGTCGAGAAAGAATCCAGTCTTCTGCCCGAACGCGACGTCGGCCGTGAACTTCAGGCCGTTCTCCGTGAACGGAACCGGCTCCGGGTCCGTGCCGTAGCGAAGCGCGCTCACCGGGCCGAGGTTGTCCTCCTTGCGCACCGGCAGGTCGCTGCGCTCGACGATCGCGGTCGGCTCGTAGACTTCGACGAGAGCCGCGACAACGTCGTCGCGCAGGTTCTCAAGTCCCGCGGTCGCGATCTGCATCACGAGCACGTTCTCGTACTTGTCGACGACCAGACCCGGAACTCCGTCGGCCTCGCCGAACAGCACGCGATACGCGGTCGTGTTCGCCGGGACGGTGATCGCGCGCGACGCCTGCGCCGCGCGAATCTTTTCGACGAACCAGGCCTTGTCGATCACGGCCTCCTTGAACTCAAAGAGGCGCACGCGGATCGAGCTCGACTTCGAGTACGTCCCGGTTCCGATGATCGTTCCCTTCCGATCGGAAACATGCACGAGCCCGCCGTGCTCCACGTCGTCCGGAACCACCGCCACCGCGCCCGAAAACACCCACGGGTGCCAGAATCCGATTGCCGCCTCCTTGCCTGGAACAAGCTGAACGATTGGGTAGGACATATGCGTAAGAAAGACAAATGCGTGAGTAATGCGGGGATGTTCCCAGATTTGAGGCAGTTTGTCAATGGTTGCTCGGATGCGTTTCGTCGAATCGAATGGCTAGGTTTCGCGCCAGCTCAGCCAGCTCCGCCTTGCTCATGTTCGGAAAGCGAAGCCGATCGGCGCTCGTCATCTCGGACTTGGCCTGATCGATTTTCACGAGTTCCGTTTCGGAAAGGCCCAGCAATGGCTTTCCGAGCAAAATCCCCGCGATCTGATTGTCCAGCGCCATGATGCGAAGCGCCGTCTGCTGCGTCGGATTCTCACCCTTGGTATAGGAATCCAGTCCGGAGCGTCCAAGATTTTCCATACGATTGTCGGTTACTTCTTAGCCGCCGCCTTCGCGAAGGCAAGAAACAGCGGGTGCGGCTTCAGCGGCGAGGACTGGAACTCCGGATGAAACTGGACGCCGACGAAGAACGGGTGATCCTTCAGCTCGACGATCTCGACAAGCTTGCCGTCGGGCGTGGTGCCCGCGACGACGAGGCCGGCGGCCACGAGCTGGTCGCGGTAGGCGTTGTTGAACTCGTAGCGGTGGCGGTGGCGCTCGGAGACGATCTCGGCGCCGTACGCCTTGCGGCTGTGCGTCCCGGTCGCGACCTTGCAGTCCCAGGAACCGAGGCGCATCGACGCGCCGTAGTTCTTCTCGAGCATGAGCTTCTCCTGGTCGGGCATCACGTGGATGACCGGATGCTTCGTCTTCGTGTCGATCTCGGTCGTGTTCGCGCCCTTCAGCCCGACGACGTTCCTTGCGAACTCCACGCACGCCAGCTGCATGCCGTAGCACAGGCCGTAGTACGGCACCTTGTTCTCGCGCGCGAACCCGATGGCCGAGATGATCCCCTCGATCCCGCGGCTCCCGAACCCGCCCGGGACCACGATCCCGTCGAATCCCTTCAGGCGGTCCGTCCCGTTCTTCTCAATTTCCATCGCGTCGATCCAGGTCAGCACCGGCTTGCGGCCCACGGCCCAGCACGCGTGCTTGATCGATTCGATCACCGAGATGTACACGTCGGAAAGGACGAACCCGCCGGTCGTGAAGTACTTCCCAACGACCGCGATCTTCAAATCATCCGTCGGCTTCTTGATCTTCGCCACGAGATCCTTCCACGGCTTCATGTTCGACGCGTGCTCCTTCAGTCCCAACTTCTTGACGACCATGTCACCGAGCTTCTGCGTCTCGAGGATAAGCGGAATCTCGTAGATCGACGAGACGTTCGGGTTCGAGATGACCGCCTCCTTCTCGACGTTGCAGAACAGCGCGATGCGCTCCTTGCGGCGGTCGTCCATCGGCTCCTCGCTGCGGCCGACCACGAAGTCGGGCTGGATCCCCATGGAGTTCAGCATCCGGACGCTCTGCTGCACCGGCTTGGTCTTCATCTCGCCCAGGTTGCCCGGGACCGGGAGGTACGCCACATGGATCTGCACGACGTTCTTCGGCTCGCGCATCTTGAGGATGCGGGTCGCCTCGAAGAAGATTCCGTTCTGGTACTCGCCGACCGTTCCGCCAAGCTCGACGATCACCACGTCGCTTCCCTTCACCGCGGCCTTGAACCTGCGGATGATCTCGTCGGTCAGGTGCGGAATCGCCTCCACGTCCTCGCCCTCGTACTCGAACGCGCGCTCCTTGCGGATGACCTCGGCGTACACCTGGCCGGTGGTCATGTAGTTTACGCGGTGGAGCGGCCGGCCAAGGAAGCGCTCGTAGTTGCCAAGGTCCTGGTCGCTCTCCAGCCCGTCCTCGGTCACGAACACCTCGCCGTGCTCCGAGGGACGGATCGTTCCCGCGTCGATGTTCAGGTACATGTCCACCTTCATGGCGGAAACGGAAAAGCCCTTCGCCTGCAGGATGGCGCCGAGCGACGCCGTGGTAATTCCCTTCCCGAGACCCGAGATGACGCCGCCGGAGACAAAGATGTATTTTGGCATATTTGTGAGTTGTTTGTAGTGAGTAGTGAGTTGTGGTAGCCGACTACTCACCACTCACTACAAACCAAAGAGGGACGTTAGTCCCTTGATTCAACGATGACTCGGATGGTGGCCTCAAAGCCGTGCGGAAGATTGACCACCGCCTCCCGCTCTCCCGGCTCCTTCATCGGCGGCATTTCCACCGCGTCCTCGGGAACCGCGAATCCGTTTTTCTTCAGCAGCGCCGCGACCGTCTTGGCCGTGACCGCCGCGTAGAGCACCCCGCTCTCGTTCGCCTTCTCCTTGACGACGAGCTCGAACCCGTCCAGCGCCGAGGCAAGCTTCTTGGCCTCGTTCTCGCCCTTCTTCGCGACTTTCACGAGTTTCGCCTCCGCCTCGCGCATCCGCTGGATGGACTGCTCGGTGGCCTGAACTCCCAGATTCTGTGGGAACAGAAAATTGATCGCATAGCCGTCGGAAACGTTCGCCACGTCCCCGCGCCGGCCGAGGGCCTTCACGTCCTTGAGGAGAATCACTTTCATATCCGCCAGGATTATAGCACGCGGCTACCGGTTGACCAAGATGACCGTCGCGACCGTGATGGCAGCCGTCAAGAATCCGAAGCCGAACACGATGCGCCAGAACTTCTTCTGCGGCATCCCGTAGCAGTCGTTCGGCCCGTGCTTCGGGATTTTCTTCGGCTTTGCGGGAGCGTGATGGTCGTCATGCCCGTGGGCGGCGGGAGGATGGGACATAGTGGGATGAGGTTTGAGGATCGAGGCTCGAACTTCGAAGACTACGGTACGAGCTTACCTTTTTCCCACTGAACGATCAATCCCGCCTTTACTTCGACCGCGTCCGCCGGTCGGAGCGTCGCGATCTGGCCTCGCGACAGGATCGGCGTGTGTACCACGTCGCAAAGGTACTCTGGGACGAACCAGACAGGATCCTCGCTGGTCATCCAGCCGCGCGCGTCAAATCGGGACAGATCGACGGGTCGCGAGAACGATCTCAGCGTCTTCTTGCCGTTTGACTGCAGAAAATACTCATGGAAGTACGACATCGCCAGCTCGCGGATCGTGCGATAGACCGGCTCGCGGTAGCGGAGGACGGCGTGATTGGTCTTCGATATCGCACCCCAGTGGCCATGGCGACGAAAGAGGGCGACGACGTGGTCCTGGTCGTCGTCGGTCGAAGTAAGGTCGAGAATCAGCGGCCTTTCGCCGGCGAGGCGCAATGCGACGGCGGCGAGCATCGCGCCCTCGATGCAGTGCGCGCGCCCTTGGCGAAGGACGAGGCGCGGCGAGAAGCACGAGTCTCCGTCGGGCTCGTGGTTCTGCGGAAGCGCGTCAAGAAAGTCCTGGATTTTTGCCGGAGCGTTGAGTCGTTTGAGAACGCGGAGTTCCGTTGGGTCGAGCCCGTACATAAAAATTAACTCCTTCTCTTTGGCCTATTCTCCAGCCGCAGCGACCAGCAGATCGCGAAGAACATCGGGCCCATCGCGAAGTACAGCGCCTGCATCCAGCGCGGGGCGTGGAGGCAGTCGCAGATCGGGAGGCCAGCGTATGCGGAGGAAGCGAGGTTGTGGATGTCGAAAACGTGGTACGCGATCGTCTCGGCCACGATCAGGAGCGGCCAGTAGAGAGTGAGGAACAGGCCGAGCTGCCGCGCGAATCCCTTCAGGCGAAAGACGTGTTCCTCATGGGAGAACAGCAGATACGACGCGAACAGTCCCGCGGCCCATCCGAACAGCGAAAACAGGTTCACTCCGTCGACGACGAGGAACGGATGGTTATACCCGTATTCCGAGCGACCGAGAAACGCCCAGATCGCGGCCATGGCGGACGCGACGGCAAAATGAAGGAACAGATTCGTCCGGCGCGTGACGACCAGGTACAGGATCGTCGCCAGATAGGCGACGATCACCACCTGGTCGGCGGGAAAAATGCCAAAGAGCGCGATGACAAGCGCGATGAGCAACGCGTCGACGGTTAGAAGGAACGGACGGGACATGGGATTAGATCAGAGATTTCTTTTTTCCAAATCGCAGCAAACAGCTTGAGACGAATACCGTCAGGATCGAAATCTGCGACGTGACGCAGACGATACACCAGGCGTGCAGGACGAATGCCTCGACGCCGGTCAGGTAGAAGCTGAACGCGACCGCGCCGCCCGAGGCAAGAAACAGAAAGGTCAGAAGCGACGCGTCCGTCGGTCGCCTCGTCCTTAGGACCGCCGCCGAAAGCATGAACGCGTAGCCGAAAAGTCCAAGCAGCGCGACGGGAACCCCGCCGATTTCCGAGTACGGGCCACGGTTCACGATGTCGCAGTTGAAGGTGGCGTTGAACGTGCAGAGCGCCCCGGAAACGAACGCCTCGTGATGCAGGAGCGAGTACGTCGACAGCGCGAGGCCGACGACGGAGAATGCCATGATGACGCGCAGGAGCTTGCGTTCCATACGCTACTTGGTCGACGCATCCGTCACGGGAGCGACGGCCGAATCAACGCCAGGCAGCGCGCAGCCGGACTTCGCGGCCAGCGTGTCGAACGTCTGCTCCCCGGAAAGCTGCGAACTGTCGGCGAGAACCCAGGTCGGGTATCCCTTGATTCCGGCGTCCTTGCACTCCTGGCTCATGTCCTTGGACTGGTTCGGGGAGCACTCGACGTAATCGATCTTCTTGAACGCCGTGCCAAACAGCTCCTTCTGTGCCTTGCAGTGCGGACACCACCAGGCGCCGTACATCTTCACCCCCTTGTCGGCCAGGCACTGCGCGAACCCGTCGTAATCCGACGGGGCCGAGGACGTGACCCTGTTCGTTGCGATAAGGGCGATAAGGGCCACGACCGCGAGGCCGGCGGCGCCGTAAAGGAAGTAGGAGGATGGGATCTTTTTCATAGGGATTAGTGGGAAATAGCTGAGATTGTCGTAATGCCGGTGCAGGATCCGCCGATTGAGTCGGGAATGGATACGTTGAAGTACAGTGTTTTTGACGGAGCCGGAGCCACGTCCGTACCATACGCCACGTCAAGATTCGTGTCGACAGGAGAGCCTGTCAGCGCATTCGCGGAACCGCTCCCAAAGCCAACGTCGCTCAACGACCACTTGAAATTGCTCCGTGGAATCGACCCCGACGCGCAGGTCAATCCGGACGGCATGGAAATTTCCACGTCCGCGTTCACGTTCCCCGACTGCGAAATGCTTACCTCCACGTTATTGCCCGCCGTCGTCACGTCACCGATGCTATGGTTTCCGAAGTTGATGTTTCCGGGAACCACGAGGCTGAGGATCGAACTCATCTCCTTCGTCAGGGAGCTGTCCTGAGCCGTGTCCGTCCCGTCCGTCACTTCCACGTGCGCGACCCAGTTTTCCGATGGGTATCGACCGGACGCGTCGGTTGAGTCCGCGTAATAACTGATGTCAATCTCGCAGGAATAAACCTTCTGATAGGCGGTTGCGCCGGCGTAAAGACCGCAGGTGGGACGAACGAAACAATCGATACCGGTCGCCGCGCACGCGCTTCCGCTCCCGACCCCGCTGCGATAAAAGACGCCGCGCACATTCGTAATCATGCTGGCGCCATCGAGATCCTCGACGATTCCGTTCAGGTAGATCGTCTTCGTTCCGCCCGCTATCGGAGTGACGCTCCCGCCCGGATAGTTATCCGTGGTTCCGTTGAGCGTGTTGCTCGTGACGACCGAGACGACCGTCGGCGGTGTGTTGGCCTGGGCCTCGGCGACGGGACCGTTCAGGGAGAATGCCGCGGCGATTCCAATCAAAAGTGCTCCGAACGCGGTGATGGCAACGGGGTATTTCATATGCGGCCAGTTTACCACGATCGATACCCCTCGTACGATCCGAGCTGCGTCGCCCACGTCGCCGACCCCTTGTCGACGTAAACCTTGATTCCCGCGAGCAGCTGGCGGAGAACCGTCTCGTTCTTCTTGTCGAGCAGCTCCATCGGGACGTGCACGTTCACGCGTGCCACGCGGCTCCGATCGCGAATCGAGTCCGCCTGCTTGATCACGTCGAGCATCACCGTGACGTCGGCGGAATCCAGGACGCAGTTCGGGGAACAGTTGATCCGGCCCTCGGAAAGGCTCGCCAGCTCGCCGATGTCGCCACTCATGTTCACGACGACGCCGTCCGCGTCCGGAACGAGGTCCTTGGCGTCCTTCATCGGAATCGGGTACAGGCGGTCGGCAAACTCCGGCGGGATAGAATCGTGAAATCCCGTCTTCAGAATGTACGCGTTCGTCCAGGTGTCCGGTCGCGCCGAGGCGGGCATCGACAGATACCCGAACCCGGTGACGGCATCCGTATATTCGAACCCGGCCGCGTGCTCGGCCAGGATCCAGTCGGTCGGCCCCGTTCCGCCGGAAACGCCACGATTGTTCTCGGCGCCGACGAGACCGTCCACGAGCGCCTTGTTTTCCTTAAACTTGGCGGTCAGCTCCGCGACAGTCAGTGCCGTGCCCTTCGTAGCACCGAATCCCGCGTGCGTCCCAACGCCATGGCCGCGGTCGATGACCTCTTTTAGAATATTCGTTCCCCACACAGTGTTCGCCTTCGCAAACGGCTGCTCGCTCTCGAACGTAAGCTTCGCGCCGTACTCATCGAACAGGTCCATGGCCCAGCGCATGTTTGCCACGTGACGCTCAAAAAGATTTTTGTCCGTGTCGTCCTTGAAGTCCTCCTCCATGTGGGTCATCGTCGTGACGTACAGCGGCGCGTCGCCCGAATGCTTTGGCGTAGCCGGAGAGGTCGGCGTCTCGGTCGTCGTTTCCGTCACGGGAGAGCCCGAGGTCGAAGGCGTCGGCGACGTCGGATTTGGCCGCGATGACGAGATCGGCGGACGAGGGACCGATGGGCGCGACCCGGACATCTTTTCGAGATACAGAACGCGCATAACGAGAAGTCCGCCCGCGATGCCGACGACGACTGCTGCGGCGACGAGCGCCGATTGTTGCTTTGTGATCATACAAAGAGAGTCTACCATCATCCACGCCTGGGCGAACAGGCCGTTAGCCGTGTAAGATGAGCCCGTATGAACATTCCCGCGACGACGATCTACCGCTATTCCCCTCTCGGCTGGGCCCGGCTCCTCTACGGCCCGATGTTTCTTCTGTTCGGACTCGGATTTCTATCCGTCTTTGTTTCGGAACTCCAACATCGACGGGCCAACGGCGGGTTATCCACCGAACCGTTTGACTTGATCCTGTGGGGAGGCTTCCTCCTCGTTCCGATCGTTTTCCTTGCCTGCGGCGTCGCGATGATCCAATCCGACCGGCGCTCCTGGATCGAGGACGGCGCATGGCGCACGGCGCGCGGGGAGTTTCCGATGTTTCACCGTCGGATGACGAAGGACGACGTCCGCGGGTATTTTGTCGCGAACGTTCCGGCAATCGCCGTCTTCGGCAACCGAGCTTCCGTCGTCGGAAACCGCTTTCACGTCCAGGCGCTCCTTTCAAACGGCCTGCGCGTCGCCATCGCGTGGTTCGCGGACAGACCGTCCGCGAAATCCGTCGCCGACCGCTTCGAGCGCGAGGTCGGTTCGAAACCGAAGGAGACAGCGATCGGATTCGACGCGACGCCCTGGTACCTGTCGGGATCGCAATCGCAGGAGTACAAGACGATGCGTGGGAACAAGTCCGCCGCGGCCCTGTATGACGCGCTTTGCGACGTCTGGGAAACGTCGTACGCCGACCTGCGACCGTCCGGCGGTCCGTCGTACACCGAATCGAACGAGGCGTTTCCCTATCGCGGATCCCTCTCGGTCGATCTCGATCTGCTCCGATATTCGTACGACCTCCAGCAATTCGACCGTGCCTTGCGGACGCTCGTGACCGCCGGGCTTGTGAATCTTCCAAAAAACAGCTAACCTCCCGCCATGAAATCCATTCTCGAGCAAAATCTCCGTGACGTCGTCTTCACCGCCATCGGCCACGCGCCGCCCGCGCGGGCGCTTATCGTGTACGACCGCGAGTCGCCGCTGTCGAATCTGCTGACGGACGCGTACGCCGCCGTCCTTCCGGACGCGACGCTCCTCGACTTTCTATCAACCACGCCCGACGCGGTGCGCGCCGCGATGGACGCGATGTCGCCAGGCGACCTCGTCGTCATGGTCCAGTCGACCAGCTTCCGGCTCAACGAGTTCCGGTTCCGCATCGAGCTGTTCAAGCGCGGCCTCGCGGTGATCGAGCACCCGCACGTAGCCCGCATCGTGGGCGACGAGGTGCGAACGTACGTCGACGCGCTCGCCTACGACGCCGAGTACTACCGGACGGTCGGCCCGAAGATCAAGGCGCTCATCGACGCGGCGAAGCGCATCGTCGTGTCGTGCGACGGCGCCGAGCTCGTCTACGAGACCGCGTTCGAGACCGCGAAGCTGAACATCGGCGACTACTCTGGCATGACGAACCGCGGCGGGCAGTTCCCCATCGGCGAGGTGTTCACCGAGCCGGCCGACCTCTCGGGCGTAAACGGGACGGTCAAATTATTCGCGTTCGGCGGCGCGGACTTCCGCGTCACGATCCCGGAAGAGCCCGTGCTCGTCGTCATCAAGGAAGGCAAGATCGTCGAGACGCCGAACGCGCCCGAGTCGTTCCTGTCCATCCTCGAACAGATCAAGACCGAGGAAGAGCTCTGGGTCCGCGAGCTCGGCTTCGGCATGAACCGTGCCCTCACCCGCCACCGCTTCCTCTGCGACGTCGGCAGCTACGAGCGCATGTGCGGCATCCATCTGTCCCTGGGCGCCAAGCATACCATCTACGCAAAGCCCGGCTTCCCGAAGCGCACCAGCCGCTTCCATGTGGACGTCTTCGCGGACGTAAAAACCGTCACGATCGACGGCGTGACGGTTTTCAAGGACGGTTCCTACCGCGTGTAGCGACACAACAAGGCCGAAAAAATTCGGCATTTTTCCACGCGCAAGATATTCACAGCAACGCTTGCCTGCGCGCGAAAATGAGCATACGATATGCCCACTTGTTTTTTACCAGAAATCCTGTGACCGTTCCCTCCACCGAAAAACTCCAGAGACTGCTGTCGAGCGAGGCCGTAAAATCGGGCCACACCATGATCCGCGTCATCGGAGGACTTACCCGCTATCGAGTCATCGTTCTTCTCAAAAACGCCCCTTCCGGCCTTACCGTCACGGGACTTGCGAGAATTCTCGGGGCTTCCCCATCGCAAATCTCCCACCAGATTCGTATCTTGAAAAAATACCAGCTCGTCTTCGGCAATCCGGACGGACGCACGGTCACGTACCGCCTGAATGCCAAAAAAGTGGATCCGTTCCTGGTCTAGGGATAAGAAAAACATCTCCTCGCGAGATGTTTTTTCATTGCGAAAAACCTGCCGCTGGCTAGTCGCGCGTTTCCCGGATGCTGTCCATCACGTACTGGCGAAACCTCCGCAGGCGCTGTCTCAGGCGCTTCCCCGCCCCCGCGACGTTTTCCATGTCCCGGATCGTCATCTTCCCCGGCTTCCCGCAGACGGAAAGGTCGCTGGCATCCGCCTGGATCTCGTCGAATGCCGTTGCCACGTCGCGGCGGGCAATGTCCGCGTACCAGCCGGCCGCGGCCCTCTGGCGGCAGCGAACCTCCCATCCCGCAAGGAACCCAAGGAGGACGAGGATGCCGACGGCGACGTCAAACTGCCACTTGGAAATTTGCGTTCCGCGGAAGACGAACAACGGGCGGCTGGCAACGGGCAGTTCCATCCGCACGGGAAGGCTTACGGCCCCGCGGTCATCGCCCGCCGCGACGGAAACAATGTAGTCGCCCGCCTTCAGCGGCTCGTCAAACCGCGCGCTCCATGAGCCGTCGGCCCCAGGAGCGACCGTGGCGGTTCCGATCGGCTCTCCGGAACGAGACGCCAGCGAGACGGACAGGCGCGTCCCCTGCCCCGCGGTTCCGCCAACCTCCAGGCCGCCCTCTCCCGCGTACAGGTCCGTGGTGACGGGGTTGAGCGTCGGCGACGGGATGGGAACGATCCTGAGCGCGGAGGACGCGGACGTGCGGTTTCCCGCGAGATCGATCGCGTCCACGTGGACGACATGATCGCCAACGGCAAGACCCGCGACCGAATAGGTCTCCTCCTTCGTCCGAACGGGCAGCTCCCCGTCGACGAAAATCTCGTAGGTCGCGAGACCGGAAAGATCGTCCTCGGTCCGATAGGAAACGGAAACGGTCGGGTTGTCCGTCACGGGAGCCGGGGCGATCGTCAGAGCGAACGGCGCGGGAGAAACCGTGTCGACCGCCAGCCGAACGTGCGTGGTTGCCCCCCACCCTGCCGCGTTCCCGCCTCGGACGTGCAGGTACCAGATCCCGTCCGACGGAACCTGGAACGTCTTTCCCGCGATCGCGCCCTCCCCCACCGTCGGATCGAACAGGATCGCCTGGTTCAGGGCCGTGGCAACGTCGGTCACGCCGGCCTCCAGGCTCCATTCCGCGCGAACGGGTTCCCGCGAGCCATGCCACGCGGAAGAATCCGGATAGGCCGAAACGCGGACCGAAACGGCTTCCGGCGGGAACGCCAACGGAAGCGGCGCGGCCATGGCCGCACGGCCCGCAAGCAGAGCGCAGAAGGAAATTGCAATTCGGAATGTGCGAAGGCCCATAGGAGGGAACGGTGCGAATGGTTAATCCGCGCCAAAGGTGAACGTATACAAGGAAACGCCCGCCGCCGGGATCGTCAGCTCCAGCAGATGATCCCCGACGCCCGTCTCGGCACCCAGGAGCGTATAGAGCCGATCGCCGGAAATAACGACGGAGTCACGAGCGATTCCGTCGACAGATACTCCGATCGCGGTCGGGGTCGTTGCGCTCGCGACAAGATAAACCTGTTTTGCCTGGAATCGATACCTCACGAGATCATCCGACGACGTGCTTACCGCGGCATCCGAGCGTATGTTCCACGTTCCGCCAAGAACGAGCGCGCCCGACGGCACGGACGGGTTCGGGACAAACGTCTGAAGACCGGAGACCCCCTTCTTTCCGTTCGCGAGAAACGCATTGCGGCCGGATCCAAAGTACGTCTCGGGGCTGGTCGGCCCGGACGCGAAGGACGGCTCTGGCATCGACAGAACATCCGTATCAAGACCGAGCAGCTCGCGAATCTTTGCCTCTGTCTCAGCGTCGCCCCCTTCCCCGACGTGGTCATACGCGATGTTGCCCTGGAGATCGATCAGGTATTTGCGCGGCCAGTACTTGTTGCCATACGCGTTCCATGTTCCGTAATCGTTGTCGAGGACGACGGGAAACGTGATGCCAAACCGTCGCATCGCGTCCCGGACGTTGTCGATGTCCTTTTCGAACGAGAACTCCGGCGTGTGAATCCCGATGATCTCAAGCCCTTGGTCGCGATACTTCTTGTCCCACCCGACCAGGTACGGGAAGGTGCGGATGCAGTTGATGCAGCTGTACGTCATGAAGTCGATCAGCACGACCTTTTTGCCGATAAGCGGCCCGATCGTGATCGGATCGGAATTGACGAAGCCCGAGGGACTGGCGATCTCGTGGTAGCGCCCCAAGGAAACCGACGACGCGGGCGGCGATCGCTCAAGCAGCGATCGCTCGAGTCCCGTCACGGTCGGATATCCGTGATTCGCGAGCCACACCTCGACGGGAACGACGCTTCCCGTCGCGACAACGAGCCCGACGACGACGAACAGCGCTCCGATTGCCTTCTTGAACCATCCGTTCGGATCCGCAAGGAATCGGACGCGTCGAATCAACCGCTGTCCCGCGAGACTGATCGCCAGCAGCGCGGCGGACAATCCGGCGGAGTAAACGACGAGGTAGACCGTCCCGACGAGAACGCTCTGCGGCAAGACGGTCGCGAGGATGAGAAAGTACGTCGGCGAGCAGCTGGAGAAGACCGGGCCAAGCGAGATGCCGATGAGGACGTCGCCTGCGAACCCGGACCTCTTCGCCGAACCGTCAAGCAGGGCGTCGGCATTCTTTTGCAAGGAAAATCGCCCGCTGATCTTTTCCCATACGCTCGGAAACAGCGAGACAAGCCCGAAAGCGATCAGCATCCCGCCGGAAACGGACATCCACACCGCCTGCGGGACGGACACGAACGCGGCACTGAACTTCAGCAGCAGCGTGAACGCGACGATCGACGCGGCAAGCGAGACCGCGATGACGAACGGGTTCCTCCGTCGCGCGTCCTGCGCCGCCCCGCCGACGATGATCGGAAGAAGCGGGAGAACGCACGGGGCGAGGACGGTGAGGACGCCCGAGAGGAATGAGACGAGGAGCAGGCCCATAGGGACATGTGGGTGTGTGAGTAGTTTGTAGGTTGGGGCGGCTAAAGAGCCGCGATCGCGTCCCAGACGTCTTTGCGGTTCTTGGCCGAGTCGACGGAGTGCGAGACGACGGGGATACCCGGGTACGTGACGGCGAGTCCGCCGACAAGCGTTGCCAGCTGCTGCGAAGAGAGCTTGTCGACCTTGTTGGCGACGATGGTAAACGGAACCTTGTGCGTTCGCAAAAACAGGAGCATGTCGCGGTCGAGGTCGGTCGGGCCGAGGCGGGCGTCGATCATGAGGAGGACGCGTCGGAGCTGGGACGTCTTTCGAACGTATGTCCGAACCATCTCGGCGAAATCGACGCGAATCTTCTGCGACTTGCGCGCGTAGCCGTATCCCGGTAGGTCGACGAGGTAGTACGCCCGGTCGATCTCGAACAGGTTCACGGTCTGCGTCCGGCCCGGCGACGAGCTGACGTGGGCAAGCGACTTCTGCTGCGTTAGGTGGTTGATAAGCGAGCTCTTTCCCACGTTCGAACGGCCAACGATCGCCACGTGCGGCTTCTCGTCGAACGGCAGGTCGTCGACCCTCGTGACGCTTTTGACGAACTTTGCTACCATACGGCTGGAATGCATCGGTTAAATCTCAGCTATTTATAGCATTTTTATCAGGATATGCAAAACATCATCGATGCGCTCAACTGGCGCTACGCCGTCAAAACGTTCGACCCGGCCAAGTCCGTCTCCGATGAGAGCTTCCGAATGATCCTCGAGGCCGGCCGCCTGGCGCCGAGCTCGTTCGGAATCGAGTCGTGGAAATTCATCGTCGTCGAGAACCCCGAGCTCCGCGCGAAGCTCCGCGCCGTGAGCTACGGACAGACGAAGGTGACCGACGCGACCCATATCGTGGTCATGGCCGCCCGAACGGACGTGTCGGCTCTCGCCGGAGAGCTGGTGGAGCGCACGGCGCGGATCCAGGGCGTCGACGCCGCTTCGCTCGACGGATTGAAAAACATGGTGGACGGCTACGTCGCGGGAATGAGCGCCGAGAAGGCCCTTGCCTACGCGCGCGAGCAAACGTTCATCGCGCTCGGCATGATGGTGGAGACCGCCGCTCTGCTCGGCGTCGACTCCTGCCCGATGGGCGGGTTCGACCAGGCCGGAGTGGACGCGCTGCTCGGACTGTCCGCGCAGAACCTGACGGCATGCTCGATGCTCGCCGTCGGCTACCGCGGCGACGACGAAACCGCCAGCCGGCCGAAGGTGCGCCGCGCGTTCGACGAGGTCGTCGAGTTCGTCCGCTAGCCGACAGAGAAAAGATCCCACGCGATGAATCGCGTGGGATCTTTTATTGGCTTATTCCTCGCTGGAATCGTCGGTGTCCTGCGGCGACCACCAGATGACATAGTTCTTGTCGTTGCTCGAACACTGGTATTCGTGCACATTATATGCCCCGCCGTCCTTCCCCTTGCTCGGATATCCCGTTACGTGCGTCATCGATCCTCCGCAGGTTGGGCAGTTCATAGCGTTTTCACTTACGAATTATTGTTCTCAAACTCCGTATTCAGCTCCTTGTACTTCCCGAGCCGGTACGACGCCCTCGCGCGCTCGGCGTCGGTCCTGAGGCGCTCGTCTGGATGCAGGCCATCGACGATTTTCTGCTGGAGTCGAATTTCCATCGCAACTCCCGCGCGCGCATTGTCCCCGTTCGACGCGAATGCCTCGCGGAGAAATGTCGCTTGCTCATCCATGTCGGCGACCGTTTCTGCGTCGACGGTCTGCGGGCGGAAGGATTCTCGTTCGATCATAGCGGTAACAGTGTAGCCAAACGACCGCGGAAAGACAAACCAATGCGCGGCCAAGACGCCGGCATCTTGCGTCATGAGACGAGAAGAACGTGCCCCGTTATAATGGACTTCCACTCTCCGGCGGTAACCGGCTGAACGGACAGCCTTGAGTTGTTCAGCAGGACCATCTCCGCGAGCGCCGGAATTTTCTTCATGTCCCCAAGCGTCAGGTCTCGTTCGAACGGACGCACCGGCTCGATGTCGACCGCCACCCAGTCGGTCCCGGAGGACCGTCCTGAGGCTCCTCGAAGGGCCCCTTCCGTCGCCGTCTCGTCCGGATATGCCGCCCGGACGATCTTTGCGATCCCCTTGATCGCCTTCTCTCCTCCCGAATGATACACGAACGCAAGGTCGCCGACCCTCATGGCACGCAGCGTATTCCGCGCCAGATAATTACGCACGCCTGTCCAGGACGTCCTCTTGTCCTGGACGAGGTCGTCCCAGGAATAGGTCGACGGCTCGGTCTTGAGAAGCCAGTGGTTCATACCGGCGCATTATAGCAAAAGAACCCCGGGTTGGCGTTCCATTCGTTTTCAATCTATTCCGGTGTCGTTCTGTCGGCAAAGACCACGAGCCGATCGGGATACTGCCCGGCCAGCTTGTCCCATTTCCCGCCGCAGGTAATCAGGTTCAGATGGGCGTTTCCGTCGTCCGAGACGAAGACGGCCGTCGCGTCCGCGGCGGCATCGTACGTTCGAATTTCACGAACGACGAACGTGACGACAGCCCCCGCGTCGTCCTCGATCACGATCTCATCCCCTGGCCGCGCGTCCTTCAGATTCTTGAACGCGCCGGTCTGCCCGGCGTACCAGTCCACGTGCCCGTCGATGACCGCGCTCCCGGTTTCTCCAGGACGCTGGCCGTAAGAATACCAACCCGCGTCAAGCGGAAGCGCGGGAACGTCCATGGCCCCGTCCTTCGTGAGACCGACGGACTCGACGACCGCGTCAATGCCGATCCTCTGGATCCGAATGCGCGCCGGAATTCCAACCCCTATCACCGCGTCGATCGGCGGGACGATCGCCGCGCGTGCGATTTCTAAGGGACCCGTCCCGACCGTCGCGACGGTCGCGGACGTCGGGAACGCAAACGCGACGACGCCTCCCCAAAGCAGAACGTCCGTGATCGCAAAGAGTGCGATCACGGACGTCTCCAGGATGAATCCGTCACGGAGCTGTTTCATAACGGTTCGCATCGCATTTCTATTTTTCATTTCGCACCTTTCTCACGACGGAGAGCAGGCTCGACAGGGCAACGAATCCGGCCGCGAGAAGAACCCACGTCGGAACCGCCCGCGTCGACTCAATCCCCGTGTTTGGAAGCGACGGAACAATGCGGGCGGCCACGACGACGGTCGCGATCGCGAAGTCCCTCACGGTGAATCCGTTCGCCAACCCGCTCGCGACGGCGGTATTCGTCGTGGTCGCGGTGAGATTCGAGCTGCAGGTGTATTTCCAGGATTCCGTCACGTCGAGGAGCGAATTGCCGTTCGTATCGCCGGACACGATAGTTCACCGGGCTGCACTTGTCATCCGAGAGTACAACGGCACCAAGCGGGACCGTTCCCGGGTTCGTGATCGTTTCGGTATAGGTCACCGTTCCGCCGCCGGCAGAAAGAGTCAGTGGGTTCGGAACCTTCGTGACGTGGATCAACGGCGGGACAAGCGGGACGCCGACCACGACGGTGGCGCTCGCGACGTCCACCGCGCTCAAGCCGTTGGCCCATCCGGTGGCCACGACCGTGTTCGTGTGCGTCTTCAACAGCGTCGTGGAACAGGCGTACTTCCAGGTCTCCGTGACGTCCAGCTTTGAGTCGCCGTTGGTATCGCCCGAGACGAGCACGACGGGAGAGCAGCTGTCGTCGACCATCGTCACGTTCGTCATCGGAACCGTACCGATATTTCGGGCCGTGTACGTGTACTGGACCAGTCCGGGACCGTCCGGCAACGCCAGCGGACTCGGCACCTTTACGACATCGATAAGCGGCGGCACGGGCGGCACGGGCACGGGAGCGCCGATGTCATTGTTCGTAATGATGCAGATGGCGTTTTGTGCCGGGTTCAGGTAAACGAGGCCGTTCGCATCGCAGTCGCCGGAAAACGACGCGGCATACTTCTCGTTCGAAGTCTCGGATACCGTGTATGGGACGGCATTGTTGCTGAAGGAAAAATTGGTCGTCGATCCAGACGTGACCGCCACTCCGTTGATGAACAGCGGAAAACTGGAGACGATCGCGGTTCCGCCGTTGTCGTTGACGACGGTCTTCACGACGGTGATCGTTCCCGTGTATCCGCTTGCGCTGCTGGACGACGGAACCGAGCAAGTCGGCCCGGAAACGGCGTTGCCGGACATCGTCACCTCGGCCGTCCGCGCGAAAGCCCTTCTATCCAGGCTGGCTCCCGCCGCCATGGTGATGCTGGTATCCGCGAGGATATTTCCAACGAACGCGCTGCCCGCGCCGAACGTGGCGGTACTCACGACTCCCCACCACGCGTTGCACGCAAGCCCTCCTCCCGCGAACACCACTTGCGAGGCGGCGCCCGTGACGATCAGGTCGCTGGCCGACCTGAGGATCCAGACGTCGGCTGAATTTCCGGAAAGGGTGAGCGTTCCGTTCGTCAGGTGAAAGGAATCCGCACAGTAGACGCCGGGAGGAAGGACCTCTCCGGCCAGCTCGTGGATGCCCAATCCCGTATAGTCCGTGCCGCCGTCGGATCCGCATCCCGGGACCGCGAGGTCCGCGTACGCGTCATTCCGATCCGCCATGGCCCCCGCCGCGATTCCGCCGCCGTCCGCGTCATACAGGATGCCCCCCATCGACGTCGACCCGGATTCGACGTAATGAGGTCCCGGGCCGATGCCCGGGCTGATGCCGATGTCGCCGCTCACCGTTGACGCTCCGGTGTTCGTCACTTCGGATCCGGCCAGTATCGAGAACGTGGATGCCGTGCCAAGGTGTGAAATTATAACGACTTCTGCCACGCAGGAATCATATCATGTTTTTTCAAATTTTGATATTTTTTTCAAATTTCACCCGAACAGGGAAAAAACCGTGTGTACCGCCTCTTCGTTCGAACTTATTCCTCTGTCATTCTCAGATAACTGTCGTACCGTGCCTTCGCGACCATTCCGGACGCGACGGCCTCCTGAACGGCGCACTTCGGCTCGCGAAGATGAAGACAGTCCCGGAACTTGCATCCGTCTGAAAGCGCGTCGAACTCGCGGAAGGCGAATCGCAGCTCGTCCTTCGGGACGTGGTCGATGCTGAGCGTGCGGACCCCCGGCGTGTCGATGATCGCGGAGCCCGGCTCCCATTCGTACAGTCCGCTCGTCGTGGTCGTATGCCTCCCCGTTCCGGTCTTCGCGCTGATCTCCTGGGTCCGAATATCGACGTCGGGGATGAGCGCACCGACCAGCGACGACTTCCCCACCCCGCTTTGGCCGACGAACACGGCGGTCTTTCCCCTTAGAATCTTTTTAAGATCCTCCAAGCCGGCGCCGGTCACCGTCGAGACTTCGACGATCGGGATGTCGAGCGAGCCGTAAAGCGCGACGGCATCGGCGAGTCGCGACCGAAGATCGGCCTTCGTGATGAAGAGCGCCGGCTGGATGTTTTCCATCTCAAGCAGAAGGAGGTACCGGTCGATGAACCGCGGATGAAACGCCGGCCGATCCGCCGACGCGACGATCACGCCGAGATCGACGTTCGCCGCAACGACCGACGGCTTCGTCGCCCCGCCCCGCCGCATCGCGTCGCCGCTCATGCGCGTCAGGACGCTCGTCCGCGCCACGCGCTCGACGATCGTCGGGACCCCGTCCTCCGAATCCTCGACGACGACCTGGTCGCCGGGAACGAGATCGCGAATCTGGTCCTCCGCGACGCGAAACGTTTCCGTTCCGCGGCGGAGCGTGACGAACGGGTGCGAGATTGCGATGACGGTGGCAGTGGAGATATTTGACATGGCGACATGATACCACCAAACGAAAAAACCACAGGCCTTGCGGCTGTGATTTTCTCGTGGCAGAGCACACCGCTACTGAATTCAATTTCACAAGGCTTTCGAAGGGTTTCGTGAATGTAGTGCTGGCACGCAGGTACGATGATTTTAAGGGGCTTTAGAGATTGACGGTTTTAAATGATTTCAAGAAAGTTACAGCTTCGGCCATGTGTTCTGGAGTATCAAAGCCATAGTCGTAGCGAGGCGGTAGAGCAAAAACATAGGCAGTGTTCCGTCCGAGTTCGTTTGGTGAAAATGGTGCAGCACTCGTGCTAACGATACCGGTGTCAATATCAGCCCATTGATTAAGGGGGATGACCATAACCGGAATTCGTTGGCCGGTCGTGTCGGCCTTGGGGTTGTTGATGGTTATTGTAGTGCCTGTTTCGACGGTGGATTCACTAGCTGCTGACCCAGGAGGATTCGCTTTATTGCCTTGCCAAATATCAGTCGTGATGGTGTAGCCTTGCCAGCTCTCCGGTAGTGTCAAACTAAAACCGTATTGTGCGTTGACGTAGTTCAAACTGTCAGTGACCGCGGCCTTGTCTTGATTGGTTTGCGTGGTGGTCGTGACCGTCGAGCTGCAGCCAGCGCCGAGCAGGGCTAGGGTTGCAACAAGAACAAATAATGATTTCATATAACGAAATCATAACGCTAAACAAAAAATCCTGCAAAATTGCAGGATTTTTCGTGGCAGGGGCGCAGGGATTCGAACCCTGAATGAGAGTTTTGGAGACTCTAGTGATAGCCATTTCACTACGCCCCTGTTTGGCTTTCCGTCCGGGAATAATAGCCCCGTTGACGATTTGCGTCAATCCGCGTACACTTCCGCTCATGTTTGAGGGATGGCCACCCTCCTGCATGCCACCGTCCACGCCAACCGCAACCAACTGGAGCTCCCTTGAGCAACGATTCTCCCCTCGCATCCGCCGGTCCCGACGGATCAACGCCCCGCAAGCCTCACGTCCCCAAGACGCCCGAGGTTCCCGCGCTCAACCGCCTTGCCTGGACGCCCAGCGGAATCCGCGTCGAGGACCCGACGAGCCTCTCCGTGATCCTCGCCGAGGCATACCCCGTCTGCGTCATCTCGTTCGCGGAGTTCTACCACTCCGCCATGGACATCCACTACGTGACGGACGCGCACGAGATGATCGTCCGCCGGCTCACGAGCAAGATCGTCCTTCTCGCCAAGCCCGGAAGCCATCGCTTCGGCAACAACCCGCGGAACATGCGCGACGCGCTCGGCCGGCTCGACAAGCTCGGCATCCGTTGCGCCTACGAGCCGTCCGACGAGCTGGTCGCCTTCCTCGGGATCGGCGACAACCGCGGCGGCATCCGCAACGCGATGCACCGGTTCCAGGACGGCCTCCTCGTCCGGTCCTGGATCGCCGCGATCTCCACCCCGACCGCGGAGCACCGCTCCGGCGCCGCGGACATCCTCTCCCTCCCCGCCCCGAAGGTCTCCGGGCGGAAGTAGCCGCCCCTGCCCCCGCCCACTCGGCGCGGGCTTTTTTATAGGAAGCGAATTTCCCTCGTCCGTTACGAGCAGTCCTGCGGACACAGGGTGCGCTCGATTTTCTCGCATACCCCGTCCCCACAGCTTCCACGCGGCGTCCCGTTTGGCGAGGAGGCCCCGGACGAACCCTTCGCGGGCATTCCGGACGCCTTCGAAGCCGAGGATGCCGACCATTCGCTATTCGGCATCGGGCCCGGTTCCGACGTCGTGGTCAGACCGTTCCAATGAAGAACGGACGGGACCGACCCGTACGTTTCGGTCCACGCGCGATAGGTCTCCGTGATCGTTGCCCAAAACAGCCTGCCCGATGCCGTTTCGTCCGCGTACGCGTCCAGACGCTCGCCGAACGCCTTCGTATACGCGGCGCGAAGATCGTTCTGAACGCTCATGAGCGAGACCGTGTAGATCTTTCCCGCCTCAAGTTTTCCACCGATCTGCAGGGCAAGCAGCTCATCGAGCCCCTCCCAGTCGCTCTTGTAGTGTCCGACGTCCACGAGCGGCGCGGACGGATCGTCCGTGTCATACTGTTCCGCGCTCTTCGGACGCCAAACGCCCGATATCCAAACGTCCTCCTCGTTCTGGTGAAGTCCCGTCCCTCCTCCCCACAGGATCTGGGGACTCCACGCGTAGTCGGGATATTTTAATCCATGGGAAAGCGCTGAGAAGTACGCTACCTGCGAGCTGGACGCGGGCGCCGCAATGAAGCCGCCGACGACGCGGCTCGGCTCGACGCCAAGCTGCTTGATGAGGTATGCCACGTCGGCATAGTTATATCCCCCGTTCTCATGCGAATGAGGGTCGATCTCGACGCCCAGGTCTTCCGACAGGTAGCGAACGACGTTCTTCCCGTCCGTGTCCGTCGTCCCGCGGTCGAAGGCAAGGACCCCGTTGAGAAAGTTCCAATCCGATTGCCAGTCATATTTGACCCCGTGCGCCGCAAGCATTCGCGCAAACGCGAGAAGCTCGGCCCGCTGCGCATCGAAGGACGCCTTGTCCGTCTGAAAATTCGGAGTGCCCGCGTTAAAGGTATCCTCGCTGTGCGACGCGACGGTTACGTAAATGACGGGTAGTCCGTCGCGCGTCGTTGCCGGGGAAGGTGCCGTCGCGGACGCGGCCGCGTCCGTCTTGGCGGGTTCCGGCGTTATCCCGGCAGTCTCGTTCGCGTCCTCGGCAACCGACGGCAAGACGGAAGCGTGCGACGAACGCCGCATCGCCCGGGCACCAAAAAAACTTCCGAGCGCAACCGCGCAAAGGGCTGCCGCCACGATTGAAACGCGAATCCACGGGCGCATAGAGATCATAAGGAAGTTATGCAGTCGACGGTCCAGGAACTTTTCCCGGGACCGGCAAAACGATCCGAGAGATCCTTTCCGATCGGGCGATATGCGGGGATGGAACCCGACAGGTCGATAAGGAACAGCCGAGAGAATGTCACGCCGGCTCCGGCGCCCATATTGCAGGACGTGCTCACCAGCAGATGCTCGGTGTCCCCGCAAAATGTCGGGTAGTTGAAGCTCGTGCCTCCGCAGGAAGAAAACGCGGGGTCATATTGGGAAAGCTGGGACGGACGGAGGTCCGCAAGAAGCGTTTCCGATCCGAGAGACCCGTTCTGGAACGCCCGCTCGAAGAGTCCCCCGCCCGTGCTGTTATCACAGATCGTCGTCATTCCGTCGAGACCGAACGCGCAGTGGCCCGTTCGGTCCGGCCACTCCGTCGCCGTGCCGCGCGCGACATCGAGGATGACCCCGTGGGCTCCGTCCGCCATAATCTGGTGCAAAACGACAAGGTTCCCGTCCGGGGCGAAATCGGGATCATGCTGTTCCTTGACCCCCGTCAGCGCCGCGCCCGGTCCGACCGTAAGGCCGCCGTTCGAGAGCGCGGCGGACATGACCGTTCCCGTGTCGCTTGTCACGTACAGGAGGCTTTCCCCGTCCGGTCGCACTTCCGGCCAGGTTGCCATCGGAACGAGCAAACCGGTCAGGCCTGTGGACAGATCCACGTAATTTACCTGCTTCTCCCTCATACCCTTGAACACGCTCGCATAGGCGACCGTCCCGTTTTGATTCCATGCCGGGTACGCCTCGCTCGCGTCCGGGGTGCTCGTTGCCTGCCTGATCTCCGATACCGCTCCGGTGGACAGGTCGAGCGAGGCGGTGAACAGGTCGCACCGGTCGGTCGTGCCATGATCGGCGCATCCGCCGTTCGTGGCAAAGTCCGCGGCGAATACGATCCGGGACAACGATGCTCGCGCGCTCGCGCGCGGCGCCTCCGCGGGCACGGTGACTGTTTCCTCTTTGGAGACGCGATCATTCGTCGGGAAGGCCCCGGCGTTCGGAGCCAGGTCCGGTGGCCAAGACGCCCAACCGGCCAGGCCAAACGCAATGCCTGTCCCAGCGAAGAGGGTCGCGAATGCGGCACGCGTTGCGAATCGATTCCATTCCATGCCCCACAGTATACCATCCCCGAGGAATCGCGGGACGACCTGAAAATAACAAAGCCCCGTCGGTTGTGCGACGGGGCTTTGTCTTACTTGGTTTCCTTGTGCGCGACGTGGGTCTTGCACCACTTGCAGAACTTGGAAAGCTCGAGGCGGTCCTTGAGCATTTTCTTGTTCTTATGGCTCATGTACCCCACGTTCTTGCAGGTGGTGCACTCAAGCTTGATGACGTTGTCTTGGGACATATAAGGGGAATCGTTTAACGCCGGAACAGTACCAAATCGCCCGGTTTTGGTCAAGTGGAGCCGCTTGTCGGATTTGAACCGACGACCTTCACTTTACAAAAGTGTTGCTCTACCACTGAGCTAAAGCGGCACGGATACACTCCAGGCCCCAGCATGTATGCTGGGGCCTGGAGTGGTGGGCAGAGAAGGATTCGAACCTTCGAAGCCGTGAAGCAAGAGATTTACAGTCTCTCCCCGTTGACCGCTTGGGTATCTGCCCGCGGCAATAGTATAGCCGAACGGTCGGATACGATCAAGGGGTCCCCTCTGCGACGGAAGGAACCGGGCTGGCCGAGGGGCATCCAAGGAATCCGTTAACCCTGCCGACGACCTCGTTGATCCCCAGGTCGGATTTCACTAAGAAGTCGAGCGCGCCCATCTTCTTCGCGCGTTCCCGGTCCTCGCTCTGGTTGAGGTTTGAGAATACGACGACCTTGATGTCCTTGATCTCCGGATCGGCCTTGGCTTCCTCCAGCACCTGGAACCCGTTCTTGTTCGGCATGATCAGATCAAGCAGAACCAGCTGCGGCTTGATCAGGCGCATCTTCTCAAGCGCCTCCACCCCGTCCGCGGCCGTCTCCACGACGAAGCCGTGCCGGGCCAGCTTGCTCTTGAGCACGCCGGAGAGCGCGCTCTCGTCCTCGGCGATCAGGATGAGCGGATTCGTCACTTTTGGTTCGATTTCCATACGCGTGATTATTTCTCATTCGTCGTTAGCGACTTCCCTCCCCCGCGTCCCTTGCTTCCCGCGACGGGGAGCAGGAACCAGAAGGTGCTTCCATGTCCCTCGTCCGAGTCGAAGGAGATCATACCTCCCGACTCCTCGATGATCAACTTCGCGATGTACAGCCCGAGCCCGGAACCCTCCGCCTGTTTCTTCACCGCGTTGTTCGCGCGGAAGAACCGCTCGAAGATCCGACCCTTGTCCTCTGCGCCGATTCCCATCCCGTTGTCGGTTACCGTCACGCGGTAGTAGTGCTTTCCATCCTTGGTCAGCGTCACGTCCACCTGGGGCTTCCCCGTTTCGGGATAGGTGTACTTGACCGCGTTCGAGACGAGGTTTGCCGCGACCTGGCGGATGAGCACGGGATCGACGCTGATGGTCGGAAGCGGATCGGTGGGCAGATGCAGGTTGAGCGCACATCCCTTCGCGACGGCGATCCCTGTGTTCTCCTGGACGACGTCCCTCAGAACACCGGCGATGTCCGTCGGCTTGGGCTCGATGGCCAGGCGGCCCGTTTCCAGGCGGGAGACGTTGAGCAGGTCGTTGACGAGATTGATCATGCGGGCGGTGGACTCGACGGCCTGGTCCACGCTTGCCTTCTGTTCCGGAAGCAGCGGGCCGATTTCCTGGGACTGCAGGTCCTCAAGGTACCAGCGGATGGCGGTCAGCGGCGTGCGAAGCTGGTGGGAGGCGACGGAGACGAACTCGGTCTTCAGTCGGTCCACCTCGCGCTCGTGCGTCACGTCGCGGAACACGATGACCGCGCCCACGACCGACCCGTCCGCGCCCACGATCGGCGCCGACGAATCGGCGACCGGCAGGAGCGACCCGTCCGGACGAATGAGCGACATCCCGTCGGGCATCACCGACAGCTTTCCATTGAGCGCCTTCCTGACAAACGAGTCGTCCGCGACGCGATCCTTCTCATGGACGAACCGCAGGACGGACCCGTACGGCTTCCCGATCGACTCGTCGGCGGTCAGGTCGGAGATCCGCTCCGCCGCGTGGTTGAACAGGATGATCTTCCCGTCCGACCCGATTGCGACCACGCCGTCGCCGATCCCGAGCAGGATCGCGTCGGACTTGGCCTTCGCCTGCTGGAGAAGGGACTGAGACTCATGGATCCGGTCGATCATCACGTTGAACGAGCGACCGAGCGTTCCCACCTCGTCGCCCGAGGAAAGCAGCTCCTCCGGAAGACGCTCGTCCTCCGTGCCTCCCGCGATGTGCTGGATGGTGTCCGTGATCTGGTTCAGGCGGCGCGTGGACAGGCGAACGGTGATCCAGAGCGCCAGCGCGAGCGCCAGGATCATTCCGGCGCCCGCGCTGGAAAGAATCAGGACGATCCGCTGTTCCACGTGATTCGCGAGCGAGCTCGGCTCCACTTTAATGAGCGTGAATTTTCCCGGATCTTCGTCATACTTGTCATAGGCGGCCACCATTTCCGAATCGTTCACCCGTATGTTGAACACGCCGTTCGTTCCGCTCCATTTGGCAGCCTCCTCGACGGCGCGGCCAACAACCGCGTCATAGAGGGTTCCATCTCCCTGTGTCAGCCCGCCCGTTCGAGTGTCGATGATCACCCGGTTGTTCCGATCGAGCACGACGGCAAACTGCCCGGGCTGCTGGAGGCCCTTCAGCTGGTTGCCCAAGCTCTCCAGGTCGAGCGTTGCCGATACGATGCCGGTCTTCATTCCGGCCTCGTTTCGAATGGGAACGGCCATCGTAAGAACCGAACGGTCCGTCAGCGCGCTGACATACCTCCCCGAGACAAAGACGTCCTCGTCGAAACCGACATCCGCGCAATAGTCGGATTGTAGAAAATTCCTTGGATCGGCCGCCGCATAGTCGCTGTCGGCCGCGACGATCGTGCAGTCCGCGCGTTGCAGGACGATGTTTTCCAAGGAGTCGACCAGGGGAACGGCTCCGCGCAGCCCGCTCCTTGCCTCTCCGACGGCCGCCGGCTTCGCATCCGCCGAGAGCGCGGCGACAAAAACAGGATCGCGGGCAAACGATTCGAGCGACAGCCTCACGTAGCTCAGCTGGGACCGCAGCAACTGCTCGTTGAAATCCAGCGTCTGCTTGGTCTGCGTCACCAGGTCGTCCCTGAGCAGCTGCCGAATCATGGCGACCGACGCGAACACCGTGGTCGGCAAAATGACCGCGACGCACAGGAAGGCGACGAGGATGATGTCGAAGGCGATGGAATTGACGCGCTTCAGGGCCATAGGGTTCGATTAGACCTCGCGCCAGGAGGAGATGACGATCTTCGGGCTGAGCGCGCTCGTGGAGATGAGCAGCTTCTTGGTGACATTCGCGACCGTCGCGGTAACGCTGATCGTCCGCACGCTTCCGCCGGAGTTCGCGACCCCGTACGTGCACGACCCCGCGCCAAGCGTCACGGATCCGGAACCAGTATACAGCACGTTGTCATGGATCTGCCGCAGCGCCACGTCCGCGCACGCGCGGGCGATTCCTTTCGCCTCGTAATACTGCCGCAGTCCAAGCGACGCCTGTAGCGAATTCGTGCTCGCGAACACCAGGGCCGACGCGGTGGTTGCCGCGACGGCACCGAGAACGAGAACGCCGATCAGGGCGGCGAACCCGCGATCATTGCAGGCTTGCGGATCCATAGAAGGTTTGCGAGTAGGTAAACGGCGCGGAGCTTCCCGACGCTCCGGACAGGGTAAAGCTGACGCGGACCGTGCCGGGAGTCGATGCGCGGGAGAGATTTTGAAAGGAGAGGCTTGACGCGACCACGTTCGCGTTCGTGAGCGGAACGGCGGCCGACGCGCCTTCCGTCGCCATGATCGCCCCGCCCGAGAGCGAGAACACGGTCGGGCTCGCCGGGGCGCTGTCGACGCTCACCGTGAGCGAGGCCCCGGTGGCGCCGGAGGCGGGAGCCGTAATCGCCGAGGCGTTACGCGTCGTCTGCGTGATGATCTCCAGCGCCTGCCTTCCCTGCTCCTCCACCTCCCGCCGCACGGCTTCCCTTCCGCTCGACCGCTGTACGATTCCTGCGAGCAGGCCGACCGTGCCAATCAGCAACGAAACAACCCCGAGGTAGATGACCGCCTCGATGTAGGTGAACCCTCGGTTGTTCGTTGCGATGCCCATGCGATTGGTCAGAGCCTCCAGTAGGCGAATGAGAACGGGTTCGTAATCTTCTGAGGCAGCGTCGGCACCAGCACGGCGCCGTCCGAGTTCGTCCAGGTAAACGCGGGAACGGCGCTCATGACGACGCGCTTGGAATACAGGTCGTTCGCGTTCTCCGCGATCGAATACATGAGCGTGTCCTTGCTGAGCGGGTTCATCTGCGCCTCCAGGAACGACTGCGGGGTTGTCGGCGCCGGAGCCAGGGCGACGTCCGCCTGGAGGGTGAAGACTCCTGCGACCCCCGTGTACCAGTCGACGTTCGTCGTCGCGTTGTCGCCGTAGATGACGATCGAACGCGTGGTCGCCCCGTTGATCAGCCAGCCCGTCGAGACGATCTTGCCGCCCGCGACCGGCGTATTGCAGCTCGTGTCGACGTTCGCGGTATCCGTCCATGCCGCCCCGCTCCAATATCCGGCCTGCATGTCGCTTCCCGCGTTCCCGACCGAGGCGAAAACCATTTCGTCCGTGTTCGGATTCGCGGAGAGGTCGAGGTTCGTGGCGTCGTCGGCAAAGGTCGGGGGCGTCGTCACCGCTCCCCACGCGCACGCCGACGTCCCGCCGGTGCAAACGCGATACCGCACGCCGTTCGATCCGTTCGAGCCGGCCGAGTTCGCCCAGACCATCATCACGTCGCCGGAAACGGACTCGTACTCAACGTCGAAGTCCTCCACGTCCTGCGCCGCCGCCACGATTTCAAGCGATGCCTCCGACACGGCCGCGGGCTCGTTCCCCCACGCGGTCCCGCTCCAGACCATTGCCGACAAATCGGATGCCGCGTCGGCCCAGATGGCCGTGATCAGGTTCTGCGCGGAACGCCGGTCCCAGGCGAGCTTTACCCATTGGACGACTCCGGACGTCCGTACGGGATCGAGGTTGGCCGCGGCGGCCCAATTTGCCGTCCCGCATCCCGACGTCCCGAGCTTCGTGCGGTACGCCATCTCGTTCGTCGTCGCCGCGTTCGTGGAATACAGCACCATCACGTCCCCCGAGCTTGTCTCGTACGCGATATCAAATCGTCGCGTCGTCCCCGTTCCGCCCACCGTGACGCTCCACTCCTGCGTCCATGTCGCGCCGTCGTAGCACATCACGTTCAGCACTCCCGCCGCGGTCACGTACCCGGTGATTGCCTCGGTCTTCTGCGGCGAGGTCCGCGTGACGAACGTCACGCCGCTCGACCCGACGACCGTCGCCGTCTGCGTTCCGAAGGAGTTGGCCGTCGTGTCGTATTTGCGGTACTTCGGCGTGGTCGTTCCGTCGCCGTAGGACATGAGACCGCCGAGCGTCGTCGTTACCGCGTTCCAGTCCGCAAAATACGTGACGAGCGACACCGAGCGCGTCTGCCCGGTCGGCTCCTTCCAGGAGACCGTGCTCGTGTCCGACTTCTTCGTCGCGTCCACGACGGCGATCGTCTGCGTCCGCGTATAGATTCCCGTGGTGTCCGACGCGCCCGATAGGTTCCATTGGTTTCCCGTCGTGGTCAGCCCGTACGTTCCCGCCGACAGGTTGGAATAGGCCGCGTCGCGGATATTCTGCGTCGCCTCCAATCCTTCCTCGGCCAGGAACACGGCCTGGCTCTTTCGTCCGGCCTCCTTCGACATCCGCACCCCGAACAGCAGACCGCCCGCGCAGGACGCCACGAACAGCCCCGCGAGCGCGGTGGCGAGAATGATCTCCACGACGGAGAAGCCGGCTCGGTTTGGACACGAGTCTCTCATATTAAAAATCCACCCTTCCGAACCCGTTGACCGCGACCGCCTTCGACGTGCCGCGCGAATCCGTGATCGTCAGGGTTCCCGAGGTCGTTCTCCCGGTGCGCTTCGCAAAGTCGAACTCGCTCGTTCCAGAGACGACGAAGCTTGCCGGGATCGACACGGCCTGGTCGTACGTCGCCGTCCGCGTCGCGTACGTCGCCCCCTGGAACAGGATGACCTGTCCCGTCGACACCTTCACGCCCCACGCCGCGTCGTATAGGCCCGCCTGGGAACGCATCTGCGCGTACCGCGCCGTCGAGGCGAACTCACGGACGGCCGCGTCGAGATTGCCGCGCTGGAGGTATGTCTGCCCGAGCGGGAAGGTCGCGCCAACGAAGATGCCGGCGAGCGCAATAACGAAGATCATCTCCAGCAGCGTGAAGCCTTTTGGTCTGCGAATAACGTATGAGCTGCCAATCACACAAATTGCTTCGTATCGCTACGAATGTTACTCGATGCCTCCAACGAGGGTGTAGATGGGAAGGACGACGGCGAGGGCAAGGAACAGGACGCCGACGCCCATGACGAGGAGGAGAAGCGGCTCGAGAATGACGGTGAGGTTCTTCGAGGCCACGTCGGCCTTGAACTCGTACAGCTCGCCGATGCTGAGAAAGGCCTGCGGCACGGTACCGGACTGCGCCGCGGTAACGATGAGCTGCTGCATCGGGATGGAAAGGACCGAACTGGTCCGCTTGTAGGAGCGGAACGCCTGCTCAAACGTGCTTCCCTCCTCCAGCCGGTCGGCGAGGTATTCGAAGAACTTCGAAAACGACGCGAACGTTGACGCGCGCGCGACGGAACGGACGGACTCGATCAGGTCGACGCCGGCGCCGAGAAGGGTGCCCAGCAGGTACCCGACGCGGCCGGTTTCCGAATCAATCAGCAGGCGCCCGATCGCCGGGGTGCGAAGCAGGAAGAAATGACCGATGAACCGCAGCGGCGGTATGACGAAGCCGACCAGAAGGACGACGGCTGCCGTCCCCAGGATGGACGGGACCAGAACGGTCCAGTGGTCGCGCGTAAACGAACCGACGGAGATGAGCGCGCTCGTCACGAACGGCAACGGCATGTTCAGCGACGAGAAGGTGGTGGCAAGCTGCGGAAGGAGAAAAAACAGCACCCAGGATCCGACGGCCGCCCCGAGGATGATCACGAACGAGGGATAGGCCATGGCCCCGATGATCTTGGATCGGAACATGCGGTCCTTCTGCCGCTGGAGAGCGAGGATGTGCAGGTTCTGGATGAGCCGGCCGGTCTCCTCGCCGATGCGGACGAGCGAGACGGTCTGGCTCGTGAACAGGCACGTGTTGTCCAGGGCGCGCCACACCGGGTCCCCGTTCTCCACGTCCTCGACCATCCGTCGCACGAGCTTCCGGAGTCGCCGACTCTTCGTCTCCGCGGAGATGGCATTCAGCGCGGCCAGGATGTCCATGCCGGAACTCAACAAAACCGAAAGATTGTCCACGAGATATTCCTTCTCGCTTCCAAGGCCGAACGTGTGAAAAAAGGATGCCTTCTTTTTCGGCATAGGATTAGGACGCTTCGGGCGGCGCGACGACGCGAAGCAGCTCGTCGATGGTGATCACGCCATTGATCACCTTGTCGACGCCGTCAAGGAACATCGGCCTGGTTCCGGACGCGACCGCGGAGGCCATCACGTCCTTGGCGCTCGGCCGGCGCATCACGAGGTCGCGCAGTTCCGGCGTGGCCTGAATGAACTCGAACACGCCGATGCGCCCCTTGTATCCGGAATTCGCGCAGGCGGAACATCCCTTGCCCTGGTAAAGCGTCACCGTGGCCCCCGGAAAGTACTTCGCCGCGTCGGGATACTTCTCCGCGAGCTGCGCCTGGCTCATTTCCGTGCCATAGCGGCAGGTCTCGCACGTCTTGCGGGCTAGGCGCTGGGCCACGATCAGCTCGACGGTAGATGACAGCAGGAACGGCTCCACGCCCATGTCCACCAGGCGCGGAATGGCCGAGGCGGCGTCGTTGGCATGGAAGGTCGTGAGCAGCATGTGGCCGGTCAGCGCGGCGTTGACCGCGATCTCGGCGGTCTCCTGGTCGCGTACCTCTCCCACGAGGATGATGTCCGGGTCCTGGCGCACGATGGACCGAAGGCCCTTGGAAAAGGTCAGGTTGGTCTGGAGGTTCACCTGGATGTGGTTCACGCCCATGATCTTGTACTCGACCGGGTCCTCGATGGTGGAAATGTTCACGTCGGGGCGGTTCAAGAACTTCACGGCCGCGTACAGCGTCGTGGTCTTTCCCGATCCGGTCGGCCCGATCACGAGGATCATCCCGAACGGCTTCTCCGCCGAGGCGGTGAGCTGTCGCTGCAGCGCCGGCGAAAGACCGAGGTCCGTGAGCTGATATCCGCGCATGTACTCCGACAGGAGGCGCATGACGATCTTCTCGCCGTCCACGAGCGGAACGACGGAGACGCGAACGTCCACGACCTGGTTGGCGAGATGGTAACGGATGGCCCCGTCCTGCGCCGAATAGTGCTCGTCGGTTCGGAGATGCGCCTGCACCTTGACGCGGTTCAGAACGTTTTCGTACAGCTCCTTGCTCAGGCGGCCGGCCTCCTCGAGCAGGCCGTCCACGCGGAACCGGATCAGCACGTCCTTCTCGCGCGGCTCGAAATGGATGTCGGACGCGCGAAACGTGACCGCGTCGAGCATGATCTCGTCCACCACTTCCGGGGCCACCTTTCCCTTCTCCGCCACGATCTTCGCGAAGCGCGTATCCAATGCCTTGCGGTAGTGCGCGAACGCCGCCTCCAGGTCTTCCGGAAGCGTATATGCCAGATTGACGGTCTTTCCTGGGAAATGCGAGCGAAAATCGTCCGTCATCTCAATCTGCGGGCGGTCGGTCGCGATGATCACCTCCGTCGGCGCGTCGCGAAAAATCACGCGCCGGTCGCGACGCGCGAACTCCTCCGGGATGCGCAGCACCTCCTCCTTGGTGGGAGGGTGCGAATTGAGGTCGGCGTACGGAACGCCGTAGTGCTCGGCGATCGCCTGGCCGAACAGGTCCTTGGTGATGATGCCCGACGAGAAGAGCGCGTCGAGCGAATCGGCGCTCGTCGCCTTTGCCTCCGCTTCCACCTTCGCGAGCGCGTCGGCGGTCAGGTAGCTCTCCTCGACGAGAATTTCCTGCCACGTCTTTTGAGGCGCCGGCGCCGCGGCGGGGACGACCTCATTTTTTTTCCTCCTCAGTAACATATGCATTCAGTATAGCACACCGCGCCTTATCCACACGAGCTTCGTTCTGCGATTTGACGTTCCGTGCTATACTGGAACCAATAATTTATAAATCGTAACGTATGCAAAAGAAAAATACGCAGGGCTTCACGCTCATCGAGCTTCTCATCGTCATCGCGATCATCGCGATCCTCGCCGCCGTCGTCTTCGTCGCCCTCGACCCGAGCAGCCGCTTCAAGAAGGCACGCGACGCCCGCCGCCAGACCGACGTGCAAAGCATCGCCGGCGCCATCGTCACCTACCAGGTGGATAACGACGGAAGCCTTCCGTCCGCCGTCAGCGCCCTGACCGCCGGAAGCGCGTACATCGTGGGAACGGCCACCTCCGGCTGCAACACCGGCTGTACGGCCACCACGACACAGGCGTCCTGCGTGGACCTTACCGCGCTCCAGACCGGCGGCTACCTGGGCAGCGTTCCGGTCGATCCGACGGGCGGAGTAACGGCCACCGCCGCGCACACCATGTACTACATCATCAAGAATTCCACCGGAACCCTGACCGCCGGAGCCTGCATCCCGGAACTCGCCTCCTCGGTCAACGTTACGCGCTAAGCAGGAAAACAAAAACTCCCGGCCTCGATCATCGAGGCCGGGAGTTTTATGTTCCCTAGGGATTTTCCGCGAGGACTTCCTTGACCATGTTCGCCAGGTCGTCGATGGAAATCTCCGTCTTGATCAGGAACTTGGTCGCCCCGAGCTTTTCGCACTGCACGCGGTCCTCGTCCTGGCCGAGGTTGGTCATGACCACGATCGGCACGCCCGCGAGCGACTTTTCCTTCGCGGCCTTGCGGAGGAATTCCAGACCGTCCATTCCCGGCATGATGATGTCGAGCAGGATCAGGTCCGGCATCTGCTCGCGGATCCGAACGAATGCCTCCTTCCCGTCCGAGGCCGACGCGACGTCGTACCCCTCCGAGAGCAGCTTGGCCTGGTAGATCGCCTGGATATCGACGTTGTCCTCGGTGATAAGGATGTGCGCTTTTGTTGGCATAGGATGATGAGATATCGGATCCAGTATAGCACAGATTCGCAAAGACGTTAGTGGGATACGGCGGAGATGGTCACGGAACCCGTGCAGGTTCCGGAGACGCCTGAGTCCGGGATGGAAATATTCCAATAGATAGGCTCGGACGGAACGGTCGCGCCATGGCGGTATCCGACGCCCAGAGGAACGATGGACGGAACGGCGGTCAGCGAAACCGATCCGGAACCTCCGTAATGGTTCGGCACGACGGACCACTGCTGGCGTCTGCTCGGGACGGCGCCGATCCCGCCGTTATGGACGCAATCCATGGTTCCTCCATACCCGGGCGCCCCGGGCGCCGTCGAGTACGAAACTTCCGCGTCCGATTCGTCGTTCCCCTCCTGGGAGATGACATGGGCGAACTCATTCGTTTCGTCGGTGGATTCTCCGACCGAAAGGATTCCATAGTTGACGGAGTTGGGAACATGAAGCGCCAAGAGCGTCTGGATCTCGCGAGTAAGCGACGCGTTTGTCGCCTGCGCGCCCGCGCGGTCGAAGACGGTGACGCTTGCGACCCAGTGATCGTCTGGAAACTCACCGCCGGCAACCGTACTGTCCGCGAAGTACCAAAGGTCCAGCGGACAGCTGTACCGACGCTGCAGACTCGTTACACCGTCCGATGACAGCTCGCAATCAAAGACCTTGTAACAGTCATTCCCGTCATTTTCGACGCAACCGCCCGCGCCGGCGACGCCGGACCGGTAAAATACCGAGTCCACATGATCGATCTGGTCGCCCGAGTTGTTATCCTGAACGACGCCGTTCAGGTAAACGGTCTTCGTGCCGCCAGGCACGAGACTATTGATCCCACCGGAATATTCTTCCGATCCAAACGCGGAATTGCTGAGGCGGACGGAGGAAACGAACGGGGGCGCGTTTGCAAGAAGGATCGACGTGCCGACTGTTTGAGCCTCGGAATCCGTTTGGACGAGCAGCAATGCCGCCAGACCGCAAAGAACGAGAATGGCAGAGCCGAAAGCGACGGTGCGAAACGGAAAGATGTTCGGGCTCATACGGGAAGGCGATTCAATCTAACGGCTTGTCTTTGCAATGATCGTAACTGTCCCGGAACACGCGCCCGCCACGCCAGAAGTCGGAACCCGCACTTCGTTCCGCAGCACGACCGCCTTTGGCGACGACGGATCGGTCTGCAGCGGAACATTCAGTTCCGCGACATGGGTGACGGACGATCCTTCGTCGACGTAGGCCTCCATCCCGATTCCGTCAAACCCTGCGTCCGTCGATTCCCCGTCGACGCCAACGCCGAACTGAAGGTTCGACACGGGAACGATCCCCGTGTCGCAGGACATGTCCGTCGCATAGACGTACGCATCCTGCGTATCGTTCGCGGCCTGTCCGACAAGGATGTCCTCCGTGCCCACGGAAGTGTCGCCCTCGTATCCAAGCGACCTGGAACCGTAGTCGATGGATGACGGCATGCTCAGGCCGAGGAAGGCGTTGATCTCCTTGTCCAGATGCGCGACCGCGGATCCGGCGCCGTCCGCGTCCAGCGCGAGAACCTCCCATTTCCAAACGTACCCGTTCACCGTCGCGCTCGGTCCGCCGGCCGTATAGCTCGCAAATGCTCGCAGGTCGATCTGACACTCATACACGACGGTAAGGCCGGAAGGATCCGACGCATCCCGCTCGAACACGCACTCCGGAACCATTCCGTCGGATGACGCCCAATAACAGACATGTTCCGTACCCGTGCACCGCGAGACGACCGGACGCGCATACGAGATGGGATCTCGGTCGCTTCTTCGCGCCTGCGCGTAAATTTTTTGAACGTCCTCCCATCCGTTCGCGTCGGAAATTCTTCCGTTCAGATAGACCGTAAGGCCAACGCCCGGAACGATGGTGTCAATGTTCCCGGCAAAGTCGTCGGAAAGCGAAAATCCCGAATCGAGGCTGATGTGCTCCTCCGTCACGACCGGCGCCGCGTTGACGAGCCACATCAGCATGTCGACGGTTTCGGCCTCTGAGGAAACCACCCGGACGACGGATGTGAGGACGCAAACAAGCGCCACCCACAGGACGATCCCAAAAAAAACGCGTGACTGCTCTTCGTTCGGCATGCCTGTGATAGATCAGGGTTCCGTTTCGGATAGTATAGCACAAAAAGCCGCCGAGCTTGCGCGCGGCGGCTTTTTGTCAGGCCCTTTGCCTACTTCACGTTGACCTTCATGTCGACGTTGTCCTGGACGATCTCCAGCTTCGTGCCGACCCCGGAGTTTGGCGGCAGCGGAGTGGCAGCGTCAACGGTCTTTGAGGTTCCGGAGGATGCGGACGCGGAGATGGCGGGAGCGGGCGAAACGGACGACTTCTTTGTCGAAAGTCCGACGAAGGTCATCGCGCTCGCAAGCGTGATCGCAACCGCCAGTCCAGCCAGTAGTTTCATGTTCATAGGAACAGGCTTAGACGGCTTTGATTAGCGATTGGTCTTCGCGGTGACAGTAACCGTTCCGGCACACGAACCCTTGACTCCCGACGACGGGACGGTGATCTCGTTGCGCCACATGACCTGCTTGGAGGATCCATTTGTCTGCGGGTCCAGGTTGAGCTCGATAACGTCCGTCGAGGCGGTGTTGATGTAGTTCACCATGCCCGTGCCGCCGTATCCGACGTCAGATCCTTCGCCGGCAACGCCGACGCCGTACTGAATGTTGGCGACCGGGATGGAACCAAGACCCGAGCAGGTCATGTCCGTCGCGCTGATGTAGGCGTCCTGGGTGTCGTTCGATTTGTTCGCGATCGGCTGGTCCTCACCGCCGACGCTCGTGTCGCCGACGGATCCAAGCGACTTGTTTCCGAAGTTGATGTTGCCCGGGATTGCGAGCCCGAGATACGCGTTGAGCTCCTTGTCGACGTTCGAGATGCTCGAACCGTCATTTGCGGCGTCAATCGCGAGAACCTGCCACTTGTAGGTCTGGGCGTTGATCGCGGAGTTCGCGCCTCCGTTCGTGTACTCAAACCAGTACGGGAGATTGAACGCACAGCTGTAGTTGACCGTGTTCCCGGATCCGCCGTAGAGGGAACAGAGGGGGGATCCGCCATCGGACATGGCGATCAAACAGTCGAACTGGTTCGGGGTGCAGTTGGTGAACGCAGGCTTCGAGTAGGAAAGCAAGGTGCCGTCCGTGCTGAGCGCCACGGAGGCGACCACCTTGGTGACGTCCGCGTATCCGTTGAAGTCCGTGATCACGCCGTTGACGTAGACGGTCGCTCCCATGCCGGCAACCATCGTGTTGATGTTGCCGCCCCAGAAGTTCGAGTTCGTGTTCGCGGCGTTGCTGAGGAATTCCGACGTGACGGTAGGAGCGTCGTTGTTAACGCCAAGGGTCATGTTGGTCGGACCGGCCTGCGAGTTGATCATGACGAGGGAGGCAACCACGAACACGGCGATCATGACGAGCGAGATCCCGAGAATGTAGTGCAATGTCTTGGACTCTTGCATACGGATAGAAGAATTATTTAGAGAACGAACGCGTGCCTCAAATTTTCTGCACTGTTGTGGGGGGGTTAATGAATTATGATTCTGCAATTGTGGATAACTGACGACAGTATACCACACGGATTGCTCAGGGACCAGAACTTACCATCGGCGTTCCGCATCGGAAGGGATCGGCGCGTCAGGAATCTTCTCCGCGGGCGGCACGGCGGCCGAACGGACCTCCGTCACGACGGGCGACGGCGACTGTTCCGTCGGACGAGCCTTCGCCGTCGCCTCCTTTCCATGACGCCGACGGCGAACGATGACGATCAGAAGGACGAAAAGGAGGATGACGACGGAAAGAACTCCGATTCCCACGTATGAGTTGAGCGTCTTCAACGCCACGGCCTCGTTGACCGTAAGAACAACATCTTTTGACAGCGTCTTCTTGTTGCCAAACTTCACGTAGGTAGTCAGCGAGTACCGACCTGGATCCTTCGGATCAAGCAGGAGGGAAAGATTGGAGGATTCCCCCGGTCCGACGGAAACTTCCTCGCCGCGAATCAGGTCGACATACGCCCCGTCCTTGTACAGCTCCCCCATCAGCAGTCCGCTGATGACGATATCGCCGGTGTTGGAAAAGACCGCGTCGACCGGCACCTTCTCGCCGAGCTCAAACGAATCCTTCTTTGTCGAAACGGACACAAGCTCTCCGGACTGGGCCATGGTTCCCGGGGCGAACACGTTGAAGTCGAAGGACGTCAGCTCGCCGATCTGCTCCTTCTGCTCATTGAAGAACTTCGTCGTCAGGGAGTACGTGCCTTCCGGAAGACTCCGGTCGAGTTCGATCCGAACGTTGCCTTCCTTGCCCGGGCCAACGGAATCGAACTTGTCTGATTCCAACGAGTAGAGGATCTGGTCGGACGGATCGTTCTTGTTCGAGAACGCAAGCTCGGCACGGTACGGCTTCCAGTTGACGTTACCGGTATTCGCGAAGACGTACGTGACAAACGGATGGAGGTTTGACTCCGTGTCATCGACATGCGACGTCCTGATTTCAAAGGAGACAAGTTCCTTTCCGCTCACGGCAAAGTTTATTTCCAGCGCCACCCCGGTAAGGACACCCATTCCCATCTGATCCCCGGTGGCCGCTCCACCCGCACCCACGCGCGAGTTCATGAACGACAGGACGCCCTTGTGGGAACCGGACTGGGCAATGCCGGGATCGACCTGAAACGTATAGTCAATTCCGTCCATGCCGCTTGGAATAATGGCGGCCGGCTCAAATCTCAGATATTCCGCGGCGTCTCCAACGGCCAGGATATTCAGCTTCAGTTCCCCTTCCTGATCCGAACTCCGAAGGAGATGGACGGTGACGTTCTGCGGAATCCCCCGCATGACGTCTGGAATTATGACCGACGACGGCGAGAGTCCGAGCGCAAGCGCGGGATGCGCGACCAGCAGGGCCATGGCGCACGCGAACGAAGCCGCGAGACTATTTTTGAGCAAGGAACGAGTCTTTGGCATAGCTATTTCGTTAGCACCACGATAAGAATAAGAATCGTCGTAATGAAAATGGCAAGAAGGACGCTTGTCTTGGTTCGGTCGGCCATCTTTGAATAGTCCGAGTACGACCTTGAGAAGGAACCGTCTTCCCTCCGCGGGTACAGCTTCTCGAACGCCTTCGATTTGTCTTCGAACAAGACGGTGGAAATCTGACGCGGCTTGTCCGTCATCAAAAACGCATGTGCGATCGTGGAAACAAGAAAGCCGACCGCGAATCCCCAGAACAGTGGGTAATCACCGATCCGCCTCAGCGTATCCCACGACGCGCCAAGCACGGCGCGCATTCCCAAGAAAAAATTTTGCATAGCTAGAAAGAAACGTGAGAATAGTATATCATGATTCCAATACTATGCTGCTCTCTTACCTGTGGAAAACATTTCGGCTCGCATCGTGTGCTGTCCTGATTATCCTGTTCGTGAGAACGTTCGTGATCGAGACGGGACGCGTAAACGGCGTCTCCATGGAGAGCACGTATCTGGACAGCCAGACATTTTACATCAATAAATTTGCGCTGCTGCTTTCCACGCCGAAGCGCGGACAGATCATTCAGTGCAAGGCTCCGAACGGCGAGTCGCTCCTCATCAAGCGCATCGTCGGGCTTCCGGGAGAAACCGTGCACATTCACGAGAACGAGGTCTCTATCACGGACAGCCGGGGAAACCTGATCCGTCTAAACGAGACGTACCTGAAGCCGGGGTCCATCACGCAGACCTGGAACCACGAGCCCGGGGACTACCCGGTCCTTGGTCCGAACGAGTACTTCGTCATGGGGGACAACCGCCGGGAGAGCGGCGACTCTAGGCACTTCGGCCCCGTCCCGAGAGAAAACATCCTAGGGTTGGTTATCTCTCCGTTTTAACGCACGGCGCCGTCGAAACGTGCCGCCGAACGCGGCCAGGATGACGGCGGCAAGCGCCCCCGACGTCAGCACGACGAGCCGCTTTCGAAGCGTCGGCTGCAAAACCCAGAATGAGACGTCCTTTGTTACGCCGCCCACGGAAACCTCTGCCGTATATTTTCCCGACGGGAAGGATTCCGACAGGTCGAAGTCATAGGATTGCACGCTGGCCCCGCCAACGGGAATGTCGTCGGAGAGAAGGTATGTCTGGGCATTCACCGGCACCCCGTCCTTCGACACCACCACGTGACTCTCGACCCCTTCGATCGGATTTTGACCCGCATTGACCAGGTCCCACGCCACGTGAAGGCGACGGCCGTTTCGAAGGGACGACTGGGTCACCCGCGGCACGCGAACGGAAATGTCCTTCATCAGCGTCGGATAATCGACGGCGCTCAGGACCACGTTCGATCCTGGACGATCCTGCACGGACAGGTGCACCTGAAACATGAGCCCCGCGATCACCTGTTGGCCACTGGCGGCCTGGTCACCGGGTGGGTCGAGGAGAAACTGAATCGTTTCGTCATATTCTCCCACGGGCAGATCCAAGGAGCTGACCGTAAAGCGAAACGGGACAAAGTGCTCGCCGTCCGGAATGGTCACGCTCGCTGTACCGCCGATATCGATTGCGGCGGACTTCGTCAGTTCGGAGACATGAAACACCGACTCCCCCTCGGCATCCTGACGCGAAATCATAATTTCCTCCGTCAGCGTGTCGCCGCGATACACCACCAGGTTCATCTCTCCCGGAGAGAGGCCGATTGTCTGCGCGGCGGACGATGGCGGGACCAGCACGAACATGCCTAGCAAAACGAGGACGGAGAGGAACGGAAGGCGGAATGTCATACAGGATCAATTTCAGGGTGAACGATCGATTCGTCTTCCTCCTCGTTCTTTCCTCGTGAGAACGCGAGCGCGACGATGGCGATGGCGGCCAGAAAAAACGAGAGGACAAGCATCAGGCAGATGGGGAATTTTTTCTTCGTCAGGCACGGGCAGACCGTCATCAGGGACGCCTGTTCCGGTGCGGCAGGAACGCTGGCCGCGACGAGGAAGCGACCGGAGAGGTCTTCTGTCCGAACCGCGTCCGATACCCGCATCTGTCCGTTTACCGAATCCACGCCACCAAACTCCAGCGAGGTCGTTGCCTCCCGCTTCGGACGGAACTGGAACGCGGCGACATATCCGCGCGTCCCGGAGAAAGCGACGTCCGACGCGCCAATGAGGCGAATGGAACCGGCGCCCGCCTTTCCGTATTCCCCTCGGACGTACGGAAAGATGGACCCGAGCGTGCTGACGTCAACGAGATCGAGGACGTCCGTGTCGTACCGGAATGTGACGTCAGCCGCACGGACGCCGGACGGGCCCGTGTCGGCAAGAAGATAGAACGTCACGAGATCGTCGGGCGTCTTCTCGGCGGCCGCGAGCACGAACTCGTATTTGCCCAGAGCGCCCCCCTCCTCGAAGTAGAAAGTTTCCTGCTCGGTCGCAAGCGCCGGACCGGGCGTCACGGGAGGAACGGACGGTGCCGCATCCTTCGGGGCGCCAACGAGCTCGGCGGCCGCCGCGATATCCAGCAGGGTGAACGCGCAATCCGCGTTCAGGTCGCACGTCAGCGCGCAGGTCGCGCCAAGATACTCGCTCATGAGAGTCGTGACGTCGGCCGAGCCCTGGATTCCATCGCCGTTCCGGTCGAGCGAAAATCCAGCGTTATCGCATGCCGCTCCGGAGGCAGGCGCTCCTTCCTGCGATACCGAGCCTGTCGGCCCCGCGGGAGTGACAGTCGGGACAACGACGGGAGCCTGCGATACGGACGGCGTTCCCGTCGTATCCGTGAAACCCGTGTCACTGCCGAACGATCCGGACGAACCAGTGTCCGCGGGAGTCTGCGCAATGGATCCGCCGGTGCCATCCGTCGTTGTGGTGTTCGTCGACGGGGTCGTGGGAGTGGTCGTTGGCGTCGACGGGGTCGGTTCCTGCGTGATCCCGCCGCCACCGCCGCCCGTCGGGTTTCCACCTCCGGACCCCCGCGCCCTGACGGAAAACCTTACCGTCGCCGTTACGCCGCGTTGAACGGCGTTGCCGGACCCGTCGCCGGAACCGGAAACGTCCGTCAGAAGGAACGCGATGTACTGCCGGTAATCCCCTGTCTCAATGTCCGCGCCAGGCGAGACGACGAACTTGTATTCCACCGCGTCTTGGTCCGGCCCCATCACGATCGTATTTTCTCCCGTGACGCATCCGCCGCATTCCCCGTGAAATCCAACCTCGAAGACCAGCGCGCCGACTTCCCCGTCCCCGCGCTGAAGCCCGACCGTCTCGCGGACGGAGGAAGAGGAGGACAGCGTCCGGGAAACCGTGACCTCCGGCGGGGAGAGGCCGAACGCGAAGGACGGATGCGCAGACGCAAAAAACGAACTGGCGACAAGGAAAATTACGGCGGCTAACTTTTGATGAAACGGGCGCATATCCGACGCAAGTATATCACATTTTCCTTGCGTCCCTCAGCTTCCTGCGCAAAATCCAGAGATGCTTGAAGTTATCCCAGGCGGTTGCAAAAATTTTCACCGACGTCTTCCTCCTCGCGTCGCGTCCTTCCTCCCAACGCACGGGAATGTTCGCCACGACGAACCCGCAACGCTCGGCATGGGCAAGAATCTCCGTGTCGAAAAAGAATCCTTCGTGCGTCCAGAGGGGAAAAAGTACCTGTGCCGCGTCTCGCCGGACCGCCTTGAATCCGCACTGCAGGTCCTGCGCGGAGATGGAAACCAGGACGCGCGCGATCAGCCGATACACCCGCGAAACGATTCGGCGGGACAGCGACCGTCTCACGACGGAATCGCGATGAAACCTGGACCCCGCCGCAACCCCGCGTCGCGTCGCCCCGTCGATAAGCGCGGGGACGTCCCGCAGGTCGGTCGCCAAATCCGCGTCCATGAACGCGTACACGTCGGCATCCCGTGACTTCCACGCCTCTCGGATCGCGAGCCCCTTCCCTTTTTGCTGGAGAGGAAACAATCCGACGCGGGAATGGTCGCAGGCGACGGACCGGACGATCTCGCACGTCCGGTCAACGGACCCGTTGTCCGCAACCAAAATCATCCAGTCGTAGTCCCTCAGCAAGCCGTCAAACGCAGCGACGGACTGACGCAGGCTGTTCTCGATCACCAGCTCCTCGTTGTACGCGGGAATGACCATCAGCACCTTCATAGCGTTGAAATTGGAGTGTAAATCTGCGACCACTCGTCCTCGTACGCCTTTTCATACTGTCCGGACTCCTCCGCGTGAGCGCCGATCGGAGAGGGGTTGCGACGATCGATCAGGATGGCCGACGCGTGAAAGACCGAGCGGATTTTTTCCACCTCCTTGTCGTCGCCGTTGCACAGCGCATACCAGACGCGATACTTCTCGCTGTCATTCTCATACATGAGACGCGGATCCAGTCCGACGAGAAGGTACTGTGCGTCATCCAGGTAGAAGTACATCATCGATGAGTCCCATTGCGTATTGAAGACGATCGCGCCAGGCGGGAGGTTCGACCGGAGCCAGTCCGCGCTTCCGCGGTAACGCGCCTCGGTGAACACGCCGCCCTTCTCAATGGAGTGACTGACGCCACGAATAAAGAGCATCGCCCCAACAGACAGGCAGGCAATCGCGACGACCGCGTATGATTGCCATCGGAAGCGCGAGGCCGTCCGATTTCCACGGAGATCTTTTTTCAACTGAATGATCCCCTGCCGCAAGTACGGCCAGACCATTGACAGGACCGCGCCGGCGGACAGAATGACGAGGGGGACGAAGTACTCCGCATATCGCATCGACCGCAGCGCGAAGACGAAAAAGAACGTCGCAAAGAGCGTGAGCGTGAGCGCCGAACGAACGCGAGCCGGCGAGCGGTCGAGGAGCGAGGACGCTTTTGCGGGAAGGAGGAGTGCCGTGCCGACAAACGCGCAGATGAGGACCGGCATGTTCACAAGCACGAGCAGGATCCAGCTTCCGGCCTTCCACTCTACGCCGGCGGGGATCTCATGCGACCCGTCGATCCCGATTTTCACGCTGTCCGCGACGCTTGAAAGAACGTTCGTCGGGAAATACGGACTGACGACGAGACCGACCGCAATCCCGACGGCGAGCGCGATGCCCGTCTTCAGAGCGTCGTACCGCGCAAGGGGATCGTCTTCGCCCGGTCGCGCAATGCGACGCGCGGCAGCATCCGCGATCACGAAACAAAAATACCCCACGAGAACGATCGGCCAGCCGTGATAGAGCCAGACAAAGGCCGCCAACGCGACAACCAGCGTCTTGCGGCGAGATGTCAGCATCGCCCAGATGCAGAACAATAGGAAAACGACGGAAAGGGACGGCGCTCGCGGCATGGATACCCTTTGCAGAAAGTCGAATGAGAACGCGGTGGCAAACGTCAGCCATTCCGGATACGGGGAGCCGATCGATTTTAAAAATCGATAAATCGCATAGAACGCCAGCAACCCGAATACAACGGCCGATTCCTTCATCCCAACGATCGGGTCGAACAGCGTCACGAACGGGATCAGCAAAACGTGATAGAGCAGATGCACGTCCACGTACTGGTCGCGCCAGGTCGTTTCCTGCAGCCATGGAAACGAGTGGATGAACCCATGGTCCCGTATCGTGAGCGCCATCTTGGCGTGATAAAACGAGTCCGCGTCCGGAAACGACGGCCGCGCATTGATGGCAACGAGCATCACGGCGATCGTGGCAAAGACGAATATTGTGGACCAGGAGGGTCGATGCATACGGTTTCCTTCTATTTGAATTCCCCTTCCAGCACATGCCCGGACGGATCCGGGTTCCCGTCCTTCGGCTCCCTGGTCACGACGACCCGAACGTACCCGTCATACTTCCCCGCCGCGCTGGCCCATTCGAGCCCCCAGGTTCCGTCCTCGTTTCCGACGAATGACCCGACGGAGACAAAATCGTACGGAACCTGACGAACGAGCCATCCCTCGTAGGATTCCTTTTCCGGGTCGATCGGCGGGAAGGACGACGCCTTGATCTTCAAAAGCATCTGCCCGTCGACGGTCTCGCGGATCGTCGTCCCCGTCGCGGATCCGCCCGACACGTCGCGCAGCGTCGCCTCGCGGACCGTCCCGGACATGGATACGGCCAGGTCGGCGGCAGAGACAGCCGTCGGCGACATCACGTTTGCGATCGTGTTCGTGGCGACGACATCCGTCGACGGTTTCGGCCGGAACCGGAACCACCAGATTCCGCACGCGAACAGCCCCGCGATCGCGACAATGATCAGCGCGATGACGACAACCGTCCCGGTGACGCGCGGGGAACGGCGGCGGGCGTGGAATTGGGAACGGTATTGCATAGAAGATGGGGATATGAACCTGCGAACTGGCTGCGAACCTACTAAGTCTGAACTGACAACGAAACGTTCGTGGGTTCGCAGGTTCGTATCCAATTTCAACCCTTCACAGCCTCCGCCACGATCCGCGCGGAATCGACGTCGAACAGCGACGGGAGTATTCGCTCCGCGGTCGGGGTCTCGACGGTCGCGGCGAGGGCGCGGGCGGCGGCGAGGAACATGGCCGTCGTGAACGCTGGAATCTTGCCCTCGAGGACGCCGAGGAACAGGCCGGGGTACGCGAGCACGTTGTTCACCTGGTTCGGATAGTCGCTGCGCCCCGTCGCGATCACGGCCGCGCCGCCGGCCTTCGCGACCTCGGGCGTCACCTCGGGGACGGGATTCGCCATGGCGAACACGATCGCGCCCGGCGCCATCGAGCGGACCATCTCCTCGGAAACGATTCCCGGCGCGCTGACGCCAAGGAACACGTCCGAGCCAGCCAGCGCATCACCGAGCGACCCGAGGCGGCCGTCCGGGTTGATCCGCGCCGCGAGTTCGTCCTTCTGCGCGTTCATCCCCTCGCGTCCGACGGCGATCATCCCCTTCGAGTCGCACATCGCGACGTTCTTCGCGCCCGCCTCAAGCAGCAGACGAGCCGATGCGACGCCAGCCGCGCCGACGCCCGAGATGACGATTTTCGCCGTCTCGATCGACTTATCCACAACCCTCAGCGCGTTCAAAACTCCGGCAAGGACGACAACCGCCGTCCCGTGCTGGTCGTCGTGCATCACCGGAATGTCCAGCTCCGCGGCAAGCCTCTTCTCAATCTCAAAGCATTTCGGCGCCGCGATGTCCTCGAGGTGGATCGCCCCGAATCCCGGCGCGATGTTCTTGATCGTCGCGATAATCTCCTCCGTATCCTGCGTCGCGAGACAGATCGGAAACGCGTCCAGCCCGGCGAACCGCTTGAACAGAATCGCCTTCCCTTCCATCACCGGCATCCCGGCTTCCGGTCCGATGTTGCCAAGGCCGAGGACGGCGGACCCGTCCGTCACGACTGCGACGAAGCGACCCTTGATCGTCAGTTCCCGCGCCAGCGACTTGTCCGCCGCGATCGCGAGACAAACGGCCGCGACGCCCGGCGTGTACGCCGTCGCAAGGTCGTCGCTCGTTTGCAACGGCACGGTCGAGGCGATCTCAAGCTTGCCGCGCTTTTCGCGGTGGAGTTTCAGGGAGAGTTCGGAGTAGTTCATAGAATCGGGTCCGTTGGGTTGCCGTTTATTGAAGCGTATTTCTGCCCAAGGCATCGACGATCATTTTGCGAGCGTCATCGATCCCGCGGATAAGCGGAAGCATCTGATCAAGATCGTGGGCATAGGACCCGGAAAGCTTGAACGAGCTTTCGAATACCGACTGCTGTTCCGGCGACAAAAAACGTGAGGAAGCTTCCAACATTTTCGGAACGGTCTCGAGTTCTTTCTTTACGACCTGCGTGCCCTTCGCTACGTATTCCTTTAGGCTGCTTTCCTTTTTAGTCTCGGAAAGAGTGCCTGGCGGTCGGGCCCGGGACGCAATGTCGCCGATGCTTGACGACGTCTCGGATCCGGAATCGGCGCTTGCGACGGAAAGAATTTCCTGAAGGCTCTTGATCAGCATGAGCGCGCGTTCGACCCGCAGTGCCTGAGAACGAAACTCGTTCACCTCCGCGCGTCGTGGAATTCCATCTGCCAGATAGGATTTTGGTTCCAAGGGCTGAAACTGGGCTCGCTCGTTCATATGGTAGGTCGGCTGAATTACCGTTAATAACTAAAGATCCTCCACGTTCCGCAAAAAACTTCCTGTCATCGGCTTCGTCGGTTTCTTTTCTCCGAGACTGTCAAGCACGATCGTCGGGCCGTCGTCATCCGGGGCCGCGTAGTGGAACGGACGCTTAGGCGGGAAGCTCGACGATCCGAACGTCGACGGGCGCAGGCGGACTTCCTCGACGAGACCGTCCGGAAGTTCCTGGATGAACTGGCTTGGCTGTCCGAACATAAGAGTATCATCGCCGGAGGAGATCGGATAGGTCAGGAAGAGATGTTTCCGTGCTCTCGTCGCCGCGACGTAGAACAGGCGGCGTTCCTCTTCAATCCCGCCTTCCTCGCCGAGAGAACGCTGATGCGGAAACTTGCCGTCGACCAGACCCATCACGAACACCGCTTCCCACTCGAGGCCCTTCGCCTGGTGAATGGTCGAGAGGACGAGCCGCTCGCGGTCGTCGGTTCCGGACGACGACTTCCCCGCCCCGTAATCCTCGGTCAGCGTCACCTCCTCGAGAAACGTCGAGACAGCCTCGTACGGCTCGGCGAACAGCGCGAACTGCTCGAGGTCGTCGAGGCGATCCATGTAATCGGGATATTCCGCCTCGAGATAGTCGCGGTATCCGCTCGCGATGACCGCGCGAATCATGTGCGACGGCTTGGCGTGCTGGCTCATCGCGGCGACGGTCTCTTTGACGGCGGCGAGCGCGATCCCCGCCTTGCCCGCGACGACCGGATTCGGATCGACCTGGAGCTTCTCGACGATCTTTCGCGCCGTCACGTCGCCGATCCCCGGCTGCATGCCGAGCACTCGGGCCCAGGCAAGCTCGTCCTTCGGGTTCGCGACGATGCGGAGGTGGGAGACGACGTCCTTCACGTGGGCGCGTTGGAAGAACTTCATGCCGCCGCGGAAATCGTACGGGATGTCGCGCTTGGCCAGTTCGAACTCGAGCGCCTGGCTCTGGAACGATCCGCGAAACAGAACGGCCATGTCGCGCAGCGGCGTGCCGTCGGCGCGGAGGATGAGGATCTGCTCGGCGATGTACTGCGCCTCCTGGAACTGGTTCGCGGCCGGCACGAGGCTCGGCTTCTCGAACGGAGGGCGGACGGCGCGAAGATCCTTCTTGAACTGGTCGCGATTCTGCGCGATCACCGCGTTCGCAAGCGACAAAATCTCCGGGCTCGACCGGTAGTTGGTAACAAGCCGGAACGTCTTGGCTCCGGGATACGTCTCCGGAAACTGGAGGATGTTGCGAATCTGCGCGGCGCGGAACGAGTAGATGCTCTGCGCGTCATCACCGACCACGAGGACATTGTTGTGGACGCTCGCGAGCTGGCGGACGATGCCGGCCTGGATCGTGTTCGTGTCCTGGAACTCGTCCACGAGGATGTACTGGAACTGCGTGGCGAGACGGTCGCGCACGACGGGATTGGTGTAGAGCAGCTTGCGGACCAGGAGGAGAAGATCGTCGAAGTCGACGATGTCGGACTGCGACTTGCGCGTCTCGTACAGCTCGGCGATGCGTTCGATGGTCGGGATGATGTCGCGGAAGTTCGGGTGCTTCTTGAGCGTCGACTCGCGGACGGAGATGCTCGCGTTCATCGCGTACGAGATGACGTTGTGCAGGTTCGCCGGCGACGGGAACTTACGCGCCGTCGTGTCGACCGCGAGTTCCTTCACGCACGACTTGATGAGGTCTCGCGCGTCCTCCTCGTCCATGATCGTGAAGTTCGGCGTGTGACCGACGTAGGGCGCGTAGGTTCGCAAAAGTCGATTGGCGACGGAGTGAAACGTTCCGCCCCACATCCCGCGAGGGTTCGCGCAAAGCAAGCCCTCGACGCGGCCGAGCATTTCCTTGGCGGCCTTGTTCGTAAACGTCAGCAGCAAGATGTTCTCCGGCGAGACGCCGTTCTCGATGAGATACGCGACGCGGTACGTGATCGTCCGCGTCTTCCCCGACCCAGCGCCGGCGAGGACGAGGCACGGACCGTCTCCGTTCAACACGACCTCGACCTGCTCCTCGTTGAGTTCCTTGCGATAGTCAATCTTGCAATTGGCAGGATCAAAGCGGTTTTGGAGGACGAATTCTTTCATAGGATGGATGGATACGAACCTGCGAACTGGCTACGAACCTACGAAAATTTCCGTTTAGCAGGTTCGTAGCCAGTTCGCAGGTTCGTATCCTCTCTCATTTCCCCGCAATGATACCATATGCCCGGTATAAAAAAATCGGCCCGGAATGGGCCGAAGGCTAGCGTGTTCCCGGAGTCCTCGGGACGCGGAATTCCTTTCTCCGACGATCGACGCCGCCGAGTTCCTTGGTGATGTCGAACGGCCGCTCGTCGATCGGGCCGTCGGGATCGACTCCGGCGGACTCGCGTTCCGCGGCGGCAAGGTCGCGCAGTCGACGCGCCTCTTCCTCGGCGAGAAGCGCGGCGCGGCGCGCTTCATACTCGGAACCCGAATCGGGCGGCACGTGGGATGGCTTTGGTCTCATAGTCCCTCCATGGTAGCAAAGAAAATGGTCCGGGGCGAGGCGCGCCGGACCAGACGGACGATCAGAGCGGAAGCGTTCCGGCCTCGATCGCGTCGCAGAACGCCTTTGGGTCGAACTCGACCTCGAGCGCAAGGGCACGCGCGGCGTCGAGATGCGCGACGGAGCGCGCGACGACCGGGTTCTCGAAGTCGTGGTCGACCGGGACCCCGTCGATCACGAGCAGGTCGCGGACATGGTCGATCACGTCGACGAGCCCGTTCTTGTCCTGCTTCGTCAGCTCGATGTGGGCCTTCTCGACGCGCGACGCCACGGTGTGCGTCTGCTCGAGGATGCGCCGGCCGTCGACGAGGACGAACGATCGCCGACAGCGGTCGAGCAACTTGCGCGCCGCCTCGTAGTTCCCGGCGCGGAGCGCGACGACTACGCGGTCGAGGTCGCTCGCGATGCGCGGGAATCCCCGGCGGCTGTACGGGGCGATGGAGACGCTCCTGAGGCTGCCGGCCAGCTTCTCGAGGCGAACGGCCATCCTGGTCGCGTCATCCGCGTTCAGGGCGCGGACGCCGCGACTGCCCCACCGAAGCGCCTGGACGATCTCGCGCTCGAAGTCCGTCTTCACCTTCCATGCCTCGTCGGCGAGCGCGAGCAGGTCGCCGTTGCGCACCGAGATCCGCGGACGGATCCGGTGAACGGTGCCCGTGCGCTTGCACAGGGCGAGGTCCGCGCTCCACACGATCGGACTGCGCGAGGTGAAGTTCGTCCTTCCGAGCGCGTCGGTCGGGTTCGCACCGCGGCCCGACTGCGTTCGCGCGCGCCTCTTGTCGTCGTCGACGACCTTCCGAAGCCCCGTGCTCACGGAGCCGGTACGTTCCTCGTACGCGGCAATCTCCTCGGCGCTGGACCGGCTGTTCAGGTACCAGGTCTGCTGGAGCGCCCACTCGAGCGTCTCCCGGTAGCAGAAGATCTCGATCTTCTCCACGTCCTGGGTATCCGGAACGTGGAACCCCTGCGAGCGGATGGCGGCGTAGATGCCGTCGTTGAAGATCATGAAGTAGGGCACGCCCTCGCGATCGAGGTTCGTTCTCCGAACGAGCACCGCGCCCTTCCGGATGCAGAAGGCCTTCTTCCCCTGCTTCAGTCCGCCCGTGTCCTCGCATGCCACGTACAGCACGCGGTCGCGGATGACCTTCACCTCCACGTCGATGACGTTCCCGCCCTTCACGCGGATCCTGCGCATGACGCGCGCTGACCGACCTGCCGGCATCGTAGACCGGCTTCCTGATGGGAAATTCACTGTAGACTCCTTGCCCGTAGGGCGTCGAAAAGGTACACTCTTTTTCGATATATGTCAATGTACCGACCAAACGCGGCAGTCATCGTCACGGACGGAAACGGAAAGATTTTGTTATGCGAGCGCGCGGACCTTCCGGACGCGATCCAGACCGTCCAGGGCGGAATCGACGAGGGCGAGTCGCCCGAGCAGGCGGCACGACGCGAGCTGAGCGAGGAGATCGGCCTCACGCACTCGCAGTATGAGATTGTCGACCGCATCGCGGAGCCGATGCGCTACGTCTGGCCCGAGCACATCAAGCAGTGGTTCGTCAGCCACAAGGAGCTCGACGGCTACGTCGGCCAGGAACAGCACTTCTTCCTCGCCAAGGTAGAGCCGGACGTCCATTTCAACCTAACCTCGCATGCCCAGGAATTCTCCAGGGTCTGGTGGGGCTCCCCGGAGGAGATGGTTGAGAGGTCTTGGGAGTACAAGAAAGAAATCCTGAGGTCCGCGCTCGAGCAGTTCAAGCTGCTCTAGGGACCGAGATGAAAATACGACCCGATCGGGTCGTATTTTATATAATCCTACCAGCTCCCTCCGCCTCCGCCGCCGAACCCGCCTCCCGAGAACCCGCTGCCTCCGCTGCCACCCGACGACTTCGGGGCGGCGACGGCTGCCGCGGCGCTCGTGAACGTGTTGACTCGGTGCGAGAAATCGACGGCGTTGAACGCGACGTAGTTTCCAACGAACCAACCCGGCTGTTCCCTTGCGACGTCGGCGAGCGCCTTGCTCCACCTGTCCGCGACGCCGAAGACCATCGCGTACGGGAGGAACTTTTCGAAGATCTTTTCCTTCTCCTGCCACTGGATCCGGTACTTCTCCGCCGTTTCCAGGTAAAGCTTGAACCCGAGCGCCTTCTCGCACGCGATCGCGCCGAGCTCGGTCTTCTTCGGCATGACCATCCCGAACACCCCCACGATGACCGCGGTCGCAATCCCCGCGACATACACGAACACGGCGCCGTTCAGTGTCGCGGCGACGGCAGTGCCCAGAACGTGGGTCAAGAACGCCACGACAAGCGCAATCGCGACGTACCAGGACCGAACCGTCGTCGGGTTCTTCGCGTAGTAGCCGAGCGTCGCCATCTCCTCGTAGACGTCCTTCTCGATCTTGCGCTTCGCCACGACCATCGACGACCGTCGGTCCGTCAGCCTCACCTCCTCGTCGCTTCCGAACAACCCGAGCATCAGCGCGACCTCGAACGGCTTGAGCGTCGCGTCGTCGGGCTTAAGACGCTTGAGACGATAACTCTTGCTCGTGACGAACAGTACCTTCGTCTCGTCCTCAATGATCTGCAGATACCCGCGAACCGCGAGGTCGACGATCGCCGCGGAGATGTCGCGGTCATGGACCTTCGCGTCCACGAGCGTCCCAACTTCCGTCGGTCGCAGACTGTCCGGCGGCTCATACTCGGCGATGATCGTTCCGCGGCCCTTCGCGTCCTTGCCGTTCTTGCGCCAGCGGGAAAACAGGAAGACGAACGCGACGATCGGGACGAGGAGAAAGAAGATTCCCGCGTTGTCCGCGACCAGCTGCTTTGCGCGGTCGAGCTGGGTCGGCTCGGTGACGATTCCCTTTGGGAAGGACACGGAGACGGTCAGAAAGTCCTCGGCGACGACGGTCACGTTTCCGTCGGCGACCCGTTTGTCGCAGTTCATCGCGGTCGATCCGCTCACGCCGGTGTAGCACGAGACGTCGAGCGCGTCGACCGACGCGCCCGAGACCCGCACCGTCGCGTTCACCGTCGAAAACGCCCCTTCCCAATCGGACCCCGTCACGTTCCAGTACAGCTCGTCCGTGTCGGCGTGATACAAAATGGCACGGTCGACGCGATAGCGAATCGAATATTCGAACGGCCCGGAGAGCGTCTCACTCGCGTCGCCGATCTTGATCGTCTCGTATCCTCCATTCCTCGAGACCTCGTACGGCTCCGCCCTCCCGAACAGTCCCACCGCCTCGACGGTGATCCCGATCGTCTCGTTCATGCCGGCCGCGGTGCGATACTGGTACGGGATGTTTCGAAAGATTCCGTGGCGCGGAGTATCGAACGATCCCGTGATCGTCTCCACGACCTCAAGCGACGCGTCGGGCTCTATGTCCACGACCGCCGAGAACACGTCGTAATTCGTCGCGGCGAGCGTCGGCGTTCCCATCGCGAGGAACGCGACGACGCTAGCGAAGGTAGCGATTCTTGTTCGCAATGTGCTCGTCGAACGTCGCGGCATACACGACCGTCCCGTCGGACGTGGTTAGGAAGTAAAGATACGGATTGCTCGTGGGATGCGTCACGGCATCGATCGCGTTTAATCCCGGGTTCGAGATCGGTCCGGGCGGGAGTCCGGCGCGGGTGTAGGTGTTGAACGGGTTGTCCTTCTTCAGATCGTCGACCGTCATCTCGGCCGACGTCTTGCTGAGATAGTACGCGATGGTCGAGTCGGCCTGCAGCGGCATGCCCATCTTGAGGCGCTTGAGGAAGATGTCCGCCACGTCCTTCATGTCCTTGGGGTCGCGGACTTCGCGCTCGACGATCGACGCGAGGGTAAGGACCTCGTGCGGCGTCATCGCGCCCGGGAGCGACATCCCGTTCTCGTCCTTCGCGAGCGATTCGCTCAGCTTGTCGCTCATCTCGCCGAGCATCTTCGCCACGACGTCCTCGGCGGTCGCGGTCGCGTAGAAGCGATACGTGTCCGGAAACAGGTAACCTTCCAGGTCGACGCCCGCCGGCTTGTTCTGGCTCACGAACATACTGGCGGCCCCGGCCGTCGACGATGTGCCGACCGCCGTCTTCCACTCGTCCTCCGTGATCTTCGGCAGCGCCGCCCGCACGCGCTCGCCGATCTGCCTGACCGTGTATCCCTCCGGAATCGTGACCTGGACCTCCTCGACGTCCGCGTGCGACAGGGCGCCGACGATCGATCGGAAGCTCATTCCCGGCCTCAGCTGGAACGTTCCGGGAAGGAACGACGACTCGGCGTGCGACAGGCGGACGTACGCCTTGAAGAACAGCAGGTTGTCCACGACCCCCTTCTCGCGAAGGTGCGTGCCAATGGTCGAGACTCCCTCGCCTTTCTCAACGACGAACGAGACCGTATCCGCGTCCGCTTTCGGGGACAGGACGTAGGACTCGTATGCGAAGTCGCCCGCCACGGCGGCGGAACCGAGGACAAGCAGCGCAATGACGGCGGCGACAATCTTTCCCATATTATTTTCCGTGGCACTCCACGTATTTTTTTCCGGATTTGCAAAAGCACGCGCGCTCGCCGCGGTCCTCGGCCGTGAGCCAGGAACTCGACTGGACCTTTCCTCCCCTGCCGACGCCGTACACGATCTCGATGCCGAGCTCCGCGCACAGCTTTGCCTCGGGATTCTGCGACGAGTTCGGGTCGAGCGCGTCCTTCAGGTCGCGGTCGCCGCCCTGCGCGAAAATGTCCGGACGGATCTCGCGGAGCTCGCGGCACACGCTGCGGTCCTCGAAGCCCGGCTCGTGCGACGTGAATACCACGCGCGTCACTCCCCGAATCGCCTCGATGATCTCGCGGCGCTGGTCCTGTGGCATGAACACGAACCCCTTCTTTTTCATCAGCCAGTTGTCGTTGTTGATGATCACCACAAGCTCGTCGCCGAGCGCGGCGGCTTCCAGGATCATGCGGACGTGGCCGACGTGGATCGGGTCGAACCCTCCGGAGACGCAGACGGTTTTCATAGGACGTAAAACTTGGAAAGAATCAGGATCGGGAGAATGAACGCGGCCCCGCCGACGAACCAGCCGATGAGCGCGCCCGCGACGATGTCGGAGACGAAGTGGACGCCGACGGCGACGCGGGAGAGGACGACAAGCAGGCTGAGGGCGAGAAAGACGGGGAGCATCTCCGGGCGGATCATCGCGATGATCGCGCACATCGAGAAGGTCAGCGTCGCGTGGCCCGACGGGAACGAAGGGGTCACGATCGCCATGTCGATGAGCGCCTTTCGCCCCTCCCGCTGGAACGGACGCAGGCGACTAAACAGGTACTCGATGAGCATCGTCAGTCCCCACGGGACCAGGATTCCTCCCGACAGCACGAAGGCCGCGGGAGTCCACGCGCGGAACCACTCCGGGCTTCCCGTATTCACCATCGCCACCACGAGCAGCATCCCTCCCATCAGCCAAATGATCTCGACCGCCCCGAGGACGGCAAGCTTCGATAGGAACTTCGACCGCTTGGTGAAGTCCGCGATGGCATGGGAAATCTTATGATCGATGTTTTCCATAGGCGACGGCAAGGCGTTGTTTTTCTAAATCGTGTTCTCGTCTCGCAATGTCCGCGACGATCGCGTCCGCGTCCTTCGGCGCAACGAGGTTCTTTTTTTTGAACGCGCAGTCCTTTTGAACCGGACACATCCAGCAGCGAGGCTTTCCCGGAATGCAGACGTACCGGCCGATCTTGACAAACACCTGGTTTACGAGGCGCATGACCTTTGTCGGCACGATCCTCAGCAAAGCCACCTCGGTCTTCTGCGGCGTCTTTGTCTTCACCCATCCTAGCCGATTCGTCACCCGGTGAACATGGGTGTCGACGGCAATGGACGGCGTGCCGAAGCAGCTCGCGACGACGACGCTCGCGGTCTTGCGGCCGACGCCGGGAAGATCGACGAGCTCGTCCATCGTGGACGGGACGAGACCGCCGTGGACTTCGACGCAGCGCTTCGCCAAGCCCGACAGGTTCTTTGCCTTCTGGCGATACATCCCGATCGTATTGATCTTCGCGGCAATCTCCGCGACCGCCGCCTTCGACAATGCCCCCATCGTCGGGAACGCTTCGAACAATCCAGGAAGCAGCTTCAGTACCTGCTCGTCGCGCGTCCGCGCCGAAAGAACGACGCCGACGACCGTCCGGTACGGGTCGCCAAGCTCCATCGCGCCCGGATTCGGGAAGCGTCGCTTGAGCGTTCTTAGGATGCGTTCGATATCAGTCACACTCTTCTCGTTTCCCCTCCTCATAGGGAGGAGGGGTCAGGGGTGGTTGTCGCGCTGATGGAAGGATGTCAAACCAACGGCGCCCCCGTCATCTCCTCCGGCTGCGGGATTCCCAGTACCGCGAGGATCGTCGGGGCAACGTCCGCGAGCATTCCCACCGGGGACATCAGCGACAAATCGCCGTCCGGAACCTCGCCGGCGAGCGACGGAATTCCCTCGAACTGCTTGCCGACGATCACGAACGGAACCGGGTTCGTGGCATGCTCCTTGTCGATGTCGCCGGTGCGGAGGTTCTTGAGCTCCTCGGAGTTGCCATGGTCCGCGGTTATGAACACCGCCCCGCCCTTCCCAAGCGTCGCGTCCACGACCTTCCCAACGGCGGCGTCGAGCGCCTCGTGCGCCTTCACCGTCGCGTCGAAGCTTCCCGTGTGCGCGACCATGTCCGCGTTCGCGAAGTTCATGATGACCAGGTCGTATTTGTCCGACTGGATCTCCTTCACGACGCGGTCGGAAAGCTCCACGGCGCTCATCGCCGGGGCAAGGTCGTAGGAGGCGACGTGCGGCGACGGGATCAGGACGCGGTCCTCGCCCGGGAACGGCTTCTCGTACGTTCCGTTCATGAAGAAGGTGACGTGCGCGTACTTCTCGGTCTCGGCAATGTGCAGCTGCCTCAGCCCGGCGTCGGAAACCACCTGTGCGAGCGTCTTCTGGATCTTGACCGGAGGATACGCGACCTCGGCCGGAATTCCCTCCTCGTACTCGACCATCGTCACGAACAGCAGGTTCTTGACGGGCTGTCGCGGAAACCGAACGAAGTCTGGCAACACGAACGCCTTGGTAAGCTCGCGGGCGCGGTCGGGACGGAAGTTGAAGAAGATCGCGGCATCGTTGTCCTGGATCGTCGCGACCGGCGCGCCCGATGCGTCGACGATCACCGTCGGCACGAACTGCTCGTCGTATACCTCCTTCGCATAGCTTGCCTTGATCGCCTCGATCGGGTCCGTCGCCTTCTCGCCCGTCCCCTTCACCATCGCGTTATATGCCATCTCCTCGCGGTCCCACCGGTTGTCGCGGTCCATCGCGTAGAACCGCCCGCTCATGGACGCGATCTTCCCGACGCCCGTCTCCTTCATTTTCGCGAGCAGCGTCGTCACGAAGTCGATCCCCGCGTTGTAGATCGTGTCGCGCCCGTCGAGGATCGCGTGCACGGCGACGTTCGCGATTCCCTCGCGTTTGGCAAACTCCAAAAGCGCGTGACAGTGCTCGTCCATCGCATGCACCCTTCCGCCACTCACGAGGCCGATCAGGTGGAGCGTCGACCCGTTCTTCTTTACGTGCTCGGCCGCCTTCAGGAACGCCGCGTTCTTGAAAAAGTCGCCGGCGACGATGTCGCGGTTGATGCGCGGGAACGTCTGGTAATACACCCGTCCGGCCCCGATCGCGAGGTGCCCGACCTCCGAGTTCCCCATCTCGCCCCAGCTCAACCCCACCTCCTCGCCCGAGGCGCGGATGGTCATGGTCGGATACGTCCGAATCAGCTGCTTCCACCGCGGCATGTTCGCGCGGGTGATGGCGTTGCCGTCGGAATCGGGCGCGACGCCGAAACCGTCGAGAATCATGAGAACGGCGGGCCTTGGGCGGTTGGGGATATCCATAGCGTGGCCATTGTATGCGATCCGGGCAAAAGAAAAAAGGCGGGAGTGACCGCCTTCAGGGAGGGAGTTCGGCGAGTGCCCTGAGCGCGCGCTCGTCGTGGGGGCTCTTGGAAAGAACCTGTTTGAACGAGGAACGCGCCCCGTCCGCGTTTCCGAGCGCAAGCTGGCACAGACCGACGTTGTACAGGGCCGGCAAGCTCTCGTCCCACTCGAACATCCGCTGGAACACCGCGATCGCCCCGTCGTAATCTCCGCGGAACTGACGCACCTTGCCGAGACACATCTGCGCGTCCGCGTTGTGGCGGAGTGTCATGTCCTTCTCATTCAGACACTCGACGACGGAGGAAACCAGGTTGGAATCCACCTTCAGGAGCGGCTTTGCCCGGCGCCAGCGAGGCTCCGCGACCAGCTGCTCCCAGCAAAGAAACTCCGTCTTGTACCGTTCGGGATGCAAGCGCTTCTCCATCAGGTATCCAACGACGCCGGGAAGGTCCGGGCGAACCGCATCAGAAGTTTTCAACGCGCGTCTCCTTCTGCCAATGGAAAAACAAAAGCGGCAGGGCGCAATCCTACCGCGTTTTATTTTGATGTCAAGAGTTTTTAACGCGAGTTCGCACGAAGCGTTCGAACAGTTCCCCGTTCGCGCGATACGACCCGTCGCCGTCGCGCCGAAGATACCCGATGTCGAGCAGCGGCTGGACGCGAACCGGGTCCGCGTCGCCCGCCGCGACCCCGCCGTTTTCCGCGATCGAGCGGAACAGCGCGCGGTCTTCGTCGTCGAACGCGAAGTCATAGACCTTGCGGTAATGAGACAGCCCCTCGTCGGCCAGTTGCCGCATGGCGGTCTCGTTCCCGGAAAGCCGGTCGACGTCGGCCGCGTCAAACGTCGCGTCGTCGCGCCAGAACGGCTTGGACGGGTCGAGAAGCGCCGAGCAAAGGAGCTGGACCTCGAGCGGGCGGCCTCCGGAAAGGCTGGCGAGGCGGTCGATGGCGGCGTCCGTGAACGCGACCGGGGTGCCGGCGAACGGGCGAAGGGCGACGAGACGAACCTCGTCCTTGGTGAGCCCGCGAACGAAGTGAGAGTCGTACCCGTCGAACGCGCGTCGCATCGTCTGGTCCGTGTCGCGCGTCCAGTGCGCGACCACCGCGAGGCGGACGCCGGGAACGCGAAGGCCGTCGATTACGACGAGGAGGTCGGGACGATCCGCCAGGGCGATCGCCTCGTCGATGACGATCGTGCGCTCGTTGCCGGACTGCCCATCGACGGTTTCCGCAAGCGATGTCCGAAAACTCTCCGCGGACAGTTCCGTCCCGTACGGGCCGACGTCCTCGTGGACGAACGGGCCCGGAAAATTTCGCCTCAACGCGTGCCCGAGGCTCGTCTTGCCCGCGCGCCAGACGCCTCGGATCACCACCGGCCGCCCCGCGCGCAGCGAGTCTGCAACCGCGCGCTCCTGGTCGAGCCGCACGACGCTTTCGCGGACGAGCAGTCCGCGCTCATACCGACCCACGCGCTCCGAAAAAAACGACCGGCGTTCCTCAATGGAACGTCCGATCGCTTCCCGGGATCCCTCGGCGAGCCCTTCGCGCATACCGTTACGAGACTTCCTCCTCAATCTCCATCAGCCGGTTGTACTTTGCCAGGCGCTCCGATCGCGACAGCGATCCCGCCTTGATGTACTCGGCGTTCACGGCGACGGCGAGGTCGGCGATGGTGGTGTCGGTCGTTTCTCCCGAGCGATGGGATACGGACACGGCGTATCCGCTCTGCTGGGCGAGCAGGATCGCGTCCATCGTCTCCGAGAGCGAGCCGATCTGGTTCACCTTGATGAGGATTGCGTTCGCGCACCCTTCCTCGATTCCCTGCCGCAGGCGCTCGGCGTTCGTCACGAAGAAGTCGTCGCCGACGAGCGCCATCTTGTCTCCGAGACGGTCGGTGAGCTTCTTCCATCCCTCCCAGTCGTCCTCGGCAAGGCCGTCCTCGAGCGAGACGATCGGATACTTCTTGGAAAGCCTGTCCCACATCGCGATCATCTGGTCGGACGTGAACGACGTGCCGTCGACCTTCAGGACGTAGCGCTTCGTCTTGGCGTCATAAAACTCGGACGTCGCCGGGTCCATCGCCAGCGTCACGTCCTTGCCCGGCACGTATCCCGCGTCCTTGATCGCCTGGACGATCGTTTTGAGCGCCTCCTCGTTCTTGGCCAGCTTGACCGCGAATCCGCCCTCGTCGCCGACGAGCGTCGAGAATCCCCTCTTCTTCAGGAGACGGCCGAGCGCGTGGAACACCTCGGAGCCACAGCGGACGCGCTCTCGGAATTTCTTCTGCTGCGGAACGATCATGAACTCCTGGAAATCGAGAATCCAGCCCGCGTGCGCGCCGCCGTTCAGGATGTTCATCGTCGGGATCGGGAGACGGTAGGTCTTGTACTTCAGGTCGAATGCGCGGCGAAGGTACGCATACAGCGGCAGGCCGCTGGCATTGGCCGCGGCTCGGGCGCAGGCGAGCGAGACGCCGAGGATGGCGTTCGCGCCGAGTTTCGACTTGTTCGCCGTGCCGTCGAGAAAGATCATCCGCGAATCGAGCTCGCGCTGGGCAGACACGTCCATGCCGATGAGGACGGGCGCGATCTTCGCGTGCACGTTCTTCGCGGCCTTGAGCACGCCCTTCCCGCCGTATCGCTTCGCGTCGCCGTCGCGCAGCTCGAGTGCCTCGTGCGACCCCGTCGACGCGCCGCTCGGAACGGACGCGGATCCGGAAACGCCGTTGTCGAGAAGAACGGTCACCTCGAGCGTCGGGTTGCCGCGGGAATCAAGAATCTCGTGCGCGTGGATGGATTCGATTTTCATAGTCGTGAGTTTACGATTCGAGCGCTTCGACTCCCGGCATCTTCTCCCCGGCGAGAAACTCCAGCATCGCTCCCCCGCCGGTCGAAAGGAGCGTGAACTGGTCCGCGACTCCGGCGGCTTCGACGGCGGGAATCGTGTCGCCTCCGCCGACGATCGTGACCGCCTTCTTGTTCGCGGCGATGGCGCGGGCGACGGCGGTCGTCCCCTTCGAAAACGCGTCCACCTCGCAGTAGCCGAGCGGGCCGTTCCACACGACCATCTTGGTTCCCTTGATTTCCTCGCAAAATCGTCGAATCGTGTCGGGCCCAAGGTCGACGATCCGGTCGGTCTTGCGAACCGCGCCAATCGCGACCGTCCGGCAGGTCGCGTCCTTGCGAAGGCTCTGCGCGACCAGCATATCCGTCGGCAACCAGATCTTCTCACGGAATTTCTTCATCAGCTGCTCCGCGTCCTTCATGCCGTCCTTGTCCACCGCGGACTTGCCGATCTCGATCCCGTCCGCCACGAAGAACGCGTGGGCAAGCGCCCCGCCGACGAGCACACGGTCGGCCTCGGGGAGCAGGCGGCGCATCACCGGAATCTTGTCCGCCATCTTCAGCCCGCCCATGACCACCACGAACGGGTGCCTCGGATGTGCCAAAACCTTCGCGAGCACCTCCACCTCGGACACAAGCTGCGGCCCCGCGTAGCCTGGAAGCTCGGAAGTGATGGCATCGACGGAGGCGTGCGCGCGATGCGACACCGCGAACGCGTCGTTCATGTACAGGTCGCCGAGCTGGGCAAGCGCATGCGCGAGCGTCGTGGAGTTGCGCTCCTCGCCCGCGTCGAAGCGCACGTTCTCGAGCAGGACGACGTCTCCGTCCCTCATCGAGCGCACGAGCTTCTGCGCGAACGGACCGGCGATGTCGCGCGCGACCGGGACGTTGATCGACAGAAGCTCGGACAACCGTCGCGCGACCGGACGAACCGTATACGCGCTGATCTTCCGCCCGTTCGGCCGGCCAAGGTGCGTCATGACCACGACCTTCGCCCCGCGCTGCCGCAGCCACTCGATATCCACAGCCGCCCTGGCAACCTTCCCATGCGGCCCGTCGACGACTTTCCCCTTTGCGACCGGCACGTTGGCGTCAATTCTAAGCAACACCCGCTTCCCGGATAGATCCACACCACTGCGCAAAGTCCTCAAACGCATATCGGGGGGATTGTATCACAAAAAAAAGACGCGAACCACGGTGGGTTCGCGAGGGGCTAGCGGTTAGAATACTGGACGGCGTGGCCGGAAGACCGTCCCGTAGCATTCGATGACCGATGCGTTGGGGTGGTGTTCGACGTCCGTCTCGACGCACCGCGCCCAGAGCCTCCAGCCGGCGGAGGTCGCTGGAGTCGCCCAATGGACGGTGCGGCCATCGTAACGCCGGATGGTGCCGGCTTCGTGTGCGATCTCGGGGACTCCCGAGGCGCGAACGGCGGCGTCGAACGCCCGGAAGTTCGGAATCAGTTCCGGCATCCGCAGCCGAAGCGGCCCGTCCAGGAACCCCGTCGCGCAGTGGCCTGACGACTGGTACGCCTGGAGAATCGGCGAGTACCGCTGCCGCTCTTGCCGGGCACGTATGTCGTGCAGAACCTTCACGCCGAAGGGCAGCACCCGGGTATCTCTCACGGCGATGCTTTCATCGACGTGCCGAAGGCAGCTGTCGACAGGCAGGTCACCGGGCAGGAAGTACTGGATCTTCGAGTCGAAGTAGGCGTAGCGCCTCGTGCCGGTAAGGCCGTTGCGCATGCCCATGAGCACGCTGAGCGTCAGCGGCCCGGCGAGCTCAATGGCTTCCTCGAATGGACACCAGCAGAACGTCACGCCGTCGTCACGAACCTGTTCCTGCGAAGGAGCGGGGAGCCGTTCCACAAGCTCGAGACGGTTCGGGAAGTTGGCTTCGAACGACTCGATCTCCGTGACGCCGCGCGCCAGGTATCGTTCGAGCGTCGTGGCCCGCTTCTCCTCTGCGACGTCCGTCTCCGGCGGGCCCGGAGGCTTCTGCTCGGTAGAGCCATGGTAGGCCCCTTCGTTGGTGAAGGGTTCCACCGATTGGGTTTCGGCGTTACGAACCTTGCTAAGCGAGGTGCTCACGACCGTTCTCCTCCCACGTTCGGCACGAAGTCGAACATGGCTTGGTAGTACTGCAGTTTTGCCCTTGGATCTTGCGCGAGTCGCACGACCTCGGGGACACGTTCGTACAGGTGCTCGTCGGAGGGGTAACGGTGACGCTCCTGATCGGCGCCGTAGCAGTCGGGCATTCCGTACAGGCGATTGTACGTCAGGTTGTCGATGACCTGCCCTCCCATGACCGTGGGCGGGAGCGGAGCCCAGTCATGCTCGATGAAGAAGCTTTCCGCGCCCCAGCGGCGGTAGAAGCCGAGCTTCGCCATACGCGCCATCCAGGGAGGATCGCCGATCTGCCAGAACCCAACGCCGCACAGCAGGTGCTGCGAGTGGATGATCGGAAGTCGGCTACCGTCCAGGACGTCGCGGCTGTAATGGCGGGCGATGTTTTCAAGGAACGCCCGCGCGATGTGCGCGCCACGATGGTCCGGGCCCACGACGAAGTTTGCGATTTGGTGGTACCGGTTCGGCTTGAAGCTCTGGGGCGGCGGAAACGCGAAGCGGTCAAACCACTTGTGCGCGGGATCATCCTGATCCGGCCGGTCCCAGTCCACGTCTTCGACGATCGTCGACCAACGCAGGTTGTTGTACAGCCCGGTGAAGAAGAAGATCGTGTCCTTGCTTCTTCCCACGAGGATGGTCGCGATGATTTCGTGCGTGCGCTCATCGTGCCGGCGAGACAGGACGAAGCGGTGTCCGGCGACGCCCCAAAGCGTCGACACTCCCTCGGGGGAGATGATGTCCCGCTGCACGCGACGAACCACGACGGTGGGCAGATGCCCACCGAGCTCACAGCGCGCCTGTTCGAGCGATCGCGTCAGCAGCGACGAGATCGCGCGCGCGATCATGGGATTCTCAGTCGACACGATGCCGAGCTCCATGCCGTCCGGAAGTGTCACGAAGTTCTGCGCGCCGGGGCTTCGGGTCTCCTCGTAGGTCAGGTACGCCGCATGCAGGCAAACCGTTTCCACGAACCGATGAATCGGATCGAATACGTCTTCCGAGTGTGACATCTGACGGTCTCCCTTGGTTTCCCATTCCCCCCGAAACAAAATCGGGGAGGCCGTGAACATAGCACGGACTCCTCGAATCGTCCAGATCGCGACGGGACTAAAGTCCCTGGGAAATCTAATCGTTCCTCCGGTACACCTTCGCCCCAGACGACCACAGCTTCCACGCCTCGCCGACGGGAAGGATCGAGACGAAGTACTGCAGGTCCGCGGCCTTGCGGATGAGATAGCCGAGGAGGCCCGTCAGATGGAACCAGCCGAAGTCGGCGATGGCGTACGTTCCCCCCATGGGGACGACGGTGACCCAGCGGTCGGGCGGGGTCCAGGACATCGGGAGCTTTCGCTCGAGGGTGCGCGCGATGTTTTCCGCGACGATGGCGGCCTCCTTCACCGCGGCCTGCGCGAGCGCCGGGACGCGCTTCTTCGTCTTCGGATGCGTGAAGGCGGCGCAGTCGCCGAGGGCATAAACGTTCTTCGTTCCCTCGACGAGGAAGTTCGGCGTCACCTTGACGTATCCGCGATCGTCCACCGGAAGGCCCCACGTCTTCACGACGTCGAGCGACTTTACTCCCGCGGTCCACACGATCACGTCGGCCTCATGCCGGACCGTCGTCCCGTCCGCCCGTTCGAGCGTAACCGCGTTCGCCTCCAAGGACTTGAGCTTCGTGGCGGCAAGGACGCTGATGCCGAGCGCGTGGAGGCGTTCCTTGGCGCAGCGACGAACGGGCGCCGGGAACATCGAGAGGATGTCCGGGCCGGCCTCGACGAGCGAGATGTCGTAGTCCCGGCGCAGCAGCGTCTCCTCATCGATCATCCGGTGAAAGAAGTTCGCTGTCTCCGAGGCGAACTCGGTTCCCGACGCGCCGCCGCCCACGACCAGAATCGAAAGACGCTTTTCCTTCCCGTCCTTGTAAGATCGAATGAACTCGAACATTCGCTCGCGGATGGCGAACGCGTCCTTGAGCGTCTTCATGGGCAACGCGAACTTGTCCGCGCCGGCGATTCCGTACGTGGCGCTCTCGACTCCGACCGCGACCACGAGGTCGTCGTACGGGATCGTTTCCCCGCTCGATAGCGCGACGTTCTGCTCGGCAGCGTCGACGGTCGCGACGGTCCCCTGGACGAACCGGATATTCTTTTTCTTGATGATGTTCCGAACCGCGTCAATCTGGACGCACGCCCCGCTCTGCAGTTCGCCGACGCACGCGTCCGACGACAATTCCAGATCCCCGCTCGACACCTCGTAGAGCAGCGGCGTGTACAGGTGCTCGGGACGCGGGTCGACGAGCGTGATCTCGAACGCCTTAAGCCGCACCTTGCGCTTGGCAAGCTCGAGCGCCGTGCGCAGGCCGCCGAATCCGGCGCCGATTATTACGATTTTGTGAGAATCCATAGGGGAAAGAAACAAAATTCAAGAAGGGCAAGATGCAAAGAAGATTCAACGGCCAAGGGACAAAATTGAAATTTTACGTTTCAACTTTGATTCTTCCTTGTCTCTTGCCCTTCTTGCATTTGCCTCTTTCTCACAGTCCTCCGACGTGCTCCGCCATCTCAACCAGCCGCACGGAGTACCCCCACTCGTTGTCGTACCACGCAAGGACCTTCACGAGGTCGCCGTCCACGACGCGCGTCATCTCGAGGTCGACGACCGACGAGAAGGTCGATCCGATGAAGTCGGACGAGACGAGCGGGACGTCGGACACGCCGAGGATTCCCTTGTAGCGCGGCGAGGCGGCAGCCTTCTTGAAGGCGTCGTTGATCTCCTCGACGGTCACCTTGCGCTTGAGCACGAAGGTAAAGTCGGACAGCGAGACGTCGAGCGTCGGAACGCGGATGGCGAGCCCGTCGAACTTGCCCTTGAGCTCGGGGACGACCTCGGTCACGGCCTTCGCGGCCCCGGTCGACGTCGGCACGATGTTCACGAGCGCGGCGCGGGCGCGGCGCATGTCGGGGTGCATCTTCGGCGGCAGGCCGTCAACGATGTTCTGCTCGGCGGTCACGGAATGCACGGTCGTCATCATCGCCTTCTTCACGCCGAACAGCTCGTGCATGATCTGCGCGACCGGAGCGATCGAGTTCGTGGTGCACGACGCGTTGTTCACGATCGCGTCCGAGCCCTTCGCGCTCTTGTGGTTCACGCCCATAAGAAACGTCGGCACGTCCTTCGCCGGCGCCGAGATCACAACCTTCTTCGCGCCCGCGACAAGATGCGCGGACGCCTTCTCCTTGTCTGCGAACCGACCGGTCGACTCGATGACGACGTCGACTTTGAATTGCTTCCACGGCAGCTTCGTCGGCTCCGTCTCCGCCACGATGGGGATGATCTGCCCGTCGACGATGAGGTTGTGCTCGTCAAACGAAACCTCGTGCGGCCAGGTGCGCATCACGGAATCATATTTCAAAAGGTGCGCGAGGATCTTCGGCTCGGTCAAGTCGTTGATCGCGACGAACTTCGTCCCCTTCCGTCCGAATCCGATTTTGAACGCGTTGCGGCCGATTCGGCCAAAGCCGTTGATTGCGATGCGAAGCATAGGAATAGTCGTTGAGTCTTTGAGTCGTTAAGTCGCTGAGACGAGGATAATATACCATAATCCAACAAAAAGAACCGCCCACAGGGTGAGCGGCCCGAGCCGGGAGCGACGAGCGCTCGACCGGCAGGCTACTTGGCGCAGTGTTCCTTGATGGTCACCGTACCGTTGAGGACGCCGTACGAACTCTCCTCCTTGAAGGAGTACGTCTCGGCAACGTCCCCCTCGTGGAACGGCCGGGTGAGGTACCAAAGGTTCGCGTCCTTCCAGGTGACGTTGACCACCTTCTGGCAGTCGGGGATTTCCATGGTCGTGGACCCACCCCAGCTTTTGGCTGCGATGTTGTCCGTGCAGCCGGACCCGAAAAGACAGAGAAGCAGAACGAAACGCATCGAATTCTCCAGACCACCAGCGGGATGCCAGCGGACGAACAATCTACCACAGCAATGAAGTCTGTCAACGCATGAATGCAAAAACAGGGCTCGATTGAGCCCTGTTTAATCTCTTCCTAGGAAATCATGAACCGTGCGAACCGGGCCACCTGGATGTTTTCCCCAATCGTGGAGATCTTTCCCTTGATGTACTCGCTGACCGTCAGGTCCTCGTCCTTGATGAAGGTCTGCTCCATCAGGCAGATTTCGCCGAACCACTTGTTCAGCTTGCCCTCGACGATCTTCTCGACGATTTCGGCCGGCTTGGCCTGCTCGGCCACCTCGGCGCGGAACAGTTCCTTCTGCTTCTCGACCAGGTCCTGCGGGACGTCCTCGCGGCGGACGTAGAGCGGGTCGGCGGCTCCCACGTGCATGGCGACGTCGTGGCAGAGCGCCCCGAACGCCTCGTTGCGGGCCACGAAGTCGGTCTCGCAGAGGATCTCGACCATCGCGCCAAGCTTGCCGTTGCCGTGCAGGTACGCGTGAACCTTCCCTTCCTTGGTCTCGCGCTCGGCCTTCTTGTCGGCCTTGGCAAGCCCCTTCTCCTGGAGCTTCTCCGCGGCAACCGTCAGGTCGCCGTTGGCTTCCTCAAGGGCCTTCTTCGCGTCCATCATTCCGGCACCGGTCATTTCGCGCAGCTGCGCGACGAGCTTTGCATCGATCATAATGAAAGATCTAAATGGTTGGTTTGAGAACTACGCCGCCTTCGCCGGGGTCGCGGCCACCTTCGCGGCCTCCACGGCCTTCAGGTTGCGCATCGCCTCCGCCTTTCCTTCCGTAACGGCCTCGGCCACGAGGCGGGTGATCATCTCAATCGCCTTCACCGCGTCGTCGTTGGTCGGGATGACCATGTGTACGCCGCTCGGGTTCACGTTGGTGTCGCACATGGCGACGACCTTCGTACCGGTGGTGTTGGCCTCCATGACCGCGGTCTTCTCGGTGCGGATGTCCACCACGAAGATCGCCTCCGGCGGCTTCTCAAGCATCTGGATTCCACCAACCTTGTGCTCCATCTCCTCGATCTCGCGGCCGAGGACGATCTGCTCCTTCTTCGTGTACTTCTTCAGCTCGCCCTTCTCGCGCTGGTCCTTCAGCGAGCGGAGGCGCTTCAGCGTGACCTTGATCTGCGGGAAGTTGGTCAGCGTTCCGCCAAGCCAGCGCTCGGTCACGAACGGCATACCGCACTGTTCCGCGTACTTGCGCACGATCGGCTGCGCCTGGCGCTTGGTTCCGACGAACAGCACGTTGCCGCCGCGGGCCACCACGGAGCGAACGTACTCCAGGGCCTCCGGAAGCATCTTCTGCGTCTTCTCAAGGTCGACAATGTGAATGGATCCGCGCGATCCGAAAATATACGGCTTCATCTTCGGGTGCCAGCGCGACGTCTGGTGACCAAAGTGAACGCCGGCCTGGAGCATCTCCACGAGCGAAGGCAATTTGCCCATAGTGTTATTTTCCTTTTATTGACCGTCGAAATGACAGGTCCACCGAAGGCACACGATCGAGCCCCGAGAAACGGGGAGGAAATCGACCGGAGTTTGTCCCTCTGTTTGATTAAACAGCCCTAAGGCTGACGACCGGGAGTGTACTAGAAGTACGGGAAATGGTCAATCTTAGCGAATAAACATCGCGTCCCCGAACGAGAAGAACCGGTATCCGAGACGGACGGCTTCCTCGTAGGCCGCGACGACGTTCTCCCTCCCCGCGAACGCGGAGACGAGGACGAGGAGGGTGGACTTTGGAAGGTGGAAGTTGGTGATGAGGGCGTCGATGACCTTGAACTCGAAGCCGGGGGTGATGAACAGGTTCACGTCGGCGGAGAAACCGTCGGCTGGCAAAACGTCCCTGTCATTGCGAGGTCCGCAGACCGAAGCAATCTCATCGAGGGATTGCTTCGTCGTTGAGACTCCTCGCAATGACGACGCGACGCCCTCGAGGACGCGGACGGTCGTCGTTCCAACCGCGACGATGCGACGACCTTCCCGCTTCGCCGCGTTGATGCGACCAGCCGTCTCCGCGTCGATCGACACGAACTCGGCGTGCATCACGTGTTCCTCGAGCGTCTCGGTCTTTACCGGGCGGAACGTGCCGATCCCCACATGGAGCGTGACGAACTCGAACTGGACGCCCTTCGCCTTGAGCGTCGCGATCAGCGCGTCGGTGAAGTGGAACCCCGCGGTGGGCGCCGCGACCGAGCCGACGGTCTTCGCGTACACGGTCTGATACTCGTCGAGCTTCGCTGGCGCCTTGTCCACGTACGGCGGAACCGGGATCTCGCCGTGCGCGTCCGCGAACGCGATGACCTCGTCGACCGTCGCGTTCATCTCGAGCGTCACGACCCCATCGTCCCTCTTCTCGACGACGACCGCGACCATCCCACGCAGATCGATCCAGTCCCCAAGGGCGACCTTCTTCCCAGGCCGCACCATCGCCGACCACCGCGTCCCTTCCCCGCGCAGCAGGAATACTTCGAGGCCGATCTTCTTTCCAGGGACGCTGACCGTCCCGCTCAATCGTGCCTTGAAAACTTTTGTGTTGTTCATCACCAGCACATCGCCCGCGACCAACTCGTCGACGATCTCCCAGAACACCTTGTGCATACGCTCCCCCGACGCACGATCCAGCACCAACATTCGCGACGAATCGCGCGGGGAAACCGAAAACTGGGCGATTTGCTCGGGCGGGAGGTGGTAGTCGAACAGGGAGATGGGTGTGGGCACAAGGCGTAACGACAAATGAGTGAGTCCGTTGTAGACTGCGATTAATCTAACAGCCAATCGTATGAACATCAAGCAATCCGCCTCGACCCTCGTCATCCTGGCCGCCGTCGCGCTCGTGGGCGCCGGGTGCCTTTCCTCGTCGAAGCCGGGAGAGACGAGGCCGATCGTCTCGGCGAAACCGACGCTCAACGTTCCTCCCGAGGTTCTCGGACAGGACACGCCGAGCGTCGCGCGACAGGAAACCACGACCACCTTCGCCACTGGACCGGACGGATCGATGGTGACCACCGTCTCCGAAGATACGACGACGGTTCGCGACGCCACGTCGGGACTGACGTTCTCCGTTCCGACGTCGCTTGGGGAGATAAGAACGCAGGATGAGAACGGATTCGGGACGGAGGGGACGAAGAGCGGGGATGGCAGTTCCGCGGACTGTCTCGTCCAGCGGTCGTTCCTGGCCGGCGACGTCATCTTCCTCACCAACTACGACACCTTCCAGTGCGACCAGCCGGGACGCGGAGGATACTGGGGCGACCAGGCGCAAGCGTTCAAAACCGAAGCGGACATTGAGAAGTGGTGCAAAGCAAAGGACGCGTGCGACACGTTCGCGAACAAGAGCGGGATCACGATCTATCACGCCTTCACGAGGTCCGTGGAAGAGTATGGGACAACCTATGCCGAAATCGACGAATACGGGGCCTGGAACGCAGAACGGTCCGTCCACGGCGTGCTCTTCTCGAACGAGGGCTTCGTCCAGGCGGGCGCCGGCAGACAGCTGGAGACGCTGAAATCGATCGTCGATTCCCTGTCGTTCTACGTGGAATAATGTCATTCGATTGACATATTCCCGCGTCATTGCTACACTTCCGCTCGTTATTCCCCCACCTCATATGAAGAAAACAATTCACCCACAATACTTCCCGAAAGCGAAGATTTCCTGCGCCTGCGGGGCCAAGTACGAGATCGGCTCGACGGTTCCGGAAATCGCGGTGGAATTGTGCGCCGCCTGCCACCCGTTCTACACGGGCAAGCAGAAGATCATCGACACGGCACGCCGCGTCGAGAAGTTCGGCGATAAGCTGACCAAGGTCGTTGCCGGGGCAAAGGTTGCCAAGAAGGCCAAGACCGAGGCGCGCACCGCCAAAAAGAAGGAAAAGGCCGTCAAAGCATCCTAGGAACATGAACCTCATCGACGAGCTCACAAAGGTGAAGTCGCGTCAGAAAGAGCTCGAGACACTATTGAGTGACTCGAGCGTTCTTTCTAATACGGCGAGATTGCGCGAGGTAAACACGGAGTTCGGCGACGTGTGCGAGACTGTCGCGATTGGCGACCAATACGCCAGGGCCGTCTCGGACCTGAAGAGCGCGGAATCGGCGCTTGCGAACGAGGCCGACCCGGACATGCGACAGATGGCGCTCGACGAGATCGCGCTCGTGAAGGGCCGCCTCCCCAAGCTGGAGGAGGACTTCACGCTGGCACTCGTTCCGCCCGACCCGCTCGACAAGAAGAACACCATCGTGGAAATTCGCGCGGGCGCCGGCGGGGACGAGTCCGCGCACTTCGCGGGCGAGCTGTTCCGGATGTACACGCGGTATTCCGACGCGCAGGGATGGAAGATCCATCTTATCTCTTCGAGCCGCAACGACCTGGGCGGATTCAAGGAAGTTATCTTCTCGATGGAGGGAAAGAACGTGTACAGCCGCATGAAGTACGAGAGCGGCGTGCACCGCGTCCAGCGCGTCCCGGAAACCGAGAAGGCCGGGCGCGTGCACACGTCGACGGTCACGGTCGCGATCATGCCGGAGGCCGAGGACGTGGACGTGAAGATCGACATGAAGGATTTGCGCATCGACACGATGACGTCGAGCGGCGCGGGCGGGCAGAGCGTGAACACCACGTACTCCGCCATCCGCATCATCCACATTCCCACGGGAATCATGGTGCAGTGCCAGGACGAGCGCAGCCAGACGCAGAACAAGGAGCGCGCCATGACGGTTTTGCGCGCCCGCCTGTTCGCGTTCGAGCAGGAGCGCGTGCGCAAGGAGCGCGAGGACAAGGTGCGCGGCCAGATCGGGCATGGAAACCGGTCCGAGAAGATTCGCACGTACAACTTCCCGCAGGACCGCCTCACCGACCACCGCATCGGCCAGAACTTCCACAACCTGCCAAAAATCATGGAAGGCGACATCGACGAGATCGTGAATGCGCTCAAGACCGCCGAGCTGAATAATGCGTTCTTGGAAAACGACACGGACGACTGATATGCAGGCGGTCATCCTCGCGGCTGGAAAAGGGTTGCGCCTGCGTCCCATCACGGAATCGGTTCCCAAGGCGCTGGTGGACGTGTGCGGCACGCCGCTTCTTTTTCACATTCTGAATTCCCTGCCGTCGACGGTGACCGAGATCTTCGTCGTCGTTGGCTATCTCAGCGAGCAGATCCGCGCGGCGATCGGGGACGCGTTCGATGGGAAGACGGTCCGCTACGTCACGCAGGAACCGCTCGACGGGACCGGGAGCGCGCTGCGACTTTTGAAGGATGAGCTGCGTGAGAAATTTCTCGTCGTGAACGGAGATGACATGTACGGAAAAGACGATCTCGAACGTCTCGCACGACACGACCTCGCGGTCCTCGTCGCGCCGACGGAAGACGAGACGGGATCGACTGCGATGATCGACGCGGCCGGACGGTTCGTCGGAATCCGAAACGACGCGATCGCGACCGCGCGCTCCCGCGTCTGCGGCGCATACGTCCTCGACAAAACGTTCTTCGACGAGCCGCTCGCGACCGTGAACGTTCACGACAAAGTCGAGTACAGCCTCCCGCACACGATCGTCGCCATGGCGCGCGCCCATGCGATCGCGACGGAAGTTGCGACGCACTGGCAGCCGGTCGGCACGCACGAGGAACTGGCGAGAGTCCGAGCGACCTGTGCATAACTTCTTTGAAAAGTCCTTGACCGGACTTTTTTAAGTCGCTATATTGAATGAACCGCTAGGCACGAGCGTAAGTTGAGATGGACGCAAGTCCGACCCAGCCCCAGCGACGCCATGCGATAGACGGAGAAGCAGGCCACGGTGCAAACCGTCGTGCGACTCCCTCGGGCCGTTCATCCCATTTGCATCGTACGCATTCCTGGCATAGCCACGCATCCAATCGACGCAAGTCGAGACGGAACGCGGTTGTCCCCTCGGAACTTTGAGACGCTTGCGCCTCGAATACGGTCGGTGAGGATCATCGGTAACCAGTCCTCCAGCAGGAATCAACGAGAAGAACTGTCGCGCCTCCGGAGCAATCTGGAACAAGCCGTCCCAATGGACAAAGCCGAAAGCACGCTGTCGACCTCACCGTCGAGAGAAGCCTGAAAAATTCGCCGCCGGCGAATGCCACGTCTAAAAGACAAGCAGCTTGCAGCCGCAGCACTCACTCGTCGAAGACCAACGCGCCCACAGCGCCGCGATCACCATCTGGACGGACTCCCCCTTCCCCCTACGTTGTGAGCTTGCTCCAACGTCTTTTTTTGTGTAAGAATGCATCCGTATGATGGTGATGGAAGCATTGAAGTGGGCGAACGAGACCCTGAAGCGGGGCGTGGACGGATCTGGGCTGGATTCGCCGATGCTGGACGCGGAGGTTCTTTTGGCCGCGTCGCTCGACGTGAACAAGGCGTGGCTGTTCACGCACCTCGACCGCGAGCTCAAGTCGCACGAGAACGACAAGTTCCGCGCGTTCGTAAAGCGACGGTCCACGGGCGAGCCGGTCGCGTACGTCATCGGATACCGCGAGTTCTACAAGCGCCGCTTCGCCGTCAACCGCCACGTCCTCATCCCGCGTCCCGCGACCGAGATTCTCGTCGAGGCCGCCCTCCGTGTTGCCACCCAGCTCCCAAATACAAACGACCAAGAACAAACTACCTTGTTCTCCGATATTGGTACTGGCTCCGGCGCAATCGCGGTTACCCTCGCCGCGGAGTCCAGGGCACACGTCCTCGCGACCGACATGAGCAAAGAGGCGCTCGCCGTTGCCAAGTCGAACGCGGTCGCGCACAAGGTCGACGAGCTCGTCGATTTCCGCCATGGCAACCTCGTCGAGCCGGTCGTGAAGATCTTCGCCTCGCTCGGCAAGCAGTCGCCGTACCATCACCTGATCGTCTGCGCCAATCTCCCGTACCTCACCCAGCACCAGGTAGATGCCGCCCAGCGCGAGGTCCGCGACTTCGAGCCGCACGAGGCGCTCATCGCTGGCCAGGACGGGCTCGACGACTACTGGAACCTCATCCGACTTCTGAAAAAGAACCGCTCCGTCCTCCCCGAGCGCGTCACGATCCTTCTCGAGATCGACCCGTCGCAGAACGCGCGGATCGTCGAGCTGATCCGGCACGACTTCCCGCACGCGGAGCCGGCGATTACGAAGGATTTGGAAGGGTTTGATAGGGTCGTGACGGCGGAGATCTAACGGAGAATAACCCGTTACTTTGCCAGTCTCAGCAAAGATTTTAAAAAACCGCTCAACATACCTCGCAGCTGCGAGGTATGTTGAGCGGTTTTTTATTTCCATTGACGATATCGGCCGTCATGAGTACTCTGTCGCGACACCCCAAGGAGTGCTCATGGGAAAGTCCAAGCGTCGCGACGACGATGACGTCGAAGCGAGATCCGAGCGCCAACCTCTTCCGCCGCTTGATCCGAAAAAGTCAGAAGCGCGGGAACAGCGCTGGAGAGACGAAATCGCCCGCGTCGGCCGCGGAGACCGTCACGGAGGCGTCTACTACGTCGGCAACTACGACCATGACGGCAACGAACTCTTTGGAGACGAGCTCGCCGCCCGCGACGCACGCCATACGCGCGACGATGACGACAACCTTCTCTTTCGCGACACAAACGACTGACATCTCCGCCAGAACTTGGCGGTTTTTTATTTTCCAACGAAAAAGCCGGACGAACTTCGCCCGGCCTCGTCGCGACGACCACCCCTGTCCCCTCCTGCCTATCAGGAGGGGGAACGTTTTAGGGGGAGGACTCGGCCACCGTTACGTCGCTCTCGTCCGCCGCGACCTCGATCCAGGAGTTTCCCGCGTTCATCGCGATCTCCCTCCCGTCCTTGTCGTAGAACGCAAGTCGCTCGCTCGCGGACTGTTTCTTCCAGGTCGCGTCGATCGTCGCGCCGTCCTGGAGAACCCACGCCTTCCCTTCTCCCGTCGTGCGGATCTTGCGCCGTCCGACCGCGTCGAGGACCGACACGTCAGTGACGATCACCGCGACGTTATTCGCCGAGACGCGCGTGCCGTCCTGCGTGACAGTCTTGCGGCCGCCTTGGGCGCGGAGATAGGTATTCGTCGCGGTATCGTATGTCCACATTGCGACGTAGAGGTCGGAATTGAATCGGACGGAGATCGAGTTCTGCCAGACGGCGTCGGGCGCGGCGTCGGTCGACCCCGGCGTGACGAACGTCTTGGCGCCGTCCTTGAACTTCCACACCCCGTACAGCACGTCCGACGCCGTTCCCTTCTCCTCGGCCTTCGCAACCGCGGCCGCGAGCAGGTCCGTCGACGTGTAGGCATTGTGCGGCGCCGATCTGTCGGCGGACCTCCAGAAGCTGTTGCCGTGGGAGAATTCGTTCAGGTCAAACGTTCCCGTCGAGCCGATGAGCGCGAGGGCGTCGTTGGAACCGCCGACGTGGGCGTAGAGCGCGTCGAACTCGCTGGCCCAGTCGACGAAGTACGGCCGGGCCGATCGGACGGGACCGATCTTGTCGACCTTGGCGTCGGCCGAGAAGAACGCCTCGAACCTCGGGATCGCGGCCTCGACCGGCGCCTCGATGACGAGGAAGGCTTTGTCGATGCCGCTCTGGGGCCAGGCATCGACGGAATTATCGATCATGACGGCGTAAACGCGAGGGAGAATGTCGACGGGCTCGACGATCGGGAGACCGGTGAGGACGTCCCGGAATGTCGGTTCGGACGGGGCGATGACCTCACCCTGTCCCTCTCCTTTTGAAGGAGAGGGGAGCTCGGCGAGCGGGGTGACGTGCCAACGCCATGCGATGAAAACAAACGCAAGCGCCAGAATGATGGCGCCTGCGATTGCGTGCTTGCGGGTGAATTTACTTTTTGGCCGGGGCATCTTTCTTGGCATCCTTTCCTTCCGCGTCATCGCCGGCCTTCTTGGCCTTCTCAACCTTCTCGATGGCCGTGACGTCGACAACGACCTTCTTCGTCAGCTCGTCCATCTCGGCGTCGGAACGCGGGGCGGCCACGAGGGCGACCACGGCGTTCTCGTCCTCGAGAACCTCGACGGCCTTGGAGATGTTCAGGTCCTTCACCTTGATGACGTCGTCGAACGTGGCGAGCGCGGAGATGTCCACCTCGATGAACGAGAGGAGATCGCCCGGGAGCGCCTTGATGCGCACCTCGTCCATCGGCTTCACGAGCGTACCGCCCAGGCCCTTGACGGCCGGCGACTCGCCCAGGAAGTGAAGCTTTACCTCGGCCTCGATCTTCTTCGTCATGTCGACGGCGCGGAAGTCCACGTGCGTGAACTCGTCGCGGAGCGGATCGGTCTGCGTGGCCTGGATCAGCACGTGCAGGTCCTTGGCGCCATCGACGGAAAGCTCGACGATCGTCGATTCTCCGGCGCTCTTGAGCACCTTGGCGAACTCATTGTGCACCACCTGGATGTTGAGCGGCTCCATGCCGGCGCCGTAAACGACGGCCGGAATGACGCCCTCGTTGCGGATGTGGTAGTTCTTGCGACCCATGTGGACGCGCTTCTGTGCCGAAAGGATTGTTTTATCCATACAAAATACAGGCGAATAACGCCCGTATTGTGCTTGAAAGGCCAATTATTGTCAAGGACGAACGGATCGGCGGGCTTTGACGGAGACCTTTGCGTGCGTTCGGCGCTTCCGAAGAGGGACCGAGAAAAGGTCTGTCAGGGCCGTTCCGAGCGCTTTGTGGACGTCGATCACGTCGTCGGTACTCACGCGACGGCTCCGGTGCAGCCGCATCACGTCATCGTGCGTGAGATCCGTCACCATCCCCACGGAACTGGCTCCTGAAGGATTCTCCAAAATCAACGAGAGCGTGGCTCCGCCGCACTTCTTGCAGGTGACGTGAATGAGCCGGGTCTCCCCTTCCTCGGCCAGCAGCCGCGCGTTGCCGTTGGCATACCGGGTCTCGCACAGCGGGCAGTAGGACACGAGGCGGAGGGAATCATGGTTGAGAGGCGAGGGTTTCATATGGGTAACATTAGCACGAGATGAGGCAAAAGGTAAAATAACCATTTGCCTATCCATTCCCACGCTCCCGCATCGCCACGCTTTCGACGATTCCGAGCATGAGAAGCGTGAAGACGAGCGACGATCCGCCATAGCTGACAAGCGGCAGGGCCACGCCCGTAACCGGCAGAACCCCCAGGTTCATGCCCGCGTTGATAAAGAACTGCACGAACAGGACGGCGCCGATGCCAATGAGGAGAAATCCGGTGAAATCATCGTTCGTCTTCTTCGCGATGCGCCAGACGCGGAAGAATAGGACGAGGAACGCCCCAAGAAGAAGCGCGACGCCAAAAAAGCCGAGCTCCTCCGCGATCACGGAGAAGATGAAGTCCGTCTGGCTTTCTGGGAGGAACTTCAGCTGGCTCTGCGATCCGAACCCGAGTCCGCTTCCGAACCAACCCCCGGCTCCGACCGCGATCATGGCCTGGGCCACGTTGTACCCCTGTCCGAGCGGATCGGCAGTCGGGTCGGCGAACGTAAGAATGCGGTCCTTCTGATATGGCGCAAGCAGGAACTGCCAGGCGACCGCGCCGACGATCGCCGCGACGACCGCGAGCGCGACGAGCTGACGTCTCTTGATTCCCGCGAACAGAACGAGGATTCCCCACATGCCCATGAGCAGCACTGCCGAGCCAAGGTCCGGCTGAAGGAGGACGAGGCCTACAGGAACCGCGGTAAGCGCTCCGCTCTCGATGAGTTCCCGCCATCCGAACTCGAGGCGCGCGCGGCGGCTGAAGTACGCCGCCAGCGCGACGGCGAGGGCTAGCTTCATGAACTCGACCGGCTGGAAGCTGAAACCCGCGACCGCGTACCAGCCCTTGGTTCCGTTGACGGTCGCGCCGAAAACGAGCACGCCGCCGAGCAGGGACAGGCCCGCGGCGTACAGCACGGTCGCGTAGTTACGCAGGAGATGATAGTTGGAACAGGCGATCAGCAAAAAGAGCGTCGCGCCGATAACGGCCGATGCTCCCTGCTTCTGGATGTTCAGGAAGTCCGTCGTCCCGTGCGAAAGCTCCACCGAATAGATGGCGGCCAGCCCGAACGAGACGAGCGTAAACGCCGCGAGGATGAGAATCCAGTCGGCGGAACGAAGTTGTCGAAAAAAATCGAGGCGCATGTGGAGGATTGTAGGATAGTAGGAATGTAGCGCAGTAGGGGAAAAAACGCTACTTACCTACCGCCCTACCATCCTACCTCCTCAGCTGAACCCGCGTTCGCGTGTCCTCGGTCGTTTCCCCGGCCAGCGCCTTGTACGACGCCATGTCAAACGGATTGACCTCCGTGATCACCTGCACCTTGTTCGCACTCGGGATCGGCCCGAACCAGTTGACGGTCACGTCCTGCGACTCCCCGGCGTCGATCGAGGAGAGCGTCGTCCCGGTCACCCCGACGATGGTCGGCCCGCGCATGAGCAGGATGGTGAGCGTCGGGTCGTAGTAACCGTAGGCAGTCGCGTTCCGAACCGTAAACGAGATCCGACCCACCGGCTTCTTGTCGATCTCAATCGACGCGAACGCGGCGTTCGTTACCTCGAACCCCACGCGGTTCGCGATCCAGTCCGAAGGCTCGCCGGTCTCATGATGGTCGATGTGATGCCACGCGACGTTTGAGAGCGCCAACGACAAGCTGCGCGGCGGCGTCGCGGACGCAACCGCGTACGCGGCCAGCGACTTGTCCGAGTTCGGCAGTACGTACCCCTTCGCCTCCGCGGTCGCCCCGGCGGTCGACTCAAAGACATACGTGTACTCCGCCCACCAGTCCCGGTTCGGATTCGTAATCGTCGCATACAGATCGTACTTCCCTTCCGAGGAGATCGTCGCGATCGGCGTGACGGCCTTCAGATTCTTCGCCGCCCGTGCCGTCGCGTACCCATGCAGGTCGCTCTGGCCGTAAGAAGCCATCTCAAGCACGGATCGCGTCTCGTCTGCGTATCGCACAAGGTACGCGTCTACGAACGCCCATCCCGCAAACGCAACGAACAGCGCGTCCACCAAGACGAACGCGACAATCCCCGCCCGCCGCAACCCGTCGCGGTGCTCGATCCACCATTTCGACTTCTTATACTGCTTCTGATAATCCTTCTCCGCCTCCAGAAGAACGTTCTCTGTCTCCATACGAGGGACAGTATACCAGATCCCATTGACGAACGCCCGATTTTCTGCTTGAATGCCAGCTCCGAGCCATCCCGGCACGGAGATCAGGCAACTGCCGCCAGCGGGGTAGAACCCAAGGCGGCTCCCGTAGAACGGAGTACGAGATGGAAAGACGGCTCTTCGACAAGCCCATGAGCGAGCTACGCGAGGCATTCGTCCGCGCGCGGTTCGCGGAACCCAAGATGTTCGGCAGCCCTGACGTCGAGTCGACGTCTATCTGGGTCAACGCCCCGGCCTTCCACGCATGGCTCAAGGCGAACTGGAACGGCAACGATGTTGTTGATGGATACGCGGCGGTTCTCGAACGCGTGGCGACGCGTGCATCCCGAGACGAAGTTCTCCGCTCGCTTCCAGATATGAAGTGCCTCGAAACGGCTCGCACCCTTCTCGGCAGCCTGGACGCCGACACGTCGCTCTATCACAGTCCTTTCTCGAAAACGGTCGTTCTCGTTCGCGACCATACCGTCCTCACGCTGTCACCAAATACACCGGAAGAGATCGACATCAGCGTCCGTCCTGCCAGCGTCTTCGACGTTTGTTGGGTCGTATCCACTGAGAGGTTACACGGCAGACCGAAAGCTGAAGCCGCGCTCGCCTGGCTCAGGCAGCAGTATGCTGCCGCGATCCTGTCCGTCCGCGAGTCCGCCGAGCGCGACTTCGACGAGGCGGTCGCGGTCAGCGCCTACGGGACGAAGATCGTGAAGGCGAAGTGGGTGATCGCCGTACACGTCGAGCGCAACGGCGTGGCGTGGCTCTTCCCCGCTTCCGCGTTCCGCGAGAACAAGGTTCGGCTCCGCCAAGACGTCGAATTCGATCGACAGAACGTTCGGCAGCTCAACCACTTCGACCCCAAGCAGTTCCAGGCGTACATGACGAAAGACCCAACCAAGTCGTTCCTCGAGGACGCTCGACACACGCTCCTTCGCGCCATGTTCGAAAGGAAATCGTACGCGCAGCGCCTGATCACGATCGATGACCGCGTCATCAAGGACTTTGGAAGCGTCCTCGTCGCGAACGTCACTGACTGCCCCTCCCCGCTCCCCTCCGGCAGCCGTATTCCCAGCTGACCGTAGACAACCGCCACCCTGGCGGTTTTTTCATTTTCCATCCCTTCCCTTGACCCGATTCCGTTGAACGGGAACGCCAACCATGATACTATTTCTTCGAAATTTCCTCCCCATTATGGCTGACAAAAAACCGCAGAAGACCGGAGAATACTCCGCGAATCAGATCCAGGTCCTCGAAGGACTCGATCCTGTCCGCAAGCGCCCTGGCATGTACATCGGCTCGACTGGTCCCGCCGGTCTTCACCACCTCGTGTGGGAAGTCGTCGACAACTCGGTCGACGAGGCGATGGCCGGGCATGGGAACGAGATCGTCACGACGTTGAACGACGACGGGACCGTCTCGGTCACGGACTTTGGGCGTGGCATTCCGGTGGACATGCATCCGCAGTTCAAAGTGTCCGCGCTCGAGCTCGTGCTCACGAAGCTGCATGCCGGCGGAAAGTTCGGCGGCGGCGGATACAAGGTCTCCGGAGGTCTGCACGGCGTCGGCGTCTCGGTCGTGAACGCGCTTTCGAGCTACGTCCGCGCCGAGGTGAAGCGCGACGGAAAGCTGTGGATGCAGGAGTACGCGTTTGGAAAGCCGCAGGCGAAGGTGAAGGAAATCGGCAATGCGCGCGGAACCGGGACGACGATCACGTTCAAGCCGGACCCGACCATCTTCGAGACGGTCGAGTTCGACCTCCAGACGATCCTCGACCACCTGCGCCAGCACGCGTACCTCACGAAGGGCGTGAAGTTCGTGATCATCGACAACCGCGTGAAGTCCGCCACGTCGGGATACGGCTTCTACTTCGAGGGCGGCGTCGCCTCGTTCGTGCGCCACATCAACCACGGCAAGTCCGTGAAGAACACCAACGTCTTCTACGTCTCGAAGCACGACGACGCGGCCGACATGGACGTCGAGGTCGCGCTCCAGTACACCGACGAGTACCACGAGTCCGTGTTCTGCTTCGCCAACAACATCACCAACCCGGAGGGAGGCTCCCACCTGGTGGGCTTCCGCGCCGCGCTCACCCGCGAGCTGAACAACTACGCCCGCGCCAAGGGTTTCCTACGCGAGAAGGACGCGAACCTCACGGGCGAGGACGTGCGCGAGGGATGCACCACGGTCATCAGCGTGAAGATCAAGGATCCGCAGTTCGAGGGACAGACCAAGGCCAAGCTCGGCAACCCCGAGGCGCGCACGGCCGTCGAGGCGATCTTCGGCGAGGCGTTCAAGGTGTTCCTCGAGGAGCACCCGCGCGACGGCGAGGCGATCATCGGCAAGTGCGTCCTCGCCTCGCAGGCCCGCGCCGCGGCACGCGCGGCACGCGACACCGTGTTGCGAAAGGGCGCGTTCGAGGGGCTGACGCTCCCGGGCAAGCTCAGCGACTGCTCAAGCAAGGATCCGTCCATCTCGGAGCTGTACCTCGTGGAGGGAGACTCCGCAGGAGGCAGCGCCAAGCAGGGACGCAACCGCGAGAACCAGGCGATCCTTCCGCTGCGCGGAAAGATCCTCAACGTGGAGCGCGCGCGGCTCGACAAGATGCTCGCGAACAACGAGATCAAGTCGCTCGTGATCGCGCTCGGCACCAACATCGGCGAGATGTTCAACATCGCCGACCTGCGCTACGACCGCGTCATCATCATGACCGACGCCGACGTCGATGGCGCCCACATCCGCACGCTGCTGTTGACGCTCTTCTACCGCTACTTCCCCGAGCTCATCAAGCAGAACCACATCTACATCGCCCAGCCGCCGCTGTTCCGCATCGCGGTTGGAAAGGAATTCAAGTACGTCTTTACCGAGGAAGAAAAGCAGGCGGCGATCGACGAGCTGACGAAGGGACGAGGGATGGCGGGAGCCGTCGAGTCCAAGTCCTCCGCGAAGGCAGCCAAGGTGGAACCGACGCCGGAGGAGGCCGAGGAAAGCCCAGACGGCGCGCAGGCGCTCATCGTGGGTGGCATGAAGGTGAATGTCCAGCGCTATAAGGGTCTCGGTGAGATGAACCCGGAACAGCTCTGGGAGACGACGATGGACCCGGTCACCCGCGTCATGAAGCTCGTCACCATCGAGGACGCCGAAAAGGCCGACAACGTCTTCGACGTATTGATGGGCGAGGACGTGGCCGCGAGAAAGCACTTCATCCAGACGCACGCGAAGAGCGTGCAGAACCTCGATATCTAGAGAAAAATGTGAGACGAGCCTTGACGAAGGCTCGTTTTTCATGTAGAAACGTTCGCAGGAGAGTATCACATGGATGAAACGTCGAAATCACCAGTGGACACCCGCATCAAGCGAAAGCGGAATGCGAGCGAACGCAGGGCGTTCGTCGCCGGCGTCGGACGCAAGTTGCGATTCGTCGTCCTCGTGCACCTGCCACTGGACATGGACGAGGACCATGCGAGCAGGATGACCGGCGACGTCATCGAAAAGGAGAACGTTCGGGCCGGCAACTGCAAGAAGCAACCGTTGTCCGGAACGTTCATCGTAGGCCCACGGAGCGAGGTGACCTTCGACGGCCCCACGAGGGACTCGTCGCGGGACCTGGTCGTGGAGTTCACCGGCGACGTCCTCGTCAGGAAGACGGACCGCCATATCCGCAACCCCCTCGAGGTAGAGCTCGACCGAGACGTGTTCGTTCAGCTGCGGGACCTGTTGATGCTGCTTACCCGTAAGTTTGGCATCGTGAACGGCGGCGGAGAAATTTCGCTCGGCGACTTCAAGACGAACATCACGCTGACGAACGGCAGGCTGACGAGCGAGAACGACCCGATCGTCGAGGTCAACCCGAAGGACGTCGTCACCGTCGCCGTCACGGGCGATCCACCGTTCAGGGAGTTCAACTAGGCCGCGCTCCGGCCTCTTTTTTTATCCCATTTTCCCCCGTCCCCACTGCCTTTGACACGAATCCCCTCTTCCTGTATAGTATCCTCGAAAGGCCCGCAAGGGCTTCTTAAAATAGCGCACCGTATGACGAAGCCCCTCAAACTTGCCGTGCAGTACATTCGCGAATCCAAGGAAGAGCTGGAGAAGGTCACCTGGCCGACGCGCCAGCAGACGCTTCGCTATTCCATCCTGGTGGTCGTGGTCGCCGTCGGCATGGGTCTCTTCTTCGCCGGACTCGACGCCGCTCTCAACCTGGGCCTCGAGAAACTGATCGGACTTACGACCAAGTAACGTTCTTTCCACTATGCCAAAGCAAACAGCCAACTACGGCCGCCGCTGGTACGCGATCCACACGTACTCCGGATACGAGGACAACGTCTCCGAGGCGCTTCACCAGCGCATCGAGACGATGGACATGCACGAGAAGATCTTCGACGTGCTCGTGCCGAAGGAGAAGAAGATCAAGATCAAGAACGGCAAGCGCAAGACCACGGAGGAAAAGATCTTCCCGGGCTACGTGCTGGTGGAGATGATCGTGACGGACGACTCGTGGTACGTGGTGCGCAACACGCCGAACGTCACCGGGTTCATCGGAACGGGAACGGTCCCGACGCCGATCGCGCCCGAGGAGATCGAGGCGCTTCTGAAGCGGACCCGCGTCGGCGAGCCGGAAACCACGCTCGACGTGGAGAAGGGATCGATCGTGAAGATCAACGACGGCCCGTTCAAGAACTTCGAGGGAAAGGTGTCGGCCATCGACGAGCAGCGCGGCAAGATCAAGGTTCTCGTGAACATGTTCGGCCGCGAGACTCCTGTCGAGCTGGACTTCTTGCAGGTGCAGAAGGTGTAGGCCGTCACAGATTACGGATTATACGGATGTACGGATTAGATACTTGGCCGAGTGTCTGATCCGTACATCCTTACCCATCCGTAATCCGTGACACAATTTCACTAACTAACATAGCAATGGTAGCCACCGGGCCACAAACCCCTTGGAATCCATTCAAACAAAACTGCTATGGCAAAGAAACTCATTACGCAGGTTAAGCTTCAGATCCCGGGTGCGGCTGCGACCCCGGCCCCGCCGGTCGGTCCGGCGCTCGGTCAGCACGGGCTGAACATCGCCAGCTTCGTGAAGCAGTTCAACGACGCGACGCAGAACCGCCGCGGAGAGACGGTTCCGGTCATCATCAACGTGTACGAGGACCGCAGCTTCGACTTCATCATGAAGGTGGCCCCGGCCTCCGGACTCATCGCGAAGGCCGCCGGCATCGCGAAGGGATCGGGCAAGCCGCTCACCGAGAAGGTCGGCAAGATCACGCAGGCCCAGCTCCGCGAAATCGCCGAGAAGAAGCTCCCGGACCTCAACACCTCGGACATCGACGCCGCCATGAAGATTATCGCCGGAACGGCGCGCCAGATGGGAGTGGACATTGTCTAAATTTAGGCAGAAGGCTGAAAGGCATTAGGCTTAAGGGTTTACAGCCCGGCGGACTTACGCCTTAAGCCTTAAGCCTTAAGCCTGAACATATGACCAAAGGAGGATCGATCATTCTCAGAATCTACTTCTCGCTCGTGGCGTTCGTGACCCTGATGATTCTTATCTTCTCGGTTTCGGACCTCATCAACATCGTGCTGAAGACCTACGTGTTCACCGCCGCGGACCGCCCGGCGTACACGAGCTACTGCGACCTCACCACGCAGACCCAGGCGCAGTGCGACACGCAGAAGAAGAATGACGAGGAATCGTCCATGGCCGTCAAGCAGCAGGACGCCGTCCGCGACATCGCTCTCCTCCTCGTCGCTTCCCCGCTGTTCTGGCTCCACTTCCGTGTCGTGTACCGAGATCTGATGGGAGACAAGGAAGAGGAGAAGAACGACAAGAAAAAAGCTTAATACTAACCTGATCGTGGAAGGCGAGAGCCGTTACACCACGCAAATCATATGGCAGGAAAGCGCTTTACGGAGGCCAAGAAGCTCGTCACGGACAAGAAGGTTTACTCGATCGTCGATGGAATCGCGCTCCTCAAGAGCTTCCCGAAGGCCGGCTTCGACGAGGGCGTCGAGCTGCACGTGAACCTCGGCATCGACCCGAGCAAGGGCGACCAGCAGGTGCGCGGAACGATCGCGTTCCCGCACGGAGTCGGAAAGTCCAAGCGCGTCGCCGTGTTCGTGGAGGCCGCCAAGGAAGCCGAGGCCAAGGCCGCGGGCGCCGACATCGTCGGAGGAGAGGACCTCATCACCGAGATCGCGGCCAAGGGCATCATCAACTTCGACGTGGCCATCGCCACGCCGGCCATGATGCCGAAGATCGCCAAGCTCGCGAAGCTCCTCGGACCGAAGGGCCTCATGCCAAACCCGAAGAACGACACCGTCGGCCCGAACGTCACCAAGATGATCGCCGAGCAGAAGGCCGGAAAGCAGAGCTTCAAGAACGACAACACCGCCAACGTCCACCAGATCGTCGGCCGCGTGTCCATGACGGACGCCCAGCTCAAGGAGAACCTCGCCCCGTTCGTCGACCAGCTCCGCAAGATGAAGCCGGCGTCCTCCAAGGGCATCTACTTCAAGAGCGCGACGCTGACGACCACGATGGGCCCGGGGATCAAGGTTGACCTCAACTCGTAGTAGACAGAAACACCCGCCGGCGATAAGCTGGCGGGTGTTATGATATTGTCACGCCAAGACATCCTCGCGCAGATCGCCTCGGGCGGAATCCGGTTCACGCCGGAGATCGACCAGTTTCAGCTGCAGCCGCACGCGATCGACTTGCGACTGGGATACAAGTTTTTGATCCCGCGCAACTGGACGTTCGACGAGAAGGGCCGCCGCGCGATCAAGGTCTCGATCGACGACGCCGATGCCCATCCCGAGCAGTTCGACGAGGTCATCCTCAAGCCCGGTCAGTTCTTCGACCTTCTCCCGAACGAGTTCGTCATCGGCACCAGCCTCGAGCGCATCGAGCTCAACGCGCCGAACCTGATGGCGATCCTCTTTCCCAGGACGTCGACGAATCGCCGCGGCATCGACCTGTCGCTCTCGGGAATCATCGACGTGGGCTACAAGGGCAACCTCATCTTCCCCATGAAGAACGAGGCGGGCAACCAGGTCATCCGCGTGTATCCGGGCGAACGAGTGTGCCAGGTGGTATTCGAGGAACTCAAGACCCCGTTAACGTCCGAGGAGGCGAATCTCCACGGGATGTCGGCGGCGAAGTACTCGGAAAGCGACGGCGCGTACCGGCTCGACAAGGATGACGAGCGGACGCTGCTGGTGGAAGGGAAATTGGACGAAATGAAAAAGCGGTTCGGGGTCTAGCCCGAACCGCTTTTTTTGATGGCTACTGTGCGATCGACGCGATCTGCGTGCGCGTCTTGACCGCGGACAGGTCTACCGACTCCGGGACCGTCACGTCCTCGCCGCGCTCGTAGTGGGCGAAGAGGGTGGGCTCGAGGTCGATGACGTCGTCGGCCCAGGATGCGCCGAACATTTCCGTCGCGACGGATTCCGAGACGATGTGGCGGAGGAGGAAGGTTCCGTTCGCGTCCGCGTCCACGAGATAGACGTTCGGGTCGCTGACGATCTTGACGAGCACGACGCCTGGCTTCGGGAGCATCGGGGAGCCCAGCGCGAGGGTCGGCATGGTGGCGTCGGTGACCCAGACCACGTTGGACCACGAGTCCGTCCAGGTAAAGAAGGTCTGCGCGTTCCAGAAGACATGGCGTTTCCCGTCCGCGCCGACGTAGTACACGCTGCCGCTGCCGGACGATCGGATCAGCCAGCCGGGCTCCACCGCCGAGACGGACTGGGACGCCTGGCTGAACGGAGAGACACCCGTGTCCGACGTCACGGGGGCGACATGGCGGCCTTCCGCGTCAACTGCAATGCCGTTCTCGCGGATGGTCTCGGGGGAAAGCGACACGACGGACGGGACGGTCCCCATGCCCGACGAGGAAATTCCCGTTGCTGACGCAGCCGACGGCGTCGCGGCCGGAGCGCCGCCTCCCCCGCCCCCGCCCCCGCTGCTGCGGCGCGCGGCAACCGTGACGGTCACGACGTAATCGACCGTCGACTCGTCCTCCGCGAACACCGTGTACGTCACGGGGTCTGTAAAGTCCTGGGCGTCGCCCGTCGACGGAACGGTGAACCATCCCGTCGTCACGATGGTCGGAACGAGATCCGTCACGTCCGTGCCGAACGGGACGCGGAGCGAGATCGTCTTGGAGCCCTCGTGCACGCTGCCCGTGACGTCGAGGTCGCCGAAGTCGAAGGACTCGATCGCCTTGTCCGAGGTCGGAATCGTCGTCACCGTGTAATTTACCAGCGTTTCGCCGTCCTCCGCGAAGACAGCCAGCCAGTCTCCGGTCACGACGGGGTCGGAGAGGAAATCCTCGAGCCAGTTCTGATGAGGCTCGTCCTTCGTCAGCGCGGCAAGGAAGTCGGCCTTCGACGTTCCGGGCGGAACGTCCGTAATCGTCTCGCCGTCCGTCCCTCCCGCGCTGACCGTGTACGTCTCCGACGAGATCGTCGCGACGGTGCTGGCCGGGAGCGCGAGGACGGCGAGGACGAAGTCCTTCGTGTCGGACGCGAGGCCGTTCGTGATCGTCGCGGTCATCGTGACCGTCGCGTCGCCATCCGCAAACGCCGGGCGGACGACCGTCTGCCCGTTGTCGGAAACGATGTCCGCGTCGCTCGAGGACCAGGTGATCGTCGACGCGTTCACGGAACCGACCGATGGGAGCGGGTTCTCAAGCGCAACCGTCACGTCCGCCAGGTCGGCATTCTCCCCGAGGATCGCCTCGTCCGTCAGCCCGTCCTTGTCCGCCGCGACGAGAACCGTGTCCCCGACGGACAGGAGCGCGTTGTTCGCGTTGATCCTCTTTCCCGTCGTCGTCACCCCGTCGAGCGACGCGATCGGATCGCCGGACGTCAGAATGATGTTCTTGACCTGCGCCGCCGTCAGGCTCGGATCATACCCTTCGATGAGCGCCGCGAGGCCGACCACGTGCGGGGTGGCCATCGACGTCCCGTTGAACCAATCGTACAGCGCGGCGGTGCCGTCCTGGTCCGGATAGGTGAGGAGCGTCACGTCATCGACCGCGCAGCCGTTCCCGCCGCCGACGTCCGCGTTCCCATTCGCGACCCAGCGGAATCGAAATTTGAAATTGTCCGTGAGATACTCCGCGGGAACATCGACGCTGGCGTATCCGATCGCCGATCCGGTCGGATCGCCCTCGAAGTCGTCCAGAACCACCTCGTCCCAGCGCGTGTATTCCTCATACGTGTCTCCCCCGTCGGCGCTAAACTCCAAGGCCATGTAGTCGGCCCAGTCGGTCAGGTCATACTCCGTATCGCACGCGGTCCAGAATTCCATCGTGGTCGCGCCGCCGCTCAGGTCGTACTCCGGCGACTCGACGGTCGTGTCCGCCGTCTGCGCGTACGGGGACGCAACGTCGCCCTTCAGGACGTTTCCCCAGCCGTCGCCAAGCCATTCCGTCGCCTCGGACACGCCCCAGGCGTTGCCATCGCCCGCCGCCGCCCAGTCGCCCGGAATCGCGGCGGTGTCCACGCCCTCGAACGACTGCGAAAGCAGGCTCGTCCCGCTGTCATCGACGACCGTACTGTAGATATCCGTGCCCGGCGCGCCGACGTCGACGTACCCGGAACCGTAGTCAGAGAAATACGCCAGTCCGTCCGACGAGTCGGTCGCCGCGACGGAAATGACGTTCGCGAGGCCGTCCCAGCAGTCCGTCGCGTGGCCGTAGTCGGAGGGAAGGTCGACGTACGAGGAGCCGTCATGCTCGCTCGCGTCGTTCCCGGCGGCCGCGACGAACAACCCCGGAAACCCGTCGATCGCCGCGTACAGCGCCTCGTCATACGCGCCGTCGCACGACCCGGCGGCCCCGCCCCAGCTCGCGTTGATCACCGTCGCGCCGTTATACGCCGCGAAGCTGATCGCGCGGACGATCTCGGCCGTGGTGAGCGATGACTTCAATGCCATGATCTTCGCGCGCGGCGCCACGCCGGCGATTCCCGTCGCGTTTCCTTTCACGGCCGCGATCGTCCCGGCGACGTGCGTCCCGTGCGTGCTCGTCGTCGGCAGAGGCGTCTTGTCGAGGTCCTCGAAGTCATAGCCATGGTCGCATCAGCCGAGCGCCGCGTTCGCGTCGTCCACGCAGCCCGTCCCGTCCCACATGTTCGCGGCAAGGTCCGGATGGTCGTACGCCACGCCGGTGTCGATGATCGCGACGATCACGTCCCCGTTCGTCCCCTCGTCGACCGCCCACGCCTCGGGCGCGTCGATGTCCGCACCCGTCGTCCCGGTGGTCCCGTTCACCGTCTGCCCGGTGTTGTCCAATCCCCAAAGCTCACCGCGAGACGGATCGTTCGACGAGATTTCCTGCGTCTCGTATTGAAAGTTCGGCTGGACGTACTCGACGCTCGGGTCGACGCTCAGTCGGGCAACTGCGCTTTCGACAGACTCGCTCCGACCCTTCGCGTCCTTTCTCGTCGAAAACACGGAGATGTTCCCCTTGGCGATGTCCTCTTTCTTTTCCAATCTCTTCGATTCCGCAAACTGGCGCGACTTGAGAGCGCCCGTCCTCGTTCTCAGGTTAACGGATCGATCTTTGAACTTCACGACGACCTCGCCCTCGACATAGTTCTTCTGCGCTTCCGGCCGTACTTTTTCCGTCGACTCCCCACGGTTCCCCTCCTCATAGGGAGGAGGGGTCAGGGGTGGTCGTCGCGCGTCATCGACGGAAGCGAGAACAAGCGTCGATGACGAGCCAACGACGAACGAGACGATTCCCAGGACCAGCAATCCCCGGCACAGCGCTTTCACGGACGTTGTCATATGGATTCTCACCAGGAATTAGTAAACGGTCTTCTTATCGACGGAGCAGTTCGCTCCGACCCACGCCATGTCCATCTGCGACAACTCCATGCGTTTCCCGTCGATGACCACGTACTCGCTTGGCATGGTCGGTCTTCCGTCGTCTGCGACCGTCGGCATCCTGTTTGTGTACCACGCGTCCGGACACCGCTGGATCAGCGTCGTCGACGGCTCGGCGGACGGCGGTTCGTCCGTCTTCGGCATTCCGTTCGTCCGGACGAAGATCGCGAACAAGCCACCCGCTAACAAAAGAATCGCAAACCCAATTGCGATTCCCTTCGTCGAACGAATGCGATCAACAAAACGGCTCATAGCTGTCTCAGCACGTTCTTAAACTGACGACACACCAGATCATGCTCCTCACAGTCGATATGGTACACCGGATCCTCGTGGGTCGGAAGGTGGATCGTGACGCGGCTCCCCGAGCATACGGCGCGGACGTGCGCGGCGGCATTTTCGGTCACCTCGCAGCCAAGGTCCTCGATCACCTTCTGCAGCCCGTCGGCGAGGTGCTCGTCGGCACCCTCGATCTTCACGGTCGAGACGGACGGCTTCAGCGTCTCGGCGTACACCTTGTCGCGGCTGAACCGGTCGTGCGCGTCCGCCGTGACGTACACGTCGTTGATTCCCGCGGCAATGAGCGCGTTCCAGCACGGCTCGCAGGCCCACCAGTGGCCGTACATGTACACGTCCGCCCCGACGATGTCGATTCCCTTCTCCGCCGCCACCTTCACCGCCATCGCCTCCGCGTGGCCCGGCGAGTCGTGCAGCGCGCACAGGTCATACCCCGTCCCGGTCGGGCACTCGAGGACGATGCGCGGACAGACGTGGACCTGCTTGCCGAGGTTGTACCCATTCCCGACGGTCAGCAACACCTCGCCGTCGCGAACCACCGCCACGCCGACCGGATACGTCGGATCCCCGGACCGCTCGCCGCGCGCCTCGGCCGCCGCGAGCATGAACGGATCATCGTGCGGCGCGTACTTCAGGTGCCGGTCGGGTGGCATGTAGGGGTAGTCGGGCATAGGGGGGTGATTATTTTTCTGTGATTTCCGCCTCATGCTCGGCGTTCCATTGGTCGATGGACCGCTGAAGCACGTCGACGGCATGGGTATCGAGAACGTCGTCCGCATGGGAGCCTGGCAGGGTGGCGGCCCGCCGCGAACCCGGATACACCTCGGTAATGCGGAAGAAGCCGTCTTCCCGCTGGATATCCATTGCCACGCGGAAGATGATCGGCGCCTCGAGTCCCTTCTTCGCGGGAGGAAGCATGTTGCCGAATCCGACGATCTTTCCAGAAAGGCGATTCACCATCGCGTTCGCCCCGGCCGCCGGATATCTCTTCCCGTCGACGACGACCGATCCCGCGTTCCCGCCGATCGATTCCCCGTTCAACAGCTCCACCATTGCCGTGTCCATCAGCCGTACGTTGTCGCGGATTACCTCGCCCTTCAGTGCCTCCGCCTCCCTGCCGGACATCGCGTCGAATGATTCGGACATATCCTTACGCCTTAAAGCGCAGCAAAATCCCGCCGCCAAGAGGCTTCGCCTCGACGAGCGTCAGGTTCATCCTCCCGAACCCGGACGCGAGCGGAACGCCGTCGCCGAACAGGACCGGCTCGACGGTAAGAAACAGCTCGTCGACGAGGCCGGCCGCGAGGAATTGCGAGTAGATCATCGATCCGCCGCAGACCGCGAGGCCCGTGAGCCCCTTCTTCGAGAGACGCGCGACCAGCTCGGCCGGCGTCTCCCGCGTCCACTCGACCCCGTCGCGCCCATCGAATTTCTCCGTATCCGATCCTCCCGTCGACGACATCACGATTGTCCGGCGATCCTTGAGCGGTCTGCCAATGGTCTCGAACGTCTTGCGCCCCATCACGACGGCGCCGATGTCCTTCGTCTTGTCGGCAAAGAACCGCGTGTCTTCCTTCGACGTCCAGTCAAGCGACGACTGCTTCGCGTTCTGCGCGATCTTTCCGTCCGCGGAGATGGCGGCGATGATGGTTATTTTCATACGGCGATTTGCACTTTCATCATCGGCGCTCCCGGCTGGTACTGCGACGAGAACATTTCGACGAGCTCGCCGACAAGCGACGCGTCGGCCCCGAGGGCGCGGCGGAACGAGTTTTCCGGAAGTCGGCAGACGATCTCTGGGTGCGCGACGACTTCCCTTCCGAGAATGTCCTTGACCGCGTCGAACTGGTTCTCGTAGATGTGGGCGTGCGAGATCGAGATCGTCAGCTTGCCGACCGCCACGTTCAGCTCCTGGGCGAGCATGGCCTGGAGGAGCGCGAAGTCGGCGGTGTCGTTCGGGTTGCCGAGGACCATGTCGTTCGAGCGCATGATCATGTGAAGGTTGAGCTTTCCGCCGATGATGTTCACCGTCCAGGTGAACGGGCACGGGACATTCTTTTTCTTGGGCGCGCGCAGGCCGTCGCTTGCCGGGTCCCACATCATGACCACTCCCTGCCGGCTCGAAGGCTCCTCGCGGAGGTGCTCGACCAGGTCGAGGAGCTGGTCGCGGCCGAAGTGGTGGCGCCAGCGGTAGCCGTAGGCGGTCTCGACCGTGCCGTCGTCCTCGAGGAAACTGTCCCAGCCCTTGGTGAACTGCTGGAGGAATCCGGCGTGCTTGTGGCCGGCAATGAACCAGACCGTCTCCGCACAGAAGAACTTTGGGAACATCTTGCGGACCGTCAGGAGCGGGAACCCCTTCGACGGTTCCAGCTCATAGGTGATCCCCGGGATCGCCCGCGTCGATATCCCCGTGCGCTCGCTTTGGACGGTTTCCCCCTCGCGGTAAATTCGGCCGACGGTATCGAGATAGAGGCGGTCGAAGGTGGTCATATCGCCCCCATCCTACCAGACAAACCCCCTGTTTCCAACCGGGCCGATCTGGGCTAAGATATCCCCGTTATGGACATCTCTGTGGATATCAAAAGACTGGGCCCGGACGTGCCGGTTCCCGAGTACAAGACGACCGGCGCGATTGCGTTCGATATCGCCGTTTCCGAGCAAAAGACGATCCAGCCGGGCGAAACGGCATTTATTTCCACAGGGTTGGTCGTCTGCACCCCGCCCGGATACGGACTGATCCTTGCCGGCCGTTCTTCGAACGCGAAAAAGCAGATCACGCTCGCGAACGGAATCGCGATTATCGACCAGGACTATTGCGGTCCGAGCGACCAGCTCCTCCTGTCCATTCGCAACGAGGGGCCAATCGCCTATACCGTCGAACGGGGCGAACGAATCGCGCAAGGGCTGTTCGTTCCCATCGTCCGCGCGATATTTCGCGACGTCGAGACACTGTCCGCCCCGGACCGCGGGGGGTACGGGACTACCGGATAGGTCCTATTGGACCCATCGGACCTATGCTATAATCGACCTATGCCAACAGGCCGGTTCATCATGATCGACGGCATCGCGGGGAGCGGGAAATCGACCCTGCTTCGGGCCGCCGAGATCTGGGCGAAGGAATGCGGCCACAAGGTGTTCGACATGCGGGAGTGGACAAAGACCCACGCGGATCCGCCCACGTTCGACCAGGCGAAGGACTACGACGTGTTCTTCACTTACGAGCCGACGCGGCAGTGGGTGGGCGCGGCCATCCGGTTCGAGCTTTCGCGGACCGACCTTCCCTACAACGGCGAGTCGCTTGCACACGCGTTCGCCCTCGACAGGGAGATCATGTACAAGCGCCTGATCATCCCGGCGCTCGGGGCCGGCAAGACGGTATTCCAGGACCGCGGCGTGTGCACGTCGATCGTCTACCAGCCCATCATGCCCGGAGGGATCTCGTTGCGACGGTTACTGAAGCTCCCGGGAAACGCCCTCGCGCTGAAGCACCCGCCCACCGCGCTCATCGTGACCGACCTCGACCCGGCCGTCGCGGTCGAGCGCCTGAAGAAGCGCGACGAGGAATCCCGGGGAGTGTTCGCGGACGTCGCCTTTCTCCGTCGCGTCACCAAGCGCTTCCGATCCCATTGGTTCTCGTATCTCTTCCACCGCCTCGGAACCTCGGTCCATGCCTTCGATACCGACGTCCCCATGGACGCGATGGTCGCGCGGGCCAGACAGCTCATCGAATCCATCCTAAAAACCTGCTAGACCTTTTACTTCATTCTATGGCCCTTATCACCATCGGAGAGCTCATCGACCGCTCCTGGGAGCACTATCACAAGGAATTCTCCAGCCTCATGAGCGTTTCCGGATGGATCCTGCTCGTGGCAATCTTCAACGTGGCGACGCTAGCGCTCTACCCGTCCGCGTCCCGGCTGCTCACCGTCGACACGACGCTTACGAAACCGGAGGCGGTCGGCGTGGCCATGTACGCCTTTTCCAACTGGGTTCTCGGGCCGCTGCTCGGTCTCTGGATCTTCATCACGCTCATCCGTCTCATCCGCTCGCAGCTGTCCGGAAAGCGCGCGGGGATCCGGGAGGCGCTCGCCGACGGAAAGAAGTACTTCCTTCCCACGCTGGCCGTCACCGCCATGATCTTCCTGATCCTCGTGGCCGTCGTCCTGATCGGGTTCGGACCGTCGCTCATCCTGTCCCTTTTGGCGACCGTCACGAAGCTCGGCTTCCTCACCGTTCTCGCGACGATTTCCCTGGTCGTCGGCGTGATGGCTTCCCTCGTCCTTGGAATCCGCTGGTCCGTCCACTACTACTTCGCGCCGTTTACCCTTCTCGTGGACGACGTGCGCGGCAAGGCCGCGCTGACCGCGGCGCGCAAGCTGGTCGACGGACGGTTCTGGCAGGTCCTCATCCGCCTCGCCCTCCCGAAGATCTTGTTCATCCTCGTTGGCGTTCTCCTCATGGCGCTGGTCCAGTTCGTCTTCTCCGTCGTGAGCAGCGCGTTCGTCGGACTCAGCGTCGACGTCCAGCTCCGCATCTCCACGATCGTCCTGTCCGTACTCTCCACGCTCGTCGCCGCCCTTATCAACCCGCTCATCGTCGCCTCCGACCTGATGCTTTATCAATCTTTGAAAAGGTAGGTAGTTTGTGGTGAGTCGTGAGTAGTTTGAATACCACTCACTACAAACCACTCACTACAAACTAACTCGATATGACCTCCGTCCCAAACCTTCTGCGCGCGTCCTTTCAGCTGTACCGAACCCACGCGAAGCTCTTTGTCGGATACGTCTCCTGGCTCCTGCTCTCGTACGCCGCGATCGTGCTTGTGACGCTCATTCCAAACGAGGGGGTCCGCATGGGCCTCGGCCTTGCCGTCGAGCTCGCCGACGGGATGCTCTGGCTCTTCATCGGGGTGATCATGATCGTCCTGACACACCAGCTCGGGAATGGCAAGGAAATCGACACGAACGTCGTTCCCCTGTATGCCCTTTCCGCCCTCGGGTCCTTCGCCTGGGTCGGACTCCTTCAGGCGCTCACGGTGGCAGGCGGTTTTCTCCTGCTTGTCATCCCGGGGTTGATTTTCCTCGTCTGGTTCGGCTTTGCCCAACAGGCGCTGCTCCTGGACGGAAAGAGGGGCCTCGACGCGCTGTCGGCCAGCCGCGACCTCGCGAAAGGGCGTTTCTTCGTGGCCGCGCTCTACCAGCTCGGCGGCCCGGTTCTCGTCGGGATCGCCTACCTCGTCGTCCTCTCCCTCGCCTATGTCGCCCTGTCCGCCCTCACGCACACGCCGATCGAGGACATCTTCGGCGACACTCCCCCGCTCTGGGCCGACATGCTCGGCACGATCGGAAACATCTTCCTCCTTCCGATGTTGTCGATCTATGGGGTGATGGCATACAAGGAGATGAAGACGAGCGTCCCCGCAAAAACAGAACCGGCAAATTCGTAACGTTCGTTGCAATTCGTGTCATACGCAATTTAGTAACCGTATTCGTTATTCGCAACCCCGCTTTTTCCTATGCTCGTCCCCGTCATCGGCCTTGAGATCCACCTCCAGCTGAAAACCAAGACCAAGATGTTCTGCGCCTGCTCGGCCCACGAGGCGGCGGCGCCGAATGCGAACGTTTGCGCCATCTGCACCGGCCAGCCCGGCACCCTGCCCGTCCCGAACGAGCAGGCGGTTCGCTTTGGCATCCGCATGGGTCTCGCGCTCAACTGCGCCATCGCGCCGCACTCCAAGTTCGACCGCAAGCACTACTTCTATCCCGACCTTCCGAAGGCCTACCAGATCTCGCAGTACGACCTGCCGATCGCCGAGAAGGGGTTCGTCATGGTCGGATCGCACCGCGTCGGGATCACGCGCGCGCACCTCGAGGAGGACGCGGCGAAGAACCTGCATGGCGCGGACGGAAAGACGTACGTCGACTTCAACCGCGCGGGAACGCCGCTCATCGAGATGGTCACCGATCCGGATTTCGCGTCGCCGGAGGAGGCGAAGGCATTTTTACAGGACCTGCGGCTGATGGCGCGCTACCTTGGCGTCTCCGACGCGGACATGGAGAAGGGGCAGATGCGCTGCGACGCGAACGTGTCGCTTCGCGAGGTCGACGACGCCGGAAATATCGTCGGGCCGAAGTTTCACCCGAAGACCGAGATCAAGAACATCAACTCGTTCCGCAACGTCGAGCGCGCGCTCCAGTTCGAGCTCAAGCGCCAGGCCGACCTCTGGGCCGCCGGCTCTCCCCCGTCCGTCACCACGACGCGCGGATGGGACGACGCGACGCAGGGGACGAAGGAGCAGCGCGTGAAGGAGGCCGAGGGCGACTATCGGTATTTCCCGGAACCGGATATCCCGGTGCTCGAGCTGTCGAAGATCGCCGACGAGGAGCGCGCCCGGATGCCGGAGTTACCGGCGGCTCGACGAGCGCGGTTCGTCGACGAGTACGGCTTGAAGGCCGACGACGCGAAGCAGATCTGCGAAGACCCGGCGCTGTCGGAATTTACCGAGCACGTCTTCTCGGAGCTTGGCGAGTGGACGAAGGCGAATGGCGGCGCGACGGAAAAACAAAAGACGGCGAACCTGGTCGCCGGATGGCTGCTGTCCAAGCTTGGCGGACTTCTGCTCGAACGAAACGTCGACGTCGGCTCCATGAAGATCGACGCGGAAAACTTCGCGGAGTTCATTTCCCTGCTGGCCTCGAATAAGCTCTCCTCATCCGCGGGCATGACGGTGCTGACCGAGATGCTCGAGTCCGGCGCGGACCCGTCCGGCGTGATGGAGGCAAAGCGGTTGGGGAACATCGAGGACGCGTCCGTGATCGCCGAGATCGTCGACCGCGTGCTCGGCAACAATCCGGAGATCGTCGAACGTTACAAGGCCGGAAAGAAGGAGCTTATCCAGGTGCTCGTCGGCCAGGTCATGAAGGAAACGGAGGGCGCGGTGGACGCGAAGATCGCGAGAAACATGCTGCTCGTGAAGCTTGAATCGTAACGCAAACGCTATGGAACGTCTTTTTCGAAACCCAGCGGAAGGCGAGCCGATCCTGGACCCGGTCCTCGTCGAGACGCTGAACGCGATCGAGGGCGCGAAGCTGGTCCTGAACGACCGTGCGGAGACCCTCGCGAATCGACACGAACGCCTCGAGGCAAACCTGGACGCGCTCCGCTCCATGCTCGAGGCCGCGTCAAGGAGCCGCGACACCGAACGGTTCACGACCCTGGAAACGGCAGCGGTCGCCATCCTCACGCGCATGGGATCCCTGCGCGGTTCGATGCAGGCCGTCTCCGACGAGATCGACGCGATCGACGCGCATCTTGCGATGCTCGTCGAGCTCCCCGTCCCGATCAATGAGTAACCCACTCTGCGACGATCTCAAGCGCGTCGACGGGATTCTCTATCCACCGCACGCGATCGTCGCGCCGAAACCAGGTCATCTGCCGCTTCGCATAGGCACGGGTGACCTTTTTGGTTTCCTCGACGGCGTCGGCAAGTGGACGCGAACCGTCGAGAAACGCGCAGATCTGACGATACCCGATCCCCGTCATCGCCTCGTTGTCGCATCCAAATTTGTCGCGCAGCCGGCGCACCTCGTTGACGAGCCCCGTCGCGACCATGGCTTCGACGCGGTCGTTGATCCTTGCGTTCAGGACGTCGCGGTCGACCAGGATTCCGATCTCAAGAAGGTCGTACTTCGACGTCCCGCGCTTCAGCTGCGCGGAGAACGGCTTCCCCGTCGCGATCGTCACCTCGAGCGCGCGAACCACGCGGCGCTTGTTCTGGCGGTCAATGAGTTCCGCGCCGTCCGGGTCCAGACGCTTGTACTCTGCGAACAGGTCGTCGAGGTGCCGCGCCTCGAGCGTGTCGCGCAATTCGTCGTTCCGAGCCGTCTCGGTCAGGTTCAAATCGTCCACCACCGCGCGGACCCACAGCCCGGTTCCCCCGACGAGGATCGGGAGCTTCCCGCGCTTCGAGATCTCGACGATCTTCTCCTCCGCATATTTCTTAAAGTCCGCCACGGAATACTCCGCGTCCGGATCGACCAGGTCGATTCCCCAGTGCGGAATCCCCTCGACGACAAGATGGTGCTCGCTCGCGAACAGCGTGCCGATCCCCTCCTTCGACCCGCCGATCCTCAGTGCCTTCTCTCCCTCGACCTTCCCCGTCCCCACGTCCATTCCCCGATACACCTGCCTCGAGTCAACAGAAATGACCTCGCCGTCAAACCGTTTGGCAAGGTCGATCCCGAGCTGGGTTTTTCCGGACGCGGTCGGTCCGACGATGACGAGAAGCTTGCGCATATGATCGTTGGCGAAACATTAGACAATCTCCCCGTCGAGAATCCACTTCTCCGCCTTCGCGACCCTCACGTTCACGATCTGCCCCAGCAGCTCCTTCCCTCCCGGGAACCGCACCAGCTTCATCTCGCGCGAGTTTCCGAGACACGTTCCCGGCATCTTCGCCAAACGGTCGAGGATATTCCCGGGCAGTTCGAGCATCTCGTCGGTGGCGACCGGAACCTCGTGGCGCTCGACGAGGACGGAGACGACCTTGCCGACGTACGCCTGGTTTTTCTCGAAGACGATCCGTTCCTGAATGTCCTGGAGGTGCTTCCAGCGCCATTTCTTCTCGTCGCCGTCCACATCGTCCTTGAACGCACGCCACGCGGCGGTTCCGGAACGCGTCGAATAGCGGGCCGTGTACGAGATGTCGAAGCGGACCTGCTCGTACAGCTCGGCCGTCTTCAGATACTGCTCGCGCGATTCGCCGCAGAATCCGACGATAATGTCGGTTCCGATCGCAAGGCCCGGGATTTTCTCACGGAGACGGCGGACCACGTCAAGGAACTGCGCCGAGGTGTAGCGCCGGTTCATGCGCTTGAGCACCGCGTCGTCGCCGGCCTGTACCGGGAGATGGATGTAATTGAGATGCGCGGGGAGCGTCATCGCGTCGATGGCCTCGTCGCTCATGTGCAGCGGGTGCGGCGCGGTGTAGTGGAGGCGCGAGATTCCCGCAACCTGGTTCACCTCCCACAGCAGCGCCGCGAAATGGTCCTTGTACGGGTTCGCCGTCGAGAACGACTCGGGGTCCGGCGCGCGGAACGAGTTGACGGTCTGCCCGAGCAGCGTGATCTCGACGCAGCCGTGGTCGGCCAGGTCGCGGACTTCCGTCAGGATGTCGACGACCGTGCGATTCTTCTCGAGTCCGCGGGCGAACGGCACGACGCAGTACGTGCAGAACTTGTTGCAGCCGGTCTGGATCGTGACGAACCCCTGGCGGAACGTGCGGCGCTCGGGAATCACCTTCAGGTAGTCCTCGCCGATGTCCGCCCCGTTCACGAGCTCCGGACGCAGTTCAGAAATCCAGCGCGGGAGCTGAACGACGTCAGTGATGGGAAAATAAAGGTCGGCAGTGGGCATCTTCTTGCGGATCGCGCCGTCGCGGTCGCGTCCCGGAAGGCAGCCGGTGATTCCGACGATGAGGTTCGGACGCGCCAGCTTCAGCTTGTCGAACTCGCGCAAAAATCCGAACACGCGATCCTCGGCGCTCTGCCGGACCGAGCAGGTGTTCACGAGGATCAGGTCGGCCTCCTCCTTGCGTTCGGTTGAAACAAAACCGACTCCGGAGAGGATGGCATCCATCCGCTCGGAGTCGTTCTTATTCATCTGGCAGCCGAGAGTAATGAGATGGTATTTTGGTGCGTCCATGTACGCGAAAAACTAACAGTTCGGCGCCCAAAAGTCAACGAGTGGCGTCTGGCTTTCGATTCGCCTTGCGAATCAGGAACGCCTCCCTCAGACGCATGGACGAAAGTTCCTTGTCTATGTCGGCCTTCGCGAAGATGTTCCAGATGTTGAGCTTCGCGCGCTCCGCCTGTTTGCGTTTCATTTTTGTCTGAAGCTCGGCCAGCTCGACGCGATCGGGATTCGTGTCAATATCCTTGTCGCCCAGCGTTTCCAGGACCGAACCCTTTGCGGCGATCCTCTCCGCCTGCTCCCGTGCCCCTTCCGTGCGCAATCGGCTCCACTCGTTTCCAGGCATCGCCGATATCTTCCGGACGATTTGGATCTGATCCTTGATAACACGCGCCTCGTCGATCGCCGTTCGGGTTGCCGCTTCGTTCCCTCCCGAAAACGCGGCCGCGCGCTCGGCTTGCTCAAGCCGGCGTTCCAGGATGTGGACGTACATGTTCGGATCCGTGAACCGAAGCGATTTCGCGTCCGTCCTCACGCGCGCATCGGCCAGCCTTGGAATCAACGCGTTCATTTCCCCGCGAATATTCTTGATGACCGCGCGGTCCGTCGGCGTCTCGACGCCAAGTTCGTCAAATTCGCGCGCCTGGGCGGTGCGCTCGTCGAATGCCTGGGACAGATTCGCCCAGTAGTCCTCGACCTTGCCGTCCTTCGCGATCTTTTCCGCCACGATCGCCGCGTACCGGCTTCTGGCCAGATCCGCCGCAAAGTCGACGGCCGGCGGACGTCCGGCCTCCGGACGCGAAGCGGGCACCGGCGGCATTTCGATCCGCGGCATCGGCTGGAAAAGAAATGGCGGGCCGACGATATCCGTCTCGTCGTCGGCCACGGGAAGATTGACCGGCTTCCAGTCCCGCATCCGTGTCTTCAGTTGTTCGCCGATCGGTGATTGTCCCTCCATAATAAAAAGATTATACCACAGGGTTGAGAAGGATAAAAAAAACGACAGCCCCTATCCAATCGGACCGGGCTGTCGAGAAGATCGTGTCTGGCTGAGCACGCCGTGGACCGGGCCGACGTTCGCGTGCATGACGCACGAGACGTACAGGGATCGGAGAAACGCGCGGTGCGTGGAGGAAAGCGTGTTCCCGAGGCGGAGATAGAGGGCTTCCATGTCGGCGGTGAAACGCTCGAGGCGGTCTGCGATCCACAGGCCGCGGACGCGCGTTCCGACGAGGCCGTTTCCGCCGACGCGAGCGATCTGGTCCGCGACGAACCTCTCGTTGAACGCCGGGTGCACCACCCAGCGCGACGCCACTTCCAGCCCAATTCTCCGGCAGTCGCTCTCGTCCCAACGGCCGAGATTTCCGAGATGGTCGAGGAGCAGCGGGATGTCCTGTCGGTAGAGCGACGAGCCAAGTCCGTCCCGGAGCATGCGCTCGACGGGATGTGGCTCGTGGCGTCGACGGGAAGAAAAACGGCCGGGGGCGGACGCGACCTGTTCGCGCTCGTCCTCGACCAGTGTCAGTGCGGGGATCACGAGGCGTTCCTACGCCAGGCGGCAGGAAGCGACTCGGGGTTCGGTGGAGTCCGTACGGACGAGCAACCCGCAAGGTCGTAGAGCAGCAGCACCGCGGACTGGAGCACGATAACGCGTGACGTATCCGGCATCGCGTCACTCATCCTCCGAAACCAGGACGGCAACGCATTCGCGAACGCCTCCACGTGCTCGCGCACGCGCTCGGCGAATGGCGTTGACAGGCGCTCGTCGACGAACGCACGCGCCGCCTCGGGATCGGCTGCGCATTCCTCGATCTCCGAACGGACCGCTGCCAGTGCGTCGGCGTTCCATACTTGCCTCGGCGGAAGCCAGGCAAACACGATCGCCGTCTCGTTCTGCGTGAACGGCGCGCCGGGAGCGCCGTTCCCGTCCAGGATTTTCCGAAGGTCCCGGAGCGGCCCGGGAACGTTCACGTCGTGCGCGAAGTCGTCTGATGATGGCGCGCGAGTCTTTCGTCGGCTGGTCTGTTGAGACATGATTGCTCCTCTCCCCCGTCAATAGTACACGAAGGGAGAAACCATCCTATGCGATCCGTCTGAAATTGTCAACCCCCGACCAAAGTGTTATACTCTGTATAATTATCGCGCGACTGCGCAAAGCTAACGAAAAAAATCTATGATCGGAGAATCAAGAGGCAGCGCACGCAACGCGGAATGGAAGCCAAGGCCAACGCGCGCAAAGGTAACGAAATCACCGGACCGTGATTTTACCAAGGGACGCGAGGCGGGCGCCTTAAAGACGCGCATTGGTGACTCGAAGCTACAGCCGGAACAGGCGGGGATCGCCCGCAAGTATCTCGCTCTGATGGATAGCCTCGATGCCGCGCAAAAGACCGCCAACAACTTCAAGAAACCGAAGGATGAGCGCGACGCCGCGACGGCGGAGATCAAGCGAATTGCCGCGCTTGCCATTAACCCCCGCCAGGATTTGATTGACGGAGGAATTGACGTAGTCGGCCTCAACCTCCAGAACAAACACAACCGAAAGGTCTTTGAAAAAAAACACGAGGGAATTCTCAAGGCCGAGGAACCGAAGCTCGTTTCGAAGGCATCTGAGATCAAGCGGAGAGATCTCGTCCCCGGTTCCGCGGAGCAACGCGGCAACGCGGCAATCATCGCGGAGTACAAGAAGCAAAGACTGGACGAACAAAAGCGGACCGAACAGCAGGCGACCGAGACCAAGAACTATCTTGCCGCGGTCGAGCGAACGAACGATCTCCACGCCGGACTTTTGAAGATCCGACGCGAGCTTGCGCAAGCGAAGAATTCCGGATCGGAAGACGTCGTCGAGAAACTGACGCGCGATGAAGCCGACACGACGAAAGCATACGCGGCAGGACGCGAAAAGATTAAAATTGCCGAGCGGTCGCTCAAGGATGCCGGCATCGAGCCGAGCGACAAGCGGTTCGCGACGCAGACGGCACGCGATCGTTTATACGCGGAAAAGCCAACGCTGAAGCCCACGATGGAAAGCCGACGTGAAGATCGCGCCAATGGGGCCGAAGCGCTCGAGATGGGCGAGGATCCAAGCGACGCGGCCGAGGACGTGATCGGCTTTCTCCCGGGACCCGATGACGCAAAGGACGGATCCGTAAGGCCTCTTATGCGCGTAAACCGAGGAGCGGACGGCCGAGTGATTCGCGGAGGAACTCCCGAGATGGGAAATAAGGATGCCCGACCGTTCGACGCATCCGAGGAAGCTCCGGACATGATCGACCTGAACAGCCCGAAGCGAGCGGAGGAACAGAGGATGCGCGAGATTTCCGCGGAAACGAAAAAGGCGGCCGCGGAACAGGCGCGAGTGGAGGCGCTGAGCGAGGCGCAACGACTCGAGGAATCCATGCTTGGCAAGGACTTCGCGATGGCAAAAGCCGCTCCGGCGCAAAAGCCAGCCGAGAAGACCGGGTTCTTTTCCCGCATCGCCGGCTTCGACGTCGGAAGTGCCGCAAGAAGGCTTCTCCTGGGCCTTGGAATCGGTCTCGCGGCAGGAAAGGGCGTGGATACGGTCCGCAACCACGATCAGTCCCCCGAAAGCGCCCCGACCCACCAGGCATACGACGCGGGAACGCGGGCTGACTACTCGATCCGCGCGGAAACGCCGGCAGCACCTCCCGCGGCTCAGGCCGTCGAGTCTGGTTCGGCGGACACCGCGCCCGCCGCAAACGTGGAAATCAGCCAGCCGTCGATCGAGGTTCCATCCATGGAAACGAATAAGGCCGTCCGTGAATTCAGAAAGAGCGGAGACCCGCGAAATCTCGAGGACGCGTTAAAAAGACTTGAGATCTTCGAAGGAAGGGACGAATACTTGCGAGGACGGGCCGCGGAACAAAAGGCCGAGCTTCAGGCCCGCCTGGCCGATCTCGCAGCCATTCGTTCCGTCATGAGCTCCAAGAGTCCCGCCGTTGAGGCGTCAAAACGAATCGACATGGAAAAAAGGATTGCCAAGGCAAAGGCACGCAGCGAAGACATGATATCTTACCTGGAACTCATGCGAACCATTCGCAGCCAGTAAGCCACCGAAAACGCCTCGCACTAGCGAGGCGTTTTTGCTGCGTTCAATGCCGTGGCAACGAGGTCGGCCTGCGGGACCATCAGGTCTTCCGTCGCTCCGAACACGTTGATCTTGAAATCCCCTCCCTCGGCTTCCTTGGCACCGAAGACGATCGTCCACGGAACCTTCATCATGGCCGACGCGCGGATTTTCTTTCCGACCTTCTCGTCGGACGCGTCGAGCTCCACGCGGAGTCCGGCGGCGGATAGCTTCTCCTTGAGCTCGGTCGCGGCCGGGACGAAGGCGTCCGAAACAGTCGCGATGCGAATCTGGTACGGGGCGAGCCACATCGGGAACGCGCCGCCGAGGTGCTCGATGAGGACGGCCATGAAGCGCTCGATGGATCCCATGATCGCGCAGTGGACCATGACGATCTGTTCCTTCTCGCCCTGCTCGTTAACGCAGGTGAGACCGAAGTTGCGCGGCTGGTTGAAATCGAGCTGGATCGTGGCGACCTGGTGCGTTCGGCCGATGGAGTCCTTTGCCATGAAGTCGATCTTCGGGCCGTAGAACGCGGCCTCGCCCGGACCGTCGGCGTAGGCGCTTCCGACGTGCGACTCGATGATGTCCCGAAGCTCGGCCTCCGATCGGTCCCAGTCTGCCGAATCTCCAAGGTACTTCTCCGGCATGGCGGGATCACGGCGCGACAGGCGAAGCGACAGCTCGTAGCCGAACGCGCCGTAGAACGTCGTGATGATGCCCCAGATCTTCTCCGCCTCCTCGCGGACCTGCGACAGACGGCAGAACACATGCGCGTCGTCCTGGGTAATCGAGAGCACGCGGGTGAGCCCTCCGAGCTCGCCCGACTGCTCGTCGCGGTACACCATAGTCGTCTCGGCGTAGCGGACGGGAAGGTCGCGGTACGAGCGCATCTCCGAGGCGTAGATCTGCGCGTGGTGCGGGCAGTTCATCGGCTTCATGGCGTAGGTGTGCTTCTCGCGCGTGACGATCTTGAATAGGTCGTCGGCATACTTGGCCCAGTGGCCGGACGTCTCATACAGGTCCTTCTTGGTGATGTGCGGGATGGTCACGCGCTCGTAGCCGTGCGCGCGACGAAGCGACCAGACGAACCCGTCGAGCAGCATGCGGACGGTCGTGCCGCGCGGAGTCCAGAGCGGGAGTCCGGGACCGACCAGGTCGGAGAAGGTGAACAGCTTGAGCTCGGCGCCAAGCTTCCGGTGGTCGCGCTTCTTGGCCTCCTCGAGCATTGCGGAATGGGCGGCGAGCTCCGCGGCCGTGGCGAACGCAAGCCCGTAGATGCGCGTGAGCTGGTCCTTTTCCGAATCGCCGCGCCAGTACGCGCCCGCGATCTTTGACAGCTTAAACGACTCGGGGTCGACATTCGCGAGCGACTCCGCATGGCCGCCGCGGCACAGGTCGACGTACGATCCCGACCGGTACAGCGTCAGCGTCTGCCCTTCCGTCGAGAACTCGTTAATGAGCTCCGTCTTGTACTTGTTGTCCGCGAACGCCGCGCGTGCCTCGTCGGCCGAGACTTCCGAGCGGTCGAACGACGTGAAGGTCGGCAGCAGCTCGCGCATCTTTGCCTCGATCTTCGGCAGGTCCTCTTCCGAGACGGGCGTCGAGAACTTGAAATCGTAATAGAACCCGTCGTCGACGGCCGGGCCGATGGTGCGCTTGGAGTCCGGGTACAGCTCGAGGACTGCCGCGGCGAGCAGGTGGGCAAGCGAATGGCGGAGGTGGGAGAGCTCTTCGGAAGACATAGGGTTTGAGGACAAGGGTGACCGATAACCCTCGAACTGTAACACAAATGAAAGAACGGCCACAAGCGGCCGTTCCTACTGCGCAATCTCCACGTAAATGTGGTCTTTCAGCCTCGGAACACGCTTCATCCAGAACGGGGTAAACTCGACCGTCACGTCGGACGCGATCGTTTCCTTTACGAGCAAATCCTTGATTTCCTCCTGGCTCATTCCCGCGAACCGTCCCGGCTCAAGCGACCGGCTGGTGGCCGAAGGGGCGACGATTCCGTCCATGTACACGTGGACGCTCGCGGTTCCGAGCTTCGCGTCCGCGACCTTGTCGACGGATGCCTGGAGCGCGTTGTCATTCGATCCGACGAAGTCCATTCCCGGAAGCAGCTGCTCGAACAATTTTTTCTTCGCGATGACTGCCAGCGCGGCGCGATCGTAGAACACCCCGGTTGCCTCTATCGACATCGTGAGGCTGAACCCGGACGCCTCGGCCCCGGCCTGCGTATCGCTCTTCTGTTCCGTGACCTCGAAGGAATAGGCCTCGCCGGAAAGGCCATCCTCGGCCTTCGCCTTCAGCGCCGCCTTCGCCTGTTCCTCCAGCGTGCCACGCAGCTCGAGCGCCGATCGGTCGATATCCTCCTGGGTCACGATGGAAACCGTGCGCGTCCCGCCGACGAATGCGACGGCGTTGTCGGCGTAGATGGACTTTTGAAGCGACTCGGAAAGGCCCGGTATCGAAAACTTCGTCGGAGCGACGTTCCCCGTCGCGCCCGCGACGTCGGCGTGGATCGCTGCCTCGACCGTCCCGTTCGCCGGAACCGTCACGCCCTTGTCGAGCCGGAAGAGGATGCCGTCCGCGCTCAGGAACCGGGTCGTGGCAACGAGCGGCTGGGTGTGCGACGACGCGTTGTGGACGATGACCGTCCCGCCGGCCTTCTCGTCGATGATCTTTCCCGGGTTGGCCGACGCGAACGGCGCGGTCTTCTGCACGGTCGCGGTCACGATGGATCCGCGCACCTCCGAGTCCTTGGTCGGCGTCTTCACCACGTCCGCGATGAACTCGGTCTTCACCGTCGTCTTGATCGGCACCACATGAATCGTCGCCGAGACCGTCGAGACGTAGAGAACGGCTGCCAGCATCATGGCCACCGCAACGACAAAGCCGACCGCGATACGGCGGTATAGCTTCAGCGAAGGGGCGGCCGGAGCCGGAGCCTTCGCAGTGACCTTCGATTTTTTGACGGCTGGTGCCATGGGTTCCTCCTACCACGGACGGGACTAGCGCCCCTATGGATATGATTCTATCACGTTTCCTCAATAATGTCTGTAGCGAAGAGATACGGGGTACGATAGACGGACGAAAGCACCGCCATGAACGCAAGGCCGTCCGCGACGGTCAACGCGGTTCCGAGGAGCGGATCGACGATCCCCGCGCTGAGATCCGCGACCATGTCCGGGTCGCCCGACGGGACCGCGACGCCGTCGACGAGGTCGACGCGGGCGAGGCGGACGGACTGGCCGTTTTCGAGGGCAAATATGTTCACGTGTGGCATAGGCTCTGGTTATAGCGGCCTTGTCACGTCCGGCCCGCTCGGTCTTGACCTCGGCGTCTGCGCCGACTTTGACGCAAGGTACGCGGCGAATTTCTCCCCGAAGTCCCTTCGAAATCTGGGCAGGTATTTGGGGTACTTCGCCCCCGGACCGTCCGCGACGAATCTCGCGACCATCGCGTCGATGCGCTTCCCGTACGCTTCCAGGTACGGACCCATGTTCTCCGGCAACAGGCCGACCATTCGCTCGAACGTCTTTCGCTCCGCCGAATCCCTCCACGCGACAACCCGCTCCTGCAACGACTCTGGAACCGTATCGCCCGACTCCGACATGAGCAGAAGCGGCACGGAGCTGAAGGGCGATTCGACGTCGGAGGAAAGGTCGGAGCCGTAGTCGATGGGGACGAGGCCGCGTGACGTCCTCATGATGTTGCGCGGCGCCAGGTCCGAGTTATTCAAGAGAACGCTCGCCACCGCCATCGGACCGATCTCTGGCCTGAGGCGGCCGCTCGGAAGTTGAAACCATTCGTCAATCCGACTGCAGTCTTTTCCGTCCAGCAGCTCCAACACCGTCACGTCGCCGTACGGCTCCAGCCGGCGCGACACGACGGCGGGCGCCTCCACGCCGAATCCGACCGCGTGCATGGACGCCGCCACCTCGCGGTACTTCCCGTTTCCCGGCGTGACGCCCTCGCGCGCAAACCGCTCGCTGAATGAGAACTTCACCACGGCCTGCCGCGTGTCGTCCCCGTCCTGAAACGTCACGATGACCGGCGAGGCGGCATGGTCTTCCGTGGAAATGACCGGCCTCGGGACCCCGACGATTTTGCCACGTCGAAAAATCTCCTCGGTGCGTCGACGGCGCTCGATGGATTCGCGGCGCTCCGCATGGGACGCGACGATCGCGTCGTACATGTCGACCTGGCACGCATAAAGCCTCTGGTCGCGCGCGTCGTCCTGCAGCGCTTCCCTCTCAAGCTCGCTTGGCAGGCGAATCAGGTGCTCCGGCATCCCGACCCACGCGAGCATTACCGCGCGCCAGGTTTCCTTCGCCTCGCGGAACGAACGGTTCGCAATCTGGTTCACGAGCCGTCGCGCGTCTCCCCGCGCGCGGGGGGGAACGAGATCGGAGGAAAGGACGCGGGAGGATGTCCGGAGGGATTCGGGAACGTACGCCAGGAACGTCTCGAGGATTGGCGTCGGTTCCAAGTCCGCCGCGATATCGGCCCTCTGACGCAGCAATGCCTCCGTGACAAACCGCGGGTGACCTGCGCCCGCACGAAGGGTTTCCGCGGCCTCCTCGGGAGAAAAGTCACGGAGAAAGCTTGAAACGAGCCGCGTTTCGGTCAGCGTCAGATCAAGCTGCACTTCCGCGATGCGGATCGACCGCCACTCCGGGTTCGACAAATCGTTCGCTTCCAGAAGCTCCCTGGCCCGCGCCAGTCTCTCCTGCGTGTTCCCGCGCCTGCTCTTCGGGATCGAGTCGCTCCATTTCGCGAACCTCGCCTCAAATGCGTCCGTGAGCTCAAGAAGCGACCGCGGGGTCGTCCGTGCCTCGGCCGCGGCACGGACGTCAACGAGGCCACGCATGACGCGGTCCGAGAGCGGCAGGATGCGCGGCTGCCCGCGGTCGGTCATCTCGCGCGAAATCTCAGGGCTGATGGGATTTGGCTCTGCCATATTCCGGTCCAGTATACGATGCCCGGGATCGCAGATCAAACAAAAAAGACCCTGAGCGAAGCTCAAGGCCGAGTCGAACGTGTCTTCGGAACCGTCGCGCACCAGGCGCCATAGGCCACCGCCACGGTTGGCTGGTACGTGTCGAGCACGCCGTCCAGGAACGCCGTTCCGTCGTGCTGGCTCAGGCCGCACCGTTCGCAGACGTCGAACCGGATCGTCTCGATCGCCTCGTCGGACCCCGTGATCAGAACGTTCTCGCCGGCAAGGAACGCCGACGCGACGGTAATCTCCTTTCCATCGTCGTCGACGCAGACGACGTTCACGCGTCTCGGATCTCCTTCGCTCATGGCACCCTCCTGTTGTGGGTGGAGAACGAGTGTGGCAGAAAAGGAGTCCCGCGTCAAGACGGCCACGGGCAAATCAAACGATGTCAACACTCGGTGTTGACATCGTTTATCCCAGCGATACGAAGAATCCATCCCGGGCGCCTAGCGCGGGATAGCGGTCCGTCTCCGGGTCGGCGCCAATGCGCAGGCGCTCCGGGTTCGCGTTCCAGGCGGCGTAAAGGACGTTTCCTTCCTTGTCGCGGCTGCCGAGCAGCCACGAGGAACCGCCCGTCGATCGGTCGACGAGGTGCGCGCCGGTCGTCTCAAAATGGACGCGTTCCTCGACGAGAAACTCGGCGATCGTGAGCCCGACGCGGTTGGTCGTCTCGAACGTCGCGGCGAGACCGGCGGCGCTCCGGCCGAGCGTGTTCCTTGCCATCGCGCGGTCCGGGTTCGTCAGCAAAAGGTACGACCGCCCGACGCGACGCGGATCCGTCGTGACGATCCCGTCCGGCCAGCTTGCCGTGACGCGGGCCGAGCGGTCGACGGGAAACGCAGCGAGAAGCTCGGGGAGATGTCGCTCGATCCCGGCCGGGATCAGAAGGACGCGCGAATACCCTTCCCTGGCCTTGGCGCGGAGAACGTCCAATTGATCGCGCGACAGGTCGATGGTCGGCGGCAGTGTCGCGGCAAGGTCGGCGAGGCCGAGGCGATCGTAAAAATCGACGGCATCTCGACGCAGCGCCGAAAGGTCGACGGCGATTTCGACGGGTAGCAGACCTTCGGGATGGGAGCGCTTCATACGATGACAATTAGTCCGCGACGACGTTCTGCCTCCCCACGATCCCCGCGATCTCGTCGATCACCTGGCTCGTGGCGAGGATCGAGTACTCGGTTTCGATCTTCCTGGTCTGTCCGCCCGACTCCACGAGCAGGCACACGCGGCGCGGGCCGGGGTTGGCACGGAGAATTCCGCGGAGGCGCTCGACCATGTCGTGGTCGGGCCGTCCGCGGAGCGCGATGGAGACGGACGGTTGTTCCGCGGCCTTCGCCTTCGGATCCTCGGTCTTCTGAAACTTCGACCGCTGCTCCTCGTCGATCCACCCGCCCGACTTCAAAAGCTCGCCAAGCCCCGCGGCCTCGCTGTCCGAGACGAGCACGAGGCTGTTCGCGATGAGCGCGACCTCTTCCCCGCCCGGGCCGTCGACGTCGTCGTCGCGGCTCGACTCGCTCTTGCGCCGCGACACCTTCGCGGACACGACCATGATCGTGTCGGGCAGCAGCGATTCCTTGAACTGGGCGAACGTACGCGGGAACACCAGCAGTTCCGTCTTCCCCGTGAGGTCCTCGAATCCGACGAACGCCATCGCATCGCCCTTCTTCGTGACGATCTCCTTCACCGTCGTGATGATCCCTCCCACGCGCACGAACTCGGCGTCCGGCTTCGTGATCGCGACCGCGACCGACAGGACGGTATCGCCGAGCTGCTTCGCCACGTCCTCGTACGGGTGCGCCGACACGAATAGGCCGAGCAGCTCCTTCTCCCACTGCAGCACGTCGCGCTTGGCCGCCGGCGGAACGACCCGAAGGGTAATCCCCGCGGTGGCGACGGACGGTGCCGCGTCGAACAGGCTCCCCTGGTTCGTCGTCAGCTGCCTCTGCGCGTCCTTGTTGAACAGCAAGATCCGGTCCATGTTCTCGAGCAGCTGGTTGCGGTCGCCGAACCGGTCGAGCGCGCCGGTTTTCACAAGCGCCTCGATGGACTTCTTATTGAACGCGCGATGGTGCACGCGCCGCGCGAAGTCGGCGAGGTCGAGGAACGGCCCCTTCGCCTCGCGCTCGGCGATGATCGACTCGATTACCTCTTCCCCGAGGTTCTTGATGGCGATCAGCCCGAAGCGGATCGTCTTGTCATTGATGTACGTAAACGTCAGCCGCGACTCGTTGATGTCCGGCGACAGCACGTCGATTCCCATGCGCCGGCACTCCGTGACGGCCTCGGCGACCTTCTCGATGTCCGACGACTCCGCGGTCATGATCGACGTCATGTACTCCGCCGGATAGTTCGCCTTCATGTAGGCGGTGTCGTACGCGATCATCCCATAGCTCGCGGCATGCGCCTTGTTGAACCCATAAGCCGCGAACGGCTCGATGAGCTTCCAGATGTCCTGCGCCTTCGTCATGGTCAGCCCGTGCTCGACGAAGCCGCTCAGGAGCTTTTCCTTCTGCTTCTGCATCTCCTCCGGGATCTTCTTTCCCATCGCCTTGCGCAGCTTGTCCGCGTCGAGCCAGGAGTAGCCGGCCAGGTGGATGGCGATGAGCATCACGTCGTCCTGGTACACGATGACGCCGTACGACTGGTCGAGGATATCCTTCATCCGTGGGTCCATGAACTTCACGAGGCTCGGGTTGTGCTTGCGGCGGATGTACTCCGGGATCGACTCGATCGGGCCCGGGCGGTAGAGCGCGACCATGGCCATGATGTCCTCGACGCGCTCGGGGCGCAGGTCCATCAGGTACTTGGTCATCCCGTCGCCGTTCAGCTGGAACGTTCCCATCGTCTTTCCGGCCGCGAGCAGCTCGAAGGTCTTCTTGTCGTCTACCGGGATCTTCTCGAGGATGATGTCCGCGTTCTTCGTCTGCTTCACGAGCTTGATCGCGTCTCCCAGGATCGACAGGTTGCGGATCCCGAGGAAATCCATCTTCACGAGACCGGCCGACTCGACGGCGTGCATCTCGTACTGCGTGATGGTCTTTCCCTCCCGGGTATCGATCTGCAGCGGGGTGAAGTCGGTGAGCGCGGTGGGCGAGATGACCACGCCGGCGGCATGGATCGAAACGTGGCGCGCGCACCCCTCGACCTGGCGGGCGAGGTCGATAAGACGGTGAACCTCGGCGTTCACGTCATACAGCTTCTTCAGCTCCGGCGCCTCCTGGAGCGCGATCTCGAGCGTCATCGGGAACCCCTGGCTCCCCATCGGAACCGACTTCGAGATCTTGTCCACGAACTGGTAGTCGTACCCGAGCACGCGGCCCACGTCGCGCACGGACCCGCGCGCGGCCATCGTCCCGAACGTGCAGATCTGCGCCACCTTGTCCGCGCCGTACTTCTCCGTGACGTACGCCATCATCTCGTCGCGGCGGTTGTCCGCGAAGTCGGCGTCCACGTCCGGCGCGCTCGGTCGCTCCGGGTTGAGAAAGCGCTCGAACGGCAATTTGTAAACGAGCGGGTTCACCGTCGAAATTCCAATCGAAAAACCAACGAGCGACCCTGCGGCCGATCCACGGGTCGTCGTGACGATTCCATTGCGCCGCGCCCACTCGATATAGTCCGAGACAATCAGAAAGTACGGGCAGAATCCTTTCTGCTCGATAATCGCCAGCTCGTAGTCGAGGCGCTTCGTCATCACCTCGGTGAGCGTCCCGCCGACCTTCTCGGGAAGCTCGGCGTAGGCGCGGGCCGTGAGCACGTCGAGGAACGTCTTTCCTTCCGGAATCTTGAAGTCCGGGAAGTTCCACTTGCCCAGCTCGAGCTCGACCGTGCAGCGGTCCGCGATCTTCCGCGTGTTCTCAATCGCCTCGGGAACGTCCTTGAACCGCTCGATCATGTACTCGCCCGACACGAGCGACGCGTCGAAGTCGTACTGCTGCTGGCGCTCGTACGCCTCGAGCGTGCGCTGGCCCTTGATACAGTTGAGGACCTTCCACGCCTCGACGTCGCCCGGCTTGAGATAGAACGCGTTCTTCGTCGCGACGACCGGGACGCCCATCTCCTTCCCGAGCTCGATCAGCGTCGCGTTGATCGCCTCCTGCTCGGCGATCTCCGGGCGGTCGACGAGCTCGAGGAAGAAGTTCCCGTCGCCGAAGATCTCGACGTACTCGCGAATCAGCGTCTTGGCGCGTTCGCGGTCGTGCGAGTTGATCGCGCTCTCTATCTCCCCGGCGTGCCCTCCCGACAGCGCGATGATCCCCTTCCCGAGCGAGCGCAAAACCTCCTTGTCGACGCGCGGCTTGTAGTAGAACCCCTCAAGAAACCCGATCGACGCGATCTTTATGAGATTTTGGTACCCCTCCCGCGTCTCCGCGAGCAGCACGATCCGATAATTCTTCGTGTCGATCTTCGCCCGCTTCTCGTTGCGCCCCTCGATCCCGAGGTACGCGTCCATCCCGAAGATCGGCTTCACCCCGGCATCCTTCGCCTTCTGGTAAAACTCAATCATCCCGTACATCGACCCGTTGTCCGTGATCGCCACCGCGTCCATCCCGTGCTTCAGCACGTGCTTCAAAATCTCCTTGGGCTTTGGCAAAGCCTCAAGAAGCGAATAGTGGCTGTGGACATGCAGGTGGACGAAGGGACTGGGCATACTTCCGACAACTTACCATAGTACGCTATACTATGCCCATATGGTCAAAACCCCACAGGAAATTGTCGCGGAAACCGTTGGAATCACGAAGGAATTCGAGCGAAAGCTGGCCGAGCTTGAGGCGCGGAGGAAGGAAATCGTCGCGTCGGCCATTCGGAGCGCGGAACAAGCGAAGATGTCGGCAGTTCGGCAATTCATTCACAGGCTGTTCGGCAATACAAAAACCGTATGAGCGCACAAAGCAACAACATAACGAACGCCCTTGAAAAACCGCCGTCGGAACCGGTGCCGGAAGGCGCGGCTCCGGAGAATCCCAAGGATCTCAAGGAGGGCGAGTCGGCCGGTAAGGCCGAGCAGGCGACCATTGACGATCCGAAGTCCCCTGACGATCTGGAGACGTACTTCAACCGCGTCGCCACCGAAAAAGGGGAGGCCGTCGCGGCGCAAAAGGTGCTCGAGCAAGCCATAAAGATGGCCGAGGTGAAGGGCGATCGCGCCATGCATCTTCTCCAAAACTCCGGGGAAACGATCAACGGAGCGCTCAGCCGCATCGGATACGAGCTTTCTGCCGGCGCCGATGCCCGAGCATCCTTCAAGCAAATTCAAGAACAGATGGATCTTTTGCGCGCCGAGGCTCGCGAACGACTTAACGCGCTTGCCGTCGAAGCCGCCAACAATAACGACGCGTTTGCCAAGGAGGACCAGGCCAAAGCCGCATAATTCCCCTCCTTATGCCCACAGATCCCCGCATCGCAGAACTCCCCGGATTCGTCCTCCTTCGGGACAAGCTTCCCCGCCTCCACGACGAGATCGACCGCCTTGTGGCGTCGAGCGTGTTCGGCGTGCGCCCAAGCGGCCCGGCGCTCGACCAGATGGCCGGGTTCATCGAGTTGGCCGAGCTTGGCGCGTTCGTCCAGGCGGTCGACCTATTCTATGAGAAGCACCCGTGGCCGAGGACGACGGTCATTTCCCTGCTGCAGAATCCCCGGCTGTCGCGCAAGGAGCTGCTTGATGGCGACCGATATTCGATGGTCTACCGCAACGCCGTGCAGCAGCTCGACGAGATCCTGCAGTACAAGCACCTGTGGGCGGCGCACGGGTCCGCCTCCGACCTGATGGCGACCATCGTAAGCCAGCCCGCGTTTTCGCGGCTCGACGGGTCAACCGTCCACGGCCTCGTCTTCGCCCTCAAGAACCAGGCCGACCAGGAGTCGCTCGCCGAGGCCGAGTTCGCCCTCCTGCTTGCCATCGACTGGACCCGCAACGCCTCCCCGGCCATCACGCTCGCCGACCTGGTCGCCCAACGCATGGTCGAGCCGGCCGTCGCGGTCGCGCTTCTCCAAAAGATCGTCGAGACGACCCGCTACCCGTTTTTTCAAATAGACCTTCTTGCCCACGTCCTCGAGTCCGTCCCGGAAAACACGTTCCGCGGCTACCTCCTCGGCCCGAAGACGTCGAACGTCCCGTCGCCGTCGCTCGACAAGCTGCTCCTCCATCTCGCCCAAACCAACCCGCACGCCTTCGCGAACCTGTTCCTGCGACACCGCTCGACGTTCAAAAAGAAATTCCAGCCGACCGGCATGTTCTCGAGCGAGAAGGAGATCTATCGAATCTGCTGGGGAAAGATCGGGCTCTGGGACAAGATCATGGCGACGTTTTTTCCCGGGTAAAAAAATACCGCGTGCGTTACGCGGCGAGGAAGCCGGCGATTCGGGAGAGGGTCTCCTCGAATCGCCTGGGGTCGTGATGGCGGATAAACGCGTGGCCGCCGGTGACGAAGACGAACTTGGGGTGCTCGCCCTTGTACGTGGCGCCGAGGACGATGGCGTCGCTCGCGGGGACGACGGCCATGAGCGGAATGGTCAGGGCCGGATAAGTCTTGCGGAACACCGGGAGGAACACCTGGGCGATCTTCATCCACATCGGTTCGATCCGCATGTGAGAAAGCATCGTCTCGGCTTCCCTCTCGGTTTTTTGTTCGCTCGAGAACATCAGCCGGTGGCAGTCGCCGACGGATCGGAGAAACACCTTGCCGGTAAGAAGCGACAGCGCGAACGAGTAGAACGCAATGAGCGCGATGTTCGCGAACGGCTTGAGACCGATGCCGTGGCGCTCGAGGCCGCTTACGAAGACGGCCCTCGCGAAACGATCTTTGTCGCGCGCCACGACCGCCCGCAGAACCTGGCTGCCCATGGAGTAGCACAGGGCAAGGCTTCCGGGCGGGACGTTGGCGCGCTTGAGCTGGAGACAGGCGTTGCGGGCAATCTCGTCGATCGAGTTCCCTTCGTAGACGAGCGGCACCACGTGGTAGCCAGAGAACAGCGGCTGGAACTTTTCGAACCACCAGCGGACATCCTCCGCGGAATGGTTGCCCCACGCGCCGGGAAACAGGACGAGAAACTTGATGGCTGGCTTCATGAGATCTCCGTGAGATGATTTGGTTCGCCGAGCAAAAACCGACTCGGTCGAGTCGGCTATGCTGCCATATTTTGGCCCGTCTGTCAATTAGTCCTTCCGGTCGCGACGCTTGTCCATCGCGTACTCGATCACCTTCTTCGCGCCCTCCATGAGGATGGTCGCCGGGGCGGTCATGGAGTCGAGGCGGTTGCGCATGCCGGTGATGGCGTGTTCGATCATGCCGATCTTTTCGCGCGCCTCGTCCACGGCCGTGTTCACGTTGCGCAGAATCTGCGCCGCCTGCCAGATGAACCAGAACAGCGCGGCAGTGAGCCAAAGGACGCAGAACGAGAGAACGAGGGATAGGATTTCGCTTGGTGAGAACATAGGGGTTGGGTGGTTATCGATTCGGGACGGATCCGCCGCCCGTGGTCGTGGAGGTCGTGCCGCCGCCGGTCGTGACGGATCCGCCGCCCGTGGTCGTCGTGACCGACGATCCGGAGCATGGGTTCGTCAGTATCGTGTCGGCGGTCGACAAATTATTGTCCTCGTTCGTCTCGACGATCTTGTTCAGCGGGTCGACGGTGGCAACGTCCGTGACGACCTTCGTGGTGTCGCAGACCAGCCCGGTCGTGCCCGTGGTCAGTTTGACGGTGATGGTCGCCGTCTTCCCCGCGCCGATCATCCCGCCCTTGCAGACGACCGTCTTCGTCGCCGACGCGCAAACGAACCCCTTGTCGCCCGTCGCGGAGGCATAGGCGAACGGATCCGTGTAGACGTCGGTCAGTCCGACGCTGGCCGCGTCGACCGTTCCGACGTTGCTCACCAGGATCGTGTAGGAAGCCAGGTCGCCCTGCTTGACGGAAGAGACGCTGCCGGACTTCGTGACGGTCAGGTCGGTCCCGGCCGTCGTTCCCGCCGCGCCGGACGAGGAGAGGGACGTTTCCACGCAGTTGTCCGTCTCATCCGACTCCGTGACCGCCTCAAGCGCGTCCACGCACAGCTTCACGGTCTTCGCGGTCTTCGTGTCGACCGTCTTGGTCGAGATGGGCGACGTCCCTCCGGCCTTCAGGAAATTCTGGTCCGCGAGGGTCGGGGAGGAGTACGTCATGCTCTTCACGCCGTCGACGTAGAGGTAGACGCCCACGGGAACGGTCACGTCCGCGGTTCCCGTATTGTTCAGCGTCGCGGTCACGAGGCCGTTCGAGGAGGCAACGGCGAGATTGGTGACCGTCAGGTTCGGAAGCGCGGTGACGACGGGACAAATGCCCGGGACCGCGATCGAAAGCTTCGCGGCATTGTCCGTCTCGTCCTGCTCCGCGATGACGTTCTTCGGGTCGATCGTCAGCAGGGACATGGCGGATCCGCTCGTTCCGCACGCGTTCGCGTTCTGGAGGAGCTTCATCGTGATCGAGATGGACGCGGTCTCGCCCGCCTTGAGGGCGCCCCCCGAGCAGGAAATGTCCGACGCGCCCGTCGCGACGGAACAGGAAAAGCCTCCGGGGGTTCCGGTCGTCTTCGCGGACACGAACGACAGGGTGTCCGCCGCGAAGTGCTGGAGGGCCGTGATCTCGCTCGTCTTCACCGTCCCCGTGTTCGCGATCGTCATGACGTACGTCAGAAAGTCGCCGTTGGCCTGTATGGACTGCTTGTCCGCCTTGATCGAGGCGCGCAGGTTCGGGGTCCCGACCTGCGCGATGCCCGGAAGCAGACCCGCGGCCATGCCGAGCAGCCCGAGGCCGGCCGCGGCCACCACGACCGCAACGACGACCGAGGAGGTTGCCACCTTCGTTCCCGTCTGAGATGCCGTATTCATAGGATCTTGAAATTATTCCTCCGTTCCCGCGGGAGCTCCCGCCCGACCCGATTTCCATTCCTCGACGACGGCCGCGATTTCCCGCTCCGTAACCTGCGGCGCGCCGTCCTTCATGCTGATTCCGCTTCCCTCCATCAGGTCCTTCACGTGCGACTCAAGCGCCCGCTCGGCCTTCTCGATGCCGATGTCCGAAGGAAATTCCTTCTTCAACGTCGCCAGGTGGACGAGCTCCTCCTTGAGCGCCACCGCCTCCGTCTCGGATCTCCGCCTCGACGCCTCGTTCAGCACTCCGAGCGCAACCTTGTGCCCGAGCGCCGCCTCGATGGAGACGGTCGCGGCGGCCTCGTCGATGAGGTCGATCGCCTTGTCGGGAAGGAAGCGACCGACGATGTGCTTGATGGAAAGGTCCACGGCCGCCGCGAGCGACGCGTCCGTGATCTGCACGTGGTGGTGCTTCTCGTAGACGGGACGCACCGCGCGGAGAATCTCGAGCACCGCCTCGCGCGATGGCTCCCCCACCACGACCGGCTGGAACCGGCGGTTCAGCGCGTCGTCGGGCTCGATCAGTGATTTGTACTCGCGGAAGGTCGTCGCCCCGATGGCGGCCAGCTCCCCGCGAGAGAGCGCCGGCTTCAGAATGTCGGAAACGTTCATGGCCCCCTCGGCCCCGCCCGCCTGCTCGAGCATGTGTACCTCGTCGATGAACAGGATCACCGTGCGGTTCGCCGCCTGCAGCTCATCGGTGAGGTGCTTCATGCGCTGCTCGAACTCGCCGCGATACTTCGTGCCGGAGATCATGCCCGGAAGGTCGAGCGCGAGGAGCCGCTTGTCCTTGAGCACGTCCGGGACGGAGCCGTTCGCGATGCGCCGGGCAAGGCCCTCGACGATGGCTGTCTTGCCCACGCCCGGCTCGCCGAGGAGCAGCGGATTATTCTTGGACCGCCGCGCCAAAATATGGATGACCCGCTCGATCTCGTCGTCCCGCCCCACCACCGGGTCCACCTTCCCTTCCCGCGCCCGCTGCGTCAGGTCGCTTGTATACTTCTGCAGGATGTCGCCGGAACCGCCCGAGGAGGACCCTCCGGCAACGTGCTTCTGGTACAGGTAGGCGCAGCCGCCGACAAAAACGACAAGCAGCGCGACGAACGCGGAACCGTTGGGTATTTCCATAATGATCGGCAAACGAAAATGCGGGCGCTTATGCCCGCATTGTAGCATCAAATTGCTTGGTTAGCACGGCGACGATTGCTGCGACCTCTCGGTCGGCCTCCTCCGAGGAGAGCGTTCGATCGGGCGAGGCGAACGACAGATGAACGGCGACGGATTTCTTTCCGTCCTCGACGCCTTTCCCGCGGTAGACGTCGAACAGTTCGACTGATACGAGAAGCTTTGAAGCGGATCGCAGCGCCGACTCGATGTCGCCGTACGCGACGCGGTCGGCGACGACGAAGGCGAGGTCGCGGGTCGCGGACGGGAATGTCGGGACCGGGGAGAACGTCTTCGGCGTCGCGACGAGGTCGGCGAGCATCGACAGGTTCATCTCGGCGACGGCCACGCGGCGGTCGATGCCGAGCGACTGGGCCGCCTCGGGGGACGATTCCGCGACGATGCCGAATTTCTTTCCGTTGACGAGAATGTCCGCGGACCGTCCGGGGTGCATCCATGAGCCCTGGTTCGTGACCGGGCCGAACGAGACGTCGAGACCGGCCGAGGACAGGAGCACGCGGACGTTCTCGCGGGCCGTCGCGAACGGTTTCTCATCGCCGGCGGCCGAGTAGGCCATGGCCAGATGGTACGGCTGCTCATCCTCCCCGACCCCGAAGAACACGCGGTCGATCTCGAAGACCGAGACTGTTGGCGCGGAGCGATGGTTGTCCGCGACCGTTTCGAAGAGGTTCGGGAGGAGCGACTGGGCGAGGTACGGTCGGTCGGCAGCCAGCGGGTTGGCGAGCTTCACGTGGTTGGCCGCGACGAACCCGAGCTTCGTGATCGTCTCCGGGCTGACGTACGCATACCGGTAAACCTCGGTCGAACTGAGACCGACGGACAAGGTCTTCCGCATCGCGCGGGCGAAGAGACGGACGGGGTCCTGCGGCGGCGTGGCGATGCTGAACGTCGGGAGCGACGACGGAATTCGGTCGTAGCCGTAGATGCGGGCGACTTCCTCGATGACGTCCTCCTTAATGGACACGTCCTTTGTCGCGCGCCAGGACGGGATGGTGATCGAAAGCGGCGCGTTGGGGTCAGGTCGGGAATGGGGAATTTCGAATCCGAGGCGGCCGAGGATGTCGACGATATCGTCCGCCAAGATCTCGACACCGAGGAGCCCGCTGACCTGGGCCGGGGACAGGTCGACGACGACGGGCTTCGGCGGGTTCGGGTACTCGTCGACGACGTTCGAGACGACGCGGGCGGTCGGGCAGAGTTCGACGAGGAGCGCGACGGCGCGGTCGAGGGTGGCCTCGCACTGGGCCGGGTCGAGGGATTTTTCAAAGCGGGCGGAGGACTCGGATCGCAGGGCGAGCTTGGTGGAGGTCTTGCGGACGGACACGGGCGAGAAGTTCGCGGACTCGAAGACGATCCGCGTCGTGGCATTCGTCACGGCGCTCTCCTTCCCTCCCATCACGCCGGCAATGGCGATCGGATTTTTTCCATCGGTGATCAACAGGTCGTCCTCGCCGACGGAATACGTCGCGTCGTCGAGACAGGCGACCTTCTCGCCCTTGGTCGCGGAACGAACGACGATCCCGATCGAATCGGATCCGATCTTGTCCGCGTCGAACGCATGCATCGGCTGGCCGAGCTCGAGCAAGACGAAGTTGGTCACGTCGACCACGTTGTTGATCGACCGAATGCCGCACGACGACAGCCGGGCGCGAAGCCAGGCCGGTGATGGGGCGACGACGATTCCGTCGAGCGCGACGGCGCGATAGCGCGGGCAGAGCATCGAATCGGAGACCGAGACGGAAAGGGGTG
>JBAXQK010000004.1:0-84491 GCA_037131775.1 Candidatus Uhrbacteria bacterium
TGGGTTGAAAACAAAACTGCCACCGGGCTGGTGGCAGAGTTAGTACTTACCCATATATAAACAATTTGCAACAGACCGTGCTATACTGAAAGAGATTCCTATGCGCTTTCTCTTTCTCATCGCGCTCTCCGTCGCCGTCGCCGGCGTCGCGCATCCGTTCATCGGCGATTTTTCGCTGTTCGTGGACGCGTCGCTGTGGATTTACTCGCTCGTGGTCGCGTTTCTCATCGACAAGGCGATGGGCAGGCGGAGCGAGCTGAAGAAGAGCGTGAACGTGGAGCTGGCGCGGCTGCGGCACATCCACCACGTCTGCGAGCAGATGCCGGCGGCGTTCGCGAAGAAGGTCGACGCGCGCCTGATCGCGTACGAGAGAAAGATCGAGGCCGAGTTCACGTCGCACCACAAGTCGACCGACGCGTTCCGCGAGCTGTCCCACGCGGTCTACTCGTTCTCGCCGAGGACACGGAAGGACGAGATCCTGTACCGCGACCTCCTCCAGACGCTCCAGGACCTCACGCTCGGCCGCCAGCGCATCCAGTACGAGCTGATGGGCGAGCTGGCCCCGTACGACTGGTTCCTCCTGACCGTCATCCTCGTCTCGTTGCTCACGCTTCTCCTCGTCCGCGCCGACGGCCTCGCCCCGCTGGCGCGCCTCGGCCTTACCTCCATGGCCGTCCTCGTTGTCCTCATTCCGATGGAAATGCTCTGGAAGGATGACCGCCACGATTCCGAGACGATCAAGAAATTCCAGAGGGCATACGGAAGCAACACGCCGAGGGGAAAGTAGCGACAAGAAAAAGCCGTATCACGCGATACGGCTTTTCGTTTGCAGTCGACTGAGAACCTGTTTGCGCTGGACGATCGCCGTCGTGAACGCGCGCTCATCGACCGCGACGCGTTCCGAGAACAGCGGGGCGATCGTCTCGCTGAGCCACGCGGAATCGTCCGAATAGAGGAGGGAACTGCGAGAGCGGATGTCGGCGAGGTTGATGAGGTGGCGGGCGGTCGGCGCCGACTCCCAATGCGCGTCGATCGCGACGCGATTGTCGCGGAGGAACGCGGCCGGGTTCTCGGTGATCTCAAGCTGGGAGAAGACGAGCGCGCGGTCGCCGAAGTACCCGTCGAGCGTCTTCGTGTCGTTCGCGATCGCCTCGGCGAGGTTGCCGTGGATCGCCTCCGCGCACTCGGCGAAGTACCGGTCCTGCCATCCTTCGGCCATGGTAACGCGTCGTGACAGCTCGTCGAACGCGCGGCGGTCTCGGTCGACGGTCTCGGACGACGTGAAGTTGAGCGTGTTCTGCAACGTTGCGATCGCGAGCAAATTGACGCTTGCCGCGGACAGCCGATCCGCAAATCCTCGGCGCTCTACCTCCTCCCAGATCAGCGTCGCCGCCGCCCCGACGCGCTCGATGTGCGACCGATCGCCGAGTCGTTCCTTCCAATGGTTCTCGAACCCGTAGTGGTGGTCGTAGATCTCGGCGATCTTCGACTCGTCGACGGGTGCGAACGCGAAGTGGTCCGGGCCGGACAGATCGACGAACACGAACCGGTCCCCGTCGGCCGGGACGCACTTGGTCGCAAACTCACCGCCCTGCTCAAGCGCCAGCGCCGTGACCGAGTGGTTCAACGGCCCGACGAACACGGCCCGAGCATCCGTCCCCTCGAGCCGAAGCAGCTCGGCATATGCGATGGCGCAGGCGAACGCGTCGATGTCGTTGAAGGATTTTCCGGCGGTGACGATGGTCATATCCGGCCAGGTTAGCGGATGGGAGCCATTTCGTCTATAATCGCAGGTATCCAATATGATCCAATTCCTCGACCAATTCTTCCAACAGGCCCGCGAATCCGTCGCGACGTTCGACGCGTGGGTTGCGGCGTTCGTCCCGGACTTGTCCTCCGAAGCCGTAGCGAAGGTGGACGCGATCGCGGACCACCTCTGTTACAAGTGCTCGTCGCGCGACGAGTTCGAGTCGATTCGCTCTCTCCTCGAGACCAGCAGCGCGTTCGTCTACCAGTCGATCATCTCAAACCGCCGCATCGCGATCATCAAATTCCTCACGCCGATCCCGTCCGCGCTCGGCGCCATTTGGTTCCTCGAGCTCTCGGACCAAAAGCCCGACGGGAGCCAGGCGTCGGGCTTCGACCACGTGGAGATTTATCCGACGGGCGGGACGATGGACGAGCTGGCGATCGATCTCGAGGCCAAGGGCACGGTCGTCGAAAAGGTCGTTCGTCCGCATCACACGACGTACGACATCGTCGTCCGCGGGACGTTCAAGGTAAGAATCGAGCCGGATGCGCTCGTCGCAAAGATCAAGCGCGACGAGATGCGTTGACGATTTGTCGCGTCCGGCATCGAAACGGTGGTACGATATTCCCGTATGGGACCCATCGAAAAAATCTCGGAATGCCCTCTGTGCGGCGGGAGGGAATCGTGGACGGGAAACAGCGAGCCGCGCGAGGAGGGGACGTACTTCGAGATGCGTTGCGAGGATTGCGGGACGGCCGGGTTCGAGTGGAGCAAGGAGTGGGAGGACGGGGACAAGCGCGGTTAAAAAACACAATCCATAACGTTCTGCCAAACCGACCGGTACACTTTGAGATTCATGCGGACGACCCGGAGCGCGCGGCGGCGTTTTATCGCGCGGCGCTTGGGTGGGAAATTAGCAAGTGGGAGGGCGGGCAGATGGAATATTGGATGGTGATGACCGCGCCGAAGGACAGCGCGGAATCTGGGATCAACGGCGGCCTGCTGCGCCGACCGTGCGCGGCGCCGGCCGCGGGACAGGGAATGAACGGGTACTGCGTCACCATGGTCGTGGACGATTACGACACGGCCGCGGAACGGATCCTCGCCGCCGGAGGAACGGCCGCGATGCCGAAGTTTGCACTCGCCGGGATGGCCTGGCAGGGATATTTCATCGACACCGAGGGGAATACGTTCGGCATCCATCAGGTTGACGCGAACGCGAAGTAATGAAAAGGACCGGCGTATTGGCCGGTCCTTTCGTTTTGGGGTCAGGTCGGGAATGGGGAATTTTATCGTACCTCGCCGGTCGTCCCGTCCATGCGGACTCTGGAACCGATCGGTAGGCGCATGGCATCCGAACGCACGACGACCGGGATGCCAAGCTCGCGGGCGATGATGGCGTAGTGGGAGAGGATGCCGCCACGGGAGGCGATGACTCCGAGGAGGCCGGAATGGTTGGCGAGGTCGGGGGTGAGTGTGTCGACGACGAAGATCGTTCCTGGGGTTGCGACGGTCGAGAGGATTCCATCGGCGATGCCGGACGAGATGCCGACGGGGGCGGTCGATGCGAGTCGAATCGGGCGGTCGGTTAGGACGGTCGGGAGGGCGAAGAGGACTGGGGAGTATCCACTGCCAACGCTCAGCGTTGGCAGTGGAATGAACGATCGGATGTTCGACAGGTGGCGGATGGCGAGCCAGCGGCCGTGTTCGCGGAGGCGGAGGGAGCGTTGCGCGTCGCGGAGGATAGCGACGGAGATCGTTGGCGGGATTTCCGGCGTCTCGATCCGCTCCGGGATCGCGACGAACGGCGACGCGTCCTCGAGCGCGAGGGTGTTTCCGACGAGCCCGGTCGGTGGAACCGACGGCTCGGGCATTCCGGACGGGACGAAGGTCAGTGCGGCTGCGATCTTGACGTTCGCGGGAAGGGACGATTTTAGGCGCTGGATGGCCGCGTCCGCGTGCAGGTTTATCAGAAAGATGGTCTCATAGTCGCGGAGAAATTCGTCGACGGCCTCGTCGCCATTCTTCGATACGAGCGGGCGGGCGAGGACGTCGCGGAGCTCGTCGACGAGCGCGTTCGGTGCGTTGCCAATCGATCGAAGCCGCTTTGCGTTACGGAGCGACGTGAGGAATCCCTTGAGACGGACGGGTCGCGGCCGATACGAGTCGTCGAAGAAATAGCTGTGCGACGGGAGCAGGCTTTGCAGCTCGCGCTCGCGGTCGACGTAGAGGTCGGCGCCCACGAGGCGGAGAAACGACGTGTCGGCGTACGCGATGCCGAGGGAACGGTAGGCTCGGGCGACCGGGCCGTCGTCCGCGTAGATGCGTCGGAGCAGGTCGAGCGTCTCCGGCGACGGGCGAGGGGCAACCTCGCAGACGCCGGTCTTTTCGAAATAGAACCGTCCCGTTGGAAGCGTCTCGTCGAGCCGTTCGTTCGTCGCGATCCTCGACGGATTGAGCGACGTGATCGGGCGTGACTGGAGGAAGAACCACTTGCCATCGAGGACGCACCACTCGATGTCCTGCGGCGCGCCGAAGAGTGACTCGATTTTCAAAAAAGATCGCCGCGCGGTCTCGAACTCCGGGAGCGTCGTCCTCGCCGTGGATTGTCCGCGATAGAACGCGAGTCGCGTCGGAACGATTTCGCCGCCGACGACCGCGTCGCCGCGACCCTCATGGAACTCAACGACCGTCTCGCGCCCGCCGAGCGGATCGCGCGTAAACGCGACCCCGGCGAAGTCGGGCTCGATGAACGCCTGGATGATGATCGAGAATTCGTCGAGCGTCCCAAGCTTGTCCTGCGCGTCCGAGCGAACAAGATCGATCGCCGCGGCAATGTCGCCGGGCGCCACGTCGAGCTCCGTGCGAAACCGCCCGGCCATCGACGTCGCAATACCGTCCTCGGCGATCGCGCTCGACCGAACGGCGTAGCGCTTCGCGCGGAGTTCGGCGACGACGCGGATTGCGATCGTGTCGGACGCGAGCGACATGTCCGTCGAGTCGATCGCGATGAACGGCGGGACGTTGAATCCCGCGTCGCGGAGCTGTTGGAGGCGGATCGTTTTATTCCCGAGCATATCATAATCACGTTTCCCCTCCTCATAGGGAGGAGGGGTCAGGGGTGGTCGTCGTGTCGGCTAGTACACGTATCGTCCTAGAAAGACGTGGCCCCTCTTCTCCAACCGGATCCCCACCAGCTTCGCGTCGAAGCAGCTGACGAAGCCGTCGCATACGGTAATGACGTCGGTCCCGACCGGGACGAGCGCGAATGCCGACTCAAGCCTTGTCGTCGGCGTGAAGATTGCGGAGATCGCAATCGAGCCGTCGAGCGGTTTCTTCATAATTTCTCCCGCGTCGCGCGCGTCCACGAGCGTCGCGCCCGCGCTCACGGCCGCGACCTTGTCCGTCTCCGAGACGGTCGTCACATATCGAGAATCGGGATACTTCGACGAGAACTTGATCCCGCCGTCCCACGCGCCGCCAGACGAGACCCACCCGTCCGCCCCGTCCCTCAGAAAGCGCGCGACGACCCCATGGTTGCGCAAGAACGTGGCCACCTCGCTGCCACGGATCCCAGATCAGCAGAAGACGTAGACCGTCCGGTCCCTCGGAATGTCGGAGTACGCCCCGTCGAGCAGGTCCGCGAGTCGTACGTGCACGCTCCCGGGATAACGCCCGATCTCAACCTCCTCGTCCTCCCGCGCGTCGAGGACGTACGGGTTCGTCGATTCGATCGCGGCAAAGTCCTCGTTCGATATGTCGAGCGGGAGGGTCTCGTTGTCATGGAAGTAGGACGCGTCCGCGACGGGCAGCGGTGTGGGGTCAGATCCGGAATCCGGAAAAATTCCGGATTCCGGATCTGACCCCATTCGCGCGGTCGCCTCGGCGATATTCTTTTCGACGATTCGCGCGATCTCATCCCGCTGACGCGCCTGGTCGACGACGAGCGCGACCGCCGTGGAAACGAAAGTGAGCGCGACGACGGCAGTCACGAGGATGATCGGACGAATGCGAAACCGGGGCCGGTACGCCTGAACCGTCTGCGCAACCGCCGCGAATAGCCCGGACAGTAGCACGACGACCAACGAGAAAATCTGCCCGAACGACGACCCGATCGCGATCAAAAAATCCGGCGGCGGAATGGCCGCGGCGCGAAACGGGACGATGAGCGCGAGCGCGATGGCGACGGCGGGGAAGGGAAAGCGTTTCATGCGACCATCTTAGGCGATTCCACGCAATTCGGCCACCTGCTATACTCGTCCCGTATGAAGCCTGCCGTCCTCAAGTCCGACAAGTTCAAGAAGGCCCGCGGGGGAGCGTCGCGGCTGCTTGAGATTGCGTGCACGGCATGCGGCGCGAGGATCTGCCACTACCAGAAGGACGGGCCGGGAATCTTGAAACGGATGTACGTCGACCGCATCATGAATGCGACGAAGCCAATCGGTGCGAAAGGTCTCGACTGCCCCGAGTGCAAGGTGAGCCTCGGGGTTCGGATGATTTACAAGAAAGAGGATCGGCCGGCGTATCGGTTGTTCGTCGGGGCGGTGGCGAAGAAGGCCATAAAATCAGAGGTTTTGTTGATGGTGGCGTAACCTTTCCCGTCCTGCCGGGTACAATGTCCTGCAACGTGCAAGGGCCTTATTCCTAACGAAGAAATCGATATGCTCACGAAGAAAACGCTGGTCGTCGCCGCGATGGTCGCCGCGCTCGGTGCCGGGGCCGTCGGGGTCGGAGTCACGCACGCGGCCGCGAATCCGGACGGATCGCGTCCGAGGTTCGCGACGGAAATCGCCAGCGCGATCGCGACGAAGTTCGGGCTCAGCCAGTCGGACGTGCAGGCCGTCATCGACGCGCAGGCTTCGACGCACCGCGACGAGATACGCGCAGCGCGGGACGCAAAGTTCGACGACGCGCTCTCCCAGGCCGTCGCCGACGGGTCGCTCACGCAGAGCCAGGCCGACGCCATCACGGCGAAGCGCGACGAGATGAAGACGTTCATGGAGAGCCTCAAGGACGAGACGCCAGAGCAGCGCCGCGCCGACATGAAGGCGAAGGTCGAAGAGCTCAAGGCTCTCGCCAAGGAAAACGGAATCCCGGAACAGTACGTCCGGTTCGTCCTCCCGCCCCCGCCGGGCATGATGGGCCATATGGGCGCCCGGATGCACGGAGGAATGATGGGATCCATCGACGAATCCGCGAGGTAATTAAAAACGTACGCCACTAGATGGCGTACGTTTTTTTTGACGCGATTACGGCTGCGGATGCTCGGCGATCTTCGTGACGATTCCCTTGTCGACGACGACGTGGAACAGTCTCTGCGTCGTCGGCGGATCGGACGGGGTCTCGAACGTGCCGATGGTCGTCCAGAATCTTTCTGATTCGTCCGGCGAGGTCCGTGGGAAGTACGGCCCCGCGTCCGGGGCCATCTCCATGGTCTGCGTGGACGCGTCCGGGTTCACGACTCGGAACAGGTCGTCGATCGTCAGTCCCTCTGCCTTCAGGTCCGACGGACATTCCGCGGGCATCGGCTCTCCCCGAGTCGCGATGTCGCGGCAGTCGACGGTTTCGACGGGATCGAAGGTGACGAACCGCTTGTTGCCGTTCGTCTCAATCTTTTTGATAATCGCCAGGTTTCTTTCACCGTCGAACAGCGGATCGATCCCCGCCTCCTTGAACGTGAACGTCGTTGGCGTCTCCGCCGGGACGGCCGCGACGACGGGTCCGAGGATGTCCTTTGCCATCGTGATCAGCTCGCCGTCCGTCGCGTGGGTTCCGTCGGCGCCGATGGAAATGACGACCCCGTCCATTTCAAAGATGAGAACCTTCGGAATCTCGCAGAATCCGGGAAGATTCCACTTCTCGTTCGACGAGACGCACGGGATTCGGTTGGTAGCGAGAAGCAGCATCGATCCCGTCGTCTTTCCAAGGTTTACCGTCTGCGTGCCGTTGGCCCGGTAGTCGTTCGTCACGTCGGGGAGCGAGGTAGAAGGTCGCTCGACGATCTCGACGAACCGTTGGTTGTCCTTCACCAGGTCAAAGATCGCCGATCCGACCGGGAGCGATCCCGCGGCCTTCGTATACACTCCGGCCGCATAGATTTCGCCCCCAAGCATGTCCGAAGGAAGGACGATTCCCATCTCCGTGTGCAGTTGCGCGTCGGCGGCCGTCGTTGTTTCGATCATGCCGTCGGCTTTCGGAAGCAGATCCGGCCTCGGCGGCGGCGCAAACGAAAAGACGATTCGCAGGATGATCGCGGCCGCGAACATCGGGATGACGATGAGCACGAACAGCGTCTTCGGCGAGATGCTATTCGAGAACCCGGGAATTCTTGGCATAGACGGATGAGGCGACGACAGCGAGGAAGATCCAAGTCATCGCGGCGAGGTCGTTTTTAAAGTAGGGAACGTCGAAGAGGGAGTGGAGCGTCATGGTGAGGAGGGCGAAGGCGACGGCGTAGACCTCACCCTGACCCTCTCCTTTCAAAGGAGAGGGGAACGACGTGATGAATACGCGATAGGCGATGAGGAAAAAGGCAACGAGGCCCAGCACTCCCAATTCTACCCAAATATTCAATATAAGCGTATGGGGGTACTGGAAGATCTCGAACTGGGCGTCCTTGTGGTATGGAAGCATCGCGGTCGGATAGCCGTTGAGTCCGGCGCCGAAGATGGGTCGGTCCCTGAGCATGTCGACGGTCTCGGTCCACTGCGAGAGGCGCACGGTCTCGGAATAGTCGCGGAAGGTCAGCTTGTCGAGGACGTAGTGGCGGAGGGGGGAGATCGCGGCGACAAGGACCGTCGCGATGACGGCGACGGTCACGGCGGCCTTGCGGAATCGCTTCGTTGAGACGGCCACGAGGAAGAGCGTCGCAACGACCGCGCCGACGGCGGCCTCGGACTGGGCGAGGACGATGGCGACGGATCCGAGGACGGTTGTCGCGAGCCAGAGAAGTGGCTTCCCAGGGACTTTAGTCCCGATCGGTCGAGACGGGACTAAAGTCCCTATGAATTGCAACAAACTCATCACGACGATCGGCCCCAGGTACAAGCCCACTGCGTTCGGATACGGGAACACGCTCGTCACGCGCCCTTCCACGTCCCATGGAACCGGGATCCCGACTCCGAGAGCCTTCTGGACGATCGCGAATGTCGCGACGAACAGCCCTCCGGCCGCGAGCGCGACGAACAAGTTCTCGACGGTCAGCCCCTCCACGTTTCCCCTCCTCATAGGGAGGAGGGGGCAGGGGTGGTCGTCGCGACGTATCAGCCCGACGATCACGACGAACAGCATCATCGGCTCCACGTAGAACGCCTTCCAAATTCCGAGCGCGGACAGGCGGTCTGGCGCGACGATCACCCCGGCGGTCGCGGCGAGGAGGAACAGTCCCATCGGAAGCGCCCAGCCCTTCGGGACGATCGAGCGCAACGAAGGCATTGTCTTTGCGATGTAAATACAGACGAGGACGAGAATCATCGTCTCAAGGAAGGTCATCGGAACCGGCCCGGCCGAGAACCGCAGCAGGTACGTCGGCAATGCCGCGGCGATCAGGTAGACGCCATGCCGAACGTCGCGCCAGGCGATGGCGGCGAACAGAACGGTCGCGATTATGAGGGCACTCGGGTAGATCATAAGTCAGGGCGAGGTCAGGGCCGTGGGTTCCTCAGCTCCGCGAGCTTCTTCGTGTCGATTCCGCCGATCGCGACCATGGCCGCGAAGTAGGCCGTCCCTCCGATGCCGACCGCCAGCAGGACGTGCATCTCCGGCAGAATCTTCAGCACCCCGTACATGAGCGACGAGCAGGCGATCGCCTTCACGAGGACGACCGGCGACGGGACGGCCTGCGATTCGCGGCGGACCACCTCGAACGTGATGAACGCGATGAGCAGTTCGGACACGAGCGTCACCGAGGCGGCGCCCCACGCTCCGAAGCGCGGGATGAGCGCGAGGTAACCGACGGTCGATACGAGCGCGACGAACGCGTATCCCCAGATCATCGGTTTCTGCTTGTTGACGGCGACCACCGCGTGGCCGTAGAGCGACGAGAAGAAGACCGCGGCGAGGGCGAAGATCAAAAGTTGCAAAATTGGGCCGGAAACCGCGTATTTTTCCCCGGCGATCAGCTCGATGAGCGGCACGCTGACGGCCTGCGCGCCGATGGCGAGCGGGATCGTGATCGTGGCGAACACGTCGAACGCGCGGTTCAGATGCTGGCGGAACGCGTCCTTCCTTCCCTGCGTCCATTCGGCGACGAGCGCCGGGAGAAGCAGGCCCATGAACATCACCGGCAGCGCGGTGAGCACATCGACCACCTTGTACGCGATGCCATAGACCGCGACGTCCTCGCTCGGACGGAACAGCGAGAGAAAGAGGATGTCGCCCTTGAGATAGATGAGGTTGAACGCGATGGAGAGCGCGATGGGCCACGACCGGCGGACGGCGTCCTTCCAGACGTCTGCGTCGAACCGCGGGCGGACGTTCACGATCGGCCTCGCGAGAACGAGCGTCGCCACGAGCCAGACGAGGTTGGCGACCACGGTCGCGCCGATCATCGCCACGAGCCCGGCGCCGACGGACGCGAGCCAGAGGACGATTCCGAGAAGCGCGGCGCGGTTCAGCATTTCGGCGAGGGCGGCGCGCCACATGGCGGCGTGTCTCTGGAAGACCCCGATGAGCATCGTCGAGACGGCCATGAATAGGAACCCGAGCGACCCAACGAGCACGCCCGCCTTCACGTCGGCCGAGTACGGGAACGCGAGCACGGCGATTGGCGCGAGGCCGAAGACGACGATGCCGGAGAGCAGGCGCATCGCGAAGATGTTCCCCACGATCTTCTTCTCGTCAGCCCCGTGCTCGGAGATCATCACGATGAGCGTGAGCGTCAGACCGAAGTCGACCATCACCCCGAAGAACTGGAGGAAGGTCATCGCCGTGGTGTACTCGCCGAGCGCCGACTTCGTGAGCGCGCGCGCCAGCACGTTGATGATCACGAGGCCGAATGCCATCGTGAGCCCCCGGCCGATCGCCTGAATCAGGTAATTCTTGGTGAATTTTCGCGAGTCCATAGTGTACGCAGTGTAGCGGATGGAGGCGGATTTTGATAGACTGGAGACATATGAAGGGAATCCGCAAACTTGCCCTTGGCTTATTGTCGCTCTGCGTCGCGGGGTCGACGATCATGCCGGTATCCGTCGTCCACGCGGCGCCACTGAAGGGCTACGAGGCGCTTCAGGTGACCGCGACGGGGAAGCTGTCGCTCGCTCCCGGCGAGACGAAGACGGTGACGCTTGGGTTTCAGAACGTCGGGACCGAGACGTGGAACCGCGACTCGGGGGCGTTCGTGTCGATGTACACGTACGTTCCGAAGTACCGCGTGAGCGCGTTTCAGGACGCGACCTGGATCTCGGCGTCCCAGCCGGCGCGACTGACGGAATCCTCGGTAAAGCCGGGCGAGGTTGGTCATGTCAGCTTCAAGCTCCGCGCGCCGTCCGCGAAGGGCGCGTATGCCGAGGCGTTCAAGCTCGCGGCCGAGGACGTGGCATGGATTCCGGGCGGAGACGTGACGGTGAACGTGTCGGTCGGCGGAATTGCCTCGGCCCCGGTCGCCGCCGTCCCGGTTCCGACGACGAGTCCCGTGGTTCCGCCAACGCCGAGCGTCGGCGGCTCGTCTCCGGCGACGACGGTCCCGTCGGGCCTTTCCGCGGTTCTTCTCCTTCGTTCCGCAAAGAAAGTAACGGCGCAGGCAAACGAGCAGATTTCCTTTACGCTTGGGATCAAGAACTCCGGAACCGTGCCCTGGGCGAAGCGAGAGCTGTATTCCCGCGACGTACAGGCGGCAAGCGCGGCAAACTCGACCCCCGCGACCCTCGTCGTCTCAAAGTCGACGGACACGGTGCTTCCAGGATCGATGGACCTGATGGACTTTACGTTCCGCGCGCCAAGCACGAAGGGAACGCACACCATCTCGTACTCGATGGTCGTGGACGGAAATGAAATCCCGAACTTTCAGATCGACATCCCGGTGGAGGTGACGTCGAGCGCACCGGACGTCTACGTCCCGCCGAAAAGGAACGCGTCCCCGAGCGCGTCCGCCGGAAGCGGTTCCGGAGGAATCATCGAGGGAGACAAGGTCGCGGAGCCTACGCTGCGGGTCGCCATCCTGACGGTCGATGACGAGACGGACAACAAGGTGGACGTTTCGTGCGAGACCTCGTGGAAGCTGTTCGACGGCGACCGGGGGTTGCTCGCCGAGCTGAAGAAGGGCGAGTCGGTCGAGGCGTTCTACAAGAAGAATCGCTATTGGTACAACCGTGGGAAGGGGCTTGAGAAGACGTCGTCCTTTCTCCGGTTCGTTCCCGACGAGGCGAACGCGGTGTGCAAGATCGAGAACTTCGATCGGACCGTGACGCGCGGGTCCGACCACCCATACAACGAGTTCCGCAACGTCCTCGAGCTTCGCTACAATTCCGCGAAGGACCGGACCTGGGTCATCAACGAGCTGCCGATGGAGCTCTACCTCCGCGGACTGGGCGAGACGTCGAACATTTCCCACCCGGAGTTTCAAAAGACGCTCCTGACGATCGCGAGGACGTACGCGTTCTCGATGTGGACGCACAAGAAAAAGCACGCCGACGAGTACTATGACATCTCGTCGTATGCCGATGACCAGGTGTATCGCGGCTACGGCCAGGAAAAGATCACCCCGAACATCACGGCCGGCGTCCAGGCCACGGCCGGCGTCATTGTCACCTACCAGGGTGACACGGCCATTACCCCGTACTTCTCGCGCTCCGACGGCAAGACTCGCGCCTGGGGCGACGTCTGGTACGGCGACGTCGACTATCTCAAGAGCGTCCCGTGCCCGTGCGACAAGGGCAAGACCCTCTGGGGCCACGGCGTTGGAATGTCGGCCTCCGAGGCGCTGTGCCAGGCGAACGGGGGCAAGCAGTGGGGCGATATCATCCGTTACTTTTACTCCGGAGTGGATCTGACGAAGAGGTGGAAGTGACGAGTGGATACGAACCTACTAACTGGCTGCGTAACTACAAAACTACGAATATCAAGAAATTACTGATGTCGATCGTCATTGGTTCCGCGGTATTCCCCGCGACGGCTTTTGCCGCCCCAAACTTAGCCCTCCTCTCCGTCTATTCGTCTCGCGCCGACCTTCGGAAGGCGTTCGACAAGGCGGACAGTTACCAGGCGGCGGGACCGGGCGCCGGATTCCTCATCGACCTTGAGGATTGGGCGCGGCAGTACGGCTGGAGGGAGTACGCGTCGCTGTCGGCCTACGCGCCCGTATCGACGCCTCCATCCCAGGTCGGGCACGCGGTTCCGCCGAAGACGACCGCCACCTCGTACGTCGTCATCGACAAATCGAGCGGAATCGTCCTTGCCGCGTCGCACGCCGACACGGTCTGGCCGATCGCCTCGCTGACCAAGCTGATGACGTCGCAGATCGTGCTCGACTCGGGAACGAAGCTCACCAAGGTGTTTCCGGTGAAGACCGAGGACGACGTGGGCGGGGCGAAGCTGTACGTCTCGAACGGGGACACCTTCACGCTCGACGGGCTGCTGTACGCGACGCTCGTCGGCTCGGCCAACAACGCGGCGAACGCGATCACGCGCGCGACGGGGAAGAGCAAGCCCGACTTCGTAAAGGAAATGAACGCGCGCGCCGCGGCGCTCAACCTCGGGCGGACCAAGTACGTGGATCCGACCGGGATCGAGACCGGCAACGTGTCGACCGCCCGCGAGCTCGCGCTCGTCGCGGGAAACGCATTCTCTCGTCCCGACATCAAGCGGTACACGACCACCGCGAAGGCGTCGATCAGCGTGCTCTCCCAGGGAACCGTGAAGACGATCAAGAACACCAACTGGATGCTCTGGAAGCCGCAGTACGACCATGTTATCGTGACGGGAGGGAAGACCGGCTATCTCGTCGAGTCCGGATGGAACCTGGCCGTGGCGCTCCGTCCGAGCGCGAAGAACGAGAAGAGCGAGCTACTCGTTGTCCTGTTCGGGGCCGAGTCCCGCGCGGCGTCGTTCGAGGACGCGGACGCGCTCTCCTCCTGGGCATGGAAGAACTTCAAGTGACCGAAAGCGACTCCCGATCGGGAGTCGCTTTCGGTCGTTTCGCCTAGATCGTCTTCGTTCCGTCCGCCATTGCCGCGACGATGTTCTTCGCGTGCGTTTCCTTGTACTCCTCCACCATCTTGTTGATGATCTCCTTCACCTTTTCCGGATGGTCGATGCTCTTGAACTCGAACCGCTCGTGCTCGGCCGCGGTCTGCACGTACACGTCGCCGAAGTCGAAGAACGTGCCGACCATCCCGTACACCTCGCTCGTCACGTCCTGGACGGCGGCCAGGTGCAGCTCGGACGCGACCCGGTTGAACAGTCCCTTCTGCTCGATGTTGATGATGCGGTCGTTCGTGATGACCCAGGTGTCTAGGTAGTAGTCGGTGAACTCCAGGAAGCTGAACAGCCAAAGGCACAGCACGTACATGCTGGCGAACATCATGATGATCGGCCCGAAGATCGGGTGCTGGAGCCAGACGCCGACCCGGTCCCAGAAGAAGATCGCGATCCCCGTGGGTACGGCGATCATGAACGCGAATGCGACGATGATCGCCGCCCAGGCGAACCACTGGCGGCGCAGGAACATCACCACGTGCTCGTCCGGCTTTTGGTTCGGCAGTTGCTTGAGGTCGTACATAGGCTATTTTCCTGGGAAAAACTGCTTGGTGCTTGCCGTCTGCCGGAGAAGGTCGGAAACGGAGATGGACGCGGACCAGTCGTACGGCGCCAGCAGGAAGACGGTCGCCCCCACGAGCAGGACGGTTCCCCCGGCGAACAGCGCGGTGACGGCGTACAGTCCCGTGCTCGCCGTACCGAACCGAACGAGGTGGTACAGGTTGAAGAGGCTATACAACGAGAAGACGGCGAGGAACAGCCCGTAGGCGCCCAGGAACGTCCACATGGGAATGGCGAGGTTTGTGATGTCGAAAGGCATATCCCGATGATTTTATCACGAATCGCGGTTTAGCGGGACGTCGTACCCGAGGTGCCGGTACGCCGCGTCCGTCGCGACCCGTCCGCGCGGGGTCCGGGCCAGGAATCCGAGCTGAAGCAGGAACGGCTCGTATACGTCCTCGATGGTGTCGATCTCCTCCTGGGTCGAGGCCGCGAGCGTGGAGAGGCCGACCGGGCCGCCGTTGAACTTCTCGATGATGGTCGCGAGCAGGCGTCGGTCGACGTCGTCGAGGCCGTGCGCGTCCACGTTGAGCATCTTGAGCGCGTCGGCGGCGACGGACGTGGAGATCCTTCCGTCGGCGCGTACGTCGGCGAAGTCTCGGACGCGGCGGAGGAGGCGGTTGGCGATGCGCGGGGTTCGGCGCGAGCGCCCGGCGAGCAGGTCGACCGCGTCCGCGTCCGTCTCGACGTTGAGCAACTTCGCGCTCCGGGCGACGATCTTGCCGATGTCGTCGTGATCGTAGAAGTTGAGGTGGTACGTCATACCGAACCGGTCGCGCAGCGGGGAAGAGAGGAGCGAGAGCCGCGTGGTCGCGCCGATGATCGTGAACTTCTCGAGGTTGAGCCGCAGCGTCCGCGCGGTCGGTCCCTTGCCCACGATGATATCGAGCGCGTAGTCCTCCATGGCGGGATACAGGATCTCCTCGATCGTCCGGTTCATGCGGTGGATCTCGTCTATGAACAGCACGTCGCCCTTCTGCATGTTGGAAAGGATCGCCGCCAGGTCGCCGACCTTCTCAAGCGCCGGCCCGGACGTGATCCGGATCTGCGCCCCCAGCTCGTTCGCGATGATCGACGCGAGCGTGGTCTTCCCGAGCCCCGGGTTTCCATAGAGGAGGACGTGTTCCAAGGGCTCGTCTCGCTTCTTCGCCGCCTCGATCACGATGTTCAGGTTTTCCTTCAATGCCTCCTGCCCAACGAATTCGGCCAGCGACTTCGGCCTCAAACCCACCTCAAACTCACGCTCGGGGCCAGCCGCCGCGTCCGTCACGACCCGCTCCGGAACGTCCATTTCATCGCGCTCGATCATACGCTGGCATTATACATGATCGACGGTTCTTGTGGTGCGCAAACGAAAATCCCCGGCAATTGCCGGGGATTTTGAATGCGTGCCTATTTCGCGCAACACTTGCACATTCCGACGCACATCTTCTTCATGCCGAGGACGATGAGCAAAATCGGCCAGACGATTCCGACCGTCTGCGCGCTGACGTAGCCCAGGTTGCCGAGCAGGAACGTGACGCCGATGATCACGACGATGAGCGGAATGACCTTGTGGCACTTGCACTTGGACGCGCACTCCTTGGACCCTTCGAACATACGGTTTGTATGAGTGAATAATGGTTCCATGGTAGCACGGGCAGTTGACAAAAGCACCTTTTTTGTCCGGAAATTGAAGGAATGCTCTCGTTTGTAACGCGGGACGACTTCGAGCGTTGAACAGGTGCATTTTAAACTCATGAAAACTTCCATATGACCCATCGATTCCGAACGGTTGCAATCATTCTTGTCGTAATCCTGACCACGGCTGGCATCGCGCTCAGTGTCAGGCAGCAGCTGTCGAGCCAAGCGTCCCAACCTGCCGCGAATGCGCTTGAAACGGACGAGGAAAGCGTCGCGGGCGCGAAGGGCGCAGTGATCGATTTCCTCACGGCGTTGCATGACAAGCGGTACGCGGAGGCGGAAACGTTTTATGGGTCGGACTACGGGCTTCTCTGGAACTGGAATCCGACGGTCGAGTCGAGCGACCACGCGGCGCTGTGGAAAAACGGGTGCGAGATGAACGGCCTCGTCTGTCTGGAGATTCGCAACCTTGCCGTCGCGGAGCACCCGGACGCGAAGACGTACGTGGTAAACGTCTGGCTCTCGAACGCGGACAAGACGGAGTTTACGACGGAATTCGGGCAGACGATGTTCCCGTTCACGGTCGCGAAGCTCGACAATGGAACGTTCGAGGTTCAGACGATGCCGCCATACCAGGAGTAATGAAAACGCGTTCGTCACCTGGTGACGAACGCGTTTTTTTTGCTCACGTAGGTATCCCGTCCTTCGCCATGCGGATCGTCGAAACCGCGTAGTACCAGAGCGAATCCTCCTCGCCGCTCATGACGCGCTTCCATGTCTTCGAGAAGACATTTGCGTGCATCTGCTCTCCGCCGGCCCTCGGGATCTCGACCATGAGCGTCCCGTCGTTCATGGTCCATGCCCCTCCCGTTTCCCGCGCGATGATGTCGCCGAGGTACGCGCCGAAGGTACAGACGACGGTTTGCATTGCCTGTGGCTTTCGCTCGCCCCATGCGCTCGAGATCGTCGCGTCGATGTCCCGGAGCGACCCGACGGACCCGTCGTACTCCTTTTGGAAGATCTGGCGCGATGTCGAGAGGAACGTTCTGTTCCACTCGGCGAGCATCTCTCGTTCCTGCGGAGAGATCCGTCGGCTGTTCGGGATCCAGACGGGATACAGCCCGCTCATGGGCGCTCTGCCCGTCTCATCGGGATTCATCGCAACTTCGACGCGGATGCGCGGCACGGACGACCCGTTCCGATCGGGTACGTCGCCTTCCTCGCGGATGGCGGTCGCCTCCCATCGCGTCGTACGAAAGACGTCTCGCATGACGCGCTCGAGGACGGCCCCGAGCGTCTCGCCCGGCTGGATCTTGTCCGCGTAGCACCGGGGCAACGCGTCCCGCGACGGTTCCGCGGATTCGAACAGCTCAAGCCTCCACTCGAGCGGAAACGGGATCTTCTCGTTCGCCGTGTGTCCGATCGGCTGGATCGCAAGGAATGTCTTTCGAGTGACGGGGGCGGTTGGGTCGAACATAGCTTGCGGGAGCAAAAAGTTTCTATTCCATCTTCGTGATTCGCGCGTCCAGCAGCGACGGATCGATTCCGAACGATTGGAGTGCCTGGCCAAAGAGGAGCACGAGGATGGACGCAATGACCGACGCCCCGAGCGCCGTCCCGATCCCGAACAGGAGTCCCATCAGGAACTTTTTTCGCAACGAATTTTGAAGTTCCATCGCGTCAGCCACGCGCGCGATTTCGTTCGCGAGCCGGTCGGAGTCGTGTTTCTGTGAGGACATAGGCGCAAGTTATGTTTCTCCGCGTAACAGCCTCGTCAGTTTCTCCGGCACCATCGGGACGGGGATGTTATTTTCGTCGAGCACGCCGCACGTGATGAACTCACCCTTATAATACCAGTAGACGAACGGACTCACCGCTCCGGGGGATGACGTGTGCTCCTTCCAGGCGTATGGGCCGAGAATCTCGTAGACGCGGCCGGACTCGAACCCTTCGATCGGATGGACGACGAGGCGATTGCGGTTCGGGACGACCACGAGCGCGCCGAACGGTCCGACCCATTCCTGGCCGTCGGCGATGCGGAGGGCGAGGGTCGAGGCGAACACGTCGCCGTCAAAGAAGTAGGTGGTCTGTCCTGGCTTCTCGCGGTCGACGTCGGTCGGGACCATCGGCCGCTTGCGGAGATTGTCCATCGCGACGGAGAAGATTTCCGCGTCGGTTTTTCCCCAGGTCTTCGCATGCGTCCGGTTGACGTGCGTCGTGGAGGTCGGCATGTCGAACACCACGTACGTCTTCGTCCCTTCCAGGTCGTTGCGCGCGTAAAAGTCCTCCTGGTGGTACCCGAGCAGCTTGCTCTTCCCGTAGAGACGCGGCATCAGGATGTCCCGCACGTCCTCGAAGCGCTGCGAAAGGCGCGTCAGGCTGTCTCCTTCCTCCACGGCAAGCCGAATCTGCCGGAAGTGCTCCGCGACCGTCGCCTTCCACGTTTCCTCCCCGTCCTTCGCGCACGCCGCCGCCACGTTGTACAGCCCGAACGGCCGTTCCTTGTCGCCGTCCACGGTTGCCATGCCATCGACGATCTCGACCGCCTTGCCGTGAGCCGCGAAGTCCGCCACGACGAGCGCGCAGAACCGCTCGTACTGCGCGTCGTCCATGAATTTGAAGTCGGGAGGTCGGGTCGATGCCATAGGGATTTCGTAAGGATGGATTTTGCCGTCGATTATACCAGGGCAGCCGCACGACTGCGCGGAACGTGCAATAGTCCGGGTCATTGACCGAAGGGTCGGAACACGGTAGGTTGCTCGGATGGACAATTCGTCCCTCTTTTTTCGGAGACCTTCCCATGCTGGCCGACAAACCGTTCCTTCTCGTTCTCGACGACCTTCTGCGTCCGCATTCCACCGCGGAATCGCCGCTCGATTGCTGCCGCGCGCGCGGGGAGTTTCTTGGCGTGTCGCATTCGCAGATGCATCGGATTCAACGAGGACTCGTTCCTCTGTCGGCAAAGATGGCGCGCAGATTCGCCTCTCGGATCGGCCGGACGCAGGCGGAGCGCGATCAAGTCTGCGCGGATCTTCTGCCCTTCGTGACCAATCCTTGCGACGATGCGCTTCGGCGAGTGAGGATGTGCCTCGAAGCGGCACGCCTCCAGAGTGGGGCGACTCTCAAGGTCGGCGGGCGCTCCAAGCCGCCGTACGACCTGATGCTCTAGCACCTTGCCGCGTTTTGTCCTTCGGGATAAGCGCGGATTTTTTTTGTGGTCGGATTATTTCCGATGAAGATGATTCTTTATCCATCGGTCCTTGAGGACCGGGAGCGTCTGCGTCGAGAGCAAGAACCCTACGGTCGGGATAAGTGCATTGAAAACCGGATTGCGCACGCCGATAAGGAACAGCGCCGTCGCCGCGACGACGTACGTGATCGCGCAGATGGAAACGATTCGGAACGAGCTTGTCTCCCACGACTTGTCGACCTCGACGCGACCGTTCCTTCGTTCGATCTCCGTCAGTCGTTCCTCGATGCGTTGAATGCGTTCGTCCATATGATGACAGTCTATCAGATCAATCGCGGGCAGGATTCGAACCTACGATATCCGCGATAACAGCGCGTCGCTCTCTGATTGCTCGTTATGATTTGCTTTTTGCCAGCAGCCGGCACACGAGCCACACCAGCTTTCCCTTGTCCTTCGGGTCGCTCTCCGCGATGAGCAGCGTAAGCGCGGTCAGCGCTTCCGGTGACATGCGGGTCGGGTCGAGGCGCTTGGCGCGGCGGAGGAACCACACGAACGCGAACGCGGCGCTGCGCTTGTTGCCGTCGGCGAGGACGTGGTTCTTCACGACGAAGTAGAGCAGATGCGCCGCCTTTTCCTCGACGGTCGGATACACCGGCTTCCCGCCGAACGACTGCATGACGCTCCCAACGATCCCGCCGATCCCGTCGCGCACGCGCTCCTGTCCGAACAGCTCGGTCGCCTGGCCCTTCTCGACGAGGGCTCCCTTGAACACGACAAGCGCCGCGCGCAGTCCGTCCGCGGTGAGCGCGACGACCTTTTTCGTCGATCCCTTCATCGCCAGCTCGTCCTTGTCGTACGCGTCCAGCGACATCCATGTGTCCGCGAACGCGCGCACGAGTTCGAGGACGCTTGATGCGTCGACGGTGCCATTCGCCGGGACGAGCGCCTTGATGTCGTCCACGGCTTTGAGGAACTCGGCGTAGTGCGCGGAGATTCGGGCGGGGTTGATGGTGTAGCCCTGGGTGATGTGGGCGCGGAGGACGCCGGTGGACCACTTGCGGAACTCGACGGCCGCCTTGGAATTTGCGCGATAGCCAACCGCCAGGATGATGTCCAGGGAGTAATGGGCAACCGGTTTGTCCGAATTTGCAATGTGCATTTTTTGCACATTGCTTTTCTCCGCGACCTCGCCACTGTGAAAGACATTGTTGACGTGCTTGGTAACGACGGAGCGTTCAACCCCAAAAACCTGGGCAATTTGCGCCTGCGTAGCCCAAATCGTCTCGTTCGCCGCGTCCGCCCGCAGCTCAATCGCCCCAGTCTTCGCCTGATACACGGCCAGTTGGTTCGTCGCGCTTCGGCTCTGTTTCATACCCATACAGTCTACCTGCATTCCACGCGGATTTCCAACGAAAAAACCAGCTGCTTGGCTGATTCCTTGGATTTTACAATTAATTCTTTCTACGCCACGATTCGCTTCAGCGCCTCCGTCGTCGCGTCGTGCAGCGCGTACTCGAACCGTCCGACGTCTCGGGACGAGTAGGCCGGAATCCCGTCGCGGATTGCCGGACGCGCAAGGCCGACGGACTCGCGCATGTCCTCTCCCTGTTCCAGCTCTTCCTGCGTAAGGCGCCGCACCGATGTCGCGTCGATGCAGACCCCACCGTCATTCTCGTAGTTGAACCCAACCTTCATCGTGAACTGCTTGCGAAGATCCGGCGGAACCACAGCGATGGCCGCCTGCAGATACTCGCAGAATTCATCGTACGTCTTCTTGAAGAACACGGTGCGCATCGCAAGCTCGGTCTTTCCGTCGTCCGAAGCCGCGCGGAATTCAAAATGCGTGGTCTCGCATTCGTTCTCCGCGAACGTGGACGCGATCGCCCCTGGACAAAAGACAACCCGAATAAAAAACCCGCGGGGCCAGGTGGCCTGCGGGAGCGATGCTACTTCTTGAGCCAGGTGAGGAGCTCGTCGCCGATGAGCATGTCGTTGAGCACGTCGTCGTCGGCCGTCATGAGCTTCCGGACGTCCCGGATCACCGCGAGGCCGGTGTTGTCGAACTCGTCGCCGATCTGCTTCAGGAACGGGAAGTCGAGCCCGTCGTGGACGCCGATGAACAGGAAGTAGATCTGGTCATGGCGTTCCTGGGACTGGCGCAGCACCTGGCGCGTGCGATCCTTGTCCGAATTGTCGCCGTCCGTGATGAACAGGACGATGCTCGGGCGCTTGGTCGCCTGGACGGGGGCCGGGGCCGCCTTCTTGAAGAAGCCCATGAACCCGCCGCCGCTCGACTTGGCCGCCTCCTGCGAGGGGAGCCAGCCGAAGTTCCGCATCGCCGACTCGAGCACGAAGCTGTAGTCGGTTCCGCCGCGCCAGCCAGGGACGCGCGTGCGAGCAGGCCCTGAAGGGGCTCGACTTCGCCACGATGTCCTCGGCGCAGATCGTGCTCATCGGCGCGAACGCCGAGCAGGGGCTGCACCAGACCCTCGACGGGTTCCTGGCGCGGCTCGAAGGCAAGACGGTCGTGCTCATCGACGACGTCTACGTCACCGGCAGTTCCGAAAAGGTGATGTTCCAGGCCGTTTCCGGCTCGGGCGCGCGCGACATCGCCTTCCTCTACGTCGCGCGCATGGACTCGGCGGTCGCGCTCCGGGACCCGAAGGTGGAGGACCGCATCAACCACCGCTGGGTAAAGACCCTCGATGACCTCGCGGCGATCCTCACGCCCGGGAAGTACCGCATCAACCTGCGCAACTGCAAGTTCGTCCTCGATGCGCCGATCGACGACGTGAGGCGGTTTCTGGGAGGGCTCGATACGACGGTCCTCTCCGATCTTCACGAGACGATCCTCGCGAACTCCTACTATCTGGAACGCCGGTTCGCGGAAACGTGCGCCGCGATCGAGACGGAGCTCGTCATCCGGGGCAGCGCCCCCGAAGGAACGGTGAGGCTCGGCAGCGGTTCGCCCAGCGAATTCGCGATCCCCGACGGTCGCCACCCGAATGCGATCGATCACGGCTGACGGCCGTATCTCAGCAGGCAGCTGCCGGTCCATCTGAATGGTCCGGTTTTTTGTACGACAGGATCCGTACCCCAGCGTTTCCCCGTCATCATTCAATCGGCGCGGCAAGAAGTTCTCGGCCCTTTTCCGCCCAGTCGAGAAGGTCGAATGCCTCCATCTCTATGATATAGTCCGCGACGAGCGCCTGGCGCCCTTCCTCGCTTTCGAGTTGAGCGAAGCGTTTGGAAAGGAGCGCGAAGTGCATGGACTCGCGGGTTTCCGCGTCGTCGATCTGGAGCCAGACGCGCTGGGAAAAGGCGCGTTCCGCGAACGCGGGGTCGTCGATGCCGGCGGTGACGAAATCGATGAGCGCCCGCTGGGCCTCGTCCTTCGACGGTCCGTCGGCCGGATTGAACGGGGTATCGAGCGCGGTATCGAGCGTTTCGGGATCGTAGGGAACGTCGATGAACTCGTAGGCCGGAACCATGGCCAGCGAGACGCGCTCCGGGTGGTTTGCAAGATCCATGTCCGCGAGCGCGCCAAGCAGGGTTCTGGTTTCCGCGTAGGTGAGGTCCGTTTCTACCAGGTTGTAAAAGACGTAGCCAACGGGCGTCGCGAAGAGGCGCGATACCACCGGCGCGTATTCCGCCATGGCACGACGGATGAAGGTTGAATGGTTGTGCGCGCGCTGTGGCTCGCCAATGGCGTACGGCTGGCGCACGCGGAGCCACTGGAGCGTTTCCGTGGTGGGGAGACCGAGCAGACGAAACGCACCCAGAGTTTCGGAGAAACCAACGACCGCCAGGTGGTCGGCATGCTTCCCAAGGATTTTCTCAATCTGCGCGATGCCAAATTCCAGCCCTCCGATCCCGCACGCGTTGGAGACGTAATAGTCGCCCGGAATATAATTTCCTCCGGGAGGAAGCGGGGAATAGGTTCCGCGCGGAACGGCGGTGATTCGCACGGTCTGCTGCGCCGCGTCAATTTCCACCAGCTGGATCACGTCGCAGTGGGCCACGTCGCTTCCGGCGCGTGCGTCGAGTCCGATGAGAAGGACGGAGACGCGATCGCCGATTTCCGTATCGCTCGTCTCGACGACGCGCGACGCAAGACGCGCGTCGATGACGGCCTGCACGGCATCGGGCTCCCGGATGGCCACAGTTTTCGACCGGGCATCCATCGCAAACTTGGCGCCAAGGGAGGCGACAAGGACGAGGGCGGTGAGAAGAAGGATCCGGCCAAATTTCATAGGATTGGAGTGACTGTGGCGCGTTTCGGACGGACTGTCAACGTGCGCGAGGTTATACGCGGCAGGATGATCGCAAAAACCGCCGATGTCTCGACGGTTCCCGCTGGCTCACCTTAATGGACGATACTGGCAGAGTCACTCTCACGAATGGCTCCGCCATGCACCGTCCGGTGCATGGCTCCGGGGGCAGGATTCGAACCTGCGATATCCGCGTTAACAGCGCGGCGTTGTGCCCCTCAACTACCCCGGATCGTTGCGACGAAAAAGACCGGCTTGCGCCGGCCTTTGTTTGCTCGTCATTGTGTGATGACGCTTCTTACGCAAACAATGCCAGCGAGGGCTGGGTATTGTTATTGTTGGTTGCGAAGCGAAGCAACGTCATACAAGACAAGCGTAGAAGGTTCTGACCAAGCCGTCAAATTTTTCTGGGGATATGTTTTGCGTTTCGGCTGCGTAAAAAAAGAAACCGTCAGAGAATGACGGTCTTGCCGCGGTAGATGAGCTTGAGCTGAGGGAGCGACGTTGCCACGTCGGGAAGGTTCACGAGCCGCGCGATGGGCGAGAGCTTCGTGCGCGTCGTCCAGTCGGGAGCATAGACGCCCATGTGCATGATGCTGGCGTCCGCGACCTCCATCGTCGTGCGTCGGTCGAGTCCCCCTGCGAGCGCGAACGGGATCCATCGCTTGGCGGCGGCGCGGCCGTGGTCGGAGCCGTAGTGGATGTCGTCGTAGTCCTCCATCTTCCAGCAGTCGGAAACGATGGTGGCCGCGAGCCCGAGGTCGATGGCCCGCTGGCTCGGGTTCTTCTGCGCGTCGAGAATCTCGGGGATGTGCCGCGCCCAGCCCGGAAGGATGACGCACGACTCCACGATGCTGAGAAACGTCCCGTGCGCCACGTTCTGCCACGGCGGATGGAACCGCCCGCTGTGCGACGCGGGATGCGTGTAGAACGCGAGCGGGACCACGAGGAGGAATCCCTCGAGCGTCGAACGCAGCTTCGGGTCCGAGATGGGCTCGACCCCGTATTTCCACAGCGCCTGGACGCGCCAGGCAAGCTTCTTGTTCCAGATGCCGGCCTTCTTCAGGCGATAGATCAGTGCTTCCAATTTGTCTCCAATGTCGTGCGGCCAGACTAGCCGATTTTGGCCGGAATGTCAATGGATTCGGGTTGCGAGGAAAGAAAAAAGCGGTCCTCAGCGGGACCGCGCGTTGACGTAGCGGACGATTTCGACGGCATGCTTGGCAGTGTAGCCAAACCTCAGGCTGAGTGCCCCGGCGTCGAGGACGTCGTTCGTTTTCTTGAGATTGCAATCGACGCAGAGCAGCGTGTAGTTGAGCACGCAGTCGTGCGTCCCGTGCCAGTGTCGGTTAACGAACAGGTCCGCTTCCGACGGTGGCATGCCCTGGCTGAGCAGGTCCAGACGGATGCGCCCGATCGGCTTTGAGACGGGAAAGATGTGGTCGATCTCCATCCCGTTTACTCGCGCGACCTCCCTGTAGCAGATCTGGCATTTTCCATGGAACGCCTTGTGCATAGCGTCTCGAAGGTGCGCGTTCGTAGTCGCGATTGGCGTCGCCGGGTCGACTGTCGCAGCCGGTTCCGGAATCGACGGAACGGTGAAGGACGCGTAAGAGCCCTCGGGAAGGGCCGTCTTTGCGGAAATGCACTTTGGACAGGCGAGCCACTCTCCAAATCCGCGTGCTTCTCGCGCGAAGCAGTTGTGCGCGAACTTGACGTTCTTTCGTACGGCGTGAATGGTACGGAGAAACTGGCTCATCCACGCATGGAATTCGGTCGCATTTCGCGTGTTGATCCAGATCTTTGGGAGAAGAAGGTTCTTTCCCGCCCTTACCTTCAGACGCCACTTGAACCAGTAGTATTCCGGACCCCCGACACCCATGTCGAGATGGAGCACTTCCATGCTTGGATCCGGACTTGCTGAATCCGGTTTGATCCCGCCCAAGAACGTTCCGGATCGGATCACGCGCAGCATGTTGATTGGATCCGTCGGGTCGATGTCGAGCATGACGAGATCGCCAGTCCCAAGGCAGCGCTTGAAGAAATTTTCCGGGCTCAAGAAATTCTCGCGTTCATTGAACACCAAGGCGTTTGTCTGTGTCATCGGTATTCTCCGTTATAAATGTGCGTTCAGATTCTTTCGGGACCGCGTAACGTACCCGAAATTTCTTAGAATGTCAATATCCGAGGCCTATCTCAAAGAAAAAACCGCCCACATTGGACGGTCAGGGGAGAAAACCCGGGAGGAACTCTCCCTCGGCGAGCTGGGCGGCGACCGACGGGTCGTGGCCGGCGGCGAGCCACTCGAGAGGGGTGAGCGGGGTCTCCTCCTCGCCGACCACGAGGTCCGGGTGCTTGACGACGAGCCAGGACGCGATCTCGAAGACGGTCACGGGGCTCGGGATTGCACGGCTGACCTCGCCGATGCCCGGAACGAGCCCGCCGCCGTCCGGAAGGAACTGGAAGGCGGGGATGCCGGAAACCCGACCGTGCGAGTGGATGGTGCACAGCGTGCGGTCGCCGATGAGCTTCCAGACCGCCGCGACCGGAACCTTGAGCCGAACGGCGGCATCTTCCGGCGTGAGCGCCGTGGTCACGATCTCGTCGCAGAACCGTTGGTATCGCAGCGCGGGATCGTCGTCGCCGTAGTCGCGCGGCACGGGGTCGAAGCCGCCGCGGACGAGCGTGGCGCGCTCGTCGTCGGTGAGTGGGCCGGTCGACGGCCGTGACGATTGGTCGGGCATGGGTTTCTCCTGGGGACAGGGTGCGGGAAGCAGGCCGGCATGTCAACTGCCGCGCATGCTTCGTCCAAAAAAAAAGCGGTCCTCAGCGGGACCGCGCGTTGACGTAGGTGAGGACTTCCTCGGCTTGCTTGGCCGTATAGGCGAGCATGAGGCTGAGTCCGGCGACATTGAGGACATCGTTTGTTTTCTTGCCATTGCAGTCTGCGCACATCACCGTATAGTTCAGCACGCAGTCGTGCGTACCATGCCAATGCTGGGTCAGGAACGCGTCCGCGTGAGCGGGTTCAACGCCTTGGGCCACGAGGTCCAGGTGGATTTCGTCGACTGACTTTGAGGTGGGAAGGATGTGGTCAACCTCCATCCCCTCGACGCGCGCCACCTCTCGGTAACAGAGTTGGCATTTGCCATGGAACGCCCGATGCATGGCGTCGCGAAGCAGCGGCTGCGACTTCAGGACGTATGACGTTCCCGTCAGCAGGCGACGAAGCGAGGCGCTCGTTACTTGGGCCGCTGGGCTCGACAAGATCGCGGGAACAGATGGTTCGATGGCGGGCTGACGGAGTCTTTTGCGCGTCATCGGATCATGACACACGGAACAGGCGGCCCACTTCCATTCCCATTTCTTTTGAAACGCGCAGTCCATGGCGAGTGCCACTCGGTGCGGGCACTGCGAGGAAAAACGCGCATTGGGCATGATGCGTTCGACGTGTCCCTGCATGAGAGACATCCAGGATCGATACTGGCTGAGCCAGCGGACGTCGATCCAAACGGACGGAGTGGAGACAAGGCCCCATTCAGTCTGGAAAGAAAAGAGCGCGAAGGCATCTCCGGAATTGCCGCAGTGTACCTGGATAGAGACGGTAACCTTTCGTCCCTGCGTAGACGCAATCGCGCTTGCCGGCCGCCCCGGAAACAGGTGGCTCATGAGCGTGCCGTTCTCCCAAGTTCGAGACTGGAGGAACGTTTCCGCCGCTCCCGCATCCGTCGCGTCAAGCTTGGACAGAACACGCGTGCCGTTTACGCGTCCTGCCCGGAACGGTTCGATAGTCCCATCTCGGTACATCGCGTATACGGATCCCCATTCTTCCTCGCGGTCCTTTTCAATGCGATGCCTGAACTTATATGCGACGCGCGGATCCGTCCCATCCATCCATTCGACCGGCCTCGGTTCCTTTGGGGAGGGCAGGCGCACGTCTGCGGTGATGCTGTTGCCAATGGTCATCGGAACTCCTGGAATTTCTCGTCCTCCCCATGAGGACAAGGGACGAATGCTATTCGGAAATCGTCGATTTGTCAAGGTAATCCTTCCATTTTTTGACAAATGGCCGTTGAAAAAGAAAAAACCCAGGTGTCCGTGGTCTTTGGTGGAGACCGGAAACCTAGGTCGGAGAGGCTGTTTGGAAGTGGATTGGCGCGGGCGGGCGGCGCGTCCATACGCGTGCCTCGCGCGCATCGCAGATGTCATCCTGCTCGTACGTTCGGATCCAGGTTCCCTCCGCGTCGCGCTTGATGCCGATCGTTTCGACGTTGCCGCCGGAAACTTCGGGGTCCACGTATTTTTTGAGGACGAACGGGTACCAGCTGTCCATCGGCTGGTCCAGGAATTGGTCACGGCATGCGACCACATCCTCTGGTTCGCAGGGATAGAGTCCGAACCGGGCTGCGGCCGCAATGTCGTCGCCGGGAGCGAAGCCGTCATCGAGGCCAAATTCCTCCGCGGTCGCGAGCACGAGCTCGACGTCGGATTCCTTCTGCGACCACTCGACGCCTTTCAGGAACTCGAGCGCGAAGTTCTCCACCTTGTGGCCCTTCGCCTCGGCGGCTGAAAGATACGCGTCGAGAGACTTGTATACGCCGCTCCGGACGGTCCGCCAGTTGGCAAAGGCATTGGGTCTCGGCACGATCACGTGCGTGCCGCGCAGCACCCGAACGATTTCGCGAAGCATTTCCGTGGATCCCGCAAGCTTCTCAAGCTCGTCAGGGCTTCCATAAACGCCCGACCAGGCAACTCCAAGCCTGTGGAGTGTGCCAACGATGTCGTAATCCGATCCGTCGAATTGATAATTAGGCATATTGTCCGTCTTCCACAGCTTGTGGTCGGCCACGGATTGCGGCCGGAGGCTTAGGATGACAGCATTTTTGATGGATGTCAATGAATCATTGGCTGTCGTACGAAAAAAATGACCGAGCGCGAAGCTCGGTCTTGAGGGAACGGTCAGCGCGACCGTGGTCGAAGGAGCAGTCTTTCGACGCTCATGGCCATTGCGTGTGCCTTCCAGCGCGGAATGCCCGCCGCCGTCTGTCCGTAATAGTGATGGAAGTAGGACGCACGCTTTCCGGGGTCATGGAATATGGCCTCCGCCAATTCCTCATGGGCGAGCCGGGCCTTGGAGTAGTCGATGGCACGGGCGAGCCCGATTTTCTTGCTGGCAAGCCACGCCTCGGCCTCCGCCTCGTTCTTGCGCGCGGCAAGCAGGAGAAAGCCGCTTGCTTTTTCTGAGCCGGCTTCGACGGGGATGCCGCAAGGGGCGTTCAGTCCCCCGACCCATACGGCTCCGTTGGGATGCCCGTTTGTTTCGTAGATGATTGTGACGTCGTACTGCGTGTTCCCGTAGTCGAGCTGAAACGTCATCGGGACGGTGCTTACGAGAACACTCCGTTGTGTCGCGTGAAGGTACGGGGTCCAGATGAAGACGGCAAGCCACGCGCTGGTGGGGGATTGATCGGTCATGAGCGGCCTCTAGAAAATGTCCTGGGCGGAAAGTCCAGGACAGGTCGCGAACCTTACAGCATTATTTGGCAAATGTCAATGAAACGTGGTGGCTCGTAAAAAAACGACCGAGCGCATGGGCTCAGTCCTGAGAGGATGGTTGCTTCGACCAGGCGCGGAGGATACGATGGTCCTGGAGGTGGTCGGCGCTTTCGTGGTTGGTGTTGAGATAGGGCCTGCCGACGCGGGTCTTCCACAGGATGCCGAAGAGCTCGGGCTCCTGGTGGCGTGCGCTCGGGAGCCCTTTCATGGCGAGGCGAACATATTCGTTCTGCCAGCGCCGCGACGGGAACTGCTCGAACAGGGCAGGGGCGATCTCGGGGACGCAGGGGTGGAGTCCGCGCGACACGGCCAGGTCGTAGAGCTCGGAGAGACGGTGCGGGCGATCGAGGCCGAGATGTTCGGCGTGGCAGAGCGTCACGTCGACCTTGCTGCGCTTTTTTGACCATTCGATTCGCGCGAGGTGGCCGATAGCGGAACTGGTTACGAGGCGTCGGTACTCCATGGCCGCCGCCAGGAACGGCTCGAACGAGTGGTGCGTGCCGATGTAGATGGGATACCAGACCGGGCGGAACGTCTGAGTGGACAATGGAACCTCTTTGTTTGCCCAGTGTGCGAGATGGCAGATCGATTGTCAAACGGAAAAGAGACTCGGCAAAATGCCAAGTCTCTTTGGTAGGCGAGGTGGGAATCGAACCCACAAGGCCTTTCGGCCAGGAAATTTTAAGTCTCCCGCGTATAACCAATTCCGCCACTCGCCCATGGACCGGATCGTATCAGGAATCGGGGGGATTTAAAAGACGGGACGCCCAAAGGACGTCCCGCGAGGGGAACTCAGATGCCGCGGAGGATGTCGCGAACCGCTTCCACCCAGGCGATGTTCTCGTCGACGCGGTCGGTCATGCCGAACATACGGAGCTCGACCGTGCCGTGGCGGCTGACGCGGATGAGGTGCCAGCAGTTGCGGAGGTTCGCGGCGAACCCCTGTTCCTTGGCGACCGCGTCGAAGTGGTCCGGCGACTCGTAGATCGGCGGCTGCCAGTTGGTGGCCATCATCTTGTACAGCCGGATGCGCTCGCCCACAGAGTGGTCGCCGAGAACGGCGAGCCTGTCGAGGTGCGGGACGAGGGCGTTGTGGACGGCGAGCGCCTCCTCGGCCGACGCGCACCCCACGTGGAAGTGGGTTCCGGTGACGCGGCAGGCCGCGGCGAGCACGTGGCCGGGGAGCGTCGCGACGATGTTCGCGTAGCGCTCGTCGTGGGGGTAGACGGTCAGAGGCATTTCGGCGGGCGCGACCTCGATCGCCGAGAGACGAAGGCCCAGGGATTCGGCGACGCGCGAGCCGCGGACGATGCCGTTGCGAAGCGACGCGCGGATGTCGGCCAGCTCGAAGAGGGGATCGGTGCGGTGCTCGACCTGGCAGGCGGACAGCTCGTACGTCCAGGCCGGGTCGTTGATCGCGGCGAGGAAGTCGGGCGAGCGGGGGACGGGCGGGCCGTCCTCGTGCGTTCCCTCGAACCACGCAAGCAGGTGGTTCGGCTGGGTCAGGAAGAACTCGCGCTCCACGCCCATGTGGCCGCGGAGGGAAGGGTCGTAGTTGATGAGGGAGAGAAGGGTCGGGGTTTGGCTGGACACGGTGAGACTCCTAGCGTTTTGTCTTGCGTTGCAGTACTTGAGCGAACCCGCCCTTGTCATTCGACAGCTCTCGCGAGCCGCGAGTGATTTTGGACAGGCTCACGCCGAGGGATTCGGCGATCTCCCGCTGGGGACGACCCTGTGAAAGCATTTTGACGATTCGCCAACGCAATGCCACGTCGCGATATTCGGCCGGAGTCAGCAGGTCGCGCAAAAACTCTCGGAGCAGCGCCTTGCTCGGCGACACGGCCTGAAGGACGGAAACGACGTCGTCCATGAGCCGTTCGATCTGGTCGGTTGTGAGCTTTGTGTTGTTCATAGGGAGTGGATAAATCTGTGTACCTGTGCATAGAAACATTCTATCCAATCGAAAATCCCCTGTCAAGCGCAGGGGATTTTTGCCTACGGAATCTGCGTCACGTACGCCATCAGGTACGTCCCGTCCTTCAGCCGGGTTACGGACGGGTCCTTTACGTACTCGGACTCGAGGGACGACGACGCGTCGAGGGCAAGGCGGACGCCGGGGTCCGCTGTCCAGGTTGCGCCGTCCTTGGAGGAGAAGGAGCGGATGTCGGAATGCGTGAATCCGTACATGCGGTACCCGCCGTCGATTTGGATCACGTTGGACATCACCATCTCCTTGCCGTCGATCGCGTATTGTTTGCGCGCCAATTCCGTGAATGCCTTTCCGTCCGCCGATGTCGCCTCGTACGACTGCGTGGTCTGTCCCGACAGGGTCATCATGTGCCAGGTGCTGCCGACGAGGTACGTGTTCGAGTCGAGCGCGGGCGGGTCGGCCTGGAAGGCGACCGCCTTCGTCGCGAATCGGATCCCGTCCGTCCCCTCGGAATAGAAGATCGCCGTCGTCCTCGTTCCGGGGATTCCGGACGTCGAGTACAGGCGGAACGTCCCGTCGTCGAGCAGGACGATGTCCGGGTCGCCGGAGTGCGCCATGCTGGACGAGCCGGAGAACTCAACGTTGTGAAACGACCATGTCGTGCCCTGGTCCTTTGAAATTGCGACGCCCATCGCGTTGTTCTTCGTGCCCACCGTCCATCCCGAGAAGTAGAGGTACAGCGTTCCGTCGCCTGTCATCGCAAAGTCGGGCACGTTCGCCTGGTCGGAGACGATCTTGTTCGTCTTCGTAAACGAGAGGCCGTCCGCGGACGTCGCCGTCATGATCCGCCGCCGACCGGGAGTCTCGACCCCGGATGCCTCGTCTGCGCCGGTCGGCGGGACGTACGCTTCCGACGTCGCGGTAGGTTCCGTCGCCTGGACGGGCGTTGGACTCGTCGTCGATTCGACGCGGGCTGGCGGAAGCGACGGTCGTGCGAGTGGCTGCAGAGAGGAGGAACATCCGGATCCGACCAAAACGATTGCTGCGGCAATAAAGGAGAGGGTCATTTTCATACCCGACCAGTATAACAAAAATACTCCTCGAACGAGGAGTATTTTTGGAGCGGGAAACGGGGATCGAACCCGCGGCCTTCTCCTTGGCAAGGAGACGCTCTACCACTGAGCTATTCCCGCAGCTCTGCGACGGGAGGATATCACAGGGGGTCTTTGCGTGCAAGTTGGCTAGATTCCAACCACGGATTCTATGCGGTTTATGCGCCGGGTACACGCGGTCATGTCCGTGTCGAGACGCTTCGACCGCTCGCTTGTCTGCGCGAATCCGTCTCGGATTTCCGTTTCCATACGAACGAAATGGCTGTCTGTCGCCTCGAAACGCTTGTCTACCGCGTTAAATCGGTCGTCCATCTCATCGAAGCCCTGCTTGACGGCAGTGGCCAAATCGTCGATCGATTCTTCTAAGGCGTCGAACCGCGTATCCATCGCGTCGAACCGCATGTCTGCCGCGTCGAACCGCGTATCCATCGCGTCGAACCGCTTGTCTGCCGCGTCGAACCGAGCGTCCATCGTCTCGAACCGCGTGTCGACCGCCTCAAATTTCTCGTCCATGTGGACGAGTAGGAAATCAAGCTTTTGGTTGAGCTGCGCGAAGCTATCTTCCATAGTATGGGCGCTGCTCAAGTCTTAGAATCCTGTCTTCCAGACGGTCGTCGCGATGCAGTCCGGCCGCGAACCCGTCGATGTGGCGGGTGAGCTTCTCGAAGCTGTCATTCGCGAGCGAGAAGCCAAGGTCCATGTCGGAGTGTATCTCGTCGAAGTTGAACTCGAGCACGTCGGAGCGAAGCGTCAGGGTTTTTATGTCATCCATTAGCGTTTCCACGTTCTTCGCCGTCTGAACGATCAGTTGTTTTGTTTCCTCGTCCATATCGGTTCGATTATAACATGAATAATTCTGCAGGGAAGCCCCGCACCATGCGGTGCGGGGCGGGCCCCGTTTCTATGCTCCGGCGGCCTTGTTCTTGCCGTGCCGTGCCCAGTAGATGCCGGCGTTATTGCCGGCAACGTACTGCGCCTTGGCGGTGCCGATGATGAATTCGCGGAACCGGGAGATCCCATCGTCGTCGAGACCGACTTCCTCGGCGAGCGCGTTGATCTTGCCGACGAGCTGGACGAGCCAAAGGGGTTTCTTTTCTTCGGGCATATGGGTTGGGTTATGTTTGTTGAGAGGGTGAGGCCTCGTTCACGGCCTGCCGCAGAAGGTCTACGACGTATTCGCCGAGCAGCGTGGCGACCGTGGACGAGACCCCGTAAGCGAATGCCTTGGTTTCAATGCGCCGCCTGAGCAGCGACGCGGAGAGCGCGCGTCTTTGCATAGAGTTTCCATGCGGGAATTAGCTTGCGCCCGCCGAGGGCGAGCAGGCTGAGCAGGGTTCCCGCGGTGATGACGCCCGCGGCCTGCTGGTCGCCCGATGCCTGGGCGGCCCTTCCGGTCGGGACGGTCGCGGCGGACGTTGCCGGAGTCGCGGCCTGAGTGACGGAGATGTCGTCGGGAGAGCGGGGAAGAAGCGTCAGCGTCCCGCCGGCGGCGACGAGAATCCCGGTCACCTCGACCGTCGTGCCCTTGGCGAATACGGACGCGTCGATTCCCGTTCCTTCTGCCACGCGGACGGCAATCTGCGCTCCGTGGTCCTCGAGCGTGGCGTGCGACCCGGATCGGACCAAGACGATTCCGGCGACGCGCAGCAGCCTGCCGTGGTCCTCTTCAGAAATGTCCGCGATCGACGTCGGCTCGGCGGCCTCCGGCTCGGCGGAACTCACGATGGAGATCGAGTCTTTTTTTCCGACCTTCAGCCGCTCCTCGCCGTGGGCTTCCGACGTCGTTCCCGTGATCGTCACCACGTCTCCCTCCTTTAAGTCCGGGAAGTCCGCGTCATTCTTATAAACCTGGACCCCTCCGTCGCCGTCGTCCACGTAGAAGATCTGCTTTCCGAGCACGCCCGGCGCGACGAGAACGGTTCCGCTAACCCGCGAGTGGCTCACGCTCCCGCCAGAAGAGGATGCTGGGGCCATTGGGGCGGAAGGGGTCGCAGTGACGCCTGCCGAAACAGCGCCCGGTTTAGCTCCCGTAACGTTCCCCGACCAAACCCACTTGGAATCCTGAAGTCGGAGGATAGAGCCGATGGGGGGCGAGTCATAGGAGATGGAATCAATGAGCGTGCCATCCGGCGCGGAAAGCGCGACGGAGTCGCTCGTGTTGTTAAGGACGATCTTCGTTGTCGCGCGGAACAGGGTGAGGGTCGCGCCGGGCTCGATTTGCATCGGGGAACTCGGCGAGAACGTCTTGCCGGACGCGTCCGTGACGCTCCAGCCTTGGAGGTCGACGACGGCGGTTCCGAAGTTCTCGATCGCAATGAACTCCTCTGCCGAGTCGTCGCCGGTTGCGTTCGGATAGATCTCGTGGAGACGGAGCGTCGTCGGGCCGGGGAGCTCCACGAAGGTCGGTTCGACTGCCGGCTCGATTGTCGGCATGGGCGTCGTGCTCGAGGCGGTTGGAATCGTCGGCTGGTCGACGACGGGTTGTGGGTTTGAGTCTGAGTTGTTGCTCGTTTGGGGTGCAGGCTCGACGGTCTCGGCGACGGCGGACGGAACGGTCGCGTCCTCCGCGTCGAACCGGTTCTCGGCGCCAGGCGTCAGGGCGCTCGTGACGGACCATGCGCCGTCGGCGTTCCTGGCAAGCGCGTTCGGCTTCTTTGGGATCGTCTCGCCGCCGGTTCCGTAGGCGACCGCGTCCACGACGGACCCGCTCGGGTCGACGAGCTCGATCGTGTCGCCGTCGTTGTTCAGCTTGCCGGACGGATTCGTCACGACCGCGAACTGTCCGAGACCGAGCAGCTGGTCCGGAAGCGCGGTCGCCTTCCGCGTGGCGTCGCGCACCGTCCATCCGGAAAGGTCGATCACGTTGTTGAACGGGTTGAGGATCTCGATCCACTCGGCCGTCGCGTCGGAGACGAACTCGTTGAGGAGAAGGGTTCTGGAAGGGAAGGAGGAGACGATCGGAGTGATCGAGACCATTTGGATTGGGGTTGTCTCGGACGGCACGATGGTTGGCGTCTCGATCCGTTCGGTTGTCACGTTGGAAATCGTCGAAAGTGAGGACGTTCCCTCCGGCGTTTCCCCTCCTTCGTTCAAGGAGGGGGTAGGGGTGGTCATCGGGATGGCAATCTCCTCGGCCGCGGACAACGATGCCTCGACGCGGATTTCGACGATTGTCTCGGGAACGATGTCGACGATCTCGACGGGTTGTTCCGCGACGATCTCGACGGGATCGCTGGCCGCCACCGTTTCCTCGATCGTCGGGGCTGTTTCGATCAAGGGGGTCTCCGTGCTTGCCATCATTGGCCCGGTCGTTGAGACGATGACGTCCGGCTCTGCATTCGGCGGCATGTCCGTGACGGCAGGATCCGTGCTGGCTGGGGCTGGTTCCGATGTCGGCGCGGGAACAGCGTCGGCCATTGCCATCGTCGCATTCTCGACGACCACCCCTGACCCCTCCTGCCTATCAGGAGGGGAAACGAGTTCGGGAGGCGTTTCGGTTTCGACGATCAGTGACGATTCAGTCGCGGGCGTGGGTTCTAACGCAACGATAGGTGTCGCGTCGGGCATGGGTGTCGATTCCGACGCGACGACCGGGGCCGGCACGAACCAGTTCTCGATAACGCCCGGCGTTCCCACGTCCGTCGTCCCGGCGTCGAACCCTTCCGATCTCGTCGCGGTCTCCCAGGACGTGGCAGCCGTTCCGTCCGCTACGGGAGCGAGTCGAACCATGGAGGCAAATCCGATTCCAGGAGATGCAGTTCCTCCTCCAACTCTTCCTGCCAGGGGAGTGCTCCCGGATCCGGCAGCGTCGCGGACGGTCCCACTGGCATCGACGAGACCGAGAGCCAGAGCAGCGTTGGATAGGGAGACGGAGACGGTAACGTAATCCGGAGCGCGGGCAAGGGAGGACTTTGCATTGGATTGGTCATAATTAGAAATGAGAAAGGTGGAATGAGGCGGGATGGACTTTCCGGCCGGGATCGCGAGCGACCCGCCGCTCGACGCGGCGCCGGTGACCGTCCATCCGGAAAGGTCGATCGCGTCGTCCGTGAGGTTCGTGAGCTCGAGCCACTCGTCGACGGTCGACAGCGACGATCCGGCCCAGCCGATTTCCGAGACGATGATCGTCGGGGTAGAAAGCGTCGCGGCGCGTGACGCGAGCGGCATCGCGATGAGCGTCGCCGCGGTTCCGGCAGCGAGAAACAACCGTCCTATGTGTGCGTTCATAGAAGTTTTTTCGGTTCGATTGAGTGAGTCTCCGCCGGCCGGCGAATAAAAATCCCCCGCCCGATTGCAATCGGGAGAGGGACTTATCTTGTTTCCATTACATCAAAAAAAAGTGATTTTGTCAACGGGTTTCATGTGGATAAATTGTATTGCGCGCCATTTTCCGGTACGATCTTCGCACGCCGAGGTGGTGAAATGGCAGACACGCCAGCCTTAGGAGCTGGTGGAGCAATCCGTGCGGGTTCGAGTCCCGCCCCCGGCACCAGGATATTGAAAAAAATTTTGAAAACCAACCGTATGAACCTGCGCTCGCCGATGTTTCCGAGAAGCATGGAGGGACGAAATATGGATGTTCAGGTTATTCGTGTGGACCGGCCCGACGCGATCAACCTGCAGGCGTTGTCGCAGGAGTTCGTCGACCTTCTTGCTTCCGGTCGCGAGGGATTGTCCCGTGTTCCGGAAGCGCGCATGCAAAACCACATCCTTCGCGGTCTGCTGTCCAAGCAGATATACGCGAACATGTTTTTTTCCGCATGGAAGCAGGCGGGCGGGGTCTATGCCGACGCGAACAACGTGCTGAACGTCAGCTCCTATGATCGATATCAGGGAAAATTCGTCGAGGAGAACGCGACCGTCTACATGAGACGCGTTGAGACTGGCATAAGAAATATGGTCGACGTCGTGGCCGAGCGACAAAAACTCGCGCAAAATCTTCCGCCGGGGATCTGCCGCTATTGGGGAACAAACGACGTGGCCGACGCACACAGTCAGGTCGACCTCTTTGAGATTGACTCCATGAACGACGCGAACGACGTGCCCATGTCCATCGAGCGGGTCGCGCTGATCCAGGCGAAGTCTCCGGGGGTCAACGCGACGCCGAGGGACATTGCCAGCAGCGAAGACGCCCACCAGAAATTCATCGAGTCGATCGGCGATTACCGTAGGGAAGAGGATACTCGAGTTCGACGCATTGCCGATCGTTTGCTTCCTTTGAACGCGCTTGGACTTCCGCCGCTCCACGAAGATTTTTTCGACTTGGTCCTTAGGCCGAATACGCAGGTTGTGGACATCGCGAACCATGCGGGCGCGATGTCCCACGCGGATCAATTGATCCTGTCCGCGCTTTGCGCACGGACGGAACGAATGCGGGAATACGCGCAAATTTTCGACATTCCTGAGCAGGGACTTTTGAACGCGGAGACGCTGTCCAGGGCGTATCTTGGACAGAACCCGCTGACAGTAGAGCGGGCGCGCCAGGCGGGGATTGAAAGCGGGCCGCGAATATTTTCCACGACGCGATTCGAATCCCTCTTCATGTCGGGGAAAACGGTCGTTAACACGAGGGTTCTGAACGCGGGCCAGGGGAGGCTCTTGACAGACTTACCATAATAGCTATTATGAGCACGCAACAAACGCAGGGAGGAAGCATGGCTTCACAAGTAATACCACAGGTCGTTCAGGACGCAATGCTCGAGCTTGGAGTCGTTCCGCTCTCGGGAGACCTTGATTCCGACGTCGACCTCGCGCAGGCAATCGACCTGTCGCTGGATCGGTTCGGGCTTGTCATGCAGTTCGCGCTGTCGCCCGCGTGCGAGGACATCGTAGCCAAGGTTCGCGCGAAAACGATCGAGCGGAAAGCGTTCTGGCACGACGTGTTCGAGCGCTACCAGGCCGTCCAAACCTCCCCGTCCCCCTCATGACCGTCGTTTCGACGGTCTTTTTCTTGCCAAACCGAGCCTCGACCGATAGGATCCACACGGAGGTACGGAAACATGGGAGATCGAATCGTGCTGAAGTTCGGCGGAACCTCGATGGGGACGGCGGAGGCCATGCGGAAGGCGAGCGCGATCGTGCGCGCTGTCGACGGCGATGCCGTCGTGGTGGTGTCGGCGGTGTCCGGGACCACGGACGCGCTCATCGCGCTCGGGGAGCTGGCGCTGTCCGGCGGCCGCTGGCAGGGTGCGCTTGACCGGCTGATGGCCCGGCACGCGACCATCGTCGTCGAGCTTGGCATGAGCCTGGACCTGTCCGAGTTTTGGGCGGAAATCGAGAGGATCTGCCAGGGGGTGGAGATGCTCGGCGAGCTTTCGACCGCCACGAAAGACCGGTTGCACGGGTTCGGCGAGCGGATGAGCGCGACGATCTTCGCCGAGCTTCTCCTTGCCGACGGCGCGCGCGCCCAGGCGACCGACGCATTCCGTCTCATCGCGACCGACGACCAGTTCGGTTCCGCGAGCGTCGACTTCGCGACGACCAATGCGCGCGCGGCCGCCATCCTTTTCCCGATGCTCTCCGAGTCGGCGATCCCGGTCGTAACCGGCTTCATCGGGCAGTCCGCGTCGGGCAAATATTCGACGCTCGGACGCGGCGGAAGCGACTACAGCGCGGCGATCGTCGCGGCCGCCGTGGACGCGACCGAGCTGCAGATCTGGACGGACGTGGACGGGATGTTCACGGCCGACCCAAACGTGATCTCGTCGGCGACCGCGCTCCCGCACCTTTCGTATCTGGAGGCGGGGGAGCTCGCGTATTTCGGCGCGAAGGTCGTGCACCCGAAGACGATCGTTCCCGCGATCGAGAAGGGCATCCCGGTGCGCGTCCTCAACACGTTCAACCCCGAGGCGCCGGGAACGCTCATCACGAGCGAGGCGCGGCCGTCGATCAAGTCGGTCACGTCGAAGAAGAAGGGCATCACGGTCATCAGCGTGGTGTCGCTCGGCATGCTCGGCGCGCACGGGTTTCTCGCCAGGATCTTCGAGACCTTCGCGCGGCACGAGGTGGTCGTGGACGTTGTCTCGACCTCGGAGGTCAGCGTGTCCGTGACCGTCGACCGCGCCGTCCCGCAGGGACTCCTCGACGACTTGCGCGCGTTCGCGACCGTCGAGGTCGAGCCCGGCATGGCGATCGTCTGCATCGTGGGCGACGGGATCCGCACGCAGCCCGACGTGCTCGCGAGGCTGTTCGCCGCGGTCGGCTCCATCCCGGTCAGTATGGTGTCGCAGGGCGCCTCCAAGCGAAGCGTCACGTTCGTCGTCGCGGAGACGGACGCGAACGAGGCGGTCCGCCGCGTCTTCGAGGCATTCTTTCTCGGGCAACCTTAGCGGGTTGCCTTTTTTCGTCCCGTCGACTATCATCCCGCCACACCCAACTGCCTTAGGAGACATCTCATGGAAGCTCTTTCCGCAAAAGAGAGGATCATCGTCCCGATCGACACGGACGATCTCAACCGCGCCGTCGAGCTGGTCGCAGACCTGAGGGATCACGTCGGCGCATTCAAGTTCGGGCTCGAGTTCGGGACCAGTCTCCTCGTGTCGCTTGTGCGCGGGACCGACTGCGACGGCGCGCGCGCCCAACTCGACCTGGCTTGCGAACTGTTCCGCCTGCTCGACGGTCGCGTCATGTGGGACGGGAAGTTCGACGACATCCCGAATACCATGGGCGGCGCCGCGCGGGGGACCAACGCCCTGCGCCCGAAGTTCCTCACGGTGCACGCGTCGAGCGGCATCGACGGGATGTTTGCCGCCGTGGACAACCGTGGCGAGGCGAGCGTTCTCGCGGTGACGGTGCTCACCTCGCGCGGAGAGGACGACGCGCATCTCACCTTCGGCGGACCGACCAAGGCGAAGGTCCTTCAGTTCGCGCGCGAGGCGGTGCTCGCCGGCGCGCAGGGAATCGTCTGTTCGCCACAGGAGTTGGGTCTCATCAAGTCGCGCCGCGAGCTGAAGGGACTCGTGACGGTCGTCCCGGGCGTGCGTCCGACCTGGGCCGCCGCGAACGACCAGAAGCGTGTGATGACGCCAGGCGAAGCCGTGAGGGCTGGTGCCGACTACCTCGTCATCGGCCGCCCCATCATCCAGCCGCCCGAGAAGTTCCTCTATCCCCACGAGGCCGCCGACATGATCGCCGGGGAAATCGCGAACGCGCTCGGCCAGACCGCGCTCTGACCTCTCGACCCAACCGGGCCGATTTTTCTTTTCTCGACACCTGCCCCCGTTTCCGCTAAGCTCTTCCTACTATGCGCATCATTCTCGTCCACGGATTCAACGCGTCCCCCGAAATGAACTTCCATCCATGGCTCGCCCGAGAGTTGCGCGCCAAGGGATACGAGGTCGTCGTGCCGACGCTCCCGCTGAAGAGCGGGGAGGAGTTGGATTTGCCGGTGGTCATCGAGGAGATGAAGAGGCAGGTGGGGTACCTGGGGCCGGAGGACATTCTCGTGGGCCACTCGCTCGGGGCGCTCATCGCGCTGCAGTACATGGAGGCGATTGAGATGACCGAGACGCCGCGCGCGGTGATCATGGTAGCGGCGCCGTTCAAGGTGGCCAAGCCCGAGCTGCGCCGGCTGTTTCTCGTGGACCTGGACGCGGACGTGGCCATCTGGAAGGCCAAGGAATTCTTCGTGGTCCATTCGAAGGACGACGCGCTCGTTCCGTTCGAGCACGGCCAGAAGCTTGCCGCGTTCCTGAAGGCGACGCTCGTCGCGACCGAGACGGACGGCCACTTTATGGACGCCGAATATCCCAAGCTTCTCGAGCTTGTCGATTCCGTCGCGTCGTCGCCGTTTCCCTATTCGCCGGGATTGTCGCTCAAGAACGACTATGAGAACAAGGCATGGGCGGACCGCATCGCGCCGTCGACGGGGACGAAACCAGACTGGATGACCTAGCGTATGCGTCACTATGTCTATGACTTCGACTCGACGCTTTACGCGACGCAAACCGTCTGGGAGGTTTGGAGCGAGATGCTCATCGGCGCGGGATTCGACGCGGCATCCGTGTTTGCCGCGTACCAGGAAGTTCTTCCGCGCGGGTATTCGCCGATAAAGCACGCGGACGCGCTCGGCGTTTCCGACGCGCTTCGTTACGATCTGATCGTTCGGTTCCGCGCGATCCTCACGGACCGAAGTCCGTCGCTTCTCTTCGATGACGTCGCGCCCTTCGTCGAATCGAGACGGGACGTTCACCGGCAGACGATCCTGACGCAGGGCGACGAGGAGCATCAGTGGGAAAAGATGCGGGCGAGCGGGATCGACCTGCTCGTGCCGCGCGTCGTGATCACCGTGCCGGACGGATCCAAGACCGAGCGCCTTGCCGAGATGCTCGCCGAAGATCCGACGCCGATCACGTTCGTCGACGACAACCCGCACCACCTCACGCGCGTCCACGCGAGCGGACTGCCGATCACGATCGTTCGCATGATGCGCCCGGGCGAGACCCTCGCGATCGCGCCGCACGAGCTCGACGGCGTGGCATGGAAGGTCGTCTCGTCGCTGAGGGAACTCGACTAGTGTGACGGACGGTTCGCGCATGACGCGAACCGTCCGTTTTTGGTACAATGATGTCCGATTATTCACTTATCCACAACCTATGCAGCTCGCAAAGGGATCTCCGGAAGGAAAGGGAAAGGAAGCGCCGGCGGCAGAGATGGGAGCAGACGAGATCGACCTTGGGCTGGACGGGCTGGATCTCGGGGCAATCAAGGCGGCCACGGAATCGGCGTTGGCGGACTCCGCGGAACTTGCTCGGCTGGCGGGCATGTCCGAGAAGGAAGTGGATGGCATGATCGCGCAGATGAAGGCGACGGAAAAGAAGATCGAGAAGGCGCTGAAGTTCCGCGAAATTTTCCGAAAGGGGACGGAGGCTTTCGACCCGTATGCCGAACTTTCCATCAAGACGCTCGATCGGCTGTTGGAGGAGGGCGTCATTTCCAAAAAGAATGTCGAGAGCCTGCAGGCGCTTCAGAAGAGCGTGTCGGACATGCTCGCCGCGAAGGTCCTGACCACGGCCGCAGAACAGCTGCGCGACGCCAATATCAACCGAATAAATACGGCCTCGGATGCCATCGACGCGAAGGTCGCGGCGATGCGCGAGCCGATCAATGCGCGCCGTGCCGAGCTGAAGACGGCCGGCGAGGCGTTTTACGTGGAATGGATCGCCGAGCTCGAGGGGCTGCTGAAGTCGGTGCGGGAGAACCCGCGCGTCATCGACAAGCTGGACAAGACGGAGAAGAGCCTGCGCGCGTCCGTCGAAGGGAAGCGTGCCAAGGAGCTGAAGGAGGCGTACGACAGCATTCGACGCGACATCCAGTCGATCGCGGCCCGAAACGACGCGGCGTTCAAGCGCCTCGGGGAGATCGCCGGCGACGCGAAGGTGCGGCAGACCCTCGTGGAGGCGATGAAGTCCGGCGACCTGAAGAAGATGAACGAGGCGTTCGTGGCCGTGAAGAACAAGCTGCGCGACTCCGTCCTGCACGGAACGGGCGCGGCGGCCCTCAAGGATCCGTCCGAGGTGGTTCCGTGGGAGCAGAAGACGAAGATCGACTATGCCAGCGCGGTGGATTTCCTGAAGTCGCCCTTCGCCGAGGAGGCGCTGCGAAAGCAGGCCGAGGGCGGGGACGAGCTTGCGAAGAAGCTGATCGCGCAGCGCGCCGTCGTTCTCGACGAGCACCAGGCCCTGCGTCAGCTGATTGGAAGCCGCTGGAGTGGGAAGGGCGTTCCCGGGCCGTTCTGGGAGCTGTTCAAGAACCGCGACAAATATCTTGCCGACGAGGCCTCGCAGGCCGCCGCGGAGGCGAAGCGCACGCAGGAGGCCCGCCGCAAGGACGCGGAATTCATGGAGAAGGCTCGCGACATCATTGCGCGCGGCGGACTGGTCGTCTCGCCGGGGATCTATGAGAACCTGCGCAGCGGCGGGGTTCGCCGCGTTGGCACGGGCCGCGGGGTCGTTCGTCTTGCAGAGAACATTAACAAGAAGTCCATGAAGGTGTGGAAGGTCGCGGAGACCCACGGCGACGTGGACACGGCCAAGGTTGGAACGGAGTACAGCGCGACGCTGCTCGACGCGCCGAAGTGGCTGCGTGACGCGGCCGACGGAAAGTTTGAGATGCGCGGCGATAAGTACTGGACCCGCAAGCCGGAGGCTGCGGTTCCGGGCAAGAAGGAATAGGTTCGAAAGAAAAGACGGGGCGAGAGAAATCTCGCTCCGTTTTAGGTTCGTTGGGCGACGAAGATGCCGACGTCGTGGGTCATCGTTTCGGGGAAGCGGGTGCGAAACCAGAAGCGGATTTCATCCTGGGCGTATTGAGGAAGTTCGTCGAAGTCGCGTTCGAGGAAGAAGGTGAGGAGGTTGCGGCCGTCCTGGGAATTGGGGTCGTGGCAGGGGGCGACGTTTACCGTGCTGGGGAAAGAGGTGAAACCGGTTTCCGGGAGATGGCGGGCGAGATCCTTGTAGGTGGAGATGACGTGTTCGCCGGGGTGGACGAAGGGGCGATAGCGTTGGTGGAACTGGTGGATGCCACGGGGGCCGTGGTGGACGATCAGTGTTTCCTTTCCGAGGGAGAGGAGGTGGGGGATCGAGGTTGGCCAGTCGGGGACGTAGTAGAGGGAGTGGCTGGCGATGACGAGATCGTACGGTTCCGTCGATGGGCCGATTTCATTTAGGGGGACGGGGTGGAAGGTGATGTTCGCACGGTTGGGGGCGACGGAGTAGGTCTTGAAGACGTCGAGCTGTTCTTGGTAGGGGTCGGTGGCCGTGTAGTGGAACGGGATTTGGAGGTCGTCGAGGAGCTGGAGGATGCGGATGGCAGTGTGGCCGGTGCCGTCGCCGATGCCGAGGATTCGACGAGCGGGGACGGGACTACCACCGCCGTTGGCGGGGTCCCGCCCGACGGCGGGAAAGTCCCTGGGAAATCGGGGGGACTGGGAGAACCGCATTCTTTGGAAGATGGCGGGGAGGCGGGCGAGGAGGAGATCCTTTTCATCGGTGTGACGGAGCCAGGTGGCGTAGGGATTTTCGGCTGGGTTGTCGATGTTTTTCGTGTAGATGTCTTTTTGAAAGGGCATGGGGTGCTCCGTTGTTGCTCGATTCCTGAGCCTTAAAAGTATGGCCCAAAGTGATAAAAATCTGCAATAATTTGTTATTTTGGACCGAAATATGGTATGATTATGGCCCAATATGACAATATCTGAAAAACAGCAAATTATACTTTCCAAAATAGAAATGGATGCCTCCATCCCTTTGGTTGCCATCCGGAAGGCGACGAACTTTCGGAGCCACACCATCCGCTATGGCATTTCCTGCATGGAGCGCGACGGAATTGTCCGCCGATCAACGTTCATAAATGTCTATCCGATCGGCTACGTCCACTACGCCATCTACTTTTCCCTTTCCCCGCAATCCAAATCCCAGAAGCAATCCTTCCTAGATTTCCTCGTCGCCTCCCCGAACGTCTCCTGGCTCGCCGAACTTGGCGGCGACTACCAATACGCCATGGCCATCTCCGTCCGCAACCCATCCGAAGTCTCTAAATTTCTTTCCCTCATAACCGAAACGTTCGGCAACGTTCTCTCCCAGAAGTCCGTCCACGTAAGGACAAACTTCACTCAATTCAACCGAAAGTACATCAACGCCCAGCCGCCAAAGTTCCTGTCGTTCGGTCCGACCGTCCCATCTCTCATAACTGACGTAAACCCGTTTTTCGTCAAACTAGATGCCACCGACCACAAAATCCTCCGCGCCCTCGGCCAGAATCTCTATCCGACGGAACGCGAAGCCCAGTTCCGCCTGCAAATTCCCCACACCACCTGGCGCAACCGCGTGAACCGTCTGCGGGAGCAGGGAGTCATCATCGCCGACTTCTACCTGGTCAGCCCGTCGAAGCTCGGCATGCAGTCCTTCGAGCTCCTCGTCCACGCAAAGGGCGTCCGCGCCAACCTCTCGGAGCGCCTCCTCGCGTTCGCAACGTCGCACCCGCGCATCGTCCACTTCGTCGAGGGGATCGGCGAATGGGACTTCGAGCTCGGCGTCGAGGTCGAGAACGCGCAGGACATCGTGGCCGTGACCGAGGAGATCCACGAGGCGTTCGCCGACGACATCCTTGCGCTCAAGACCCTCCCGCTGTTCGCGAATCTGAAGTATTCGCTGTACCCGTTCGTCTAAAAGAAAAATCCGCCTTCCCTTAGGGACGGCGGAAAGCGGTCAGATCTCGAGGTACGGTTCCCACGTCTCGGGCATTGCCTTTACCCGCGAGCAAAGGATTCGGACGCTCGTGAGTATTCCGGGAGAGGTCGGCACGGACAGGAGCGGCATGTTCGCCTCCCCGGGCGTCCGTCCCGCCTTGCGGAGGTTGCACGGCTCGCACGCGGCCACGAGGTTTTCCCACGAGCTGACCGGGACGCAGACGCCCTCGTACCAGGATTCGACGTACCCGTATTCCGCCTGGCAGCGCGGAACCACGTGGTCGATGGTGAGTGCGTCCATGTTCGGATGCCCGACGCCGTTGCGCGGCTCGACGCCGCAGTACTGACACGCGAACCGGTCGCGCGCGATGACGTTGCGCCGGTTGGCGGTCAGCCCGAGCCCGACCGTCCGCGAAGGGTCGAGGATGACCGATGGCCACGGGACGTCGAGGTGGGCGGACCGAACGAATCGCCCGGGATACGCCTGTATTCGCCTCGCCCCGCCGTCGAGGCACATCTGCACCGCCTGCTGCCACGCGATGATCCCGACGGGAAAGAGCTTGTCGTTCAGGACGAGCGTGTTGAGAAATGGACTCAAGAGAGTCTCCTAGTCTGCGTGGATTGTACGGATTTTTAGGGAAATGTCAATGCACCAGCGGCCACTCTGTTTTGCTGGACATTTCCCAGAAAATTTGCTAAAATATCGCATATGTATAACTGGTCGACCGACGAGGAACTGCTGAAGAATGATCCGGAAGCCCATGCCGTCTGGCGGCTGGAGCAGTTGGTCAACTTCGGGTTGAACGACCAGAAGCTGAGCGTGGCCGCCCTGAGGAAATACTGGGATCGTCTCGTCATCGATCCTGTTCGCAAAAGCTATCTCGCATTTCTTCTGCATGGATAATCAGATCCTCACCCCCGATCAAATCGCGTTCCTCGAACGGATCGGACAGACTCCGTTTCTGACCGAGCGCTTCTACCTGACAGGCGGAACCCCGCTGGCGGCGTTTTATCTCGGTCACCGGTATTCCGAGGACCTCGATTTTTTTTCCGAGCAGGAGGTGGATATCGCGGCTCTGAATGCCTTCTGGCAGGATGCGAAGGCCGGCCTTGGCATTCTGAAGATCGACGCGCAACAGAGCTATAACCGAAACCTGTTCTTCTTCCACCTTGCGAGCGGAGTCCTCAAGGCGGAGTTTACCTATTTCCCGTTTCCACGCATCGAGACCGGCCCTGTCCGCTATGGGATTGAGACGGAAAGCACGATCGACATCGCGGTGAACAAATTGTTCACAATTTATCAGCGCACGAAGGCGCGCGACTACATCGACCTGTACTGTATCTGCCAGAAGCAGGGATACGATATTGCCGACCTCATCAAGAAGGCACGAATGAAATTCGATTACCACATCGATCTCCTCCAGCTTGGTACGCAATTTTTCAAGGCAACGGCCGCCCCGGACCTGCCGCGCATGATCCTCGATGTGCCCGCAAAGGAGTGGCAGGGCTTCTTCTTGGAAGAGGCGAGGAAATTGCAGAAGGGAATTTTGGAATAGAAAAAACCCGCCAGGTCAGGCGGGAGGGTCACGAGGGTCCGAAGAGGTTCTTGCGATATGCGTTGACCGCGTCCTCCACGAGGCCGTACGGCTGGCCCCAGCCGCCGAACGCCTTGAGGATCGTCTTGCGTCGCGCGACGAGTTCCGCGATCTTTGCGTCTATCATGGCGAGGCTCACGAACGTGGTGTGCGCCTCGACCGCGAGCCACATCCACATGCGTGCCGCAGGCTCGATCATGTCCAATCGTTTGGCCGCGCCCTGCATGACGCGGATATACTCGAGCACGTGGACGGCACGCTCGATGTTGTCGGCCCACTCGCGCAGCGCGTCGGCCGTCGGGAAAGCGTCCATATCCTCCGCGAACCTGGACGGCTCAATCTCGCGCGTTGCGAGGTCAGCCGGCAGCATCGCGTTCACCAGTTCGGCCCACAGGTCGGGCGCGTACCGCTGGCCGAGCGGGATGTTGAATTCCTTCAGCGTCCATTCGATATCGCCAGACTTGTCGCGCCCGATCCCCTTGAGCGCAAGCGTCGCCCCATAGCGGACCGGGGACGGCTCCGTCTGCGCGAGCTGCCACGCGAACTTGATGTTCAGGCGCAGCAGGGCAAGCCGGGTTGCGTATCCGAGGCGACGGTTGAACGTTCCCCCGTTGACGCTCGGGTCCGGATACCGCTCGTCCGAGATGCGCGTGACAAGCACGTCGAACGCCCCGTTCGCGCGCGCCGCTTCCAGCGTAAGTGGTTCCATGTCGCTTTCTCCTTCTCCTTTCGGAGATCCCGACGCTACCAGGAAAACCAGCCCGCGTCAATAATGGTATGTCTTCCCGGCGAGGATCGTCATCGCCCGATAGATCTGCTCGTACAGCACCGTGGTCGCCATATCATGCGGGAACGTCAGTTTCGACAATGACAATGTCGCGTCGAAGCCGTTACTACCAACGCTCGGTGTTGGTAGTTGGGGGCCGAACGGCCCGGCGACGACGAACTCGATCGGGCGCGTTTCATGCTCGCTCCAGGCCAGGAGCTGCTTGGCAAACTGCGGGGAATCGTATTCCTTGCCGTGCTCGGTGAGCAGCACGGAGAACGCGTCCTTCGCGACCCTACGAACCTCCTTTATCTCCGACGCGTCGACGCGCGCGAACCCTTTCAGCAGCTTTTGATAATGCGAAACAAGCTCCGCGAGCGGACCCTTCTTCATGCTGCCGACGGTGACGATGTGGAAGCGGAACATGCGACCAGGATACGCGACCGTCCTGCGATTGACAATCGGGCGGATTTCTGGTAGCGTTGCCCTCTTCCATGGAGGATGGAATGGACCTTTTCACATCGAACGCCCAGCTCTTTGCCGGCATTGCCGTCGGCCTCATCATCGCGTTCCCGCTGTTGGCCGCAATGCATTGGTACCACACTCGGATCGGAATAAAGAAAGACGCGAAGATCGCCGCGAAGGACGCGAAGATCGCCGAGCTCGAGCCGCTCGTTTTTATAGACGTTCTTACCGGAACCGGCAACCGGCGGAAGTTCGACGACGCGCTTGCGTCGTTGGTTCCACACGCGATGCGGGCCGGCGAACCACTCGTGATCCTGTACCTGGACGTGAACGACTTCAAGAAGTTCAACGACAGGTTTGGACACCCGTTCGGCGACAGGGTATTGCGCCGTGTCTCGGAATCGATCGGGGACGCGGTTCGTCCGACGGACATCGTGTGCCGCTTCGGAGGCGACGAGTTCGCGGTCATCCTTCCGCACTGCGGCATTCCCGGCGCGACGATCGTTGCCGGCCGCATCGCGAGATCATTGGCGGCCAACGCGGTCTCTCGTGATGATGAGCAGGTTCATCCATGTGTCTCCATCGGCGGAACGTGCCTGGATACGAAGGGCGGACAGATCCTGGTCGGCGGGAAGCTCGTCGGCTCGTTCAACGAGTCCGGTCTTTTTGCCAAGATTCCTCCGCTCTTGCGGCAGGGCGCGGACAACCGGCTTTACGTCGCGAAGCAACGCAAGGAGTCGGAATCGTATCCGACGGAAATCTCGTAGCCCGAAAACGGGCTATTTTTAATAGAAAAACACGTTATCCACAGGTATGGATCCTGAACTGTGGATAGGTGGTTGGCACAGCCCTTGACACGCTTTTCCGCATCAAGTATTATTTCGCCACAACCAAGGGGAAAGATACCTTCTGTGTCCCGAGAATGTCCTGATTGAACTGGATGGGATGGAGGGAAGGCCGCGAGTCGATTTCGAACGCGGTTTTTGTATCCAATTCGCCTGTGGCCGATCGTTCACAATTGAGAGTGATAGAGAATCCAAATAAGAATTGATAGTTCAATCCTGTTTGAGGACCGTGACCTTCTAACCGTCACGATCTGAATTGACAGTGGTTGTAGAGCATAAGAGTATACGGAGGATGGCTCGACAAAAAATGCTGATGAAGGACGTAGCAGCCTGCGAAAAGCTTCGGGGAGGTGGCAAGCAACCTTTGATCCGAAGATGTCCGAATGGGGTAACCCGATACGGGGAATGCCGTATCGTCCATGACTGAATACATAGGTTATGGTCAGGCACCTGGGGAAGTGAAACATCTCAGTACCCAGAGGAAAAGAAAAAGATATTGCTCGGACATATGAATTCATTGTCCGAGTTCATTCCCTAAGTAGTGGCGAACGAACGGGGAACAGCCTAAACCTTACTTGTGAAGTTGCTTATCACCTAAAGACGCAAGTCCAAGGGTATCGAGCAGTGAAAGATGGAAGTCGTTGCAAGTGAGGTGTTGTAAGATGATCGTGTCGTGTCCTTCCAGGCACGGATGAATCGAGACAGCGTATAGTGGAAGCCTCTGGAAAGTGGCACCAAAGAAGGTGAAAGTCCTGTACGCAAAATACGCCTGTCTCTTCATGATGATCGTTCTTGAGTACCACGGGACCCGAGAAATCCTGTGGGAAGCTACCGCGACTATGTGGTAAGGCTAAATACATTTTTTGATCGATAGTGAACAAGTACCGTGAGGGAAAGCTGAAAAATACCCCGGAAGGGGGATGAAATAGTTCTGAAACCGTATACTTACAAGGAGTCAGAGCCTGGCGCAAGCCGGGTGATGGCGTTCCTATTGAAGAATGAGCCTACGAGTGTGCTGCATGTCGCTTGGTTAAGTCCTATGGGACGAAGCCGTAGTGAAAGCGAGCGTTAACCCGCGTGTTCTCACATTGTATTCAACGCGTCAGCAATGGCGCGGTGGGTACATTGTGAGATGGTGGCATGCACACGACCCGAAACCCGGTGATCTATCCATGGCCAGGCTGAAGCAAACGTAACAATTTGTGGAGGGCCGCACCCACCAGCTGTGCAAAACTGGGGGAGGAGCTGTGGATAGCGGAGAAATTCCAATCGAACTGGGTAATAGCTGGTTCTTCCCGAGATAGCTTGTGGGCTAGCGTCGGCATATCGTTTTATTGGGGGTAGAGCACTGAACGGGATCATCGCCGCAAGGTAGGTGTCCTAATCAAACTCCGAATACCAATAGACCGGCCGGCAGTCAGACGATGGGGGCTAAGCTCCATACGTCGAAAGGGCAACAGCCCAGATCTCAATCTAAGGTCCCTAAGTCGTTGCTAAGTGTGAAAGGCGGTGGAAAGGCTTATACAACCAGGAGGTTGGCTTAGAAGCAGCCATCCTTTAAAGATAGCGTAACAGCTCACTGGTCAAGCTTTTCTGCGCCGAAAATGTACCGGGGCTCAAGCAACGCACCGAAGCTGAGGGTTTACACCTTTTAGGTGTAAGCGGTAGGGAAGCATTCGCATCGCGCTGAAGTTGTGGGGTGACCCATGGTGGAGCGTTGCGAAGTGAGAATGTAGGCATAAGTAGCATGAAAAAGGGTGAGAGTCCCTTTCACCGTAAACCCAAGGTTTCCTGGGCAACGAGAATCGTCCCAGGGTTAGTCGGGAGCTAAGGCGAGGCCGAACGGCGTAGCCGATGCACAGCAGGTTAATATTCCTGCACTCTGTTCATGACTGAAGCGGGGACGCTTCATAAAATCTCCCACGTTCTATGGCTATAGCGCTGGGCACGTCGAGGTGAGTGGTAGGCAAATCCGCCATTCGTAAGCCACGATGTGATCGCAAGGAGGCAGCAATGCTTCCAAGGGGAGAGGATATGGAGCCAAGAAAAGCCGCTAGGGTTAATTGTGAACAGACCCGTACCGGAAACCGACACAGGTGGGTGGGCGCGTAATGTGCCAAGGTGTACGAGAGAAACTACGTTAAGGAACTCGGCAATTAAGTGGCCGTAACTTCGGGATAAGGCCTGGTTGTTTCCGGGAGGAAACGACCCGCAGCGAAAGACATAAACCGACTGTTTACCTAAAACACAGGTCCGTGCTAAATCGAAAGATGATGTATACGGGCTGATGCCTGGCCAGTGTCCGAACGTTAAAGAAGGGGGTCATGATCGCAAGATCGGCAGCCTTCGACTGAAGCGCGGATGAACGCCGGCGATAACTATAATCGTCCTAAGGTAGCGAAATTCCTTGACGGGTGAGTTCCGTCCTGCACGAATGGCATAACGAGTTTATGACTCTCTCAACGTAGTCCTCGGCGAAATTGCAAGATGAGTGAAGATGCTCATTACCCGTGGTTAGACGAAAAGACCCCGTGAAGCTTTACTACAACTTGCTCTTGAGTTTATATTCCGCATGTTCAGTGTAGGTGGGAGCCGCAAGGCACCAATGAGACACCACCCTTGCGTTATGTGAATTCTAACCAGACGCCGTGAATCCGGTGTCAGGGACAGGAGCTGGTGGGTAGTTTACCTGGGGCGGGTGCCTCCTAAAAGGTAACGGAGGCGTTTACAAAGGTAGGCTTGGCGCGGATGGAAATCGCGCTGGACGTGCAAACGCAAAAGCCTGCTTTACTGCAAGACCGACAAGTCGCGCAGTCGCGAAAGCGGAAGTTAGTGATCCGACCGTACGAAATAGGACGGCGGAAGCTCATCGGATAAAAGCTACTCCGGGGATAACAGGCTGATCGCATCCAAGCGTCCACAGCGACGATGCGGTTTGGCACCTCGATGTCGGCTCATCGCATCCTGGGGGTGAAGAAGCTCCCAAGGGTTTGGCTGTTCGCCAATTAAAGCGGTACGTGAGCTGGGTTCAGAACGTCGTGAGACAGTTCGGTCTCCTATCTACCATGGGCGTTTGAGGATTGAAGGGATCCATCTCTAGTACGAGAGGACCGAGATGGACAGACCTCCTGTGTACCGGTTGTTCTGCCAAGGGCATTGCCGGGTAGCGGCGTCTGGTTCGGATAAGCGCTGAAAGCATCTAAGCACGAAGCCGACCCTAAGATAAGTCCTCGTTATCAGACTCCTGCGAGACCAGCAGGTTGATAGGCCGTACGTCGAAGCGTGGTAACACGTGTAGCGGAGCGGTACTAATAAGTCGAGCTCTACAACCACTGTCAGTTTGGATCAGATCTCTCCACTCAAAAACAAGAAAGGGTTCCATTGTCTTGGTGCCACTTCCCAACGGGTCACACCTGTTCCCATCTCGAACACAGAAGTTAAGCCGCATGGGGCCGATGATAGTGCGATTGCGCGAAAGTAGGTGGGCGCCAGGACAATGAAACTCTTTCAAACGAAGATACCGCGTCATTGACGGGGTATTTTTCGTTTGGTAAGGTTCTCACGTTCTTTGGATAGAAACATGGAAATTCGACCGTTGAAAGATGACGATGCCCTCCCGAACGAGATGAAGATCGAGCCCTCCTACCTGAAACGAGCTCGTGACTCCGGAAGGTACTTTCCATTCGTCGCCGTCGAGGGCGGTCGCGTGTGGGGATTCGCCGAGGCGACGCTCCAGTTCCATCCGACGCGCGGAACGGCCATGCGCGTTCGGTTCGTCTACGGGCCCGACAAGGCGTTGCGCCCGTTCCTCGCGACGTTCTGCCAGTACGCCAATCGCATGAACCTGTGCGCCGTCTACCTGACGTCTTCCCCGTACCATCCGGAGCTCTGCACGGCCGCAAGGTTCGCGAAGTTCTCACGGATCGAAGGCGACGTCGCCATGCGGCGCGGGAATGAGCGCCTCGACCCGTTCTCCGTTCCGGACATTCGGATTCGCTCAATGATGCCAAGCGAATACCTGCGTATCCGCAACACGATCCTTCCCCTCGTCAGCAAGGGGCCATACGTCTCGAACCAGTCCGAGGTATCGCTCCATGTCGAATCGAGGCTATTTTTCCCGATGGTAGCCGTCTCCGAGGCCGAACAGGTCGTCGCGTATGCCGAGCTTGCCCTCGGGCACGCGGGACTCGCGAGCTGCTACGTCGGCCGCGTCGAGCGCGTCGTGGTCGACCCGCTTTTCCGCGGAAGAAGGATCGCCCGGCTTCTTGTCGGCGAACTCGTTCGCAAGGGGCGCGACCTTGGTTGCGAGCACGTCGGTCTCCTGGTCGCGAAGAAAAACGCCGCCGCGCTGAAGACCTACGGGGGGATCGGCTTCGTTCCGACCGCCGAGATCCCATACTGGCTGGACTGTTCCGCTGGCTGACCCTTTCACGAGGGTCGTTTTTATTAGGGAACCGGTGTAAACTGTCCCTGTATGGACGAAGAAACATGCTGGATTTGCGTCGTTTTGAAGTACGGCTTTTCCATGACGATCGGATTCGTCATTGGCATTGCCTGGATGTCGTTCAAAGGATAAACTGCCCGTACTATGAAATTTCGCACTGTCATTCTCGCGGCCGGAAAGGGGACCCGAATGGGATCCGACAAGCCGAAGGTTCTGCTTACGATCGGCGGAAAGCCGATTCTCCAGCATCTCATTGAGTCGATCAAGGCGTCGGGAATCGACGGTGTTCCGGTCGTGGTCGTGAACCCGGACAGCGGAACCGGCGTCTGCGAGACGTTCGGCGAGGCGTGCAACTACGCGGTCCAGGAAGAGCCGCTTGGAACGGGCCATGCCGTCATGTCCGCCAAGGACGCGGTTGGCGAGTCCGACGCGGTGATCGTCCTCTATGGCGACCACCCGTTCGTGTCTCAGGACGCCCTTCGCCGCCTCGTCGAGATCCACTCCGCCACCTCTCCGGCCGTCACGATCATGACCACCACCGTCCCGTCGTTCGACGGCTGGCATTCGGCATTCCGGCACTGGGGCCGCATCCTGCGCGACACGCACGGGCACATCATGGGCATCCGCGAGTACAAGGAAGCGATGGAATCCGAACGGGAGATTCGCGAAGTGAATCCCGCGATGTTTTGTTTCGATGCGAAATGGCTCTGGGAAAATATCCAACAGATCAAGAACCTGAACGCGAAAGGCGAGTATTATCTCACCGACCTCATCGAGCTTGCCGTTACGCAAGGGCATGACATCATGGGATCGGAGATCCTCCCCGAGGAATCGATCGGCGTCAACACGCCGGAGGAATTCGCGCTTGCCGAAAAGATCTATCGCGACCGGCAGGTATGAAGCTTATAGTCGTCGGCGGGTCGCTCGCGACGGGGAAATCGACGATATCGACGCTGATCGCTGAGAAGACGGGGTTTGCGCGTGTCTCGCTCGACGAGATCAAGGAGGCGCTGTTCGATCTGGTTGGATATCGAGACCGCGCGTGGTCGAAGGAGATCGGCCGCGTCGCGTTCCCGGCGTTTCGCGATTGCATCGAGCTGCATTTGCAGCGCGGCGACTCGGTGATCGCGGACGCGACGTTTCTTTGGGTTTCCGACGCCGATTGGCTCCATGAGTTTTCCGAAAAATACGGCGCCGAGATCGTCCAGGTCTGGCTCACCGCCGACCCGCAGATCGCGCGACAGCGCATGATCGTCCGTTCGCAGACGACGCGCCATCCGGGCCACAACGACGCGCTCGAATCCGTCATGGACGAGTTTGACGAACGATTTTTCAACAAGACGTTCATCCCGCTCCCGCTTCGCGCAAGGACGATCGTCGTGGACACGACGGACATCGGCGCGGTCGACCACAACGGGATCGTCGCGTTCGTCCGCGATCCTTGACAGGATCGCGGATTTTTGATAGGTTTGCCTGCCGTCATCCAGACGGTCTCCCAGGAGAAACGATGAAGCGGATACTCAGACACAAGCTCTTCCTGCTCTTTTCCGGTGCGTTGCTGACCGTTGTCGCCATGGGCCGCCATGTCGATGCCGGTCCGAACATCGCGGAGAATGTCGTCTCGGGGCCTGGCGGAACGCGATGGCCGGACATTCCGTATGCTCCGCCGCCGGACTTCGGCGACCCGATCGCGCTTCCCGGGCTTCCTTCCATGCCGATCTGGTATCGGATGGGGTACCTGACCCTGACAAAACCAGTCCTGGGGATCGCGAGATCCCGGCTGGACGCGCTTGTCGCCGCGCATCCGGACGCGGCGTTCCGGAGTGCGTTCCAATCGGAGGTGTCGTCGGGCGCGCTAAATATCCAGTGGACGGACTGGCCGGCGTCGCATCCGGCATCCTTTTGTCTCGAGCCCGCGGGCCTTGAGCCCGGCGACGCGTTCGACCGCGACTCGGCAAGGCTCCAGCCCACGATGTTTCTCAGCCTGTATGCGATCAACGACGCGGACACGTGGGACGAGCAGGTTGAGTTCCTGCTGACGCTCGAGCACGAATTTCTTCATGCGAGACAGGCACGGGAAGAGACGGAGGCTGAGCGACGTGACGCGCATATCGACCGCGCATACCTCCGTCCTGCTCCGCAGACTCGGGAACAGTGCCGTCACCGGTGGCGCGACGAGCGCGAGGCGTACCTTCTCGAGGCCCGTGACACGTACGCGTGGGGCTACCGCGATGGCGTATCGAATCTCAACGCACGGGTACAAACTCCCGCCGCGTTCGACCAGATCCTGTTCATGCAGTTTCTGTACTGGTACGGCAACGCGTATCCGGAATGCGTCCAGGATTGGGCCGAGTTGGCAGGCGCTCCCATGGACGACCCGCCACGCCCCTAGCCGCCCTCGACTGGCGGCTTTTTTCTTTTTCCGATACGCTTGGCGTATTATGCGCCTCATCACCGACTGGCACGTCCATTCAAAATATTCTCGCGCCTGCTCGCAGAGCCTGACGTTGCCGAACATCGCCGCGATGTGCGAGCGGAAGGGAATCGACGTGGTCGCGACGGGCGATTGGACGCATCCGGCTTGGTTCGCGCACCTGCAGGAGAATCTCGTCGAGAGCGAGCCGGGAATCTATCGCTTACTACCAACACCGAGCGTTGGTAGTGGACTACCAACGCTCGGTGTTGGTAGTAAGATGCGGTTCATGCTTGTCACCGAGGTTTCGCTGATCTACTCGAAAGGCGGGAAGACGCGGAGAATCCACAACCTGATCTTCTCACCCTCGCTCGAGACGTGCGCGAAGGTAAACGCCGAGCTCGATCGGCGGGGACTCAATCGACGGTCCGACGGTCGGCCGATCTTCGGGCTCGATTCCGAGGAACTGTACAAGATCCTCAAGTCGATCGACGAACGGATAATTGTCGTACCAGCCCATGCGTGGACGCCGTGGTACTCAGTCTTCGGTTCGAAGTCCGGGTTCGACAGTCTCGATGATTGCTTCGGAGAGATGACGAAGTATGTCTACGCGATCGAAACTGGCCTCTCGTCGGATCCCAAGATGAATTGGCGGGTTTCCGGGCTGGATTCCGTCACGCTCATCTCCAATTCCGACGCGCATTCGCCCGACAAGCTGGGGCGCGAGGCGAACGTGTTCGATCTCGACACCGTCTCGTACGACGAGTTCGTCCGCGTTTTGCGCGACAGGGACGCGGCGAGATTTCTTTCGACGATCGAGTTCTTTCCCGAGGAAGGGAAGTATCACCTCGACGGCTGTGCGAACTGCGGATTCTCGTCGGTCCCGAAAGAATCAAAGCGATTGGGACTGCGCTGTCCGAAGTGCAAGAAACCGCTGACGCTCGGGGTTCAGTATCGCGTCGACCAGCTTGCCGATCGTGACGGGACCAAAGTCCCCGGGAAAATTCCATACCATTCCATCGTTCCGCTCAAGGAAATCATCGCGGACGTTTTCGGCGTCGCGTCGACCTCGTCCAAGCGCGTCGCGGCAGAGTACGACCGACTTACCGATCGCGTCGGAAACGAGCTCGACATCCTTCTTTCCAAGGACGTCGCGGAGATCGCGAATGAATCGACGAACCCGCGCATCGCCGAGGCAATCCTGCGCGTACGACAGGGAAACGTGCATCTCGTTTCCGGATATGACGGAATCTTCGGCACGGTCCGCGCGATCGAAAAGTAAAAACTTACGCAACGCAAAACTCCCCGTCGCGTCACGGGGAGTTCTGCGAGTTATCCGGTTGACCGACTGACTAGGCGCGCTTCTTGGCGGCTGCCTTCTTCTTCGGGGCGGCTTTCTTGGCGGCGACCTTCTTCACGGCTTTCTTCACGGCTTTCTTTGCTACTGCCATATATTTATGCGATGAGACCTTACTGTTTTTTAAAAAATTCTTCTGGTCGGAATCGCATGACGCAATGCGACTCTCGATTAGTAATATTATACGCGCAAAAAAAATTTGCAACAAGTATTTTGTGCAAATTTTTTTTAGAACTATTTTTTTTACGCCTGCACGGTCACCGGAATTCCGACGTCGCTCCACTCGTAAATCCATTTGATGTCTTCGAGCGAGACGTTCACGCAGCCGTGGCTCAGCGTGTATCCGAAGGCGTGGTTCCATGGCGCGTAGTGGATATAAATATGTTCGGCGAAGCGCAGGTTCCACGGAATCCAACCGAGATCGTACGCCTCCGTTCCCGTTCCGCCGGCGTAATGGACGAGTGGAATCTTGGCGATGATCGCGTGGTCGCCGAGCGGCGTCTGATAGGGGGCGCGGGCGGTCGAGACAAGAAAACTATCGTCAACCAAGCCATTATTGTATGCGTATAATCGCTGCTCGGAAAGATCGACCATGACCGACTTTCCCGTCGCGCTCCCTCCGTACAATGCGCGCGAATCGACGACGACCGTCTCCGTCTTTCCGTCTCCGTCTATGTCTCCTGCGGCGGCCGCGATGGTGCCGTGCGCGTTCCCGTAAGATGAACTCACGAATGAGTCAGCGTCGATGATCTGCGCGTTCGACGTCGTGCGGTACGTCCGCCCGCCCGCGAAAAACATTCCCGTCGCTCCGTCCGCGTCGTCGTTCTGCGCGACCGAGGCGACGATATTTTTATCTGTGGATAACTTTGTGTCGAACGTCTCGTGATCTTTTCCTTTTTGCGCCGCAACGCGCAAAATTTTATTTCCGATCGCGCCGACGACGCCGCGCGTGTCCGTCGCGTCGAACAAAAAGAATTCTTGCGCGAGGGCCATCGTCCCGTTCGTCCGTTTCCAAATCTTAATGTCCGGTCCCGATCCCGCCGCCGGAAGCGTCGCGAGTTCCGCGCGCCCGTCGCCGTCCATGTCGCCGCATGCGAGGTTTACGCCGTTCGCGTTCGCCGCGTCATACGCGAAGAATCCCGGGTCGATCAGCGTTCCGAAATTATTGAAGACGCGCACGTGCGATGCCCCGCCGCGCATGGGAACGGTGACGATCTCATTCGTGCCATCGCCGTCGAGGTCGCACGCGGCCACGTTCACGCCGACGCCCATCGCCGCGTCGTACGCAAGGAACGACCCGATCTCCGAACCGTCCTGGCGAAGCACGTGCACGCGCGGCTCGTTCCCAAGCCCGTTCCCGAGGATGATTTCCGCGATCCCGTCGGATCCGAGGTCCGCGACCGCCACGCTCATCCCTCCCGCGTCGTTCGCGGTAACCACGGAAAAAGAAGATCGGACGGACATGTCCGGGTTCACGATCCTGACGACGATCTCCTGCGGCCTGTTTTTCGCATAGGCGGTTTCGACCGGAACGGAGGCGGCGACGAGGGAAAGGATGGCGAGAACGACAAAAAATCTTTGCATACGCCACCAGTATAACATTTTGCCTTAACAAACAAAAAATATCCTCAGCAAAAGGATATTTTTTGGTGGACCGTTAGGGATTCGAACCCTAGACCCCTGCCTTGCAAAGGCAGTGCTCTACCAACTGAGCTAACGGCCCAAGTCGCTCATTTCGTTCCGGGAGTATAACAATCCATTGACAAAAAGGCAATTTTTAGCTAAGATTCGCCCTCCGGCATTTTCCACGCCGGATAGGAGATTCGATGTTTTTGAACGTGTTCCTTCCCGCGGTCATCTGGATGACCGCCGTCGCAAACGGGCTCGCATTCGCCTCGGCCCAGTCCGGTTGGGCGCTCTACGCGTCCTTCGCGGCGGTCATCGGGTTCTCGGCCTGCTCGGCGTTCTACGCGTGGCCGGTGACCGAGCTCCATCGGAAGGGGGTCGGAAAGGGCGGGCGCGTGATCGTCTACGGCATGGCGCTCGTCGGCGTGTCGTCCCAGGCGATCCAGCTCTTCCGGCCTGGTTTTCTGCTCGACACGGACGTTGCCGTCACGGTGGCTTCGCGAAAACCCGTCACGGTCGATCTTGATCGAGGGATCAAGATGTACGTCCCCCCGTCGCCTCACCGGTCGCCGGACCTTCCGTCCGACCTGCTCGGCGCGATCGCGCGAGGCAAGCGCATGATGGGGAAGGCCAGTTTTGACCAGGACAAGTGCCTGGGCGAGGGAGAGGGGTTCCGCAAGTGCCTCGGCAGCTACCTGCTGGCGGCCGTCGACAAGGACGGCGCGCTGCAGAAGGTCGACGTGATGCGGAAGCCGGACGGCACGTTCGTCTCCACGCCGCCGAGCTTCTCGGTGGACAGGGAGTCGGGCGAGGGGTTCAACACCGCCTTCCGCGTTTCCTCGCCTCCCGGCTGGACGGTCGTGGCACTCCGCCGCCCCTACACCAAGGACGGGAACGTCGTCGCCGACACGTACGTGCCGTACAGCGCCGCGCTGAATACGGACGAGCTGGTGACGGAAGGGGCGCGGTACCTCGGCCTGATGCTGACCTCCGCCTCGCGGGAGCTGGAGGCCCGCCAGGTGGAGTCCAAGTTCATTCCCGGCAAGCTCGTGACCGACATCGGCACGAACGACCACGTGGCCGCCCTCGTCATGACCGAGTGGGTGCGCGATCCGGAGGCGTTCGTGACCGGCACCGCCGCGGAGCGCGCCGAATTCGTCGCGCGCACGCTGGCCATGTTCGGCGCCAACCGAGGCCGCGCGTTCCGTTTCAGCCAGAGCGCGGTCGGCGCCAGCGGGATCGCGCAGGTGATGCCCGCGACGGCGAGCGGCATCGTCGACCAGTACGACGACGCCGGACTGGCGGGGTTCAACGACTTCGACCGGTCCGACCACCAGCAGGCCCTCAAGCTGTCGATCATCCACGCGGACGCGGAACTGTGGACGTTCGGCCAGAACAAGGCGCGGCTTGGCGAACTGACCGCGAACCCGGCCGCGTTCCGGCTCGTGCTCGCCTCCGGGTACAACTGCAACGCGCAGTACGTCGACGCGGTCATCCAGTCCCGCGGCGACGACTGGCGGAAGCCGTGCGGCAAGGAAGCCGGCGCCTGCAGCGACCTTCCGCTCGAGACGCGCAACTACCTCGTCAAGTACGAGGAGATCTACGGGCTGCTGTTCGACCGTGCCACGCACGACCGCGTCGCGGCGATCGTGAGCCCGCCGGTCGTCGCGGAAACCAAAACGGAGTAGGCTCTCTACTCCGTCTTTTTATTACTTGATCGCGTTCGGCGGGACCTTGCCGTCGAGAAACGCCACGATGTTCTCGGCCGCGCGCCGGCTCATCGCCTGGCGCGTCTCGACCGTCGCGCTTGCCGTGTGCGGCGTGATGACCACGTTGTCGAGCTTGCGCAGCGCGAGCGGGATCTTCGGCTCGAACTCGTACACGTCGATGCCCGCGCCGGCGATCTGCTTCTTCTGAAGCGCCGCGATGAGCGCCGCCTCGTCCACGACAGGCCCGCGAGAGGTGTTGATGAGGAACGCGGTCTTCTTCATCGCGCGCAGCTGCTTCGCGCCGATCAGGTGCCGCGTCGTCGGGAGCAGGGGGACGTGGATGGAGACGAAGTCCGAGCGCTTCAGCAGCTCGTCGAGCGTCAGGAACTCCGCGAGCTCGTCCTTCTCGATCTTCTCGTTCCGCTTCACGTCCGTGTAGATGATCTTCACCCCGAACCCGTCGTACATCCGTTCCACGAGGTCCATCCCGATGAGCCCGGAACCCACGATTCCGAGCGTCTTTCCGACGACGTCCGTCCCAAGCAGCATCTGCGGGCCCCAGCCGATGTACTTTCCGGCGCGGGCGAACCGGTCCGCCTCGATAAGGCGGTGGGCGAGGGCGAACATCATCGCGATCGTATGCTCGGCGACCGTCTCGGCGATTTCCGTCCCCGGCGTGTTCGTCACGACGATCCCGCGCTTCGCCGCCTCCTTCAGGTCGATGTTGTCGAACCCGACCGCGTAGTTCGCAATCATCTTGAGGCTGGGACCGGCCGCGTCGAACAGCTGCGCGTCCATCTTGTCCGTGAGGATCGATAGGATCGCGGTCACGCCCTTCGCACGCTTCAACAGTTCCTTGCGCGGAATGATCTGGTCGATCTCGTACATGTCGACGCTAACGCGCTTGTCCTTCCTCAGAAGCTTGAGTCCGGCGTCGGGGATGGGTCGGGTGACGAAGATGCGTGGTTTCATACCTTGGCGATGTTAACGGATTTGAGCTGGACGTTCGTCGGCCACTTCTTGAGGATTCCCGCCTTTGCCCCGACCTTCGTGATGACCGACTGCGCGTTGAGCATTCCGACCGCGAGTGCCGTCCGCAGGTCGTCCGTTCGCATCAGTCCCGCGACGAATCCCGAGCCGAACGCGTCGCCGGCGCCGGTCTGCGACACGGCCTGCCTGCCGCTTCCCGGGGACATGATCGTAATCCCGTCGCGCTGGACGAACGCGCCACGGGCACCGTCCGTGATGACGACGACGTTTCCCGGCGTCGCCAGGGCGGCGAACATCTCCTCGACCGTCGACGCTCCCGTGAGCCTGGCGGCCTCCTCCTTGTTGAGCTGGAGGACGCGGACGTTCGGCAGGATCGCCTTGATCGCGCCGAGACCCTGCTCGATTTCCTTGCGTCCCGGGTTCCAAGCGACGGAGGCGCCGGAAGATTTCGCGTGCGTCGCGATTTTTCTCGCGAGCGCGACGTTTCCCGCGAGCGACGTGACGTAGAACCACCTTGCCTTGCACTTCGCGAACGGGACGTCGGCCGACCCAAGCGTTCCGGAAACCCCGCGGTATGTCAGCGCCGTCCGCTCTCCGTTCGACGCGGTCAAAAGCGTCGAGTATCCCGTCACGCCCTTCGCGACCCGGCGGATGAGTGCCGTCGCGACCCCTTCCTTTTTCAAGTCCTCTATCACGTCGCGGCCTCCCGCGTCGTCGCCGATCCGGCAGATCGCCGCGGTCTTCAGCCCCAGCCGCGCGAACGTAACCGCCGCGTTCGTCGCGCCGCCCCCCGTCGTGAGCACGATGTCGTTTACCTCTATCTTCGACCCGAGCGCGACGCACTCGGCCTTGCCTCCCTCGAAGTCCGCGTTCGCGATGAGCCTGAACTGGTCGGAGAGCAGGAAGACGTCGCGCATTCCGGAACCGATGGCAATGATGTCGTACATATCTAGGCTTTTCCCGATGATCCAAGCAGCCGCATCTTCTGGCTGACGACCTTCGCGATCAGTTCCGTCGCGGGCTTCAGGATTTCGCGCGGGTCGATGACCTTCGGATTGTCGTGGAGGAACTTGCGGACGCCCGCGTCGAACGCGATGCGGAGGTCGGTGTCGATGTTGACCTTATTGATGCCGAGCGAGACGGCCTTCCGGATGGACGCGTCGGATACCCCCTTCGCGTCCTCGATCTCGCAGCCGAACTGGACGCAGACCTTCTTAATCGCTTCCGGAACGCCGGACGCGCCATGGAGGACGAGCGGAATCTTGACGGCCGTCGCGATCTTCCTGATGCGCGCATAGTCGAGGACCGAGTCTCCGGCGAACTTGTACGCGCCGTGCTTCGTCCCGACCGCGATCGCGAGCGCGTCGCACCCCGTCCGTTTGACGAACTCGACCGCCTGTTTCGGATCCGTGAGGTTCGCGTCGCGGTCGGCGACGGTGACGAAGTCTTCGATCCCGGCGATGGCGCCAAGCTCGGCCTCGACCGAGACATTTGTCGCATGGGCAAGCGCGACGAGCTCCTTCGTCGTCGCGACGTTCTCCTCGTAGGGCAGGGAAGAGCCGTCGAACATGACGCTCCCGTAGAGTCCGCTTCGAATCGCTTTCTTAATCAGATCGACGTTCTTCCCGTGGTCGAGATGGAACGTGATCGCCCGCTTCGACCGATTCGCCGCCAGATGCGCCAGCGCGCCGAGCTCCTCCATTCCCGCGTAATGGATCGCCCCTTCGGACGTGGACATAATCGCCGGTGATTTCTCGGCCTCGGCGGCGAGCATCACGGCCTGGATCATCTCCAAGTTGTTGACGTTGAACGCGCCGACCGCGTAATGGCCGCGGTGCGCCTTGCCGAGGATCTGCTTGAGGGTTACCAGCATACAGGAGGGTTAATTTGCTGAAATTATAGCAGGTTTACTGTTTTTCCGCAGGCGCTGCGCCCTGCACCCGCGTCACTTTCTTTGTCGGAGCACAAAGAAAGTAACCAAAGAAAGGCTCTCCGCCCGGCCATCCGCTCCTACGCCAGGACGTAAAAATCTGACTCGCTGTGGAACTCGCTTCTCGCCTGCGGGCTCGTACGCTCAGACAATCCTCGCCCGTCCTGACGGACCCGTCATTTTTTCGCACCCCGGCTGGGTCGCTCCGGCAGGGCGGCGACCGGATGGAGTTTATTGTTGCCTGCCGGCATCAGCCAAAAACCGATTGCGCAACACCGCCCGGTCGACCCGCCCTGTCGGAATGGCGGAGAGAGATGGGACGCAAAACTTGGCCGGGTTCATCAGGACGGGCGAGGATTGTCTGAGCGAAGCGGCGCATCCGGGGTAAGCGTTCGGCGATGCTAGCGAGTTCCGCAGCCGAGGCCAAGTTTTACGTCCCATCCCGCCATGGAGACCGGGCGGACGCTTTCTTTGGTCACTTTCTTTCACGGCTGAAAGAAAGTGACGCGGTGTGGCAGCCAGCCACAGGAAAATCAAAAAAGGGGCCGAAGCCCCTCTCACATTTAGATCTTTTCCGGCTTCACGCCGGGATGCTTCTTCAGATGCGACCTAATCTGCGCGATCGTTAGCAATCCCTTCGTCGGCCCGACATGCTGGACGACGCTTGCCGAGTTCGCGGATCCCCAGCGGAGCGCCGCGTCGAACGATTCGCCCCCCATGATCGCCCCGAGGTAGCCCGTGGAAAACGCGTCCCCGGCGCCCGTCGTCTCGACCACGTGGGCCGGAAACACCGGCATGTGGCTCATCTGCGCGCCGTCGAAGTTGTACGCCCCGTTCTTGCCGTCGGTAATGACCACGTGCTTCGCGCCCAGCTTCCACAGGTCAACGGCCAGCTTGTGCACCTCCGTTGTCGCGTCCCCCGCGATCGACTGCGCTTCCTCCAGGTTGGCAAACAGGATGTCGGTGTACTTGATCAGGTCGAACAAAGGCTTCTTTTTCTCTGAAATCTGGATGCTTCCCGGGTTTAGCACGATTTTCGCGTGGCCGGCCTTCGCATACGCCGTCACGGACCGGTACAGCGTTTCGTACCCGTGTCCCATTTCGCTCACGTACATCCACTTGGTCTTCGGCATCGGCTTTGGGAAGTGGTATGCCCGATTGATATGCGATGTAAGGAGGGTGCGGTCGCCGTGGTAGTTGAGCACCACCGAGTACGCGCTCGCCTCCTTTGGCACGGTGTGGATAAGTTTGGAGGAAACCCCCTCGATCTTGAACGTCTCTATCGCCTGCGCGAGCGTCGCGTCCTTTCCCATGTTCGTCAGCACCGACGTCTTCCGCCCCATCCGCGCCAGCCCCGTCGCCACGTTCGGCGCCGTCCCCGCAATCTGCGAATGGACCACCTCCACGGCAATCTTCGCGCCATAGTCCATGCAAAGCAGGCATTCCGGCATCTTGAGCGAGCATTGGACGGACGCGCTGTTCAGCAGTACGAACGTATCGAGCTTCGTGTCTCCGATGGTGATGATATCGAGCATAGTGCGAGAATGATACCAAGAAAATTGACGGGAGCGAAATTTTTTGGTATACTTGTCGTATGAGAACGTGGGGTCCCGAATTCTCGGGCTTCACGGTTTTTTTATTCAGTCGGTTTGCTCTCCGGCAAGAAATCATATGCGAGAAACGGAAAGCGGCGGCAAAACGCTAGCGTGAGAAGGACCGCAGCGCGAAAGAGCGTGTCTGGGAAGAAAACGGTGGATTCCAGGGAATTCGGTCGAGATAACGTCTTTCACATAATTTTACTTTATGTCTCCAGAAACATCCTTCGGACACGAGCATGCAGGCAAGATTCCGCCTTCCGTGCTCGGCATTACGTTGGGCGAGCAGCACCGTGGGAGCACGGGTCACGAGAAAACCACGGACGGCGAGGCTCAGCGTGCGCTCGCGAGAAAGCAGGCCCTGGACGCGATTGCGTCGAAGGAAAGGGAGATCTTTGCCAAGATGTCCATAACCATGGAAATGAGACTCGACCTGACGAGGATCGTTCGTGAGTTCGCGATCGAAATATCAAAGCTCAGCGCATCTGGCGACGAATTTGTGAGCGCATTGGAACGCGCGAAGAAGAATGCGGTCGCGCGGATGGAGGCGGTCCATTTCGATCGCATGGCATTCCTCGACGAATAAGACGGTACGCTAAATACGAAAAACTGGCCATTTGGCCAGTTTTTCGTTGAACTATTTCTTTGTTCGCGACTTCAGCGACAAATCCGATTTTTTTCCGCCCCACTTGCGCGGCGCCCGTGCCAGCGCCTCCTTCATCACTGCTGCCCGCATCGCGACGATCTTCTCCGCGGCCGCGGTAACGAACGGCAATGCCACCTCGACCTTCTCTCCGCGCTTTCGTCGCAGTACGCGCTCCGCGGCCATCGCGATATACGGCGCGGTAAGCCCGAACGCCTCGAGCAGCTGGTTCGGCTCTCCCGACTCTCCGAATCGGTCCGGCATGCCGACGCGCTCGACGGGGACGGGGCACAGGGCCGCGACCGTCTCGCACACGACTCCGCCGAGGCCTCCCGCCGCCTGGGCCTCCTCGACCGTCACGATCGCGCCCGTTTCCTTCGCGGCGAGGGCGATTGCCTTTGCGTCGAGCGGCTTGATCGTGTGGACGTTGAGCACGCGGGCCTCGATGCCGCGCTTCGACAGCTGCTCGGCGGCCATGAGCGCCTCGTAGAGAAGGGGACCGGTCGCGATGATCGTGAGGTCGTCGCCGAAGCGGAACGTCTCCGCGCGGCCGAGCTTGAACGGGGTCTTGTTGGTGGTGAATACCGGCGATTTCTCGCGGGCGAAGCGGAGGTATACCGGGCCGACGATTTTCGCGCCCGCCATCGTCGCCTTCTTCGCCTCGACCGCGTCGCACGGCGACACGACGATCATGTTCGGAAGGACGCGCATGATGGCGATATCTTCGGTCATCTGGTGCGTGGCTCCGTCCGGTCCGACGGACACTCCGGCGTGAGCCCCGACGATCTTCACGTTGTTGTCCGACAGCGCCGCGGTGGTACGGATCTGCTCCCAGTTCCTTCCCGGGGAGAACGCCGCGTAGCTCGCGATGAACGGAACCTTTCCGGCCATCGCCATCCCGGCCGCGATCGCCGCCATCGACTGCTCGGACACGCCCATCTGAACGAACCGGTTCGGAAACTTCTCCTTGAACCAAAGCGCCCGAGTCGACTCAGTCAGGTCGGCACAGAGAACGACGACGTTCTCGTCGAGCTTTGCCGCATCGACGACCCCAAGCCCGAACCCGTCGCGCGTCGGCTTCTGCTCGATCTCCTTGTCGAACAGGTTCCGGACGAGGAAGGCCTCGCGATTGAGGCCGGTAAATTTCTTTTTGGTCGCCATATTAGCGTTTCTTGTTCTTGCCCTTCGCCTTGCGAACGATCGCGACGATTCCCCAGACGGCGAGCGCGATTGGCAGCAGGATCCCCCCGCCCACGATCACGAGCCAGACGATCGCGACGCCGAGGTTCTGCGCGATGGCAACGAGCGCCTGCGCGGCCTCCTTGGCCGTCGAGACGAGGTCGAATCCCTTGGTCGGGACGTGGATGCTGGGCTTTTCGGAAAGCGACACGTCGATCGTCGAGTACGTCGTGGCGTTCGACAGGTACTTGATGCGTCCCTGGAGCGACTCGATCGTTCCGCGGACGTTCGAGAGGTACTGTTGGACGTTCAGCGTCTCGTCCACCGTCTTCGCCTGCTTCAGGATCTCCAGATATTGCGCCTCCTGCGCCTGCGCGTTGCGAAGCTGGGCCTCGAGGTCCGAATATTGCTCGGTCACGTCCTGCCCGTTCGTCGACTCGACGTTGACGACCGTCGCGAGCGCCTTGATGGCGGTCACGGTCGTCTCGAACTTGTCGGAGGGGACGCGGACGGTCACGTAGCCGGCGTGCGTCCCATCCTGGTCCTCGGAAACGCTCGAGTTCTGCGCGTATCCGCCGGCTTTGGTCGCGAGGTCGACGATCTTCGGCGAGGTTTCCGCAACGCTTGCGACGGTCAGGCTGAGCGAGCCGGTCTTGATGATCTTCTGGTCGACCTCGGCCGCGGTCTGTCCGGCGGTCGGCGGAACCTCCGGCGGGGCGAAGCGCATCATTCCGGGTGCCGCGATGGATCCGTCGAAGCTCGACGCGGAGTCCTGGGTGATCGCGAACTCCGGAGCGCCCGCCGACGATCCGAACATCATCGGGGCGACGGACGAGGTCGTGAGCTTGTTCATCATCCCGAACGGAAGGTTGACGGTCGAGGATGTGGTGAGTAGGAGTAGGGTGGACAGGATGACGACGACGGCTCCGGCGGCGATCCAGGCGACGGTTTGTTTTTGCATATTATTCGTGTTCGCTCATTATCTTGCCCCCAAGCGTGCGGATCTGGTCTATCGCCATGCTTGATTCTCCTCCGGCCTTCGGTGGCATGCCGTGCCAGCGGAAGTCGTACTCCATGAACTCGACGCCATAGCCCGGGATCGTATCGGCGAGGATCACGGTCGGCTTCTCGGAGACCCCGTGCGCCCGCTCGATGGCGGTGACGAAGTCTCGGATCGAGTTCCCCGCGCAGCGCTCGACGTGCAGGCCGAACGATTCGAACTTGGCGGCGAGCGGCTCGAGCGGCATGATGTCCTCCGTCGTCCCGTCGATCTGGATGTTGTTCCGGTCGACGATGAACGTGAGGTTGTACAGCCGGTTGCGGCCAGCGAACAGCATCGCCTCCCAAGTGATCCCGCATCCGAGCTCGCCGTCGGACATCACGCAGTAGACGCGCCATGGGGAACGGTCGAGCAGTGCGGCGTAGGCGAGACCGACGGCCTGGCTCGATCCGTCGCCGAGCGGACCCGCCGTGTTCTCGACGCCGGGAAGGGCCGCGCGGTCGGGGTGTCCCTGGAGGCGGGAACCGAGCTTGCGGAGGGTCATCATCTCCGCCTTCGGGAAATACCCGGCGTGGGCGAGCGCGGCATACTGAACCGGGCAGATGTGGCCGTTCGAGAGGACGAGGCGGTCCCGGTCCTTCCAGTTTGGCTTCTTCGGATCGTGGACCATCACGTGGAAGTACAGCGCCGCGAACACGTCGGCCATCCCGAGCGGACCGGCCGAGTGCCCGCTTCCGGCCTCGACCAGCATGTCGATGATGTCCTCGCGGATCGCGGTGGCGCGCTCCTCGAGCTGCTTGAGCTTGCGGTCGTGCAGGTGAAGGTCGTTGCGGATTTTGGGGCCAAGGGTGAGGTTCGGCATAGTGCGTCGATTATACCAAGAAAAAACCTGGCTCGATACACGAGCCAGGTTTCTATTCTACGATGATCGTCGCCTTCATCTCCGGATGGTAGCTGCAGAAGTACGTGTACGTCCCGGCGACGTTGAAATAGCGGGCGAAGTTGCCTCCGGACTGGATCGTTCCCGTTCCCCAGGACAGGTCGGTGGCGGTGGCCGTGTGCTTGTTGGCGCCATTGTTGTACCAGCGGACGGCCGTCCCCGCCTTGATGGTGACGGACGCGTTGTCGTAGAAGTCGTCGGAGACGTTGAGGACGGTCGCCGGCTTCAGTCGCTTGTCCTCGTCAATGCTGGCCGTGGACGCGGAAACGGACGCGGGAACGAAGTCCGTCGACGTCTCGATGTTCGATCCGGTGCGGTAGTTGCCGAAGAAGGCGTCGGGCACGTCGTCGATCTTCGTGTTCCAGTCGGAGCCATACATCGCGATCGCCAGATCCTCGGTCGTCACCCAGCGCAGCGATCCGCTCTCGTCGACCGCGTATACCTTAGGGTCCGAGTTTATTTTTACCATGCGCGCCCCCGGCTTGTACGTGACGTTCCCTCCGATCTGGATCTTCGACAGGTCGGCGTCGCTCACGAACTTTACGGACGCGAAGTTCGCGTACCAGGTAAAGTACGTCTTGTCGTTCGGGAACACATAGCGGTATCCGTCGCGGCCGAGATAGTAGACGGCGGCAAAGGTCGTTCCCCGAATCAGGCTTCCTGGCTGGATTTGGACGATCGGGGTGATGGTCGCGGCAAATGCAAAAGAGGGAATGAAACTTACGAGAATCGCAGCAATTGCAAGAAAAGCGGGGAATCGTTTCATAGGCAACCCCAGTATATCATCTGGCGGGCCAAACGAAAACGGGGCGCTAGGCCCCGTTTTTCTATCCTGCCGCATCCTTCGGACTATTCGACGATCAGGTCGCTGGTCATCGAGGAATGGTAGTTGCAGTGGAAGTTCCATTCTCCCGAGGCCTTGAAGTACTTGGTGAACGACTGGCCCGCGGTCAGCGTTCCCGTTCCCCAGGACTCGTCGTCCGCCGTGGCCGTGTGGCTCGTGGCACCACTGTTCACGAAGCGGACGGCCGTTCCCGCCTGGATCGTGTAGGACGACTTGGCATAGCCGCTGTCCGAAATGTCCACGATCGTCGGGGCCTTCAGGCTCTTGTCATGGTTGATGTCCGTGGCTCCGGCGGAGGCATCGGCCGGGACGAAGTCTCCGGAGGCCTCGATGTCTGCCCCCTTCTGGTAGTTGCCGAAGAACGCGTCCGCGACGTCGTCGATCTTCGTGTTCCAGTTTGACCCGAACATGGCGACGGCGACCGTCTCGGAGGTGACCCAGCGAAGCATTCCGTTCTCATCGACCGCGTACGTCTTCGGGTCCGAGTTGATCTTGACCATCCTGGATCCCGGCTTGTACGTCACGTTTCCGCCGATCTGGATCGTGCCAAGGTCGGCGTCCGAGATCGTCTTTACCGTGTCGAAGTTGGAATACCAGGTGAAGTACGTCTTGTCGTTCGGGAACACGTAGCGGAATCCGTCCACGCCGTAGTAGTACACGGCGTTGAAGGACGTGCCGCGGATGAGGTCGCCCGAGTGCAGGCTGGTAATCGCCGTGGTGGCCGCGTGGACCGGGACGCCGAAGCCGGCCAGGAGGCCGACGATGGCGAAGACGGAGAGGAATTTCTTCATAGCGTTTGTTCGCGGATTAGGATGCTTGGATAATAGCACGATCCTTGAGCCGTCTCAAGGCGGCCACGGGATCGGAATCGCCGAAGATCGCGGAGGCCGCGCAGCATCGGGTCGCCCCGGCCGCGACAAGGCTTGGCAACCGCTCGAGCGTCACGCCCCCGTCTATCTCTATCGCCAAATCGGCCCGATGGTTGCGCGCCGCGCGGATTTTCTGCAAGAGGTAGTCGCCGACGTATGGTTTTCCCGATGCCCCAGGATGAACTCCCATCACGAGAAGCGCGTCGATGTGGTGCAGGACGCTCTCGATGTCCTTCAGCGGCGTCTCGGGGTTGATCGCGACGCCACCCTCGAGCTTGAGGAATTCGCGCACGTGTTCCAGCACCGCCCCGACCGGCCGGGAAATCTCCGCGTGGATGATCGCGCGGACGGTGTTCTTCACGTGCTCGTGCCATGCCTCGACGATCGGCAGCGGGTTCTCGACCATCAGGTGCAGCTCGTACTTCACGTTCGTCCGCATCGCCGCCACGGCCCGCGCGTCGTGCCACGAGGTGTTTCCGAACATCGACCCATCGAGAACGTCGACGTGCACCGTCTCGCAGTCGTTCTCGACGAGGCGCAGTTTTCGTTCGAACTCGGCCGCGGACTCGACGAGGAGGGAAGGGATGATCTCAAGTTGGGGGCGCATGGGGGTCATAAGGCGCATTGGGCGCATTGGGGTTAGCGGGTGGCGCAGTCGTCGGCTGTTGCTTGCTCAGTGTGAATTTCCAAAGTAGAAATGCCGCCTTGCTTCGGGTCTCCTCAATCTGGTCGTACTCAGCCTGATTGAAATATCCTAAGTCCCTTGCGAGCTCCAGTAGGTATTCGGTCTCCGTAAGCGATCCCGCCGCGATGTCTAAGTATCGGAGTAACTCCTTGGGGGAATGTTTGGCATAACCTTCCACCATGTTCGTCGGGACGGAAACCGCGGCTCTTCGCAACTGACTGGTCAGCGCATACCGTTCGTGGGTGGGAAACGATTCCGTCATCGCATACATTTGTAACGCATATGCGTGCGCGGCATGCCACGCGACAAGTTGACGGTACGGTTTCTTTGCTCGGTGTTGTACTGGATCCATGGTCATATTCCCCATGCGCCCAATGAGCCTTATGCGCCAAATGCGCCCAAACTATCCCCCAAACTCCTGGCTCTCAATCTCGTCGACCTTCTTGAGGCGTCGGACGTGCCTTTCTTCCCCGGAAAACGGGGTATCGAGCCAATGCTGGACGATTTCGAGCGCCTCTTTCGTCGAAAGGAAACGGCCCGGGAGGCAGAGCACGTTGGAATCGTCGTCCGTCCGGCTGGTGCGCGCCACCTCCGCGTTGAACCCCGTCGCCGCACGCACCCCGCGCACCTTGTTTGCCACGATGCAGATTCCCTGCGCGTTCCCGCACATCACGATTCCGCGCGCGTTCCCGTCCGTCATCACGCGCTTGGCGACGGCATAGCCGAAGTCCGGATAGTCGTCGTTCGCCACCATGTTGTCGTTCCCCATGTCGACGACGGTATACCCGTTTTCCTTGAGATACGTGGTGACGGCCTCCTTCGTCTCAAATCCCGCGTGGTCCGCTCCAAGATAGATGGTTGGTTTCATACGGGTGAGATTATACACGATTCCCTCAGACTTTCTTCAATCTGTCCACCTCGTTCATCAGCGCCTGCAGATGCGACGTGATCTCGCCAAGCATTTTCTGCTGTGTCCCGTCGCGCGTGATCTCCTCTTCCTCGTCCTCCTGGATCTCGTCGACGTCCTTTTGGATCTCGTCGACGTCTTCCTGAATCTCATCCACGTCCTCCTGAATCTCGTCCACGTCGCCTTGGATCTCGTCGACGTCGACCTGAATCTCATCGATGTCCTTTTGGATCTCGTCCACGTCCTCCTCGACGTTCTTAAGGCTCTGGGTCTGGCGGTTCATGGTCATCTGGATGAACAGAGCCAGATAGATCGCCTCAAGCGACACGGCCGTGGTCAGGATGAGCAGAACGGTATTCCACTCCGCCATGCCGAACGCCCCAACCAGTCCGCACGCGATAAACGCAAGCGTATGAATGACAATCGACGCGACGGATCCGGTCCAGGAAGTGATACGTTCCACGAGCGGGGGAGGGGTTTGGGTTGGGGTCATATGGGAGGGAGTTGATGGGCTAAGGATAGCGGTTTTCGTAGGATTCGTCCATGAAGTGCTATACTTTCCACGTATGTCCAAATACTGCATCTTCGGCGACTCCATCACCCGCGGCGCCGGCGATCCGGAGCACGGCGGCTGGGCCGGACGATTCCTCCGTGAGCGCGAGACCGTCTCCGACGACCGCGTCTACGTCCTCGGGATCAACGGCGACACGAGCACCGGCCTCCTCGCTCGCGTCGAGGTCGAGGTCCGGGCGCGAAAGGCGGACGCGATCGTGATCATGATCGGGATCAATGACTCCCGGTACTATGGCTCCAAGGACAAGCCCGAGACGACGATCGACGGATATCGCGAGAACCTGGCGAAGATCGTCGGGATCGCGCGGACGTTTACGCCGCGGATCACGATGATCAGCATGACGCGCGTCGACGAGACCAAGACGATGCCGATCGAATGGTCGACGGAAAAGTTCTACGACAACGCCACGATCGCGAGCTACGAGTCCGTCCTCCGCGAGTTCTGCGCGTCGGAAGGGTTGCCGTTCGTGGACGTCTCGGACGTCCTGACCGTTGACGACCTCGGGGACGGGATCCATCCGAACGCGGAGGGATATCGCAAATTATTCGAACGAATTCGTGTATCCGTATGAAGACCATCTATTTCGCCACTTCTAACGCCGCCAAGGTCGCCAACGCCAATGCCGCGCTCAAGCCGTTCGGGATCAAGGTCAAACAGGCGAAGATCGAGCTCGCCGAGAGCCGGGCCGAGGATCCGGCCGAGATTGCGCTTGAGAAGGCGAAGCAGGCGTACAAGGCGTTCAAGAAGCCGCTGCTCGTGGAAGATTCGGGGTTCTTCATCAACGCGCTTGGCGGATTTCCCATGACGCACATCAAGTTCTCTCTCAAGACGCTCGGCATCGACGGCATCCTCAAGGCGATGCGCGGCGCGAAGGACCGCTCGTGCGAGTGGCGTTTGTCGTTGGCCTACGTCTACGCCCCGGGCAAGACCAAGTCGTTCACCTTCGTCGAAAAGGGTGTCATCGCATCGTCTCCGCGCCCGGTGAATCGCGAGACGATGTCGGACTACTGGCGGCTGTATATCCCGACGATGCTCGACGCGAAGAACAAGAAGGCGCTCTCCGACATGACCGACGCGGAGATGGCGGAGTGGGGCGAATATTTCTACGAGCACAGCCACTTCCGCCAGCTGGGGAGGTGGCTTGCAAGCAGGTAATCCCTTTGCTACGATCCTCTCACAAGTTATTCCTTTACCGGCGGCTGATATCCGCCTAGAAACGTATGCCCGACGAACGGCTTTCGCTTCCCGAGAGGGAAAAGCAGATATTGGAGTATTGGGAGAAGAATTCAATCTTCCAGAAATCCTTGGAAAAGCCGGCTCCGATGGGCGATTTTGTTTTTTACGAGGGGCCGCCGACGGCGAATGGACGGCCTGGCATCCACCATGTGGAAGCCCGCGCCTTCAAGGATCTCATTCCGCGGTACAAGACGATGCGCGGATTCCATGTCGATCGAAAAGGTGGCTGGGATACGCACGGGCTGCCGGTCGAGCTTGAGGTTGAAAAGCAGCTCGGGTTCACGGGGAAGGCGCAGATCGAGGAGTTCGGGATCCGGGAGTTCAACGCGAAGTGCAAGGAGTCCGTGTGGACGTATCTCACCGAGTGGCAGGAGTTCACCAAGAGGATCGGCTACTGGGTGGACATCGACAACGCGTATGTGACCTACAAGCCGGAGTACGTCGAATCGCTCTGGGGCGTCATCAAGAAGATCTGGGACCGCGGCCTGCTGTACCAGGATTACCGCGTGACCCCGCACTGCCCGCGCTGCGGGACGAGCTTGTCGTCGCACGAATTGTCACAGGGATACCAGGACGTGAAGGACATTTCGGTGTATGCGAAGTTCAAGGTCGTCGGGAAGGACAACGAGTATCTCGTCGCGTGGACGACGACGCCGTGGACGCTGCCGTCGAACGTGGCGCTGGCGGTCGGTGAGAAGATTCGGTATGTGAAGGTGAAAGTCGCCGAGGAGTTCGTGTGGTGCGCGAAGGACCGATTGTCCATCGTCGCTCCCGAGGCTGAGATCGTCGAGGAGGTCGACGGCTCCGCGCTGGTCGGCATGGAATACGAGCCCTTGTATCCGTATGTTCGCGACGCGATCAAGGGGACCGAGCAGGACAAGAAGGGGTGGTTCGTCGCGGCCGCCGACTTCGTGACGACGACGGACGGATCCGGGATCGTGCACACGGCGGTCATGTATGGCGCCGACGACTTCGAGCTCGGGAACAAGATCGGTCTGCCGAAGTACCACCTCGTGAAGCTCGACGGGACGTTTTTGCCGAACGCGGACTTCCTCGCCGGCCGTCTCGTTACCGACGAGGCCGTCACGATCGATATCATCAAGGACCTGGCGCACCGCGGGCTGCTCTTCAAGAAGGAAAAGTACGAGCACTCGTATCCGCACTGCTGGCGCTGCAAGTCGAAGGTCATCTATTACGCCAAGGACTCGTGGTACATCCGCATGAGCTCGCTGCGCGACAAGCTGCTCGAGGAGAACGAGAAGATCAACTGGGAGCCGGCGCACATCCAGCAGGGCCGGTTCGGCGAGTGGCTGCGCGAGGTGAAGGACTGGGCGTTCAGTCGCGAGCGATACTGGGGGACGCCGCTGCCGATCTGGGTGTGCCAGGAGTGCGGCGAGAAGACGTGCGTGGGATCGTTCGCCGAGCTGGGTGTCGGCAAGGATTTCGACCCGCATCGCCCGTACGTGGACGAGGTGTTCGTGAAGTGCGCGAAGTGCGGCGGATCGAGCCGACGGGTCAAGGACGTGTGTGACGTGTGGTTCGACTCGGGCGCGATGCCATATGCGTCGGGCGAGTTTGCGCGCAACCACTATCCCGCCGATTACATCTGCGAGGCCATCGACCAGACGCGCGGATGGTTCTACACGCTCCTGGCCGTCTCGACCGCGCTTGGCCTTGAGCGACCGTTCAAGAACGTCATCTGTCTCGGCCACGTGCAGGACGCCAAGGGCAAGAAGATGTCGAAATCCCTCGGAAACATCGTAAAGCCGATGGAAATGATCGAAGCCTACGGCGCCGATTCCGTCCGCTGGTACATGTACACCATCAACCAGCCGGGCGAGAGCAAGCGGTTTGACGAGAAGACATTGGTGGAGATGCAGCGGAGCGTATTCGGGATTCTTGGGAACGTCGCGGCATTTTATGAGACGTATCGCGAAGGCGACAGCGTTCCCCCTCCTCATAGGGAGGAGGGATCAGGGGTGGTCGATAGTCACTCGTCGCAGAACGTCCTCGACAAATGGATCGTCGCCCGCACTCACCAGACCATCCGCGAGGTCACCGACGGACTCGACGCGTTCCGCGTCACCGAGCCGGCCCGCCTTGTCGCCGTGCTCATCGATGATCTCTCCACCTGGTGGCTCCGCCGCTCGCGCGATCGCTTCAAGGCCGACGACGAGTCCGACAAATCCGCCGCGCTCGCGACGCTCCGCGAATCGCTCATGACGATCGCGAAGCTCCTCGCCCCATTCGCGCCGTTCTTCGCCGAGGATCTGTATCTCCGTCTTGGAAACGACAAGGAATCCGTCCACCTGGAAGCCTGGCCGACCTTCGACGTCGCGCTTATCGACGAGGACGCGCTCGCCAAGATGCAGCAGCTCCGCACGGTCGTCTCCAAACTTCTGGAAGCTCGATCGAACGGGGGCAAGAACGTCCGCCAGGTGCTCGCCGCCGCCATCGTCACGATCCCGTCGGGCGAGCTCGGCGAGGAATATCTCGCACTTATCCGCGACGAGGTGAACGTCAAGAAAGTGATCGTCCAAACGGGCGGCACCGAGTGCTCGCTCGACCTCACCATGACCCCGGAGCTGGTCCGCGAGGGAACGGTCCGCGAGATCGTTCGCCGCGTGAACGCCATGCGCAAGAATGCCGGGCTTACGATCGAGGACCGCATCGAGGTCTACGTCGAGTCCGTCGAGTCGGAGGTCGCGACCGCGCTCGAGGAGCACCGCGATGCGCTGGTCACGGGCGTACTCGGCACGTCGCTGCGAACGACGGGGGATCGTCCCGCGAACGCGGAGACGTTCCGCGCGAACGAGTTCGAGATGACGGTTGGGTTCGAGAAGGTCTAGAAGGGAAAAAGGCGGGCCGCTCGGCTCGTCTTTTTCGTGTATACTGTCCACATTCACTGACATCCGACTATGTCCGAGACGCCAACCTTTGAACCTGATCGCCGAGACCATATGTCCCACGACAATCTTTTGTTGGTCGCGGCTGACCGCCTGGCGCGGGCCGTGAGGGAATTTCGTCCGGACCGGAAGTACCGGATGCGGGTGCCCGAGGCGCTTATCGTGGGAGGGTATGTTCGCGACCAGGCGCTGGGGCTTGACCCGAAGGACGCGGATATCGAGGTATACGGCGTGGATCCGGAACGTCTGTACGCGCTTTTGGAGAAGGTGTTTGGGAAGACGAAGGAGGTCGGCAAGGCGTTCGGAGTGATCAAGGTGCCCATTGGCGACGGTCTGGAGCTGGACGTCTCCATTCCGCGGCGCGACTCCAAGGCGGGGAAGGGGCACGCGGGGATCCTGGCCCAGTCCGATCCGTCGATGAGCGTGAAGGAAGCGGCGCGACGGCGCGACTTTACCGTGAATACGATGGCGATGAATCCGCTGACTGGCGAGCGGCATGATCCGTTCGACGGGATGAAAGATCTTCGGTCGAAGGTTCTGCGCGTGACGGACCGCGAGCAGTTTCAGGAAGATCCGCTGCGCGTCCTCCGGGCCGTGCAGTTCGTGGCTCGCCTTGAGTTTTCCGTCGACCCGGAAAGCGAACGGCTGATGCGCGAGATGGTGGAACGTGGCGACCTGGCCGAGCTGCCGCCGGACCGGGTCACGAAGGAGCTGGAGAAACTTCTGACGAAGGCTCCGCGCCCGTCGGTCGGGTTCGAGTTCGGGCGGAGGATCGGGCTTGTGGAGCGCCTGTTCCCGGAGGCCGAGGCGCTCGTGGGCGTTCCCCAGGAGCCGGAGTGGCATCCGGAGGGCGACGTCTGGGTCCATACGATGATGGTGGTGGACGCGGCGGCAAAGATCGCGCGTCGCGACGGGCTTCCGTTGGAGCAGGCCCGTCCGCTGATGCTCGGCGCGCTCGACCATGACTTTGGAAAGCCCGCTACGACCGAGTTTCTCGACGGCCGCATTCGAAGCCGGGGTCACGAGGACGCCGGGGAGGCGCCGACGCGGATGATGTGCGAGCGGCTGACGTTCAAGCAGGACGACGTGGAGGCGGCGGTCGCCATCGCGGTTAACCATCTGAAGCCGGGGACGTTGTATCGCGCGCGGTTGTCGAACGAACTGGATGAGAAGCAGTACGTCAACGCCGTCCGAAAGCTCGTGCGCCGCCTCGGCAAGACGTCCTGGCGCGTCCTCCTCGCCGCGAGCGAGGCCGACTTCCGAGGGCGGACGATCCCGGGCTGCGACGTGGATCCGTATCTTCCGGGAAAAATGCTGGAGGAAACGGTCGTCGCGCACGGACTCGACCGGGAGGCAGCGAAGCCACTCGTGCAGGGACGCGACCTGATCACGGTCTTCGGGCTCAAGGCGAAGGACCGGACGGGCTCGCCCATCTTTGGCACGATTCTCGCGGCCGTCGAGGCGGCCCGGGACGACGGGAGGGTGGAGACTCGGGAGCAGGCCCTGGCGTTCGTCCGCGACTATCTGTATAACAACCCCGTATGAAAAAAACCGTCCTCATCATTCCCCCGAACGACCCGGAGGCGCTCATGATCTATGAGATCGCGAAGGGGCTCGGCATCCAGATTATCCGCTCGCCGCAGCCGCACGGGGCCGACCTCGACCGGGAGCTCGACATCGTTCCGCTCGTAAGGGCCGGCGGTTGGGAGCGCGCCGTCATCGTCGAGATGCCCGGGCTCAAGACCGAGGCGAAGCTGCGGAAGCTTGGGGTCGAGGTCGTGATCATCGACCATCACCACTACACCGGCATCGAGCGCGCTCATGACAAGAAAGGGAAGTCGCTGCCGTCGTCGCTCGAGCAGTTCCTCAAGCTCTTCCGCGTGACGGACGCGAAATTGTCGAAGCTCGGATACGATCCTCGCATCGTCCTTGGCATCGGCGTGATGGACCGCGGGTTCGTGTGGGCGATGCAGAAGGACGGGTTTTCGGAGAAAGAGATCGCGGCGACGATCGCGCTCCAGCGGACCCTCCTCGGTTCGCACGGGATGCTGAAGGACGAGGACCGCAAGATGGCCGTGGCGCGCAAGGCGTGGGACCGGCGCAGGGCGTGGGACGGGTTTCAGATCGTCGAGCACAACACCGAGGTGGAGATCCGCTCGCGCGTTTCCATGATCGTCGCACTCGAAATCAAGAAGCCGACGCCGATCATCTTCGTCGAGAAGAAGCGCGGGCTCATCTACGTCCAGGAGTCGGAAAATGCCATGGACCTGTTCCGCAAGTTCGGAGGGTTCACCTTCGGCGTCGACCATAACTGGGGGTTCCGGAACGTTCCGGGAAAGAAGAGCGTTTCACTCAAAGACGTGCAGCTATGCCTGACGCAGCTCCGATAAACAAGGTCAGCAAAGTCGTCGTCGCGAACATGTTCGCGATGGTGATCGTCCACATCGCGGGAGCGGCGCTTGGAATCTACGCGCTGATGGTCCTCGCGGGCGACGCGCTGCCAGGATGGCAGGTCGCGGTCCTTGAGCGCTCGATGTTCTTCGTGCCGCTGTTCGTTTTGTTCGAGCAGGTCGGATTCGTGGCGAAGGGAGCGTTTCCGCGGACGACGGGCGGCGTGATCGGGTCGGTGATTCCGATGGTCGCGACCGTCGCGTTCTCGTACTGGCACTTCGGCAACTGGCTGAACGTCGCGCTCGACCTCTCCATGCCGATGCTCGGCATCACCGGCCTCGTCTGGCTCGTCGCGGGCGTCGGGTTTCCGATTTTCGCGTTCATCGAGGAACCAGGGTTCGCCGCGATCGGGCTCGGGCTCTTTTTCCTCGCGATGTATTCGTTTTTCATCATTCCGGCCGTCGGCGTCCTCATTTCGCTTTTCACGTACGCCGGCAGCATGATTTTCGCGAACGGCGTGACAAGCATGGCCGTTTTGCTTCTGCTCTCGATGGTCGGTATAATCCTGTCCGAAGGATACCGCTACGCGACGGCCCTGGGCGCGTTCGGGGATGACGAATAGAACTATGGATGATTCCGATGAGAAGCCGACGCCGATCCAGCTGATGTCCGTCGCCGAGATGGGCGGCTGCCCGGAGGTGGACCTGCACGGGAAGGACGTGATCGACGCGGAGACGACGGTGGAGGGATTCCTGTCGCGGGCCTATCGCGATGGCGATCCCGTCGTAAAGATCGTCCATGGGAAGGGGACCGGAAAGCTGCAGGACGCGATCCGGAAGCTGTTGCGCGACCATCCGCTTGTCGTTGCGTCGGGCGGGTCGAGCCGAATGGACGAAATGGGCGCGGTTATTTACGCGGTGATTCGGCTTCCCTTATGATTCCTTTTCTCATCGGCCTCGCGGGACATTCCGGCGCGGGAAAATCGACGCTTGCCGACCACCTGGAACGGCAGGGCGGGGTGAAGCGGTTTCGGTTCGACGCGTATTACAAGGATCGCTCGCAATGCCCGCAGCTCGACGGCCGCCCGCACTGGGACCTTCCCGACAGCCTCCATCTCGCCGAAGCCGCCGAGGCGCTCGCGGAGCTCAAGGCCGGAAACGATATTTTTCTCCCGACGTATTCGCGCCGCGAGGACCGTCGCGTCGGATCGGCATTGTATTCTCCGGCGCCAGTTATCTTCGTGGAGGGGCTCATGCTGTTCTCGAACGAGGCGATCCGAAAGATTCTCGACCTTCGCCTCTGGCTCGAAGTTCCCGAGGAGATCGCGCTTGCTCGACGGTTGGAACGCCAGCCAGACTACGATGTCGACTACCACCGCCGCGTGGCGCTCCCCGCCGCCCGCGAGTTCGTCGTTCCGTATCGGAGCCAGGCCCACGAGATCATCGACGGGACGAAATCCGTGATCGAGGTCGCGAACGAGACCGACCGGATCATCCGGAAGCATTTGGGTGTATAATAAGCCGGTATGTGGAGGAACACGACGGCGCACGAGAAAAATGACACGGAATTTTTGGCCGACGCCGTCGATCGCGTTCTTCGCGACCGCGGATTGCGCCACCTGGCCGATCGGACATTGCACGACGAGGCACTGATCGAGCCGCTCGTGGCCGACGCGCTGAAGACCCCGCAGTCGCCGCGCCACCATGCGGAAGGCCCGTTCGTCGAGGACCATCTGTTGCTCATGACGCAGGTCCTGTCCGCCGTTCTCGGTGAGAAACTGCACCTCATCGACATCGAGGAATTCGCGGCTCTGAAGGGGTTCGAAGGGGAGATCGAGGAGCTGGAGGAGACGCTGAAGGAAAACGCGGCGCTGTACGAGACGTTCGTGGTCTGCCACGACGCGTCAAAGTGGGCGACGGTGTACTTCGACGCGCCGGAGGGAAGCGGCGGCCGCGCGGCCGGGTTTTACGACGATTCCTGGGCGCATCGGCACGACATGGGAATCTCGGAACGCGCCAAGTTTCGGACGCGTTATGCCGCGATGTTCGAGACGTTTCGAACGGAGCGTCCGGAGCTGTCCATGGCCGAGGTCCAGCGCCAGTTCTACATGACCTACGGGATCGACGTCCATTACGCCGGTCACGACCGCGCCATCCACTCGCCGGTCTATCGCGCCCTCCTCGACCGCGTCGCCCTTCGGCGTCGCCTCCCGCCGCGCGACATCGACCTTCTCGAGACGCTCATCGCGCACCACGTCGATCCGATCGCCGACTTCGGTTCCGTGAACCCCGCGGCGATTCTCCGCTACCACGCCCTTGCCGCCAAGTACGGGTATGACGCGGACGATTTCGTCGACCTGTTGCAGGGGTGCCTCTTCCTTGATACGGTCTGCGGAAGCCGATACCGCGTCGACGGGACCGTGAAAAACGACCCGGCGATCCTGATCAACTTCCTCCGCTCCGAGCACGACTTCGCCCCGTGGCGCCGCGCCGAGAAGGAACGCGTCCGGGAGGATAAGAAGAAGCGCGCGCGAAACGTCCTGTTCCGCGAGGCGGGTCTCGACGGCCTCGGCCTGATGGATCTCCTCCGCATGGAACCGGGCCCGAAGTTCGGAGCGGTCCTCGCCAAGATCCAATCCGCGATCGTCGAAGGCACGGACGTACCGAAGTTCACGAAGGCGGTCGACGCGGAGATCGAGAAGCGCATCGACGCCTACTTCAAACGTGTCTTCCCAGGCGGAGAATAACCGAAATCACCTACCCGATTATGGCATATCTCGTGCAGGCGTTCGAATGGCTTAGAAGGGAAACGGGGCTGAAGGCGCATCATCTCGAAACGATTATCGCCGCGCTGATTCTTTCCGCGGTGGCGATTCTTTCCGGAAGGGGATGGGTCGAGTGGATCGGGGTGTTCGGCGTCACGCTGACGTTCGAGTACCAGGTTCTGTCGACCTATCTGCGCGAGCACTCGGAAGCAAGGAAGAAGGCACACGGACCGACGAGAAAGGACGCGGCCGTGCTGACCGAGATCCAGGTTCTCTACTACCTGAAGGAATGCGTCTGGATTGCCTACTTTCTCTTTCTCGGAGCCTACTCGGCGCTTGCCGGGACGATGATTTTCATCGCGTACGGTTTCTGGCGCCGTCTCTATCGAAAGACGCTTCCAATCGCCGAGGTTGATATTATCTAGGGGCATTATGATCGCAAAGCTCACCGGCATCATCTCCTACCACGGTATCGGCTTTGTCGTCGTCGACGTGCAGGACATCGGCTACAAGGTCAACCTGCCGGACGACGCGATCGCGGGGCTCTCGGGGACGCGGACGTTCTTCACGCACGAGGTTCAGCGCGACGATTTGCGAGAGCTGTTCGGATTCCTGTCGATGGAGGCGCTCGAGCTGTTCTGGCAGCTCACGAGCGTGTCGGGCGTGGGGCCGAAGAGCGGGCAGAAGATCGTGTACTCGGCGTCGGTGCGCGAGGTGACCGAGCGGATCATGAAGGGCGACGTGGCGTTTTTCAAGGCGGTCCCGGGCGTCGGCATGAAGACCGCGCAGAAGATCATCCTCGAGCTCAAGGGCGAGCTGAAGGACGCCCCGACCGAGGCGTCGTCGATTGACCCTGACGCCCTCGAGGCGCTCGTCGGCCTCGGCTATCCGCGCAAGCAGGCCGAGGAAGTGCTCGCGATGATCGACGCGACGTCGAGCGAGGACCGCGTAAAGAAGGCATTGAAAATGATGGGCCGCTAATATGACGTCCGGCGCGTTTCTCCAATCGAAACAATGGGGCGACTTCCAGCGGTCCACGGGCCGGGAAGTCGTTTTTGTGGAAGGCGCCGGCCTGTTCGTGATTAACGCGCTCCCGTTCGGCTGGAAGTACGCGTTCTGTCCGAAGGGTCCGACAACGGAAGTCTCGATCGAGGTGCTACGGACGGTTGCGACGAAGCTCGGCGTTGTCTTCTTGCGTGTTGAACCGTCTTTCAATATCGTTTCCCCTCCTCATGGGGAGGAGGGGTCAGGGGTGGTCGTCAAGAAGTCGCTCGAGGTTTCCCCATCCCACACCCTCATCACCGACCTCACCAAAACCGAACCCGACCTCCTCGCCGCGATGCATGAGAAGACGCGCTACAACGTCCGCCTCGCCGAGCGCAAAGGCGTGACAATCTCGATCGGGACCGATTCGATCGACGACGTCTGGCCCATCTTCGAGCAAACCGCCTCGCGCGGACAATTTCGACTCCATCCGAAGTCCTATTACGAAAAGATGCTCGCCTCCGGCGTCGTCTTTATCGCGACCGCCAAGGTCGGCGACCAGATCGTTGCGGCCAACCTCATGGTCGATTACGCCGGAACCCGAACGTACCTCCACGGCGCGTCGGGCGAGACGCATCGCAACGTCATGGCGCCGTTCCTCCTGCACTGGGAGCTGATCAAGGACGCGAAGCGGAAGGGGATCGAGTCCTACGACTGGTGGGGCGTTGCGCCCGAGGGGGCCGACGAATCGCATCCATGGAACGGGATCACGCGCTTCAAGCTTGGCTTCGGTGGAAACCGTGTCGACAGCCCGGGAACGTTCGATTTCGTGGCACGGCGGCTTGAATACATGATTTATAAAATCTTGAGGACGATTCGTCGAAAAGCTCACATTTCTTGACAAAACCGACGGAAACGAGTACCGTGTGCCAATCCATGATACCCATGGACGGAGGCCGAATGCGTCTGATTGCTTTTTTCCTGTCCTTTCTGCCAAAGCGGAAGACCGTGGACGAACTGAACGCGGAAGTTCGCGATCAGCTGAGCGGTCCGATTCTCGAGGCGCTCTTCAAGCGTGCCACGGATCCTGTCCTTCGGGCACACCCGACCGACTGCCCGTACGGGATTGCCGTGACGCTCCGCGCGGACGTCAACAAGGTCGACATGGTCTGCGCCTCGCTGGAGGCCGATGGCCGGATCCGCCGCGCTGCCAAGCAGACGGTCCAGCCCGACGAGGACGGCCTGATCCCGCACCTCTACACGCAGTACGAGCTCCCCGGGGCTTCCGCATGATCGATACTCTCCTCGAGACGCTTGATCGACTCGGTTCCGCGACCGTCGAGGAGCTCGTCGTCGCGCTCCGGCAGGATGTCGAACGGGTTCGGTACGTGATCCTCGAGGTCCTCGACCTCGGCAAGATCGCCGTCGACCACGCCCGCCCCGAAGCCTACAAGCGTGTCAACGAC
>JBAXQK010000005.1:0-60544 GCA_037131775.1 Candidatus Uhrbacteria bacterium
AGCTGTTTCAGCTCCTCGAGGATCTGGTTCCACACGCTAGGCGGCTGGTTCACCAAAAGGGACTTCTCATCACGAGAGGTCTCTTTTAGTTTATAGATTAGCGATAATTCAGTGTTTCCAAATTTCTCGCCGTCAAACTCAATTTCTTTCTTAAGAATCAATTTTTGGAAACGAATCCGCTTTGGGTAATCATCCTTCATATCGACCCATCTCGTGGCCGTATTGCGGACGTAATTAAAACAGTAGTCCAGCGCCTCTTCCATGTTAAATTCCTCCACCCGTTGGCTTTCAAGAACAAAGCGCTTTTGATCGATCTGACGCAGGATGACGGCTTTCTGTTCACTGAACTCGTTGTCTGTATACGAACCAGATCGGTGTAGATCAAATACTCGTTGCCGGTCTTGCTTGAGACGGTCAATTTCCTTTTGGGTCTTTGTGCTCTCCACGTCCATCAGCTTGTAATTCTCCTGCCACTTGTCTATGATTATTGCCTTGAATAGCTTCTCGTAGCGCGGATTCGGCATTATCGAACTTAGGAATTCGACAAACATCTGCTCGAACTTTCCCTTTGGAACGGAAATAGATTTCGCACAGTTTGAATGGCCGTGGTGGTAATACGAATATTTTTTCCCCTGTCTACCGCGCGATGAACTTCCCGTGATCGGCGCTTTGCAAAGATCGCAAACTACGAACTTTCGTAACGGAAACGTCGGATTGTTGGCGACTCGGGGCGGGACAATCTCCGTTCGTTCTGTTCTGTCTTTCTGGCATTTCCAAAATAGCGACTCAGAGATAACCGGTTCAAATCCGCCTTTTGTTTCTTGGTCAAATGCCCGAATGATTCCGTAATAAATCGGGTTACGCAGCATCTTCTGAACCATTTGCGGGATTGGCGGCTTACCTCCGCGCGTCAGACATCCACGTTTGCCAAGAAGGTCGGCAACCTGCTTATAGGTATACACGCCTTTAGCGTACTCCTCGAATGCAAAGCGCACATGATGGGCTGTTTCCTCCTCAGGGGCGATATTGAGCGCTTTGGGGGGTCTACAATAACCGAATGGTGCCGCCCAAACCCAAACGCCCTGCTTTACCCGTTCCACCATGCCGCCCTTCGACCGTTCCGCCCGCACGCTGTTATCGAACTCCGCGAATGTGGACATGATGCCCTCAAGCATCCTGCCTATCGGGGCTTCGCTGATCTGTTCTGTTGCTGACCGGAGTTTCGTTCCAGACTTCTTTAACGCGCTACGCAATACTGTGTGGTCGTCTTGATTGCGTGCAAACCTATCAACCTTGTAAACGATAAAATACCCGACTTTGTTTTTCGAACAATAACTTACCGCACCAAGCAATTCGGGCCTGTCCGCCGTCTTCGCGGATTCTCCCATCTCAACAAACACCCTTGAAATTTCCATGCCCTGCCGCGCGGCATACTCACGGCAACAATGCTCTTGAGATTCAAGACTTGTCCCCTCGACCTGTTCTTTCGAAGAGACCCGGCAGTAGACGATGGCCGTATTGTTTTGATAGGTTTCCATATTGTCACCATCGTAGGCCAAACCTTACGATTTTACACTACCCAAACGGGATTTTTGGAAACATTTCTTTTCCATACCATAGCTCTCGAACATCAGTTCGCTAAAATCGTACAGGAAATTTACAACATGTGAGACATCCTCGTCTGACAAGCCGAGCAGAAGTTCTGGGTCAATTTTTCTGCACTCACTTACCAAGAGCATACCAAAATGTATTGAGGTCCCAAACAGAAAGAGACCCGCCGTTGATGGGGTCTCTTTCTGGTGAAGGAAATAACCCCGAAGGTTATTCCCGTTCACGACACGGAAGGATTGTGCTCCTCTGACCAGTTTCCCAGAAACGCTTCTGGCTGCTCATCGTGTAAGTTGTTACTAACAACGTATATTACTATTCTGAGTTTGTCTAGGGCGCCTGGACGCACTGACCATTGTTTTTCAGAAAACCTTCATCGCATAACCACGCGTTTATTCCGTCGGTCGCACATCTACTGTTAAGCGGCTTATCGGCACACACCCCACCAAAGGCACACTGGGAATCTGTGCACATTGGGACAACGGGAGTAGGGATTCCACATGCTGTTTGGCCAGCATTCCATTGGAATCCTAATTTACAGTCGCAGATACAACTGTCTATGGATTTGTCATAATGATCAAATTTGCTATTGGGGAAAGTTTGATTGCATTTTGTGTCGCCGCATTCGTTATAGGCTTCGGAATAGGGCGCACAGTTTCCATTTTGTTTATAAAACCCAATGTTGCAATTCCAACCCTCGCTCGAAGTGGATGAACAGGTGCTATTAGTCGGCCGTGTGATACAACTTCCAAAATACGAGCATTGTTCTGAGTTGCAAACTATTTGCGGGGCTGGTTTCTCATCCAAGATAATTGACGATTTATTCTGTTCGGCTCCGTTTGTATTCCCTGTCGAATTCTCAGTAGTACCGTATGTTTGAGTCGCCAAAAATACGGCGATTCCGACCAATGCGGTAAACAAGATATTTAAAAAAACTGAATCTTTTTTTGCAGACTGTGACGCTCCTGCCAATTGTGCTGTTTCAGATGTGGCGTCCTTGACAATCGGTTGCATTTCAGTGCGACCAAGAGTCTTGCGATGCAATCCAACCAGCACGAGAACTACGATGAACGTGATGACGCCTAAAATAGCAACGATCGGTAAAATCACCGGCGCAAGCGCGATCCCAAGAGCGATAATAATTATCGAGATGATCGCACTGAAACATCCGCCAAAGACCAATGATTCAAAGTCCATAAACTCGTTACGAATCTCAACGATTCATTAGCTCGCTAAAACAAAACGGACACCCCTGAGGTGTCTAGACCCAAACAGCAGGGCTACTGCCGCTTGTTTTATCAGGGATGCCCATTACGGCGCACCAATAGCCCAATAAAACCGCGACAGTTGCCTGTCGGGAATGCTGTCGTTTGGATCTAGACCATCGGATTATACCTTCTTATCTGACAGATTTGCAACTCTTTTCGGGATACTAGCGGCCAGTGCCTGTTTTAGCTTTTCTTCATATTCCTGTGTTATTTTCTGTACTGTCGAATTGCCAGACAGATCGGTTTCGGTATTGATGTCGAATTGTGTTGAAATATCAACTGTCGTCGTCGGCCTCCCCCATACCCGATCACAGATCTCTCGTAGGGCGGCGACATTAGGTGGCTCAGTATAAGTTCTGATGGAGCTCTTCGTTGCACTGACCACCTCAAATTTGCCAAGCGCCACAGTTAACAGGGCATCAAAAATATCCTCGCTCTTCGCGTGACAAAGTTCGACGAAACGCTCGCGCATCTGCTGAGTTTGGAAGGTTCGTTTTTCAACGCGTCTCCCAGCGCCATCGCGCCTTCCTCCCCAGCCAGACTCGGACATATTCAAGTATTCAACCCTGAGTATTTAACGGTTCTACTCACAAACGGTAGTACAATACGATTGATTATATGGCACTATTAGGCCGTCTCGTATTCTCGTGCAAAATTTGCCCACTCTTTTACTTCGAGAACCAACTGTTTCCAAGACAATCCCATTTGGGTCACCACAAGAGGGCATCCTGTGATTTGTTCGCTACCGGTCACACAAGGGATGTCTTTTTGTTTTGTGGAGAGAACCAACCGGTACGACCGGCTCGCGATTGTCAGCCGTCTGTCAAAAATCACCCGCGAATCGCGGGTGATTTTTCGTGGCCGTGCGCGCTCCTCCGTCGCCATGGGTCCGTCAGGCGGTCGGTTCCGGCTGGAGCTTTTCTTCCAGGGCCTTCAGCTCGGACGTCGCCCTTTCGAGCTCGCGAACCGCGTCCTGGTGCTTTGCCGACGCATCTTCCGCCAGACGATCCGCTTGTTCCAATTCCGGCCGTTCCTTCTTGATGGTCCTTTCGTCCGCCGCATTCAAATCGTCGATCTGCTCGATAAAGGCCGCGTGCCTCCAGGCAAACCATTCGGATTGCATCCGGGTCTTGTCGGCGGTTCGCCCTTCGATCTGGCTCCGTATCGCCTGCTCTCTGGCGCGTAGCGCGTCGGCCGCCGCCTGAAGCGTTTGCCGCGCGCCATCCAGCCTGGCGACGTTGCGCCCGAGGCGAGACTGGTCCTTCCGGGCCGTCTCGATGGCCGTCTTCGCAGATACCCATTCGCGATGAGTCACGCGGAACGCTTCCTGCGCGGCCTCCCTCGCCGCCCGATCCGATTCCATCTTCTTCCATTGCTCCCCCTCGGCGACACCCTTGCGATAGGTCTCATTCATTTCCGCTCGCTCCTCATCGGACTCTCCCGAAAAATGAAACGTCCCCTTGTCGAACGCGACCCCCAACTCATTGAAAAACTTGACGACGTTCGGGTCCTGCAGATCCCTGACCCCGTCGATTCCGGACAGCTCGTTCATGACCGGTCCCAGCCACTTCCAGTCCTCGCGCAGGACGCGCTCGACTTTTTTCGGGGCAAGCCCGTTCCGAATCATGTCTCCGGGACGAAAGGTCTCCGAGGAGGCGGTTCCGGCCTTCGGGGCATAGGAGCGCGCGGCGACATAGCGTTCGAGGCCGCCCGAGTACTCTCCCCGCGACGTCATCATGCGCTGGTACAGGCTTCCGTTGACGTACGCCCGAACCGCGTCCGCCCCGTAGCGCTTCCCGGAAATGTAATCCAGGTTCCCAAGCTGGCTGCCTTCGAGAAAAACCTGGTTGAACGGCTTGATTCCTCCCTGCCAAGATCCGTCCAGGTACGTTTTTTGGAGCATCTCCTGCCGGAGGGCGCGATCCTTCGGATCCTTGATCTTTTCCGCGTCGGCCTCGTCGGCCTGCCACTGCTCGGCAGCCTTCGCCATCTGCTCGGTCATGAGCGCGAGGTACAGGCGTTCCCCGACGCGGTTGCGCGGGTTCTGATACTCCTCGTCGCCCTTCTTCTCGTACGGCCGTTCCGATTTCCGGTCCGCCACCATCCGGCGGAACTCCCCCTTGGCGAATTCTCGGATGGCCAGAAATTTTTCCGACACGTCGGGGCTCATTTCCCCGATCCCCCGGGTCTCGAGGATCGCAAGCACGTCTTGCGAAAACTCGCCCGCCGACTTTCGATCGGAAGCCGCGAGTCCCATTCCCTCTTGCGTTTCTACGGTGCCCATAGCGCGTGCGGTCAAGAATGATCTGACGCGATTATACCACACGGCGGACGGATTGGGTTGGGATCAGTTCGAAAACGGGATCGTTTTATCGGCCGTCGCGAACGCGCGCAGGCGTGCCGTCTCGTTTTCCTTCCAGAGCCGCTCGATCTCCTCCCAGTCCCGCGCGTCGAACGATCGAAAAAGCGATTCGACCGAGACGCCGCTTGGAATCAGCAGCGCGTGGGCGAGCTTGTGGCAGTCGGCGCACGGGGCTTCGAGATTTTCAACGGTGTGCGGGTTCTCACGGGTCTGCGGACCCTTGAACGTCTCAAAGTGCCGGACGTGATGCGGCGGGCGAACGCCCTCGCACGCGTGTCCGGGACGGCCGAAGTCGCGGTCCCGATCGCGCTCGATCACGGCCGTCGAAACGCTCTCCGGAATCCGCCGTCCGACGTCTCCCGTCTCAAGGCGGCGCAACGAGCTTTCCAACAGCGCGACTTTTCGCTCGATGGCGACGCGTTCCTTCCGCGGCAGACCCTCGACGGCCGCGGCACGCAGGCGCTCGAGCTCCGACGGAAGAGCCATCGTCCCCTCGGCAACGGACGACGGTTCCTGATCGTGACGTTTCCTATGCTCCATACGGATGTCATGGTAACACATCGCGTCCTCCGCGTGTGCTATACTGCGGCGCGTATGAAAGACGAAGAACACCTGATTGTCGACGTTCCCGTGAAGGCCTGGTCCGTGCGCGACGGGCGCGTGCTGCTGGTTCAGGAGATCGGGGGTCGGTGGACGCTTCCGGGAGGAAGGATGAACGTGGGGGAAACGCCGCAGGCGGCGCTCGCGAGGGAAATGATGGAGGAGATCGGCGTGGACGTGGTCGTCGGGGCCATCGTCGACTGCGTCGTGTTCACAAGCGCGTCCGGCAGGTCGCACTTCGTCCCCGTGTTCCTCGCGACCGTCGATCCCGCGCAGTCCCTGGTCCTGGAGAAGGCGGAGATCGCGGATGCCCGGTGGATCGACGTCGCGGCGCTCGGAAGCGTGGATATCCGGCACGAGTACCGCCCGATCGTCGAACGTTTGGCCGCGTAACGGACGGGATCCTCGCCAGACTCTTCGCCTCCGGGGCCAGGTCCGAACATAAAGAGAACGATTCGTTGACAATCCGTCCAATCTCGCGTATGGTCTTCGCGGAGATCAACCGATGCACGCAGACCTGTACGGACCGAAGTCCGCGGAACGATTCCGCGTCGAGATCAAGACGGACACGGAGGACCGCCTCATTGGCACCTGCTTCCGCGGGAAGAAGAATGCGCTTGCCGGCAACTTCTGCCGGTGGGACGGCGCGAGGGAGTTCCTCGACGACCCCGAGGTGGGCGAAGTGCTCGCGAGGTGGATCGAGCGGGCTGTGAACGAGCCGAGGACCGAGCTCAAGGACAAGTTCGACGCCCGCGTCTGCTTGCCGTTCTCAAGGCTGGTCGGCTGGGGATCGACGATCCCGCAGTCGTTGGTCGACGGCAGCCTCGTGGAGCGCCCGTTCCCGAACAAGCCCGACACCATCGCCTCCTGGATCCCCTGGAACGCGACCCTCCTCGCCCCCGCCACGAACCTCGTCACGATCGACGCCCGATTCCGCACGCGAACCCGCCTCGGCTGCTGGGAAGCGGAACTCAACACCGTCTACCCCGGCGCGGACATCGGCCCGCTCCGCCCTCCCAACGTCCGCCCCGACCACGCCTACTTCATCTCGCGCCACCGCCGCATCGCCTTCTTCGAATGGACCCACCGCGGCGAGCCGGTCAGCCCCTCGTAGTCCCGAGTTCCGGGGCTTTTTTCTTTCCTTGGTCTCAATAATCTTCGAGGATGCAGATCGCTTGACCCGAGCAAGACGAAGGTGTATGATATCATCATAACATCATATCATATATGTCTACTCTATCCGTTCCGCTCCCGCAGCCTCTCGAATCCTTCATCAGCATGATGGTGAAACGAGGATTTGCATCCACCAAGGCCGAGGTCGTTCGTCAGGCACTGTCGCGATATGCCGAGGACGCGGCAGTGGAATCCGTTCTTCGGGCACAGCAGGAATTCAAGGAAGGAAAGGAAATTCGCGGGAGCATTCGAGACATCCTGAAAAAGAAATCCTAGGCGTCGGCTATGGAAATTTCTTATTCGCCAAACTTTCTCCGTGAGTTCCATTCCCTTCCATCGCTCCTCCAGGAGGAGGTTACGGAGAAGCTCGAGCTTTTTACAAGCGTGACGAACCACCAGGCGCTCAAAGTCCACAAGCTGTCCGGACGCCTTCGGGAATGCCATGCCCTTTCCGTGAATTACCAGATTCGCATCCTATTTCAGTTCGTTGGAAAACCGAAGCGCGCCTATCTTCTTTCGGTCGGCGACCATGACATTTACAACCGATAGCCTATGCCCATCGACATGCCACAGCTCGAATCGATCGTTCGCCGCGTCCGCGCGATCGTCATGCCGTTCTACGGCAACGTCGCCTTTACCGACAAGGGCGCGTATCGAACGGACCACGTGACCGAGCTCGACGTGCGCGTGGAGGAGTTTTTGCGCGACGAGCTTTCGACGGCGTTTCCGGGGATCCCGTTCGTGGGCGAGGAAACGGGCGGCGATCGCTCGGCGGCGCGGCACTGGCTGTGCGATCCGATCGACGGGACGGCGCACTACATCCGAGGACTCCCCTTCTGTACGACGATGCTCGCGCTGATCGAGGACGGCAAGGTAACCACTTCGGTCATCTACGATTTCGTCGGCGACGTTTTCTATCATGCGATCCGCGGCCAGGGCGCGTTCCGCGACGGAGAACCGATCCACGTCAGCGACCGGACGCTTAACCATTCCTATCTCGGATGGGAGACGCGCATTCTCAAGCCAGAGAACCTCCAAATGCACATGGCCCTTTCCGCCGAGTCGTCCTTCTTTAAGACCATGAACGCCGGCTACGAGTTCACCCTCGTCGCCACCGGCAAGATCGAGGGACGCCTCTGCTTCGACCCGTGGGGCAAAGACTACGACTTCGCGCCGGGCTCGCTCCTCGTGCAGGAGGCCGGCGGGATCGTCGCGAACATCGGGAGCCGGGAGTACGATTATAAGAATCTCAATTTCCTCGCGACGAACCCGCGGGTGTTCAAGGAGCTGACGGAGGGAGAGGGCGCGCTGTTTCCGATTCTGTAGCCAAGGGCTGGACAGAATGCCCGTTTTGCTGTACGTTTTCCCGGTCACAAGACCCCCGCGGCTGGGACAGCCGAACAACAACGGAGAACCTCATGCCCGACATGCCCGATGGCTTCCTGAACTTCCACGCTCATCCGAGCCCCGCGCACGAGCGCGTGCTCGAACGGCTGGCCTACCTCACTTCACGTCCTCCCCACCTCTGGGACCTGGGATTCCCGATCCCCGCGACGACGCCGTCCGACCTCGACCTCGCCTGGAACGACCGCCAGTTCCTCCTCTCTCGCGCGGCAATCCACGAGCTGGCCATGCGCGTCTGCGGCACGGCCATTCCCCAGAAGGAGGTCGCGACCGTTGGCCCGCTGATGATCCAGTACCTGACGCACATCGGCGTCGTGATGCCATCGTGCAAGGACCTCACCGACGGCACCATCTCCTGGATCCGCCGCACGTACCTCTGAACCGAACGGTTCCCCCTCGCGTCCACTCCCGGACGCGATTTTTTTATACCCTTTCCCCCCTCCGAATTCCGTGCGACAATGTCGCCGATATGATCTCCCTCCTCAAAGGCGCCGTCGCCCTGCTTCCGCACGACCTTCCGCAATTCGTCTACACGAAGGTCCTCTCTCCCCGCCCGCTTCGATCCGCGACGAACGCCATTCTCCGGCGCATGATCCCCGAGCGAATCGCGCTTCCCACCGGCGAGACGCTTTGCCTGAACCAGGATGACGCGGTCGTCTCGGGCGCGCTGTCCCTTGGGATCTACGAGCACGCGATGACGCGGACCTTTCTCGACCGGCTGCGCCCCGGGACGACCTTCGTCGACATCGGCGCGAACCTCGGGTATTACACGGTCCTCGCCTGCGGGAAGGTCGGACGGGTCGTTGCCTTCGAGCCGTCCGCCGAGAACGCCGCGCTCCTCCGAAGGAACGTCGAGGCGAACGACGCGAAGAACGTGACCGTCGTCCCGTCCGGCGTCGGCGACGCGGTCGAGACGCGCCGTCTCACGCTCGACGCGGACAACAAGGGCAAGCATTCGCTGATCGACGGGGACGGAAGAAGCGAGGACATCGCGATTACCACGCTCGACCGCGCGCTTTCCGACCTCGGCGTCGATCGCGTCGACCTGATCAAGATGGACATCGAGGGCTGGGAGGCCCACGCGTTCGCGGGCATGCAGGAGACGCTCCGCCGCGACCGTCCCGCGATCTTCTTCGAATACGCCCCGGCCCGCATCAGGCAGGCGGGCCGCGACCCGTTCGTGATGCTCCGCTCCCTCGGAAAGCTAGGCTATGCCCTCTTCGTCATCGACGAGCGCACCGCGGAGCTCATTCCCGCGCAGGACGGAGACGCGCGGCTGCGACGGCTGAGAAAGACCGACGACTACGTGAATATCTTCGCCGAACCGGCGACGACCGCCTAACCGCCAACCCTATGCCAACCCCAGAAAAAACTCCCGCCCAGGAAATACGCGCGCGCGTCGTCGAGTTCCTCATCGCCGCGTTCGGCTTCGTGGCCGGCCTCGCCTGGAACGAGGCGGTCAAGGCGCTCATCGACTCCATCGTCCCGTTCGGCGCCGGCGGAGTCGTCGCTAAGTTCGCGTACGCGGTGATCGTCACGCTCATCCTTGCCGTGGCGTCGTGGCTGCTGCTGAGAAAGAAGCGATAGCCTGTGCCACGCCCAATCACCACCCTGTTCCTGCTTGCCTCCGTCGACGGAAAGATCTCCACCGGCGACACAGACGCGATGGACTACGACCGCGACCTGAGGACGATCGCCGGCGTCCGAGAGGGACTGCCGCAGTATTACGATCTCGAGCGGCGGACCGACCTCGCGTCGCTGAACACGGGGAAGGTGATGGCCAAGATCGGGGCAAATGAACGGACGGACGAGCCGACGCGCATACCGGTAACGTTCGTCATCGTCGACAACGAGCCGCATCTGACGGCGCGAGGCGTGGAGTATTTGTCGAAGTGGGTGGAGCGGCTCTACGTCGTGACGACAAATCCGTCCCATCCGTCCTACTCGTCCCAAGCGACCAACGTCACGACGATTCCCTGCGACAAATACGTCGACTTCCCCGCCCTGTTCCAGCGTCTCGGCGAGGAGTATGGCATCGACCGCCTCACGATCCAATCCGGCGGCACGCTCAACGCGGCCCTCGTCCGCGCCGGCCTCGTCGACCATCTCTCGATCGTCCTCGCCCCGGTCCTCGTCGGCGGCAAGGACACGCCGTCGCTGATCGGGGGCGAATCGCTGCACGCGGTCGGGGAACTTGGGAAGGTGCGGGCATTGAGACTGGTCGCCGCGGACGTGCTGCAAGATTCGTATCTGCACCTTCGATACGACGTAAGAAACGACTAGACTTAAAACGCCGGCCTCGCGAGAGACCGGCGTTTTGTTCTCTCTAATTGATCTCAATGTCGATATGCTGGATCTCGGGGAACCTCTCCCTTACGTGCGTCTCGATCTCGTCGATGCGCTGGCCGATGAGCCTTGGGATGCGGTCGAGGGAGTCGATCATGGCGCGCTTGAACGACTCGACGCTTTCGGTCGCCTCCTCGAACTGGTCGGCGACGCTCCAGTCCTCGAACAGCTCGCGGGCGAGGGCGGAGCCGTTGAACTCGACGTCGCACTTGATGCGGTAGATTCCGAGGCCGATCTCGGACGTGCGGAAGTCGAGCACCTTCTCGATGGACGGCTCCGCGTTCAGGATCTCGAGCACCTCCTCGCGCATGTCCTCCGGCATCGCCCGGCCGATCACGTACGAGCGGTTCTTCAGGATGAGAACCACCGCGACGACGGCGAGGAGGGCGGCGATCACGAGCGAACCGACCGCGTCCCACCGTCCGTCCCCCGTCGCGATGGCAAGCCCGATCGTGGCGGCCGCGACGAAGATGCCGAAGACCGCGACGCTGTCCTCGAGCAGGACGGCGAGCGTGGACGTGTCGGCGTGCCGGATCCGGTCGCGCCAGGAATGATCGGGGTACTGGAGCGCCAGCTCCCGCGCGGCAACGACGAACGCGTACGACTCGACGCATGCGGAAACGCCGAGAACGAGGAACACGACGGGCTGGATCACGACCGTCTCGGGATGCAGGAACGCCTCGACTCCGCGGGCCGCGTTCACCCCGGCCCCGACGAAGAAGATGCCGCATGCCGAGATGAGCCCGAAGAAGAACCGCTCGATCCCGTAGCCGTACGCGTGCTCCTCGTCGGCGCGCTTGAGCGAGCGCTTGAGCCCGATGAGAAGAAGCGCCTGGTTGAGGGTATCGGCGAGGCTGTGAACCGCCTCGGAGAACATCGCGCTCGATCCCGACGCGGCCGCGGCGATCGACTTGATGACGGTCACGACGACGTTTCCGATGAGGGCGATGACGACGGGAAGGTAACCTTGGGTTTGGCCGTGCGACATAGAGATGAATTTCGGACATCCTATCACGAATGGCACGCTTCGCAAGAAAAGAAAAAGCGGCCGGTCAAGCGTTCTGCTCAACGGCCGCGAGCCGGCAGTCCATGTACTCGGTGGGCGTCATGTCCGTGCGGAGACCCTGGTACTCGATCATCAGGTCGACGCCCCTCTCGATGACCTCCGTCGCGAGCCCCCTCGTTTCCGCGAACGCCTCGAGGACGCCGGGGCGGAGCAGGTCGAACCTCAGCAGGTCTTCCATCAGCTCGCGCCAGTCCTCGGCGTACTGGCAGACGAACGCGGTCAGCTCGGGCCGACCGATCCTCTGGCGCTTCGCGTGGTGGCAGGCCCACAGGTAGTGGCCGACGCTGAGGACGAACGAGGCGATGTCGTCGGAGTCCGCCTCGTCGTCGTCATTCTCCTCGCGGACCTCGTCGATGTGGTCCTCGATCGCGTCCCAGAGCAGCGCGGACGCGCCAACCACCACCTCCGGGTCGTCGACATGGTCGGACGCGAGCGGCTCGTCGCCGTCGTCGTCCTCCTCGGTCTCGTACTGCATCGCCGTCTCAAACTCCTGGAGACGGTCGCAGACGAAGTCGAAGAGCGTATTTTCAAGATTTTCCTCGTCGTCGTCGCCGTCCCGTTGGCGGGCATCGCGCGCCGCCGGACCGGACTGAAGGTTCGCCCACTCAAGAAAGAGCGCGCGGAACCCGTCGATGAGCCGGACGTACGACTCGACGTCCTCGTACCGCATCCCGACGGCATGGGCCTGGGCGCAGAGCGAGATGCCGAGCAGGCTGTCGTCCGTATCCTCGGGAAACGCCGCCGCGAGCGCCGAGGCGACGGCGAACCACGCGTCCGTTCGCGCGATCCGTCTCGACGTCGACATCCGGCGGGACAGCCCGTCGAGCAGCAGCGACCAGTCCGACGGACCGACGCTCCCGTTCAGCAGGTAGCTTTCCTGGTTTAGCCACGCCGTGCGGTCGTCGTCCGTGGCAAGCCCCGGCTGCGCGGCGAGAAGCGTTCGAATGGCACTGAGTCGCTGTGACATGATTTCTCCCATACCGAACCTAGCAGGGCGCGGACGACGCGTCAACGGGCCGAAAAAAACGAGCCCTAGAGAGGACCCGCGTAGGCGACGGTATGCCAGACCCGGTGGTGGTGCGGCCGCGACGTCGGCGAGACACGGATGGGACTGACCGTGCCGTCCGGAAGACGGACCGGAAGCGACTTCCTCGTGAAGTCGATGGGCGGAAGAAGAAAGCACGGACGGTCCGCGGTCGCCGTTGCAACGAGGGCACGCGCGGACGACTCCTCGCCGTGCTCCGAGACCGTCCAGTGCCTCGTCTCGGCCGGCTGCGTCGTAAGAAAACGACGGGTCGATCGGATCCAGGCCGGGACGCGCTTGGTCGCGGCGACGTCGAGGGCACGGAGCACGTCGGCATCGTTCAGGTCCGGAATGGCCGTGACGTCGAGGTGGTCGTTCCGCGCCAGCCAGTCCAGCGTCTCGCACACGAGCAGCGAGTTGACCCGGTTGTACGGGTGCTCGTAGACGCCGACCGTCATCGCGTGCCTTTGCTCAAGGAACTCCTTGAGAACGAACGAGTCCTCCACGTCGATGGCCCCGTCGCGGACGGAACGGACCGACTGAAGGACATGCCAGGCATATGCGCCGCCAAGCGGACGTCCGGCCGTGCGCGAGTCGTGCACGAGGTACGTCAGCGTGTCGCACAGGCTCTGCCGTATCCCGAAGTCTCCCTTTTCCTCGACGATGGCGATCACGCGTTCCGTGTCCACGTCGTACTCGGAAAAGATCGCCTGGATCTCGGCGTTTCCGCGAATGATCCGCCGTCCGGCTTCCTCATGGTCGGGGAGGCCGTGCCGGTGCAGGATCGGCTCGACGGTGTGGGAGAACGCGGGGTGGCCGATGTCGTGCAGGAGCGCCGCGACGGCGGCGTGGAGCGTCGCCGCCGGCGTGACCCCGTGGAGGGCGCAGAGCGACAGCGCCGTGGCGCACATCCGCTCGGAATGGTCACGCCGCGTGAACGGGTCGAGCGCCGTCGTGCCCGCCTCCTGCCCTCCGCAGAACGGGACCATCGTCCCGGGGACGCCGAGCGTTCCACGCTTGAGTCCAAGCTGACGAATTCCATCCAGGCGGGCGAACGCGAGCGTGGCCCGCAGGGCATGGAACACCTCGGCGTATTCGGCCCAGAATTCCGAGACGTGGCGGGTCGCCGTCGGGGACGCGGAAACGATGTCGAGCGCGCGTCGCTCGATCGAAGGAGGGGACGGGATCTTCTGTGTCATGGTTCAACCTCATGGCCACACTACCGGCCGGCAGAACCGTGGTCAAAAGTGGGTGTGGATAACACGGTGGATAAAAAAATCCCCTTGGTCAGCGCGACCAGGGGAGCAGGTGGAACACCCAGAAGACGGAGATCACGAGGCCTGCCAGGAGAAGCGCCAGGACACCGCCCATCCATCCGGAGCCTTCGGACCGAACCGCCTGCTTGGGCGGTTCGACGGGGACGGAACTCAGCGAAGGAGCGACGACCGGCTCCTCCCCCTCGTCGCTCCCCTCCTCGCCGAACGCCTTCCAGACGTCCGCCGACGGGGCGACCGGAGTGCCGAGGCGTTCCGGCGGCGGAATGAGCGTCTGGTTGGAAACCGGAACGTCGGGAAGATCCTCGACGGACAGGATCGGCCTGCGCGCGGGACGGTATCGTTCGACGATCCTGGGCGCCGGCTGGTCCGGAACCGGCTCGACCTCCGTCGTCACCGGGCCCTGCGACGCGAACTCCGCGCGATCGTGGTCCTTCCGCAGGACCGCCCGCGGCGAGAGAACCTCGTCGCCCGCGACCATCTTCGTCATCGGCGACGCGCGGGGCGCCGGCTCTGCCAGCGGGCCTCCCCACTGGCGCCCGAAGTCGACGACCGTCAGCGCGGAAACGGCCTTGTACAGGTAGAACGTCGTGTCGTCCGCGTCGAAGTGCGGGACGAACTTGCCGGGGAGCGTCACGCGCAGGAGCGGGGCGCCGTTGATCACGAGCGTCTCGTCGAGCTTGGCGTCGACGCTGGGGCCGAACGCGCGCCTGATGTCCGCGCGAAGCGCGTCCGTCATCTCCGTGCGGCCGATCCGCGGCCCGTAGTACCAGGTTTCCCGCGGGGCCGCCCCGTTCGCGACCGTGTTCCACCGGGACGCCTTGGCATCGCATGAATCCGTCCGCATCCATTGAAATCGTTGCTCTGGCATCGAACCTCCGGCCGTATCTTGGCCAATTTTTGACATTTTGTCAATGCTTGGCGCTTGACGGTTCCCCTTGCGCGTGGTTTCATTCGGTTCCACACGGAGGAACGGATGTCGACCGTCATGACCGGAAAATTTCCAAACGCGAGCGGGGAGCCCGTGACATTCGACCGGATGCCCGTCGAAGTGACGCGCGACGGACAGAGCCTGCACTTTCGCGTGGGCGGATGCGGCTACGGGTCGGTCGCCGTACGCGACGGCGCGGGACGCGGATCGTTCCACGCGCTCGCCGACCGCGAGTTCGTCTTCTCGCTCGAACCCGAGGGCGCCGGAACGCGCTATCGCATCCTCGACGGCCTTGCCCAGATCGCCACCGGAATGTTCTACGACCTCCCCCCGTGATCCTCCGCGGTCGCTGGCGCCTTCTCCACAGGCGCTTTTTTGTTTTCTGTTGTACAATGTACCCATCCTATGACTCCCTTCCTTTACGTTTCCCTCGCGCTCTTCGTCGTCTGGTGCGGCGTGTTCTTCCTCTCGAAGAAAACGCGCCAGGAACAGCTCATCATGAGCGTCATTGGGATCGTCCTTTCTCCGGGCGCGATCCTGATCGCGTCGCTCGACAACAACGCGTCGGGCGTATCCGTCGGCGGAACGATCGGCGTCGAGGATCTGCTGTTCGCCTTCTCCGTGTTCGGCCTCGCGTCGGTCATCTACCAGGCCGCGCTCGGCAAGCATGCCAAGAAGCTGCGCGGCGACCGCATCTTCCTCTCGCACCCTGCCTCGCACTGGCTCGCCCACCTCGTGATCTCGCTCGGGATCTGGACATGCATCGCGCTTTCCCTCACGGTCGTTCTCGCCCTCACCGCCTCTCAGGCGGTGGTCGTGGGAGGACTCCTTGTCGGCACGTACGTCATCGCCGACCGCAAGGACCTCATGTTCAACGCGCTCCTGTCCGGCATCTTCATCTCCCTCCTCGTCTTCGCCGCCGAGCAGATCTTCTTCGTCCGCATGTTCCCCGAGGCCGCCCCCGCCTTCTGGCAGGCGCGGCACCTGAGCGGTCTGATGCTCGGCGGAATCCCCGTGGAAGAGATCGTCTGGTCCGGAGTGGTCGGATTCGCCATCGGGCCGCTGTATGAGTACATGCGGGAAATCAAGCTGAAATAAGCTATGCCAACCGACACGGAATTCTTCCAGGGACTGGCCACCACCGACTGGTTCTCTCATACCGAGGGCCAGCTTTCGGTCGACGTGCTGGAGTCGGCAGGAGAAATCGTCGTACGCTCGGCCATCGCGGGAGTGGCGGCCGAGGACCTCGACATCAGCGTTACCGTGGACACGGTGACCATCCGCGGCAAGCGGTCGCACGGATGCGCCGAGCAGAGGAACCAGACCGCGCATGTGACCGAATGCTACTGGGGCGCCTTTTCCCGCTCGGTCGTCCTTCCCTGCCACATCCGCCCGGAGGACGCGGACGCCACGCTCAAGAACGGCATCTTGACCGTCACGCTCAAAAAGGTTGAAATGCGATCGAGAGTCTCGGTGATTGAGCTCGACGAGTAAGGCGTATGAAAAAGATAACCGGCAAAACGAAGATCGCGATCATCGCGGTTTTTTGTTGCCTCCTCGCCTTCTTTGCCGTCGGCGGTTCGCTTGCCTGGGCCAGGCAGTTCGACGGTCGCATCGGGCCGAATACGTTCGTGGGGCCGGTTCGCGTGAGCGGGATGGATCCGGAGACGGCGCGGCAGGAGGTCCAGAAGAGGATCGACGGGTTCTTCGCGGAGGGCGTCCTCGTGACGGTAGACGGAAACACAAAGGCCGTCCCGTTTTCGTCGCTCATGGGAAACGACGGCATGGAGATCGTTCGGTTCGACCTCGACAAGACGATCGTCGCGTCCGTGACGTCAAACCATGACGCCAACGGGTTTTGGAACGCCGTTCGGCTGATCGAGGCGACCATGCGGCCGACGGCGATCCGCGCGGTCGTCAGCGGAAACGAGGACGCGATCCGTGGCGCGGTCCGCGAAACATTCACCGGAAAGGAGATGCCGGGAACGGACGCCGCTTTTTCGATCGCCAAGACGTCCGACGGATGGAAGGCGGACGTGATCGCGGGTACGCCGGGAGACGAGTTCGACTTCGCGCCGTTCCTTTCCGTTCTCATTGCCCGTCTCTCGAACCTCGACGACGCGCCCACGGAGCTCGCGATCGTACACCGCGATCCGGAGGTGACGGAGGACGTCGCGCGAACGGAGACCGCAGCGGCCGCGGCGTCTTTGTCGCGCGCACCGTTCGTCCTGTCCGTTCCGTCGGACGGGACGAAGGCCCCTGGGAATTCATGGAGCGTCTCCGCGGCCGACCTCGCCAAGATCATCAGGCCGGGGACAAACGGCCTAGAAATCGACCCCGTGGCGTTCGACGCGCAGCTCGACGAGATCGCGGCGGCCGTCGACGTCCCGGCGCAGAACGCGCGCTTCGCGCGGAAAAACGGGCGCGTCACCGAGTTCGCGACATCCGCGACGGGACGCTCGCTGAACCGCGACCAGGCGCGGGCGGATTTCGTCGCCGCGCTCAATGGCGTCGAAACGACCGTCTTCCTTTCTTTCGTTGACGTCGAGCCGACCGTCACCTCCTCGGAGGGCAGCGACCTCGGCATCACCGACGCCCTCGGCACGGGAACGTCGAGCTTCAAGGGCTCGCCAAAGAACCGAATGACCAACATCCAAAACGGCGTAAATCTCCTCAACGGCCTCCTGCTCGCCCCGGACGAGACCTTTTCCCTGCTGAACGCCCTCAAGCCGTTCGAAACGGACAACGGATACCTTCCCGAGCTCGTCATCAAGGGCGACAAGATTCTCCCGGAGATCGCGGGCGGGCTATGCCAGATTGGAACGACCACGTTCCGGGCCGTCATGAACGCCGGGCTCGAGGTCGTGGAGCGCTCGAACCATTCCCTGGTCGTCTCGTACTACAACGACCCGTCCAACAACAATCCGGGCACGGACGCGACCATCTACGACCCCGCCCCGGACTTCAAGTTCAAGAACGACACCGGGCACTACGTCCTCTTCGAGGCGTCGATGGACGCGACCGCGCAGTCGCTCTCGTTCACGCTGTGGGGAACGAGCGACGGACGGAAGGGATCGTACACGCCGCCTGTCGTGAAGCGATGGATTGCCGCCGGCGACCCGGTCGAGACGGAGACGACGACGCTTGCGGTCGGAGAAAAAAAATGTCAGAACGTGCACGTCGGAGCGGACACGTCGTTCACGTACACGGTCGCGCATCCCGACGGAACGAGCGTCGACCGCGTCTTCGAATCGCACTACCGACCGCTTCCGCAAATCTGTCTTGTCGGCGTCGAGCAATTATCCACACCCGAAGACTTGCAACCTGTAGAGGACAGCGTATCATCATTGATAACCACCGACGCGCCGGTAACGAACTAGCGGGTCGGATGGAGGACCAACAAAAAGAAAATAAAAAAACGTCCGTTGCGCATTGTGATCTGCAGGCAAGAAATTTCAGTCGTGGAGAGATCTAGTCCGGAGACCAGATACTTCCATGAAATGAAATCCCATGCTTGTCGTGCCTGCAGGTAACACGGCGCAACGGACGTTTCTCAATCGCTTGAGGGAGAACAATACCAGCCAACGAGGCTTTTGTCAAGCCTTGTCACCGGGGAATGTTACCAAAAACAAACAGACCGCGCAAGCGATCTGTTTTTTGCTTAGCAAATTGACGTTTTTCCTGTTGAACGAGCCTAGATTTTGCCAATGACCTTGTCCACGAGGCCGTACTTCTGCGCGGTCACCGGATCCATGAAATTGTCGCGTTCCGTGTCCTGCGCGACCTTCGAAATCTTCTGTCCGGTGTGCTTCGCGAGAATTTCGTTCAGGCGGTCCTTGATGTGCAGGATGCGGTCGGAGTGAATCTTGATGTCCGTCGCCTGGCCGGAGAATCCGCCGAGCACCTGGTGGATCATGATCTCCGCGTTCGGCAGCGCGAACCGCTTCCCCGCCGCTCCGCCCGCGAGCAACACTGCGCCCATGCTTGCCGCCATGCCGACGCACATCGTGGACACGTCCGGCTTCACGTACTGCATCGCGTCGTAGATGGCGAGTCCGGCCGTGACCGATCCGCCCGGCGAGTTGATGTAGATCTTGATATCCTTCGTCTTGTCCTCGGACTCGAGGAACAGCAGCTGCGCGATGATCAGGTTCGCGACGGTATCGTCGATCTCGGTTCCGAGAAAGATGATGCGGTCCTTCAGGAGGCGCGAGTAGATGTCATAGGCGCGCTCGCCCATGTGGGTCTTTTCGATGACGGTCGGGATGAGGATGGAATTGTTTGATGGGGACATAGGACAAGAATGTAAAGTGTAGAATTCAAAATGAAAAATTTAGGAAATTCCTTTATTTTTCACTACGCATTATTCATTTTGCATTACGACTCTATCATACTAACGCACTTCTCCACCAACTCCCAACACCCATCCTCCGTGCAAGCCACCCCTCCCACAGAAAACCCTGCCGCCTTCCGGTGCCCTCCCCCGCCCATGGCCGCCGCGACCTTTGCGACGTCGGGACCGGAGGAGCGCATGGAGACCTTTATCTCGCCGTTTGGCATCTCGCGCATGACAAAGAGAACGTCGGATTCCGTTACTAAGTTTAGGAAATTGGACAGCCCGTCCACCTCGTCGTCCGTCGCCCCGTTCCCATCGATGTCGGCACGCGTCAGAAAGGTCGCGACGACGGACTTGGAGTCGTGGCGACGGATTCTCTCAAGGGCAGCGCCCCAGACGCGAAGAACGTTCACCCCGCGGTTCTGATACATGTTCCGGATCACCTCCTGGATCTTCGCCCCGCCCATCAGCAGCTCGGACGCCGCCTCGAACGCTCGCAGGTTCGTCCCCGCGTTCGAGAACACGGTCGTATCGAAGCAAATCCCGGTCATCAGGCAGGTGGCGGCCTCGCGGCTCGGGACGACATTGTTTTCCTTGAACCAGCGGTAGACGACCTCGGCCGTCGCCGGGGACGAGACGACGACTTGGTTCACCTGGCCGTATCGCGCGTTTGTCGCGTGGTGGTCGATGTTGATCGTCGTCGGGCGCGCCGGGCAAGTGGCGAGGAGACGGGCGACGTAGGCCGCGTCGGAACAGTCGAATGAGACGACAAGATCGATCGACGGGTCGTTTAAGACCGTCGCGTCGGTGGTACAGAGATCGACGTTCGGAAGGAAGCGGTACTTCGATGGGATCGGCTCGGAGACGAACACCGGGACGCGAATCCCCCGACCTTTCAGAAAATCTGCCATCGCAAGCGACGATCCCAGCGAATCCCCGTCAATGCGCTCGTCCGCGATAAACACGGGGCGTTTGGCCTTAAGGAGAAGGTCGTGAATTCGGCGGTGGGTATAGGATTCCATAGCGATGGACGAGGATACCATCGGACGAAGGGAAGGTCAATCGACCGCGAGTGGGGTCAGGTCGGGAATTGGGAATTTTTCCCGATTCCCGACCTGACCCCAAACATGACCCCAAACAGGAATATAAAAACCGGACGCTTCCCTACGAAGCATCCGGAAGCCTCGGCCTCCTCACCCACAGCGTCGCCGTCACCCCAAGCGACACGGCTCCCGCGATCGCCCACATCCAGACGATGGCGCGCGGGTCGTTATCGAACGGGCGCATGGCGAACGCGAGGACCACGAGGGTCGCGGCCACGCCCGCTTCCTGCGCGAACGACTGGAGCGAGGAGAACGTGGCGCGATAGCCCGACTCGATGCGCTCGTGGACGTACGCGTCGGCGAACGTGGCGAAGGCGCCGCGACCGAGCTCGTGGATGGCGAGGAGGACGAACCAGGCGGCGAGCGGCGGGAGGACGGCGAAGGCGAGCATCGGGGCGGCGGCGAAGGCGAGGGCGAGGGCCATTCCCGCGCCGGTGCCGTCCTTCTGACCGAACCTGGTGCGGACGAGGAAGCCCGATGCCGCCACGACCGCGTACATGCCGATCCAGGTGTAGCCGACGCCGTTCATGTCGAGATGCTTCAGCATCAGCGGGGCCCAGAACATGTTGAACGTCTGGAAGATCCCGTACGACGCCTGCATCGCCGCGGCCCAAAGCATCGTCGGCGACGACCTGAGGTTACGGAACGCGCGGCCGAGCGCGTCGAACTCGCCCATCGGATGCTCGAGCTCCTTCCCCTGCATCAGGCTCGCCGCGACGACGAACGCGAAGAGCGAGAACACGCCGTCGATGGCGAACGCGACGCCGCGGCCGAACGGGGCGGCGAGATACACGCCGAGTAACGTGCCGAGGACGGTCGCGATTCCCGCGATCGCCGTCGCCGTGCCGAACACGTGCGACAGGGTCCTCTTCCGGTCCGGCGCGTCCACGATCCATGACGACAGCGCGCCCGAGATGAACGCCGCGCCGACCGCGATGATCAGCTCCGCGCTGATCGCGTGCCAGAACCCGCCCGCGATCGAGTACCAGAACCCGCCGATCGCGTAAAAGACCGATCCCATCATCACGCTCCATCCGCGCCCGCGCCCGTCGGCGAGCATCCCGGTCGGGATCTCGAACGAGAGCGTCGCGATCCAGTACACCGCGTTGACCGTCGCGATCTGCGCGAACGTCAGCCCGATGTCCGCCAGGAACGGCGTGTACAGCGACATCGTCGCGCCGAGCCCGAGGCGAAAGAGGAAGGTGAAGAGATAGTAGGTGGTGGTCGATTTCATAGCCGGCATTCTTACTCCGAAATAAAACCGGCCCGGGGTAATTCCCGGGCCGGCCTTGCGATGACGAGGGGTTACCTCGCCATCGTCGCGCCGACTCGGGAATACGAAATCTGCTTCATCGTCCGATCGGACGAGAAGAGTGCGTACCCCTGGTTGACGCGACACGCGTTGTTCATACTTCTTCATAAAACCATGGGGTGTCTTCCCTGTCAACGCCGTGTGCTATAATTTGCCCGATATGTTTCTCCTCAAACTCGAACTCCAAGGATTCAAGACATTCGCCCAGAAAACAACGCTGTCGTTCCTTCCTCCCAAGGGCGGGGTCTCCCCCATCACCGCGGTCGTCGGGCCCAACGGCTCCGGCAAATCGAACTTTTCGGATGCGATCCGGTGGGTGCTTGGCGAGCAGTCGCTGAAGCTGCTGCGCGGGAAGGAGTCGCAGGACGTCATCTTTTCGGGATCCGAGGGGCGCGGGCGCTCCGGGTTCGCGGAGGTTTCGATGACGTTCAACAACGAGGACCACACGATGCCGATCGACTTCTCGGAGGTGACCGTCACCCGCCGGCTGTATCGCGACGGAAATTCCGAGTACCTCCTGAACGGCTCGGCCGCGCGGCTTTCCGATATCCAGCTGCTGCTCGCACAGGCCAACGTCGGTCAGCGGTCCTACTCCGTCATCGGCCAGGGGATGGTCGACCACATCCTCGTTTCCTCCCCCGAGGAACGCAAGGCGTTCTTCGACGACGCGACCGGCGTGAAGCAGTTTCAGATCAAGCGCCACGAGTCGATGCTCAAGCTGAAGCGGACGTACGAGAACCTCGCCGAGGTCGAGATGCTCCTCACCGAGATCGAGCCGCGCCTCAAGTCTCTCAAGCGCCAGGTGTCGCGACTGCAGGAGCGCGAGGAGGTGGAGAAGAAGCTGCGCGAGCTTGAGCACGGATACTTCGGGACAATGTGGTGGCAGCTGACGGACGAGCTCGTGGGCGTGAAGGAGAAGTTCTCGCGGCTCGACATCCAGGTGAACAAGGAGACGTCCGAGGTCGCCGCGCTCGTCGAGAAGGTCACGGCGATGGAGCGCGAGGAGAAGGACAAGGACGTGCAGGACGACGGGCTCATTGTCATCCAGAAGCAGTACAACGACATGCAGCGGAAGCGATCGGGGTTCCGTGACGAACAGTTCAAGGTGCAGAAGGAAATCGAGATGGCGAAGGTGCGCGCGCAGAGCAACTGGGCGCCGCTGCCGCTGACGAAGATCATCGAGGGGATCGAGGGGGTGGCGGGAGGGCTGAAAGGGCTGAGAAGCCTGAAAGGGCTCGACGAGATTTACGCGAGGATCGACGAGCTTCTGGAATCGTCGACGACGCTCGTGTCGCGGCTCCAGCGGCCGAGTCCGGAGGACGTGGTAAGCGATCCGAAGATGATCGCGCGCGTGGTCGAGCTCGGCGAGATGATCGCCGGGACCGAGGCCGAGCTGAAGACGCTCGAGGAGAGCATGAAGATGCACGCGGTCACCGAGAAGCAGGTGCGCACCGAGCTGTTCGACCTTCAGCGCGACCTGCGCCAGAAGCAGCAGGCGATCCACTTGGTCGAGAACCAGCGCAACGCGGTCGCCATCGACCTCGCCCGCCTCGAGGAACGCCAGGCGAACCTTGGGCGCGACATGGACGAGCAGCTAAAAGAACAGGCCGGCGACATCCGCGGCCGTCGCGTCGAGATCAAGGTCGACACCAATGCGACCTATCCAGAGATCCAGCGCCTGCGTTACAAGCTCGAGCTCATCGGCGGAATCGATCCCGAGATCGTGAAGGAATTCGAGGAGACGAACGCGCGGTTCTCCTTCCTCGACGGCCAGGTGAGCGACCTGCGCTCGGCCGTGGCCGACACGGAGAAGATTATCGACGAGCTCGACGAGGAGATTCACAAGCAGTCCGAGAAGGCGTTCAAGAAGATCAACGACGAGTTCGAGAAGTACTTCAAGATGCTGTTCGGAGGCGGAAGCTGCTCGCTCGTGAAGATGTCGCGCGAGGACGTGAAGAAGGACGCGGGCGACGACCTCGACGAGGCGGTCGCGCAGCTCGGCGAGACCGAGAAGATCGCCCTGCGCATCCGCGAGCGCGAGGACCGCGTGGTCGGCATCGACATCCAGGCGACGCCACCGGGCAAGAAGCTCAAGGCGCTCAACCTGCTCTCCGGCGGCGAGCGCGCGCTGACGTCAATCGCCCTCGTCTCCGCGATCATGGCCGTGAACCCGGGCCCGTTCGTGGTCCTCGACGAGGTCGACGCCGCCCTCGACGAGGCCAACACCTTCCGCTTCGCCGGCATCCTCGAGGAGCTGGCCAAGCTCACCCAGTTCATCGTCATCACCCACAACCGCGCCACCATGGAAAAGGCCGACGTCCTCTATGGCGTCACGATGGGCGACGACGGCGTGTCCAATTTGCTGAGCGTGAATTTGTCGGACGTGACGGCGGGTGCGAGCGCGAGGCACTAGAAAACAATAAGAGCGATCCGACCGTGCGTCGGACCGCTCTTTTTCTTGACCCCGTTTCCCAGGAGGACTACCATTGCGTAGCTCACGGAACACCCAATGCCCTTCTCAACCCCCACCGCCGCGCGAACGACTGCCTTTCGGATCACCGCGGCGATCGTCGTTCTCAACCTCGTCGGATTTCTTGTCGGAGCCGTCGCCTTCTCCGCCATGACGCTCTTCGACGCCGTCGCCCCCGTCGCCGTACTCTGGTTCTTTGCCCTGCGCACGGACCGAGCCGACCAGCGAGCAAACGAGCTCAAGCGGGAGGGCCAGCGCATCCTGGCAGACCACGTCCGGTTCGCGCAGGATCTCTCCGCGGCCATCACGCGGCACCCCGCCGAGGGATGCGACGCGCAGCTGATCCGCGTCGAGATCGTCGAGCGGTTCTTCGCCCACGCGGGACGGCTCGATCTGCTGGAGCCCGAGATGGCCGCAATGCTCCGCGACATCGACCCGCTCGTCTTCGCCGACGTCGTCGACGCGCTCGCGAAGCACCACTCCCCGCTGCTCGACGAGGACCACGTCCCCTGGGCCGCCTCCGTCAAGCATTCCGCCCAGGAACACTCCGTCATCTGTCCCCGTCCGATTGACCTCCTCGTCTGGAGACGATCCATGCCCCCGAGACACGCGGCCCCCAACGCCTAGTCTGTCCGACGCTCCGTCGGATTTTTTTATGGTATAATCGCAAAGATTCTAAGAGCGCTCGCGCAAAATCTTGTGTCAGACCATCTCATCGAGGACATTGCCACGGCCCCGTCGGAGGCGCTTGAGAAGACCATGGACGCTTCCTCGAGTTTTTTTCATCGTCTATTCGATAAAAAACCGTTCAAGGACGCCGAGGAGTACTGGGAAACGCTCGGCCCGGGACTCACCACCGGCGCGTCCGACGACGACCCGTCCGGGATCGCGACCTATTCGCAGACCGGAGCGCGTTACGGGTTCCAGCTGCTTTGGCTCGCGGCGTTTACCTTTCCGCTCATGGCCGTCGTCCAGGAGATGTGCGCGCGCATAGGGCTCGTGACGGGGCGCGGGCTGGCCGCGAACATCCGGAGCCACTATCCGACGTGGGTGCTGTATCTCTGCACGTCGCTGCTCGTCATCGCCAACACGTTCAACATCGGAGCCGACCTTGGCGCGATGGCCGAGGGAGGCACACTTCTCTTCCCAACGATTCCGGTCGGCCTGTTCGTCGTCTTCTTCGCCGTGCTGAGCGTCACCCTTCAGATCTTCACCACCTATGCCCGGTACGCGAAGTACCTCAAGTACCTCGCGCTCGTCCTCCTCGCCTACGTCTTCTCCGCGCTCATGATGAGACTGGACTGGGGCGACGTCCTCACGCACGCGATCGTTCCGACCATGACCTTCTCCCGCGACCAGATCTTCCTCGTCTGCGGAATCCTCGGGACGACGATCTCGCCATACCTCTTCTTCTGGCAGACGTCGCAGGAAGTGGAAGAGCAGATTCTCCAGGGGAAGACGACCGTCCGCGAGCGTCGCAAGGAGACGAGCGACGAAGATATCAGGAAGATGCGCGTCGATGTCTGGTCGGGGATGCTCGTCTCGAACGTGGTGATGTTCTTCATCATCGCGGCCTGCGCCGGAACGCTGTACACGCACGGAATCACGAACATCGTGACCGCCGCCGACGCCGCCCTCGCCCTCCGGCCGATCGCCGGCGAGTACGCGTACCTGCTGTTCGCCATCGGGATCATCGGCACGGGAATGCTCGCCGTTCCCGTCCTTGCGGGATCCGCGTCCTACGCGCTCTCCGAAAGCTTCGGCTGGAAGCAGGGACTGTATCGCCCGTTCAAGTCCGCCCACGCGTTCTATGGCGTGATCATCCTGTCGATGCTCGTCGGACTCGGGCTCAACTTCGTCGGGCTCGACCCCATCAAGGCGCTCGTCTGGTCGGCGGTCGCAAACGGAATGATCGCTCCGGTCATCCTGTTCCTGATCATCCGGATCAGCGGAAACCACAAAATCATGGGAAAACGGGCGAACGGGCCGATTGCATCGCTTATCGGCTGGACAATCGTAGGAATTATGTCCCTGGCCGGGTCCGCGGCCGCCGTATCCATGCTTCGTTGACATCCTTTCCCCGTTCCGCTATAGTTCCGGCACCGTTCAACACGCTCATGTTTGAACCAAACCTATGCTGTCAATTCGTCTCACCCGCGTCGGAAAAAAGAAGCAGCCCATGTACCGCGTGGTCATCATGGACAAGCAGAAGGACCCGTGGGGCAAGTCCCTGGAAATCCTCGGTCACCGCAACCCGCGCACAAAGGAAACCACGCTGAACGCCGAGCGCATCCAATACTGGATCAGCAAGGGCGCCCAGCCTTCCGAGTCGGTCTGGAACATCCTGGTCGACCAGAAGATCGTGGACGGCAAGAAGCGCAACGTGACGCATCTTACCGAGGCCCGCCAGAAGACCATCGCCACCGAAAAGGCGAAGGCAACGGAAACCGCCGCTTAGGCGGTTTTTCGTTTGGGGCGAAGGTTGACGGGAATCCAGTTTTGTGGCACTGTTCGCCCCTTCGGATGGTCCGAAGCAACCTTGGAGGATCCATTGAGAAATCCACCGTCGGCGCATCTGCCGACACGACTGCAGTACGATACGCTCCTTCTGCTCGTCGAGATCGCCGCCTTCTTGGAAGGGACTCTGTCCCGCTCGAGATCGGGTCGTTCGTAATCGACTTGCTGCTGCCCGGAACGCTCGCCGGAAAGATCGGCGCGCTCTCGCGCCACGGATGGATGTCGCTCGACAGGACGCAGGAAAACTACCTGGTGCAGGAGAACGCCATTCCGACCAGCGGCACGGGTCTCGCCGGCCCGTCCTTCCGGAACGTTCCCGACGAGGCGGCCGCGAACCTCGTGGCGCACTGGAAGAACGACGTTCGAAAATTCCGAGCGGAACACCTGCTTGACCCTCCCGACGAATCCACGTCCAAGCGGGGTCACAGGCCCGCGAAGACCCATTTCCCCGTCCCTTCCGTTCCCGAACCCACGCCGGAACTTGTCCCGGCGACACCCCAGGAGACCACCATGAATGACAGCCCGACCGACGCAACGATCACGGAAGACCCGGCAACGTGGCCGAAGCGAGCCCTCGATGACGGCGGAAATTACTCCGTCGGCCCGAAGGAACGAACGTTCGAGATCGACGAGACAGACTGGACGATCATGCGGCTTTGCTACGGCCGGCCCGACCTGCCCGCCCTCAAGCCGGACATCGCCCGCCTCCGACGGCTGACGGTGATGCAGGTTGCCGGGATGGAGGCGACACTCACGCGACGGGCAAAGCCGGAGAGGATTCCGACCGTGGAAGCCGCGCCTGCCGACCCTGTCGCAGCGGTGCCTTCGCCGGTCACGACGGACCCGATCTCCGATCCGGGTCCGACGGCCGCTCCCACTGTGCCGCCCATCGAGCCGTTCGCCGGCCTGCGCCTCCGGACCGAGGAGGAGATTGCGGAACAGATCGCGTGGTACGACCACGAGATCGCGGAGCTCACCCTCCGGCGCGACCGGCTGCAGGCGGTCCACGACGACTACCCCAACCTTGTCGCCGCCCTGACCGCGACGACCTCCTGACCCTGCCCCGGCATCACGTCGGGGTATTTTTTTTTGGAAACAAGAGGAATCGACGGTCGAATGTCTTCGAACACGCCGCGCATGAGCTCGCCTTCGACAGCTTTCGGAATCGAACGACCTCGTGGCCGCGCGGACAGACGTAGGAGAACGTCGGCGGGAGCAGCTTCGAGAGGACCGTCGTCCGTTCGTGCACGTCATCCTCCGTCCACGCTCGCTTCCATGCCTTCGGGACCGTCGCGATCGACGACAGTCCGCGACGAATGGACAGCACTCCAGGCCTTCCCTTTCCGCGAAGATGGCGGAGTCGAACGCGGGCATGCGCGTCGAACGTCGGAATCGGCCGTCCTCCCACGGCCAGGTATGCATCGTGCAGCTCGGCGACGGCCGCGTTGAACCCCTTCCCGTGCCGCGCCGGCCGGATCGTTCCGTCGCATTCCTCGGCGATGTGCCACAGTTCGTGCATCACGGTCTCAAGCGCCTGGCGCAAAGGGGCGTCCGTCGAGACGAGCGAGACGTTGAAGGTGACCACATAGAGGATTTCTCGACCTCCGACCGTCATCGTCGAGAACACCGGGTCGTGCCCCCGACGTACCTTCGCCTGGCGCAATCCGAGCGTCTCGCCGAGCCGGGTAGGCGGGAGCTTGCGGACGCAGACGAGAATCTTCGACGGATCGACGTGCGCCAACTCCGGGACCACGCGGCAGGCGGTGGCGACGATCGAGGAAAAGATGTTCGGGAGGTGGTGCGCGTCGGCCATATCGAGGAACAGTGTAGCACGGATGACCGCATTGACATCGGGACGAATCATTGCTATGTTTCCGTATCATCCAAACGCCGGATCATCGGCGCGGACGAAGACAAGGGAAATCCCAATGCACCTGAACGCACAGTCCCTCCAGTTCCTCGCCAACCTTCTGGCGGTCGAAGTATGGTTTGACGGACCGCTCCCCGCGCGCCTGCGCAACGCGCTTGCCTTGCGCGACCTCACGAAGGCGAAGGAGAACACGCGGATGCAGATGCCCAACCAGATGCGCACCTTCGGATACCTGTCGGACGCCCCCAGGTGCACCTGCGCGAGCGCGGGTACCGAACCTTCGTCACGGATAGCGGAAAAGCCGCGGTCGCGGAATCGGGAACGCCGTCGAACCTCACCGAGGACGAGATCGAGGCCAACGTCCGCGCGTTCGGCTTCGAGCCGATGGACGGAACGAAGAACGCGAAGATCGCCTGTACCCAATACTCGCCCGATGCCTGGATTTCCCCTGGCGCCGCCGTCGTCGCCGGCGACCCGGCCGACGAGCCCGTCTCGCCGAACCGTGACGGGTGGAGATCGGTGCGCGGCATCGAGGAACTCGGCCTGCCCTCCGGAGCGCCCGCGCGGTTCGCCCCGCCCGAGTCCGCCGACAGGCTCGCCTCGCACTGGAACCAAGGCGTCCGAGCCTTCGACGACCGCCACTTCTGGCTTAGCCCCATCGATCTTGCGGCCGAGCAGACGGCCGAAGAGCTCGAGGCGCGAATCGTCGCCATCGCGCGCCGCGAACGAATGATCGCGGTCCTGCTCCCGCGCCTCCGATCAGACCCGCTTCGCGATCGCCGAGACGCCCTCGCGAACGAGGCCAAGCGCCTCGTCGTCGAGCGCGAGGCGCTCTCCCGCGCCCTCGCGTCGCATGCCGCCTAGCCTGCAGCCGGATCCTTCCGGCTGTTTTTTGTTCCCACGGCCTCCGCGACCGTCGCGAACCCGTCGCGTGCCAGGAGACGCGCGATCCCGCGGTTGATCTCGCCGATCAGCTGCGGACCCTCGAAGATCATTCCGGTGATCAGCTGCACGAGCGACGCGCCGCGGACGATCTTCTCGTATGCGTCCTCGGCCGAAAAGATCCCGCCCGTCCCGACGATGACGTATCGTCGGCCGGTCGTTTTCCAAAGGTGGGAGATCAGCTCGTTGGAAGGATCGAAGACCGGCTTGCCGCTGACGCCGCCCTTGTCGGTCACGGCGATCTCCGTCGGATCGATCGTCGCGCGGTCGCGCTTCTTCGTCAGGTTCGACAGGATGAGCCCGTGGACGCGATGACGATCGCAGACCGCCACGAGCGCGTCGAGCGCGTCGGTCGATATGTCCGCCGGCAATTTCAAAAAGGTCGGCTTGCGCGTCGCGATCGCGTCGAGCCGGGACAGCAGCGCGTCCAGTCGTTCCGGCGTCGCGAACGGCTCGCCTCCGCAGGTGTTCGGGCAGGAGACATTTACGGTCGCATAGTCGCCGATGTCCGCGAACGCGCGGAACGCCTTCTCATAGTCGCGAATCCCGGCCTCGGTCTCGACCGTGGTCGCGTCGTTCGTCCGTGCCACGCTCGTCCCAATGGGAATCTCGAACGTTCGGCCGCGCAGACGGGCCGATACCGTCTCGCTCCCATCGTTCTTCAGCCCGTACCACACCACCAGCCCCTTCGACTTCGGCAGGCGCCACAGCCGCGGCTTCGGATTCCCCGCGCACCGCTCCCCCGTTACGGACCCGACCTCCTCGAACCCGAACCCGACGGACGGGAGAACGTCCACGAGCAGCGCGTCCTTGTCGAACCCGGCGGAAAGCCCGACCGGGTTCGGAAATTCGATCCCCAGGATCGTCTGCCGAAGCGACGGGCTCGCGTACGAGAGCAGCGACCGGAGAATCGACCGGATGCCACGGGAAGATCCGAGCGCGGCCCCGAGCGCGGTCATGGCATCGTGGACTTCCTCGGGATCGCGCGAAAAGAAAACGGGCTTCGCGATGCGTCGGTACAGGAACCGCTGGATGCGCGTGGCAAACATAGTGCCCCCATGGTAGGCGCATTCCCGCCAACGGACAAGCGAGGAGCAGCCTTGACGCGAACGAGAAACCTGATACAATCCTCGCCGCAACGGAGCATCTCGTGAGTGACTGTCTGATTGGATTTCGATCGTCCCCTTCCCAACCACTCGCCTACGCGCGGCTTTCGCTCCAGGACGCGGAGGCCCTCTCCCGGTTCGTCGAGACGAACGCGCGTCCCGACGTGATCACCTGCGGCACGGCGCCAACCTTCGCCCTCGCCGAGCACATCCGCGCCGCGCCGCCGACGATGACGCGGCCGGGAAGGACGCTGCTTGCGACCCAGTGGATCAGGAACCACGGAGTCCCCGTGGAGGCCTGGGCCACCTGGAGCGTGGATCTCCTCCCCGCCGATTCCGACTACGACGATCCGCCGCCAGCCCGCGGATAGTCCCCCGCACGGCCTCTCGACCCGACTCGCTCGGGTCGCTTTTTTATCGCACGGTTTTCATGCGGTCGTGCGAAATCCGTGCGACAGATTTCGGGCTGTCCGTTGACATTCCGGTCGAAACTTGATAGCGTCTTCCCGCAAGGAGTTTTCAATGGAACCAGTGAAGTTTGACCCGGAAGTCGCGTTGCGGATGCTGCTCGCGGACGAGATATTCCAAACCCGCGTGCCCGAGGGAAGATACAGGGAGCTCAACCGGGAAATGCTCGACCGCCTCCCCGTGTTGCTCGGAGACCTGATGGACCAGCCGGTCAGCCTGAGGACGGTCCTAACGGCACAGCTGCGCATCCTGCGCGACGACTACGATCCCGGACGGTACCTCGAGTTCATCCGTGCGGCGCCCAGGCGCCCGGAGACCGCCTCCCTGGATCTGAACGCGCCTGCCATCCTCGAGACGCTCAAGTACGTGGTCGAGATGACCATCCGCGCGGCGGAGGAGACTCTCGCCGACATTCCCGGATTGCTCAAGGAACAAGGAAAGTCGGAAGAGGAAGCCCTCATGCAGTCACACGGGAGCGGCCTGAACGCCGTCGGGCTGACCGCGCTTCGCGCCGGCACGCTCACCATCGCCGAGATGTACATGACGCAACCCCGGATATTCGCCGACTTCCGTACCGATTCGCCCTGACCCGACTCGCTCGGGTTCTTTTTTTGGGCCGTACTTCATTTTGGATTTTTCGCAAAAAAAATCGGCCCGAGACGATCGGGACCGAAGCTAGCGGAAGATGAAGCGGACGTCGGTCGGTGTCGCGGTGTCCGGAAAGGACATGCCGAGCAACGCGTCGTTGAGGCAGTCGAGCGCCTCGCCGTCGACCGAGAGGTTGTCGCTGCGAACCAGGCTGCCAACGCCGGTGCCGTACAGGCTGCCGAAGCGGATCTGGAACGTTCCGGACAGCGTCGCGCGGTCCGAGACGAAGCACCCGCCGAACTGCTCCGCGTGCGCGTCGAGCTCGGCGCGCAATGCCGCGAACTTGGACGAAGGGACGGTCGCGAGCACCGCGTCAAATCGGGGCGTCGCGTCCTCGGCAACGACGACGGGATCGTCGACCGAGACAGTCGCGGAGGAATCCGGGGTCGTGACGTTGACCGTCACGCTGACGTTGACGACGGGAGGCTCGGCGAGGGCGAGCGAGGTGAGAAGAAGAACCATCGGTGTCTCCAGAGTGACGCGGGAAGAGTAGCTCATTTTGGGCCGGATGTCAACGGAGCGGTCCCGCCTGGATAAAAAAGTCCGCCGACTCGCGTCGACGGATTCAGAAGCTGTTGTAGTATCGATCGCCGAAGTCGCCGAGACCGGGGAGGATGTAGGCGTTCTCGTTGAGGCACCGGTCGAGCACGGCGAGGTAGACGGGCACGTCCGGGCACGCCTCTTGGAAATGCGCGACCCCCTCGGGTGCTCCGACAATTCCGGCGAAGACGATGCTCTTGGCTCCTCGCTCCCGAAGCAGACGCACGGCCTCGACGGCCGAGCCTCCGGTCGCGAACATGGGGTCGAGGATGAAGCAGGTCATGCCTCCGATGTCCCGCTTGGGGATCGCGTTCATGTAGACGCTCGGCCGGTGCGTCTCATGGTCGCGCGACATTCCCACGTGCCAGACGCGCGGGTTCGGCAGCAGCTCGCAGAACGGATCGACGAGCGCGTTGCCGGCCCGCAGGATCGGAACCAACGCGACGGACTTGGTGAACCTGAGACCGCGCGTCTCCTCGACCGGCGTGCGGATGACGCCGTCCTCGCACGGCTGCTCGTCGACCGCGGATGACGCGACCAGCCGGCCGAGCCGCAGTGCCGTCGCCCGGAACTGGTCCGATTCGGTGAACGTGTTGCGCAGACGGTCCATCAGCGCCTGAACCGCGATGGTCTGGGGAAGAACGTGAACGTTGTCGGGAAGGTCCATGAGAACTCCTTGTCTCGGCGGAAGTGTAGGGGGAAACGTCAGAATCGTCAAGGAATCATTGACAATTCAAACCAACCTGCTACAGTCCTCCCGCTTGGAATTCATCCGGGCATCGGAGGCTCAATGGACAAGATTCTCGCATTCCTGAAGAAAGACTGGTGGAAGGTCCTGCTCGTGGTCATCGCGATCGGCATGGCCAAGGACAGATGGGACTCGTACCAGCGCACGGAGCACTGGAAGACGAAACTCTCCGCGGCCGGCGGCAAGAAGGCCGGCTCGGACGCGGACAAGCCGTACGAGGGACTTTCGGATGGGTGCCTCGCAGAGGAGCGGAACGTGTCCGCGGCCGGCATCGAGAAGAAGGTCGCCGCCGACCAGGAGCGCCTCGCGAAGATGGGCGTGCTCACGCAGATCGTGCCGACCGTCGGCCCGCTCGGCGCCTCGACGCGGCTCGTCCTCGACCAGCGGGCGCCGAAGACCGCCTTCCCTCCCGTCGGCCCCGACATCATCGCCCAGCTCGGGATGACGATCGACAACCAGTTCGACGGCAAGGTCGGCGTCACCGACGCGGCCATCCGCGGGATGGCCGACCGGTCGTTCGGGAAGATCGGCATGCTCGACGAGAAGGGACTGCGCGGATACGTGCTCTCGGTTCGCATGATGGACGGCCCCGGCGGCAACACCACCTTCGACGTGGACCGCAAGGTCGCCATCGTGAACGTGGGACTGCAGAACGTGCCGACCGACTTCGAGCATGAGTTCGCGCACGTCCTTTCCGGCCCGGACTTCCTGATGAACCAGGACATCGCGGCCGTCGCGAAGGAAACGGTCGCCATCGCGGCCGAGTCGCTCGATCCGCCCGGTCTCCGCGAGCAGTGGACCTACGAGCGCCAGAACATGCCGATCCTCGGGATGGGCAAGACGATCAACGGCGAGAGCGGGGTCATCCACGCCAGCAACGCGCCACTCGACGGGTGGCGGTACGACTCCATGAGGCTCGTCGACGAGGTCATCGGGGAAGCCGCGCAGGTGTCGCTCGCCCGGACGGTCTGGAAGCAGGCAAGCGAACGGAAGTCGATGGGACTGCGCGAACTCGAGGCGCTGTACGTGGCCGCCGGCGCGAAGGACCTGGCCATCTTCCGGCCCTCGCTCGAGCCCGGCCTCTACCTCGACCTCTCGTTCGAGAAGAACGGCGTCCCGGTCCTCCTCGCGAAGACCGTCGACCAGGACGGGTACGAGGGAATCTCTCCCGCCGCCATGCAGGTGGTGTGGCGCGACGCGGACGGCAAGGCGATGGGAGGGATGGATCCCATCCCGATGCAGCCGGCGTTCAGCTTCGACGACGCGGCTCTCATGGCCTCGTACGCGAGCGCCCTCGAGGTCCGCATCTCCGGCGCGGTGTACACCTTCCAGCTCGAGCCGACCCTGGCGACCAGCTCGAAGACGAGTTCCGCTCCCGCCGCGCAGACGGTCACGAAGTTCATCGCGCCCTAGGCGCGCTTGCCGGCCCGACGATCTCGTCGGGCCGATTTTTATTGAAGGAATCTTGACATTCAGCCTGTTTCTTGGCACTCTCGGGCCAGGAGAACACCCATGAAGGACAGGTCACCGCTGAGCAAGGTGCAGTTGGCGCTTCTGCGCTCGATCGACGCCGCGTCGAGGATGATCGGCACGCCCGGAATCGTTCCGACGAACCTGGCGGGTCGGATTGCGTGCCATTACTTTCGACCGGACCGCGTCGAAGGCGCGCTGAACGAGCTTCGTCGCTCGGAAAACCTGGTCCTGCTGCTGAGGGACCGCTACCGCGTTATCGTCAGCCCGACCTCGTGGCAGGACTGCTTCCTCCCGGGATGCGCCGCGGAACCGCTCGAGGAGGACCGGCTGGTCGCAATGATCATCGAGACAGGATACGCCGTCGTCGCCTCGGCGGAGACGACGGCTGCGGTGCGGGATCGGAGAGTCGTTGCCATCCGAAGGACGGTGCATTGGATGCAAAGGCATGTGCACCTGGCAAACCATCTCCTCGCGGAACGCTGGTACGGCAACACGCTTCCCGCGGAGCTCTCGTTCGGAATCCTGTCCGCCAACCAGTCCGACCCGTCGCCATTCCACGAGCTGCGAACTGAGCTCTCGCTGGAACACCAGCTGAAATCGATCCGCGTCAAAGGCGGACACAACGTCTTCCACTGGCGCGTCACGCCACTCGGAGTCAATTCCATCGAACAGCACCGGGCCGCCCCATCGCTGACGCCAGACGTGATCGCGACGATCGCGACGCCTCTCGGCTATTGCCCTCTTCCCCGCAGCAACCAGCCTGGTTGCTGATTTTTTATCGGGCTTCTGCCCTCTGTTGCGAATGACGAATTTGTTACTCGTTACACGCATGCAACGAACGATCTCAAATTTTGAAAGGCGTGACAGAACAAGCGCTAACAATTGACAACCCGTCCGTTTCGCGGTACCTTCCCCGCTCGCTCCTGCCAATCCGGCAGGGCGATGAAACGGAGTTTCCCATGGGCAACGCAACGCGCGATCCTTTTAAGCCGGATGCCATCGACTGGCTCCGCGATCACTGGTACGCGATCCCGATCGCGGCCACCATCGTCGTCATCGCGGCCATTGTCTGGCACGACCGGCACCAACGCGATTCGACGCCGGAGCCGACGACGGAGACGATTCCCGTCGCAGCGCCGCCAACCGCCGTCGCGGCCGCCGACGGGTCCCTCAAGATCCCCGACGACCAGATGGCCATCATCTCGGCGGCGCACGCGAGTCTCGTCGAGATCGCGAAGAGGAGCAAGAAGGCCGCGGAGCTCCTCGCCTTCTACGACGCGTACGGGCTTCCCGCCATCCGCATGGACGACAACTACATGAAGGTGGCCACGACGCCGACGACGCCCATCTGGTTCCTGGTGGTCGCCAATCCGGCACGGATCGCGACCGAGGACAAGCTGGCCCACATCGGCGCGCAGTTCTCCTGCCATCCGCCCGCGATGTACCTGCAGAAGATCGACATGTCCGCATTCATGCAGGGCATCCTGCTCGCCCACGAGCTGTCGCACGCGAACGACTGCCTGGTGAACCACGAGCCGCCGAGCCGTTACCCCGATCCCGACTGGCTGCTCGGCGAGGGGAACGCGCATCAGACCGTCTACGAAATTCTGTCCCAGTACAGCGACGGCAAGTGGGCGGAGCTCGTCATGGCAAGCCGCGCGCGTCGCGAGGCGTTCGCCATCTCGCAGGGCGGCCACCCGGAGGCAATGGTGTTCAGCGTCACTCCCGAGGACGAGCCGGCCATCACGGCGATGTTCGGCACGCTCGACCCCGTCTCCATGGGAACGCTCGACAGCCAGCTCTCGGTCGACGCCAACATGGCGAACGTCGACGTGCAGAGCGACCGCTACAAGCTTACGGGCGAACAGCGGATGAGCCACCGCGTCGAGTTCCTCCAGAAGTTCTACGAGACCAGCGGCGTGGCCAAGGACCTCGCGCGATAACGCAAAAGCGACCGATCTGGTCGCTCTTTTTTTATACGCGCTTCGACTGCGCCTTCCGCCACTCGGCGATTTTCTTGTGGTCCCCGCTCATCAACACTTCCGGCACCTCCCATTTCTTATAAACAGCCGGCTTCGTGTACTGCGGATACTCGAGCACGCCCTCCTCGGTATGCGACTCCTCCGCAAGAGATTCCTTCGCCCCGAGCACGCCCGGTACGTTCCGCGACACTGCGTCGATCATCGTGAGCGCCGGCAGCTCGCCGCCCGTAAGGACGTAGTCCCCGACCGAGAACGCCTCGTCCGCGATATTTTCCTCTACGCGAGCATCGATTCCCTCGTAGCGACCGCAAAGAAAGATCAGGTCGAACTCCGCGAGACGAATCGCATCCTTTTGCGTGAACTTCTTTCCAGAGGCAGACGTCACGATCACTTTGACCTTCGACCGCTTCCCTTTTACTTTCTTGACTGCCTTGTCAAAAACGTCGACCTTCATCACCATCCCGGGACCGCCACCATACGGCGTATCGTCCACCCGCCGATGCTTGTCCTCCGCCCAATCGCGCAGATCGTGCCCGGCAATCGATATCAGCTTCTTCTCCTGCGCGCGCCCCAAGATGGACTCCGACGCGTACGCGGAAATCATCGCGGGAAAAATGGTGAGCACGTCGTATCGGCGAAGGCGTTGCTTTGGCATATTGGTCCCATCCTAGACGAAACGGCCCAAAGTTGCTAGGGTTCGGTCGGAGGTTCTCATGCTCACCCTGCTACACCTGTTCGAAGTTCAAGAAAACAACTCCCTGCGCGGCCTGCCGGAGGGGGTGCCGATCGGGCACACCACGCTCTTCCTCTACCGGGCGCTCCTCTCGGAGTTTCTCGAGGGTACCGACCGCCTGCGCGTCCGAGGAGAGCTATTCGGCTTCTGGACCGAAGGACGGGAAGATGCGCCTAGGTCGCTCATGGCCCCCACGCGAAAGCTCGTCGACGCCATCCGCGCGAACGATCCGATGGTCGCCGAGCTGCTCCTCCCCGTCCCGACGGACCCCATCGAGGAGGACAGGGCCGAGTACGCCATCGTCTACCCGTCCGGCCTGACGCCCGCGGTCGCCACGGAACTTGCAACCAAGCTCGCGGCAGCCTCCGATGCCTGCCCCGCCGTAGCCATGCCAGCCGAGATCGACCGCGCCTGGCGCCGCGTCTTCTCCCAGGTCTCCGCCGCGCACGGAATCGCCTTCGCGGACGTGAGGCCGAAGACGGCCGGCCGCGCAAGCGAGCTTCCCATCTGATCCCCGTCGGGGATTTTTTCTTTGGATTCATTGACAAATAGCCCGTATTCCCGCATACTCGCGATCCACTGCAACAACGGAAGGAGTGGAACAATGGAACGAACACTCATCGAGAACCCCGAGGATACCGAGGAAACGATCGCGCTCATCCGCGAGCTTCTCGGATCTGGCGACCGATCCTTTCCCGTGCACCTGCTCGGGGAGATCACCGCCGCGCTGAGCAAGCGCGCGACGCACGGCGACATGGTGCGGCAGTTGCTTCGGCTGTGTTCCGTGTGCCCCGGCGGACTGGGAGTGACGCTTGTCGAAGGACGGCTTCTATACCGCGTCGCGGGAGAGCAGTCGTTCGTCTGGGGCTCCCGGATTTTCCACGTCGTCGACGGGTTCGTCCTCGATCCGAACGTGCCGATCCGCATCATTCGCGGCGAGCCGTGCTGGGTCGAGAGGGCGGCCATGACCAACGTGCAGCGCGTTTGCTGGAACGGAACGGTAGGCAAGCCCTACCCGCCGAGATCAATCACCCGCATTGAAAGCACCGGCGAGGAGCCGTGCTACGCGGTGAACTACCGCGCGGGGAACGGCGATTACGTCGGACATATCGTCATGGGCACCACCGAGGGACAGCAGTTCAACGAGGTGGACGGCCTGACCGTTGCGGACGGCGAGCCAGCCTACCGGGCGCGGACGGATACCGAATACCGGTTCATTTGGGGAGCCGGAAACGTCTGCGCCGGACAGCACGTCACCGTGCCGATCGTGGTCGACGACGTTCCGTACGTCAGGGTCCTGTCGAAGGACGGAACCATGATCCTCGTACAGGGAAACAGCATGCTTGCAAACAGTCAACGCATCCTCGGCCCGTCGAACGTCGCGGGACGGATCGCCTACGCGACAGGAACGCCACTCTCAAGTGATCTCCAACTGCTCGGAACGCGAAAGCGCGTCTTTCATCTGGATAACTGGTGGACGCCCGACCGCGCGAACAGCCCCTTCGTCGTCTACGAGACCGAGGAGGGCGTCTGGGCGAACTTCACCTGGCTGTGCAAGGGACGCCTGCGGCCAAACGCCACGTCGCTCGAACCGGACGGCCACACCCTCCGCATCCGCGTCGACACCGAGCACGAGCCCCGCGAGTTCGACCTCCGCGCCCTCGGCATCATCCCCGCGAAACCGGCTACGACCTGACTTCGACGCGCTCGAGGTCTTTTTTTGTTATAATCATTGACAAACGCCCCATTTTCTGATATCCTTCCGCCCTTACACATGCAATAGCCCTATGCGCATTCAACGCCTTCTCGCGCTCGCCCTGCTCTGTTCGCTCGCCCTTCCGCTCCCAAGCTCGGCGTCGCAGTCGCTTGCGGCGCAAACCGCGGGAATGATCCTGCTCCAGGTGGAACAGAACGGCGAGGCGTGGTACGTGGATCCGACCTCGCTGAACCGGTACTCGCTTGGGCGTCCGGACGACGCGCTGAGCGTGATGCGATCGGTCGGGCTTGGGATCTCGAACGCGGACCTGGCACTCATTCCGACGGCGGGAAGCGGAACGACGGGAAACGCCTCGCTGAAGACGCGGCTGTCCGGTCGAATTCTCCTCCAGGTCGAATCGCATGGCGAGGCGTGGTACGTGTATCCGAAGACGCTCGAGCGGACATACCTTGGCCGTCCGTCCGACGCGCTCGCGGCCATGTCCGCGCTCGGACTCGGAATCTCGGATGCGAACCTTGCGACGATCCCCGTCGCGGGGATCCTGCCGACGACGTCCGTGCCTACCGTCTCCTCCGACGCGACGCACGTCGAAAAGACTGTCGCGACGAGCCGCGGAACGTTCACGATCGACCTCGTGACAATCCCGCGCGCGAAGTACGAGATGATCACCGACACGGCCGAGACGGACGACTGCGAGAACGGTTGCTCCACGAAGACGCTCGCGGACTTTGTCGCCGAGAACGACGCCACGATCGGAATCCACGGGACGTACTTCTGCCCGGCGGACTATGCCTCGTGCGCCGGACAGACGGGATCGTTCGACCTGGCGGTTTACAACACGGCGGCGACCGCGATGCGCAACGAATTCGACCTTCCGTACCAATCCGGCCCGATGATCGCGGCCGCCAAGGACGGAACGCTCGCGTACTTCCACCGCGCGACGGAATTCGGAACGTCCGTGCGGGATTATGAGTCGCGCACCGGCGAGCAGCTCCAGGCTGCGGTCGCGAACTACCCGTCGCTCGTCGAGAGCGGCGCGAACGTCGTCGGAAGCGAGATCGTCAACGCGTCGCAGAGCACGAAGGCGTCGCGCGGCGGGATCGGATTCGACGACGAGAACTTTTACCTCGTCATCGCGCACAGCGCGTCCGTCACCGACCTCGCGTCGATCTTCGACGAGGCGATCGGCGCGGACGACGCCATGAACCTCGACGGGGGCGCGACGAGCGCACTGTACTTCGACGGGTCGTACGAGTACGGGCCGAGCCGGACACTGCCGAACGCGATCGTCTTCCGGCACCGATAAACCATTCGGAAGCTGCAAACCGCCGGCACGCATGCCGGCGGTTTTGGTCTGGACAGGCGCGCGGATTTCTGATAGCGTCCTGCGTACGGAGAATGGAACATGCCCCCTGACCTCACCATCGGATTCCGCCGCCTTCCGGACGGGAGCGCCGAGCCCGTGTGCGACCCCCAAATTCCTGAGATCCTTCGGTTTCTTTGGGAACGATCCTCGCTCGTGACGCTTTATGCGCCAAGATTCGTCGTCGTGGGAACGATCGACGGCAAGCTGACGATCGAGGGCCGCATGGAACCGAACCTGCTCGCCTGCTCGCTCCTGCCAATGGCAACGGACATGCTGCTCGTCATGAAAGGCATCCGCCAGACGCTCGAGGAGAAGTATCCTGCCGCGATCATCGCGGACTTCGTCGCGTCGCAGGCAGGTATGCGACTCCTCTATTGCCTCGACCGGCAGTTCGTCGAAACGGAGGCGCCGCGCTTCACCACAGAACGTTCCGTCCTGCTCGAGAACCCGCGGATCACATACGACGGGTCCCACGTCCGCGTCGTCATCACCGGCAACCCGCACACCATGCCGCTCTGGCAGTGGGCCGACGCCCAGATCTGCGACATCGTCCAGGACGCCATCCTCCAGCGCGTCGTCCAAACGTCGTCCGCGCCCGAGTCCTGATCCTCGCAACGGGGATCTTTTTGATTCTGCGGCCGTTTACTTTCGCCCTCGTTTCGCGTATGTTTCACCTACGCCCACCTCGCGGGCAAGTCCAGACGACGCAACGAACAACCAACCAAGGGAGAAGTCATGCGCATGATCCTTACGGTAGGCTATCGCCGCGATTCCAACGGAAGCGCGTTGCCGGTGTGCGATCCTCCATCCGACGCGTACCTGTCCTTTCTCTCGCGGCACGCCGCCACGGTGACGCTCCACTCGGAGCGATGCGTCGCCATCGGAACGCTCGACGGGACGGTCGCCGAGGAAGGCCGGATGGATCCGGAGAAGCTGTCCGACTTCATTCGCGACCAGCTTTCGAGCGCGCTCGCGATGATGTCGTTCGTGAACGACCGAATCACCCGGCAATATCCGATCGCCATGATCGCCAGGCATGTCTCACGGCAAACGGGCAACCTGCTCTACGCGTTCCCCGAGCGATCGTTCGTGGAAACCGAGCCCCCGGCCCACGTCTCCCACGGATGTGTCCGCGTCACGGAGCCGCGCATCGCCTACGACAACGGCCAGGCGCGCCTCATCATCACCGGTACCGACCGCGACTTCCCCTACTGGCAATGGGCCGACGCCGTCCTCCGAAACCACGTCGAGGATGCACTCCTCGAGCACGTCGCCAAGGCCAACGCGGCCGAGTCCTGATCCTCCTCGCGGGGATCTTTTTGATTTGAGGCTTCGACAGCCACGACGATTGACAATCGGACGAATTGCTGGTATTCTCTCGCATCGTCCGCATGTTGCGACGAAACAAGGAGCGAACATGGCCATCTTGGTACATGCCCGGAAAGTGGGCGAACAAACGGATTTTCGTCTCTACGACTCAACCGACAAGCGGTACCTGACGCCCCCGGACAGTTTCGTCGGGGCATTCGGCGCGCTGATCGCGTTGTTCGAGGAGACGGAGATCGCTCCGACGGTGGAGGCGAATTTGATGCTCCGCGCCATGGTCGGCCATGCGTCGGGGAACGGAACGTCCTCTCGACGCGCGGAACCGGAGCGCTCGCTCGATTCTGGGTGGGCGAATGACAACCATGGCAGCTGGAAATTCGAGCGGCCCGCGGATGCGTTCGGCCCTTCCACACTGATGAAGTTCCACATCTGCGTCGGACTGCTCGAAAGTCTCCGCGATCTGGTGGAATCGAAATGGATGCGCCGGCTCGATGATGAGGCCCCCGAATCAGCGCGCCTGATCCTCGAGGAGACCGGGGTTCTCTCCACGCTCGCGAAGGATCGGTGGGCATGGATCCGCTTCCCGAAGGATGGCCGATGCCCCGAGGGAGATCGTCACAAGGAGCTCGGGTATCGGAACGTCAAGGGCCTGCGACTGATCCTCAACGACCTGCGCGCGGCCTGGAGGGGCGATGTCTTCATCGAAGAGCTGACTAACGAGGGTCCCGGATCCGCCATCGTCCGCGTCCGCTTCTGCGTCCTGTAACGGGGCGCTTTTTTGTTGGCCGAGGGTTGACAATCAGCAGTATTTCCGGTACATTTCGCATCCACGACAACAACGAAGGAGTGGAAAATGCACAGACCGACACGGGCAATGACCACGGCACTGAGCGCATGCGTCGCGGCACGGGCGATTCATCTGAAGTATCTCGACAGCCACGAGGTCATCGTCAAGAAGGACGGAAGCCCGGTGACGGTCGCCGACCGGGAAGCCGAGGCGGCGATGCGGGCGATCATCCTGGATGTCTTCGAGAACGACGGCATCATCGGCGAGGAAGGCGGGGAGACGCGCGGGTCCTCGGGCCGCGACTGGATCGTCGATCCGCTCGACGGGACGATCCAGTACGTGCGCGGGATGAGCGACTTCGGAACCCTTCTCTGCCGCGTCGACGACCAGGGCATCGAGCTCGGGGTCGTGATGCACACCGCGAGCGACACGTTCTGGATGGCGGAACGCGGTCGGGGAACGTGGAAGGCCGTCGGCCTGTCGGAACGGATCCCCAAAGGCCCGCCGACGGCCGTCCGAGTCGACGCGCGTCCCGTCCCGGACAGATTCCAGGACGCGGTCACCTGCTTCGGCCACCCGAATCGACTGGCGGACGCCGGAATCTGCATCAACCGGCTCATGAAAAGCTTCCCAACCCAGCTGACGGTCCCTCGCTTCCAAGCGTTCACCCTCGTCGCGGAAGGAAAACTCGACATCTTCGTCGCGCGCCTCGTGAACGACTGGGATCTCCTGGCAAACCAGATCATCGTCGAGCAGGCACGCGGAACGGTCATCTCCTTCGACCTCGCGAACGGCCGCCACGTGGTCGCAGCCCGGAGCAGAGAGCTGGCAGAAGAGACGGTCGCGGAGATCATGCGAAGCATCGGCTGAGATCCTGACGGGTCTCATTTTTATTTGCCCAAAAAGAATTAGTAACGCAAAACCCCGCCCTGGTGGGCGGGGATTGTCAATTGAATCGAGAACCAGATTGTCACCTGTGTGATTGCAACGTCTACCTGCGTCCGAAGTACATCGGACGACTTTGATCTGATCAAACGAATTTGATCTCGACCTAGGATCGTAGAAGCGCAAGCGCTTCATATTCCCTAGAAAGGAGGTGATCCATCCACAGCTTCCGCTACGGATGCCTTGTTACGACTTCGTCCCTATCATCGGCTCTACCTTCGTTCCCTCATCGGGACCTTCGGGTATATCCGACTCTCTTGACGTGACGGGCGGTGAGTACAAGACCCGAGAACGTATTCAACGCCCCGTGGCTGATAGGCGTTTACTAGCGAATCCGGCTTCATGGGGGCGAATTGCAGCCCCCAATCCGAACTGGGGCCGGGTTTGATGGGATTAGCTCCGCCTTGCGGCTTGGCAACCCATTGTCCCGGCCATTGTAGCACGTGTGTAGCCCTAGGTGTAAGAGCCATGCTGATTTGACGTCATCCCCACCTTCCTCCCCGTTATCCGAGGCGGTCTCCCGTGAAAAAGCAACACGGGACGGGGGTTGCGCTCGTTACCCGACTTAACGGTACATCTCACGACACGAGCTGACGGCAACCATGCAGCACCTGTGAAGCACCCTCGAAGGCGGCCACTGTTTCTAGCGGCTTGCAGCTTCATGTCAAACCTAGGTGAGGTTCCTCGCTTACCATCGAATTAAACCACATGCTCCTCCGCTTGTGCGGGTCCCCGTCTATTCCTTTGAGTTTTAGTCTTGCGACCGTACTCCCCAGGCGGAGTGCTTAACGCGTTAGCTTGGTTCAACGACACCAGGAGGGTCGATACTCCTGATATCTAGCACTCATCGTTTAGGGCGTGGACTACTGGGGTATCTAATCCCATTCGCTACCCACGCTTTCGTCCCTCAGCGTCAGAATCGTTCCAGCATGCTGCCTTCGCATTTGGTGTTCTTGTCGATATTAACGCATTTTACCGCTACACCGACAATTCCACATGCCTCTCCCGACCTCTAGCCTACCAGTTTCACGCGCAGCCTCTGGGTTGAGCCCAAAGATTTGACACATGACTTGATAAGCCGCCTACGGACCCTTTACGCCCAATAATTCCGGATAATGCTCGAGGTCTCTGTATTACCGCTGCTGCTGGCACAGAGTTAGCAACCTCTTATTCTTCAGGTACCGTCATTTGTTCGTCCCTGAAAAAAGCCATTTACACCCCGAAGGGCTTCGTCTGGCACGCGGCGTCGCTCGGTCAGGCTTTCGCCCATTGCCGAATATTCTTGACTGCAGCCACCCGTAGGTGTCTGGGCAGTGTCTCAGTCCCAGTGAGGGGGGCCACGCTCTTACGCCCCCTACCCGTCATAGCCTTGGTGAGCAGTTACCTCGCCAACTAGCTGATAGGACATAGGCCAATCTTGAAGCGCCGAAGCTTTACAAGGGAATGTCTTACGACTCCCCTTGGCCATCGTGTATTAGCCCCAGTTTCCCGGGGTTGTTCACGACTTCAAGGAATGTTACCAATGTGTTCCGCTCCCGTCTGCCGCTAACATAGCTTGATGTAATCGCATTATGTCCGCGCGACTTGCATGCCTTAGACACGCCGCCAGCATTCATCCTGAGCCAGGATCAAACTCTTAGTAGAACATCCAGTCTTGCGACCGGATATCTGATTGTATTGATATAGACGTTGCAATCACACAGAAGAAAATCTTCCGAATGATCTTAGGTTCTTATTTGGCTCGATTCAATTGTGAACGATCGCCTGTGCTGTTATCTCAGTCAGGTGCCGGTATTTTAGCCGAGGGATAAAACCCTGTCAAGGGCTTGGGGTTGTTGGCTTGTGGACGGGCTGTGGATGAATTTGGACTTGCCAAGTTTTTGACCCTATTTGCTAGCAAGTGTATACTTATTCCGTTATTCCTTATCGTTCTTACCACCCACTGATATGGCAGAATTCGACCAAGAGTTCGTAGAATTTATCACCCGCGCCATCGTAAACCACCCGGATGACGTCACGACCGACCGCATCATCGACGAGCGCGGCGTCCTCCTTACCCTCCACGTCAATCCGGAAGACATGGGATACGTCATCGGCCGCCAGGGACAGACCGCCCGCGCCATCCGCACGCTCCTCAAGATCGTCGGCGCCAAGGCCAATGCCCGCGTCAACCTCAAGATCTACGAGCCGGAAGGATCGCGACGCGCGCACAGCCCCGAAGAGGCCGCCGCGATGAACGGAACGGACGCGGTGATCTCCGTGGACAATCTCGACATTTAAACGATTTCGGAACGCCCTGGGCGTTCCGTTTTTTTATGAAACACGTTCTCTCCGCGTCCCAGTTCTCCCGCGAGGAAATCTCCTCGCTGTTCACGACGGCCGACCGACTCAAGCAGGAACGGAAGGATCATGGCGTCCTTGACTACCTGCGCGGCAAACTCGTCTATCTCCTCTTCTATGAGCCGAGCACGCGCACGCGGACCAGCTTCGGGCTTGCCGCGCGGTATCTCGGCGGACGCACGGACTTCACCGAGGCGGCCGGTATCTTCTCTTCGGCCGCGAAGGGCGAGACGCTCGAGGACACGATCCGCGTGCTGCAATCGTACGAGATCGACGCGATCGTGATCCGACACAAGGAGCGCGGCGCGGCAGAGGCGGCGGCGAAAGCGGCCGGGATCCCGATTATCAACGCGGGCGACGGCGACGGCGAGCACCCGACGCAGGCGCTGCTCGACCTCTATACGATCACGTCGAACGTCCGGCGCGACGAGACCGTCGTCGCGATGGGCGGCGATCTCAAGCACGGCCGGACGGTCCGCTCGCTCTGCCGCCTCATCATTAAGTACGCCGCGCCCGACGCAAAGTTCCGCCTCGTCTTTTGCTCCCCGCCCGAGCTCGCCATGCGCGACGACGTCCTCGAAGAGCTCCGCGCCGCCGGCATCCCCTTCTCCGTCACCGACGATCTGTCCTTGACGCTCCCGACATGCGACGTCTTCTACCAAACCCGCGTCCAGCGAGAGCGCTTCGCCGATGCCCTCCTCGGCGACGCCGCATTCCTCGAGGTTCAGACGCGCTTTGCGCTGAACGCGACGAACGTCGCCACGATGAGACCCGACGCGATCATTCTCCACCCGCTCCCCCGCGTCGGCGAGATTGCCCCGGAAGTCGACGCCGATCCACGAGCCAAATATTTCCCCGAGCAGACAAGAAACGGACTCTACATCCGCATGGCGCTGCTTCTCACGATACTGAGACCGGATGCAATCTGAACGAAAAGAAAAGACACCGCGGAAACGCGATGTCTTTTCTGGTGCCTAGGGTCAGAATTGAACTGACGACACGTGGATTTTCAGTCCACTGCTCTACCACTGAGCTACCCAGGCGTGGCGTCGGTTTTGATCTGTATCCCGACCGATTTCCTATTCCCGCGGGTTCTGCCACTCTCTGGTGGGCGTGCCAAGAATCGAACTTGGGACCTCGACATTATCAGTGTCGCGCTCTAACCATCTGAGCTACACGCCCAAGGACAATGGCAGAGCCCACGGGAATCACGTTCGCGAATATTCGCACCGTGCCGATAGTCTAATGAAAAACGGGGAAACGGTCAAGACAGGAGGAATTGTACCATAACGAACTAAAAAAACGTATTTTCTGACACAAAAAAACGACCGGCGCATTGCGCGGGTCGGAAGACGTGTGACTCATGCCTGTTCCTCGGAATCGAACCGCCTACGGATCGTGTCGTGGATGGCGAGGAAGACCGTGGTCTCGTTCGTGATTCCGCCAAGCGAGATCGAGAGGTCGATGATCTTCTCGCTGAGAGGCGAGCCTTCGGGGACGCTCGCGAAGAACGCGTCGATGCCGCAGAGGACGGCCCGCTCGAGGAGTCCCTGCGAGGCGTTTCGGCCCGCCCTGGCAAGATGTCCCCATTCCTCGGTCCCGGTCCAGACGGGCTCGCCCACTCCCGCGAGAAGCGAGGCAGCATTCTCGGATGCGACCGCTCCGTCGTATGCCGGCAACGGATGTGCCGCGCCGTCGATCAGTCCGGTCCTGAACGCCTCCGCGTAGTCGCACGCGTACCGCTTTGCCTCGCGGTCGAAAACTGTTTCTTCTGGGTACATGGTGATTCTCCGTTGGAGAACCATACGGCAAAATCACCGAATTGTCAACAGTTTGCACCTAAAGCGTGACTCGAACCACGGACGGCGCGGGAGCCGGACCGAGAACGAGCTTTCCACCGACGGACCGGTATGGCGTGATTCGAAGATCGGACGGGAGCGGCGGGCCGTGGTTCTCCGCGTTATCGATGAAGTCGAGCACGTCGCGCAGATACGCGATCGCCGCGTCGCTCAGCGCGTCGACGATCCGCGTTCCCGCGTCCGCGAGCGCCTGATCGATGGCCTTGTTCTTTGAAAGCGCGTGGACGGAGCTGACGAACTCCGACGGAACGGACAGTCCCGCGAACCGCACCGTCTCGCCCGTGACCGCCGACGTGTACGACAGCCTTCCGCGGAACAGGTCTTCCACGAACGCCGGGTTGCGCAGCGCCAGCCCCGTTGCCACGTGCGCTTCCTCATGTTCCCGCAGCGTCTTTCCCGCCCCGTAGACGTTCGAACGGTCCTTCGCGACGTTATACGTGACTGTCACGTCCCTCGGCAGAATGACGAAGATTTTATCGACGCGGATGCGGGCCGTCACGCCGGACGTCTTTGCCATGACCTCCGCGCCCGCCTGGTATTCCGTGAACGCCACCGACGCGTTGCCTTCCCTCTGCCCTCCCCCGGCGCGCGACCGGTCGATCACGTTCACCCGCCCGCCCGGACACGAGACCTCGATGCGGTGCCCGCGCAGCGTGTCGCGCCCCGCCTCGCGGACGATCCGCTCCGCGAACGGACGGTTCCTGCGCTCGACGTCCGGAACGACGGGCTTCGGCGCGGTCTCCGTCGCGGATCGAAAGAACGATCCGATCTCGCTCATTCCCGGGATTTTCCAATCTGCCATATCGCGCGCGACGTTATGAATGATTCCATTATACATCAACGCGCCGTTCTGCTATTCTAAACTGGTAATAATCCTCCTATGCGCATCGTGAATATTTTCGTCCTCGGTCTGCTTCTCCTTAGTCTTTTCCCGACGACGATCCATGCCGCCGCCCCGAGCGACCCGTACGCGGACGAGGCGCTCGACTCGCCGGCGTCCGTCTACCGACCGTCCAATGCCGTCGGTGCTCCCGATAGCGCGTACGCCGATTTCCAGGACGCGCTCGCCGCGGTCACGCTCGACATGGGAGAGGAAGAGGCGGGACTTGGCGACCTCACGCTGACGTACAGGATCTACGAGCTCGGCGCGGCGTATCGCGTGGAGCTGATGGACGCGGACTCGAACGTCCTTCAGAACACCACGGGGACGTTTGCCATCTATTCGACGGAAACGACCGTCCCGTACTCCGGGACAACACCCTACCGCTACGTCCGCGTCACCTGCGTCGAAAACGAGCTTTGGAGCCTGGACGCGATTGCCGCCGCGGGCATCGCGGAACCTGTCGTCGTTCCGGAGCCGACCCCTTCGACCACCTCGACCCCCTCCGTGGAATCCTCGACCCCCCAGCGCGGAATGCTCGTGAAGCTCGTCGATGACGGCAACCCCGCGACGACCGTCGACGAGGCCGTGTACGTCGTCGACGACCATGGGATGCGCCACGCCTTCCCTTCCGAGACCGTCTTCAAGACCTGGTATCAGAACTTCGACGATATCGCCTACATCGACGCAGCAAACCTCGCGTCGTATGCGCTCGGGCCGAACGTGACCGTGCGCCCGGGAACATGGCTCGTGAAGATTACGACGGACCCGAAGGTGTACGCGGTCGAGCCGGGCGGTGTCCTCCGCTGGATCACGACCGAGGAAATCGCGCGAGCGCTCTATGGGACGGACTGGGCCAAGCGCGTCATCGACGTCCCGGACACCTTCTGGGGAAACTACACCGTTGGCGACGGGATCACGACCGAAGTCCCGCCGGCCGGCTCGGTCGGAGCGATCACGAGCGGCGCGGTCGTCTACGTCGACGCGACGAAAAATTACACGCTCGCGGGAGACACGCTGAGCTACATGCGATTCGTGAGCACGTTCTTCCTCACCATCAACGATTCCGAAATTGAGCATTTCGCGGAGGGAGGAGACCTGCGGAAAGATCCGAGCATCGCGTTTCCGTACTAGACATCCGCGTCGACCACCCCTGACCCCTCTCACCGCCATCAGGCGGTATCCCGCTGAAGCGATGACTCCCCATGAGGAGGGGAAACATAAAAATCCCTTGCCTTCGCAGGGGATTTTTGATACTGTCCTGTCGTTCGTATGTATCCCTTTGGACGGGCCGTGGCGCAGTTGGTAGCGCGCCTGGTTTGGGACCAGGAGGCCGTGGGTTCGAGCCCCGCCGGCCCGACCAGAGGGATACGTAGGACCACCAAAACCCTTATGACGAATCGCTTTCATCTCGCAGCCATCGTCGCGACAGCCGTCTCCCTCCTCCCTACCCTCACCTTCGCCGCGACATCCACGGCCGGAACGAGCGATTATTTGCGATCGATCGGGTATACCGACGTCCAACTCTCCGGAAATGCCACGACCGAGCAGCGCGAGGCGTTTTCGGCGGTACAGGGAGCCGGGAGCGTCTCGGATCCGCTCGGCGACGAGGTGGACCGCAAGGGCGGGGCGACGACGGTAAACGCGGCGTACGGGGACATCTCAAACGCGACGCTGACGAAGAACGACGCGGCGCAGACGTGGGACGTGCTCGTGACGCTCGGAGGGCCGATCCCCGAGAAGCCAACGGACAAGATCGAGTTGTTCATCCTGATGGACACGAACGGCGACCTCTCCGACAACGCGGCCGACGGGATCCGCGTCGGGGTCGACATGGAATTCAGCGTGCAGTGTACCAAGGACCATCCCTGGTACACCGACTACCGCTGGTTCAACAAGGGTCCGCAGTTCTGGGCGGTGAACAAGGAGACGAAGTCGACGTTCGAGATTGGAACCGATACGATCGCCTACCACATCCCCTTCGCCGAAGTCTCCGGTGACGCGACGCCGACCTGGCGCGTGGTCATGGCCGCAGCAAGCGGAAACGACTCCGAGATCGACGTCGCCCCTGGCATCGGGTTCCCGCCGCCGAAGGGCGAAACCTACCCGATTCCACCGACATCGAAGGGATTCGACCTTCCGCCGGCGGTAAAATGGATCGGCCTGACCGCCGCGGTCGCGGCCGTCTCCGTCCTCGTCCACAGAAAATTTGCCAAAAAGCGAAAGAAGTAATATCCTTTCGCCACAGTGCGGGTATCGTATAACGGTTATTATCTCAGTTTTCCAAACTGATGAAGCGGGTTCGACTCCCGCTACCCGCTCCAGAAAAGACATCTGATCATTCAGGTGTTTTTTCTTTTTTCCTAAAGAATATGTCAATTTATTGACAAAACGACCCTTTTATGGTATGATTCCCCGCGTCGTAAGCCTTCGGAAGAACGCGATGCCTAAGTCTCGTGCTTCCGCTGGGTCGGTGACCCAGGTTTAAACATAGCCACTCATATCGTATGGGAGACATCACACTCGTTTGCCGCGACTGCGGAAAGGAATTTGCCTTCTCGGAGCGCGACCAGGCCTTTTTCGCGGAAAAGGGATGGGCCAACCAGCCGACACGCTGCCGCGACTGCGCGCGCGCGAAACGCGACCGCATGGATGCGCCGCGCCAGATGTTCGACGCCGTTTGCGCCGAATGCAACGCCGCCTGCCAGGTGCCGTTTCAGCCACGCGGCGACAAGCCGGTGAAGTGCCTTGCCTGCTTCAAAGCGGGACAAGCATAAAGAACGAACAAAAACGCCCGGTCCCGCAAGGGGCCGGGCGCTTTGATTTGCAGGGGTTTACCATCGCATCGTGCTGGCCGTAATCGCGATCGCGAGGGCATCTGCCGCGTCGTCCGGTTTTGGAATGCGCGGAAGGTTCAGGAGCGTCGCGACCATCTTCTGCATCGCCGGTTTTTTGGCTGCCCCGTCGCCGGTCACCGCCTTCTTCACCTGCGCCGGACCGATCTCCAGGATTGGGACCCCGGCCTGCGCCGCGAGCAGGAGGACGATTCCGCGTGCCTCGGCAACGCGCATGGCGGTCGTGGAATTGTTCGCGAAGAACAGCTTTTCGACGGCGATCAGGCATGGCTTTAGGTGCGCGATGATCTCGTTCAGGTCCGTCGCAAGATGCAGAAGTCGAATCTCGATCGCGTCGCCCCCGGTCGTCGTCATCACCCCGAAGTCGACCGCCTCAACCTTGCCCTTCGACACCGCGATGCAACCGAAGCCCATGCGGCCATAGCCAGGGTCGATGCCGAGGATCAATGAGTCGCGCATAGGGGAAGTGATTGAGTGATGAAGTGATTGAGTGATGAAGGTGATACGAAGTCACTCCACGACTCCATCTCTTCATCACTCCGTCACTACGCCTCGTTCGTATACACCGCGTCGACGTCGTCCAAATCCTCCATGATTTCCAAAAATGCCTCGAGCTCCGCGCGCTTCGCCTCGTCTACGTCCGTCGTCGTCTTCGCGACGTACGCGATCTGCGCGCCCTCGATCTTTCCCGCGGCGGCCGCGACTTTCTGCAGGTCCCTCACGTCGCACACGATCTCGAACATCCCATCGTCCGTCGATGCGATATCCTCCGCGCCCGCGTCAATCAGCGACATCTCGTCCGCGGTCGACGAACGGACGATCCCCTTCTTTTCAAACATCCACATGACGGACCCGCTCACCCCGATCACGCCGCCATTCTTCGTCGCGGCGGTCTTTACCTCGGCAACGGAACGGTTGCGGTTGTCGGTCAAACACACGACGAGCATCGCGACGCCACCCGGTGCGAACCCCTCGTACACGACCTCCTCGATCACCCCGTCCTCCCCGTTCCCCGACCCGCGCGCAATCGCCCGGTCGATGTTCTCCTTCGGCACGGACATCCCCTTTGCCGCGTCCACCGCCATCCGCAGCTTGAAGTTGAACGCCACGTCGCCGCTCTCGCGAGCCGCCACCGTGATGTTCTTCACCAACTTAGAAAACGCCCCGGCCCGCTTCGAGTCGGCTTTCCCCTTCTTTAGCTGAATGTTGTGCCAATGAGAGTGTCCAGACATATCGCGGGTATCCTAACAGATTACCACCCGCCCTTCAACGGCTTCGCGAGGCCGTGGATCGTCTCGAACATCGCGCGCAGAATGCCCACGATCCCCGGGTGGTCGAGCGTGAACAAAAGCTTCGTATCGGGAATCATGAACGCGGCCTTGTCGCCGTAGATCATCATGAGCTGTTGGAGCGGCATGGTCGCTTCCGGCAATGTCCGAAGGTCCCAAAGCCGATTCGACAGGAGACGCTGGTTTTCCTTCGACAGCTCCTCACGCGGCAGCTGCGTCGATTCGTCCGTGAACACCGCGCGGGTGAGAATCTTGCGCTCGACGATCCGTCGAAAGAACTCCGACCACTCGGAATCCGACAGCAGCGCCAGCTCGCCCTTGATGGCGGCTTTTCCCTCGAGGACGAAAAACGAGGATCCGCCCGGCTGCGCCGTGATCTCATCGTAAATCCGCTTCATCCCAGCCGAGGACGTATAGATCTCAACGACCGGCTTGTCATCCTCGAACCGTTTCAGCGACTCAAGCGACGGCACGAGCGACTTGAAATCCGCCGTCCACCGCTCCAGCTGGGCGGCCAGTTCACCTGGCGGCTGGGCCGAATACTGAGGACGCTTCCCAACGCGCGACTCTTTCACGAGTCCGCGCTCGAGGAGATGGTTTAGATGAAAGTAGACGGCGGCACGATTCTTCTTTTGCAGCGTCGCAAGATGCGTGACATTGCTCTCCCCCTGCTTCAACAGCAAAACGTACAGTTCTGCCTCCTGCGGCGACAGGGAAAAGTGCTGGAGAAGGTCCTCGACATTCTTCATATACACCTATTTTACCAGAAAATCGTCGAAGTGTCAATGAAAGTTTCTTTCATAAATGATTATATTATAAGTCGATCCGACTAATTGAGCACTCATAGGCTCTGATCGTTGACGTTTAGTCGAAATCGCGGTATTCTGGTTGGCCGAGATTGGCTCGGACGTTCACAACTTACAAAAAGAGTATTCAACATGGAAGCCAACGAAGCACAGGTCGAGATGGAGAAGCAGTGGGACGGGATCCGGGCGCTGTGGGCGCTGATCATGGGGCATCTGGTGGGAGCGAGTGCTGGGTGCACTTGCTGCGACATGCTGAGTAGTTCACCAGAGGGTGACGCAAAACGCGAGGAGATCCTGACCATCTTCCGAGAGATGGGGTTCAACGAGGCGATCGACGATGTGGCGCGGGAGTACTTTGCAGGACTGGCCGAGGCGCGACGAAAGGGTCAATGGTATGGCTGGCCTTATAAGACGCTCCCGCTCCTGGAGCCGACCCTGCTCAAGCGCCTCCTCGCGGATGCGCCGGTGATCATGGAGAAAAGACTAACGATGCCCTAGCCACACGATCGCGACTCGGGGAACGGGCGGCCACTCGCGCTCGATTCCCTGCTTTCTGCACATTCAAGCGCCACGACGGTCATCGCGCATTGACGAGAACATTCACAATCAAACGCGGAGAACTTAATGAATATCGTTTACTCTTCAGGTAAGACAGGCGCATATCTGTTCGGGACGGATTTGCACATCCTTTCAGACAGTGCCAGCAGTTACGGGTTTGCGATCACGTACCCGCTTACAGACGTGGCCCTAAAAAACCACTTCAAGTACTACTGCACATGCGGAAAAGGCTGGTGTCCCGAACTACCGGCCGAGCGGCTGCGCGAAATCGTGCGTCTGGCGATCCCCCATGGCGCGACACGTGTGATTCTGCGGGATGCGGGGTGCGTTTACGACGAATCGCGCATAGAAGGACTTCCGGTCATGGATGTCGGACGTCTTTTCCGAGATATGAACGAGGACGGTCATTCGGCGCCTCTCACGGACGGATATTACATCTGGCACAAGGAAAACTAACGCCTCCTCGCCGCGTCGATCTCGACGCGGCTTTTTTAATCGACGCAATTCCCCATTCCCGACCTGACCCCAAACGCGGTATACTCGACGGCGATATGAACTGGCACCTCCTCATTGGCATCCTTGCGGGAATCATTCAGCTTGCCGGGACCGTCCCATACGTTAAGGACATCCTTCGTCCCGGCGGGACGCGGCCGAACGTCGTCTCCTGGTCGCTGTGGCTCGTCCTTCAGCTGGTGGCGATCTGGATCCAGGTGACGTCGGCGGGCGGGATTTCCTGGTCGGTGCTGTACATGGTGGCGACGGCGCTCGTGATGGGGCTGATCGTTGTCCTCTGCCTTCGCGGATACGGGTCGAAACAGTTTGGGCTGGTGGAAAAAATCTGCATCCCCCTCGCGATCCTGGCCATCGCCTGCTACGTCATGACGCGCAACGGCGCGCTCTCGTTGGTCTTCGACATCGCGGCCTACATGGTCGCCGATGCGCCGACGATCTTCAAGACCTGGCGCGACCCAAGGTCCGAGGCGGCCTTTCCCTGGATGATCGCGACGATCGCCGCCGCGCTCGGGGCGCTGTCGAGCACGATCATGACGCCTGAGAACCTCGCCCTCCCGATCTATCTCGTCATCGGAAACGGCCTCATCGCTGCATTCGCCTTCTTCGGACAACGAAGGAAATCCAAATCGGTCGCATGACCGATTTTTTCGTTGAAAAGAAAAAGACCGTCGAGCGGGTCGACGGTCAGGCGGACGGCGCCGGAGTTTTCTGCAGGCGGACGAAGCCGTTCAGGAGGAGGTACATGCCGACGAAAACCATGATTAGGCTTGCCCGCTGGAGCCCCGCGCCCGTGAGGAACGGGCCGATCCCGATCGCGATCCACAGGCATGCGCGCTCGGACTTTTCCCTGTAGCCCGTGAGCTTCCAGAGAATCGCATGGAGCATCTGCCCGCCGTCGAGCGGATGGGCGATGATCAGGTTGAAGGACGCGATCGCGAAGTTGGCATAGATCGTCCAGGCGACGAGGACGCGGATCAGTTCCCCGTCGAACGGCAGTCCGATGACAGACAGCCCGAGCGCGAGCGCGAGGTTCGCCGCCGGCCCCGCCGCGCTCATGAGGAACAGGCCGCCCGGCGTGCTCGGAAGCGCGCGCAGCTTCGCGAATCCGCCGAGCCCGTGCAGAAGGACCTCGTCGGTCTCCGCGCCGAATTTCCGCGCCACGAGCACGTGGGAAAACTCGTGCGCGAGCAACGTGAAGGTAAACGCGGCGTTGACGAGACCGAGGACGGCAATTCGCTCAGCGTATCCATCGGCAAAACGATCAAACGAAGGCGCCAGCTGAAACATGAGATAGAAGAGCAGCAGGACATACCACGGCGACATGCGAACAGGGACGCCGAACAAGGAACCGAGCGTCATTGGGAATGACCTCCAGACGAGGAACGCTACGCCGTTTTCGCGATCCTGTCAATCGACGGGGCTTCCCCGTATTTACTCTTCGCTGACGCCGAGCCATTGACCATTCCGCCGTCATCGGGTAAACATCCGGCACGCACGGAGGCTTTATGTCACGACTTGTCTGGCCGCTCCACGGCCTGGATCCGCTTCTGCCTGGAAACGAACTCGGAAGCTTCGGGAGGGAGACGGGAGGAACGATGCGAACGCGCGTCGACCTGTACTGCGAGCGGGGACAGTCGGTCGTCTCCGTGGAGGAGGGAACGGTCGTGGCGATCGTTCCGTTCTCCGGGAAGCATGCCCGGGAAAATCCGAACTCGACGGACCATGACACCTTTGCCGTGCTTGTGGAGGGACCGGCCGGAGTTGTCGTCTACGGCAACGTCCACCCGCTTGTCGCCGTCGGCAAGCGGGTGAAGGCCGACGAGCACATCGCGTCCGTCGTTCCCCGATGCAGCCATTTCACGGGCGTGCCGATGGTCATGCTGGGATTCGAGCTTCACGCGACAGGGTCGCGCGAGCTCCTCAGGTGGTACCGCGGCGATCCGAGGCCCGACGCGCTTCTCGACCCCATCCCGCTGCTGCGCGATGCCGCGGACGGTCCGATCTCGATGTTCGACCTCGACTTCTACGACGAGGTTCGCTTCCGTGCCAGCGAAACGCCGTGGCAAGGAAATGGCGGGCTCGTCTGAGCTCCTGATGCGTCCGACCGGACGCATTTTTTCTTTGGGCGCGATCGTGTACACTTGCCCCGATATGCAAGAACGCCGCGCGCGCAAAAACTACGTCGAAAAGGATCTGGCCGGCGCCGAGCTCGAGGACATTTTCTTCGAGACATGCTCGTTCATTGCGACGGACCTGACGGATGCGCGGCTCGTCGGGGTCACGTTCGAAGGGTGCAAGCTGATCGGCGTCGACTTCCGGAAGTGCTGCGCGTTTCCGGCGATCGACATGCAATTCTTCAACTGCGTCCTCGATGGTTGTAACTTTTCGGACCTGTCGCTCAAGCGCCAGAAGTTCGTCTCTTGCGACCTCCGCCGCTGCGTCTTCCTCCGAGCCGACCTCACGGACGCGGACTTCTCGCACTCGGATCTGGACGAATCGATCTTCCACGAGTGCGACCTGCGTCGCGCGGATTTTTCCCGGGCGAGAAACTACCTGGTCGACCCGAACGGAAACAAGATCGCCGGGGCAAAGTTTTCCTTGCCGGAGGCGATCTCGCTGTTGCGCGGATTTGAAATTGTGCTGCGCTAAAAGCTCGCGATCTGCGCGTCCCAGGAATATCCGTCCGTCGCGCCCGGGGACATGACGCCGGAGATGAGCTTTCCTTGCTCGAGAATAGTTCTCACGGATCCATCGTTTGCCTTCCGCAGCTGGTCCATCATCGCCTGGACGGACGGGTCCCCGCCCGTCGCCGCCGACAGGATTTTTTCCTGAAGCTCGAGGGAATTTTTTGCGTCAATCACCTTCTGTACCGCTTCGGGAACGCGCGAAACCGCGCCGTCATGCATTCCAAAATCCCCGACGTTTCCCTCCAGGTCCACAAGCGCCTTTTCCGCGATATTCAGGCGAATCTGCCCGTTGATGACCCCGCGAACGCTCTTAATGGAACTGGCGTCCAGATGTCCGCCTTCCGCAACGACGCGCGACAGCGTATGGGCAAACTCAACGGTATCGGCCGAGACGTTCAGGGGCAGCTCCGAGCCGAATGACCTGCCCACGCTGTCCCCGCCCATCGTGGACGTGATCGAAAAGACCGTGTCCCCGTCGCGCGAAACCATCATCGCCTGGACCGCCTTTTCCTTCGCCGTCACCTCCGCGGGCGATCCGCTCATTCCGTCCGCGTATCCCGCGACCCGCAGGGCGCCGTCTCCCATGCGCAGCACCTGGCCGTATGCGATGGTCGCGAGCGCCGCGTCAACGATCTGCACGGTCTCCCCGGAATGCGAGAGGATCTTCTCGTACTGATGCGTGGCGCCGTTTGCGCGATCCACCTCAATGAGCTTGGCATAGACGTCGTCAACGGATACGCCGGACGACTGGAGCGACTCGATCATCCCTGCCGACGAGTCCCCGTACGTCTTCGAAAGCGCCGCCTGGAGATTCTTCAGATGGGAATCCCTGACGTTCCCTTCGCGAAGAATCCCGTCCGCGACGGAATCGACATTCGGGCCGAGCATCGGGGACAGCTCCGAAACGAGACCGTCATGGGTTTTGACAGCCTCGTCGCGGACGTCCTCAACAACCGCGCGCTCGGCGTTGGATGGCGCGAGCGAAAGAACGAGGTCGGTCACTCCGCTTCCGTTTCCATAGGTGTCAATTTGATGGACAAATTGGTCCGTGATGCCCAAATCACCCAGCTTGCCAATTTCCTCGCGAGACATGGAAGTGCCATCCGGAAGCGCGACCGTCTCGCCCGCGGATACGGCGTGTGCGGCCGAGAACTCAGAAAGCCCTCCGCCCACGCTGTCCCGCGAAACCCGCATCGCGCTTTCTACCGCCTGCTGCCCCGCCTCCATTCCGTGATACGCCTCCGCCCCGGCCTTTGCCCCGCTCATTCCCAGAGCCGCGCCAAACAGCACCAACGGAAGCCTCAGTCGTTTGAGGACAGAGAAGACCTTTTGCATGCGCGGGCTGGGCGGAAGCTCTTCGTCATGATCGAGAATGCTTCGCTCCGTTTCTCTTACGGCTGGCAATTCCTCGACCTTCGCGGAAGGAATCACGATTTGATCCAAGGAAATATCCCCGAACGCGTCCCTGACGCCCTTCGCATCCATAGGAACGAACGTCCTCACCCCCTCGACGTTAAAAATCGGGGTGCCGGCCGTGTCGGGACCCTCGTTCGTTTTTTTCAATTCGTTCGACAATTCCCGCAGCCGTTGCGCTTCGTAGGCAGGAGGCGGCGCCTTCCATTCTTTTTGCCCCGGAATCATCGATCCGTTTTCAGCACTCATACGCAGAAAATAAACTCTTCCCTGGTAGCGTACCACACCATTTCGACGGAACTCACATCCTAGAGTCTATCATACAGCGCCCGGAAAAGCGCGGTCTGGTACTCCGCGAATACAGGGTTCTCGATGATTGTCGCGGTCTCGGTCCCGTAGTCGATGAACGCGACCTTGGTGCCGTACACCACCTGGGTCACGTCGAAGTCGAACAGGCCATACTCCTTCGGGAATAGCTTGATGGCGCGGTCCATGCGCTGGCCTTTTTCCGACGCGCGGGCCTGGCTCGTGATGACGAACCGCTCGAGCTGCTTCGCGTCGCGGGCGGCGCGGTAGGTCGACGGGAGATACTCGTCGCGATTCTTGTTCGCGGACGAGTATCGGTAGAACGTGTCGCCGCGCTTGAGCGTGCGCACGAGATCCTCGAACACGAACTTGATCCCCTTCTTGCCCTCAAGCGTCTTCACCGTCGGCCGCTTTCCGCGCGCGTGGAACGACTCCGTCAGACCCGGAAGCACGATCTGCAACTGACCGCGCACGTCGTCGAGCAAACGTTCGAGTCGGTCCGGAGGTTCCGCGACGAACAGGTTGCGCTCGCCTTTTCGCGAGACGGTCACGAGACCTTGGTCCTGGAGGACGGGGAGGTGCTTATAAACAATCGGCCGGTGCAGTCCGGTCCGCTTGGAGATGTCCGAGATGGTCGCCGGACCCGTTTCCAACAGCGCGAGATACATGTCCGCCTCGTTTTTTCCAAGCCCGACACGGCGGAGAAGCTCATTTATCTGCATAAAGCGTAACATTTAGTTACAACTGCAAGAGTATAGCATTATTTAGTAAAATGGAAAATTCGACGGTTTTTTCCTAGTTGTGAATACAGACGATGGATTTATTCAAGACAGTCGGTTCATGTTGATGTTTACTGCTCGTTAGGCTCGACGACGGTCGAAGGGCCTGGAACCAACCAGCAACGGAGCAATGATGACTCTCCCAGACAACGTCTTTCTCACCCAGCACCCCATCGCCCGCGTCCTCCTCTCTGAGCTGCGCGACGAGCAGACGACTCCCGCCCGGTTTCGCGACGCGGTGAAGCGACTCGGCCGGTTCGTCGCCGCCGACGCCACCGCGAGACTTCCGCTGCGCTCCTTCCCAATCGTCACCGGGACAAAGGAGTCGACGAACGGCTACGCGGTCGAGTCCAACGTCGCGATCGCCCCGGTCCTCCGCGCCGGCCTCGGACTCGTCGATCCCTTCCTCGAGCTCCTCCCCGACGCGCTCATCTGGCACGTCGGCATGGGCCGCAACGAGGAGACGCTCCTCCCGCGCCTCTACCTGAACGCGGTCCCGAAGACCATGCCCTTCCCCGCAGACCTCGGCATCGTCTACGTCCTCGACACGATGCTCGCCACCGGCGGCTCCGCGAGCGCGGTCCTCGACCTGGTCAAGGCAAGCGGCGCAAAGAACATCGCCTTCGTCGGCCTCCTCGCCGCCCCCGAGGGAGTTGCCCGCCTCCACGCCGACCACCCCGACGTCCCGATCCACCTCGCCGCCATCGACGACCGCCTCGGCCACCGCGGCTACATCCTCCCGGGCCTCGGCGACGCCGGCGACCGCCAGTTCCCGAAGTACTAACCACACTCACACACCCACAATCCCCCGGAG